>NZ_JBMSEE010000001.1:0-788091 GCF_049446155.1 Caldimonas sp. KR1-144
CATGATCACCATGATGATGAGCACCGCCTTGGCAACCGCGTCGGAGCCCTTCCACAGCGCTTCGAGGCCGTAGGGGTTGTCGACCTTGGCGGCCGCGGGAGCGGGCGCGCTGGCGAGGTTGGGGGCGGCTTCCACGGCCGCCGGCGCGGCGGCCGGGGCCGAGGCTTCGGGGGCGGCGGGGGTCTGGGCCTGGGCGGCCGGCGCGAACGTGCCGGCGGCAGTGATCAGGGCAAGCGCAGCAGCGAGAGCCGCGAAGGAATGCGTGAGCTTACGGAACATGAGGTCTCCGGTCAGGCGAAGAACGGGGTTTCGATGAAACCGTCTGACGCCGACGCGAAGCTGCGGCGGGCCGACGGACGCGAGGCTGGCGGTCCTTAAGTCCCCTCAGCACAGAGGAGGCAAGGCCAGCCGGGTCGCGCCGCGCGTACGACAACGCGCGAAGACCGGAGGGAGGCACTCGATTGCGACACTTCTGTACTCCGTGGGTCTGGAGAGCGGGCTTGATGGATCAAGCCGAGGATTATCGCCGCACGACGGGTAGGTACGGCGAATCACAGGGGCCGGTAAGCCCTAGGTATGGCAAGCAGATGCAGCACGCTTGGCTGTGTCGGCGGGCCGCGCGGGAGGCTAACAAAAAAAGCCTGCGAGCTGAACGCTCGCAGGCGGGGGATAGAGCGGTTTCTTAGACGTCTGCGCCTAGCGGTTCGAGGGTTGCCCCTCTTGCCGCCAGGACTCAGACGCGCTCATTAGGTCAGTAGAACGAGTACTTCGCGCCGACCGTGAAGAAGCGGCCAACCGCGCCCGACTGGTGCCAGGTCTGGTTGTAGTTGATGCCGTACGTGAGCACCAGGTACGGATCGAACGGGGCCTTCTTGTCGAAGAGGTTCTGGATCGAGAAGTTCAGGTCCAGGTTCTTCGTCGGCGACCAGCGACCGAACAGGTCGAACGTCGTGTAGCCACCCAGCTTGCAGCCGTTGTAGACGTTGCCGTTCACGTCGAACGCACCGCAGTTGTACTGGCCGTTGTCCGGGTAGATCACGCCGGTGTTGGCGTTGGAGATCGAACCCTCGCCGTCCGACGGCGACGTATCGCCAACGTGGTCGATCAACTTGATCTTGCCCACATAGTTGGCACCGAGAGTTAGCGCGACCGGACCACGGTCCCAGGTCAGCGACAAGCTGGCGCGATCCTTCGGAGTGCCGCCACCTGCGCTTTGCACCAGCGGGCCGTGCGTTCCCGCGTACTCGAACGTGTTGCCATCCGCGTCGGTGCGCTCGAAGCTCTTCGTGTGCGACCAGTTCAACTGCGAGGTGAGTCGCCCCGCTTCGCCGAGGTTCATCCGGTAGCGCAGCTCGAGGTCGACACCGTCCGTCTTGGTCTTCGCGGCATTCCGATAGAAGCCAGTGACCGTGGCGATGTTGCCGTCCGAATCGTAGTAGATGAACGACCCCGGCTGAGCGCCCGGAACCTGTGACAGCGGCGTGCCGCCCGTGGTCGGGTTGTCACCGATGATCGCGTTCGGATCAGCCTGGACGATCTCATTCTTGCGATCGACCTTCCAGAAGTCGACAGTCGCGCTGAGCCCGGGCATCGGCTCGAGGACCAGACCCAGGTTATAGCTCTTGGCTTCTTCCGGCTTGATGTCCGGGGTACCTTGCGACAGGATGCCGTAGGTCGTGAAGCCGAAGCTCGAACCGCCGGTTTCAGCCGGGCCGGGTGCACGGAACGCCTCGGCGTAGGTTCCGCGGATCGCCACTTGGTCAATCGGCTTCAGCTTGAACGTCACCTTCGGGTTCGTCGTGCTGCCGAAGTCCGAGTAGTGGTCGTAGCGCAGCGCACCGCCGAGCTCGAGCCACTTGGTGACCGGCGCGCTCAACTCGCCGTACAGCGCGTAGACCTTGCGCTTGGCGCTGAAGGCCGAGTAGCCGAGACCGACGATCTCGGCCGTGTCGGTGAACGGCACCGGCGGCGTGTCGGCATCTTCCCAGCGGTAATCGCCACCGATGGCCAAGCCCATGCTGCCGCCCGCCAGCGCCATCAGGTCACGCGTAACCTTGAAATCGATCGCCTTGATCGAACTGGTCGGCTTGTTCTCGAGCACCGGCGAGATTGCCGCGAGGACGGCGGGATCCGTCGTATTCGGATTGTTGATGCGATAGGTGCCGTTGTTCAGCGCCTCCTGCATCAGGTCGTAGCGGATGAAGCCGAAGTTGCGGTTCGTCAGCTTGCTCTTGATGTACGAAGCGCCAACGTCATAGTCCCAGCCAAAGCCGGTGCCCTGCAGGCCGGTGACGAAGCGGAACACTTTGTTGTCGGTGTGCTGGTCACGCCCGCCGAGTTCCTGCGGGCGGTACAGGAACTGAGAGTCCACGCCCAAAGGGTTGTCAGGATGGGTTCCCGGCAGCGTCATCGGGCCGTGCGTCACGAGCGGATTCAGCGGATCGCCCGGCAGGTAGACACCGGTGTCGTTATTGGCGCCCAGCGTGCCGTTTGCCTTCGACTTGGTGTTGAAGTAGCCGATCTCCGCGTAGCCGGTCATCGACTCGGTGATCTGCACCGTGCCGCGGGTAAACAGGTTGAGGCGTTCGAGCTGCGGCTGGACCTCTTGGTGAGTCAGCGGATTGAAGCGGCACAGGCCGGTATCCGGATCGATCAGGCTGGCATCGCACGAGATCACGTTCGTGCGCGGGCCGAGGGCGCCGGTGACCGGATCGATTGCGCGAACCACGCCATACGGCGAGTTGCCGGTGGGAGTGGCCAGACCGAAGTACGGACGGGGTGCGCCGTTGGTAGTGTCGAAGTAGCCGCGCGACGTCAGATCGCTCTGGCCGATGTAACCGCGGTCGACCGACCAGATGTTCTTCTGCTTCGACGCTTCCAGGCTCAGAAAGACGTTGTACTTGTCGGCGTCGAGATCACCGAAGCCGAACGAGCCGAACACGCGTCCCGTCTCGCCGTCCGCGCGGCCGCTCTGGCCGTATGAACCGCCGATCGACGCGCCGGTGTATTGCTTGCGCAGAATCACGTTGACCACGCCACCCACGGCATCCGCGCCGTAGATCGCCGAGGCACCGTCCTTCAGGACTTCAATGCGGTCCACCGCTTCGAGCGGCAGCGAGTTCAGGTCGACGAAGTTGCGCGTGCCGTCGTCCGCCAGACCATAGGTGGTCATGCGGCGACCATTGACTAGCACCAGGGTCGAGTTGACGCCCAGACCACGCAGCGACACGGCAGCGGAGCCGGAAGCGAAGCCGTTGCTGAACGACGAGGGGATCGAGCCACCCCCGTCGGCGGTCAGATTGCGCAGGACCTCCTGGATCGACTGCTTGCCGGTCTTCTCGATCTCGTCGCGCGTGATCACCTGCACCGGCGACGCCGTCTCGGCGTCCGTGCGCTTGATGTTCGAACCCGTGACCGTCACGCGTTCGAGCTGTTGCTGGGGCTGCGCTTGCGCGTAGACGCCTGCCGAGAGCAGCGCGCCACCGCAAGCGACCAGCACGCCGGCCGCCAGCTTCGTGGGTTTGAGCATTCCAAGACTCCTGAAAGGGAAGGTTGAAGGATGAACCTTGCTGCGGGCCGAGCCTGTGTCGATCGCCGGGTCAGCGACGCCATGCTCATGACCGCAACCATGTGCCTGCCTGCAAGCCACGTGCCGATGTTGTTCACCAGCGCGACACGCCTGCGCATACATGTAAATAAATTGTCACGGCGCGCCCCACGGCGGGGCGGCTAGGGAGTTCCCCGATCAGGAATGGGTTGCAGCAGTGCTCGCTCGTGCAATGCAACCCTCAACGTCCCGCAAAGCCAGCATTCATGCGGGTTTGCGGCGAGCGCTATCGAGATGCGCGTCGTCGCTGTGCTAAGCCTTACTAGGCCCGCGGCCCTAAGGCGAGGCGCTTCAACGTTGGCATCGCACAACAGCCGCGTGCCCATCGTCGGCGGCGTATCGCCGCGGTGCGAATGCACCAGCGTTGATCGCGACGTGGTGCACGCCTTCATCTGAAGGCGGCCGCGGCGCCCTTAACCCCACGCGATCAGCACGTCGCGCCCCTCGGCGACGAGGTCGACGCGATGGCCGACCGGCAGGCACACCTTGGTGGCCACGTGGCCGAACGGCAGGCCGGTGAGCACCGGCACCTGGGTCGCCGAGCGCACGTGCGCGATCGCCGTCTTGAGCGAATAACCGCGGTCCAGCGGCGACTTCTTCCAGCCGCTGAAGTCACCCAGCAGCACGGCGCGCTGCGCGTCGAGCACGCCGGCCTGCGCGAGCTGCAGCAGCGTGCGCTCGGTGCGATAGGGGTGCTCGTTGACGTCCTCGAGGAAGAGGATGCCGCCCTTGAGCTTCGGGAAATGCGGCGTGCCGAGCATCGCGGCAAGCACCGTGAGATTGCCGCCCCACAGCGTGCCGCGCGCTTCGAGGCCGTCGAAGCCGGCTTCGGTGCGAAAGCCCACCGCTTCGAGTTCGCCGGTCATGGCTTCGACGAAGCAGGCTTCGGTGATGTCGTCGACGCCGCCCTGCTCCGCCGTGCGGCCGAAGTCGTCGCAGGCCAGCGGTCCGGCCCACATTGGTGCGTCCGGGCCGCAGGCCTTGTGCGCGATCGCGCCCAGGTGCAGCGCGGTCACGTCGCTGTAGCCGACCCAGCGTGTGCCGGCCGCCGTGCTGCGGCCGATGCGGGTCCAGTCGATGCGATCGAGCAATCGCGTCAGGCCATAGCCGCCGCGGCTGGCCATCGCGATGTCCGGCCGCGCATCGGCGATGCGATACAGCGCGGCCAGGCGCGTGTCGTCGTCGCCCGCGAAGCGCTGGTGGCGCGCGAGCGCGGCCTCGTCGATCTCGACCTCGAAGCCGTGGCGGCCGAGGTAGCGCGCCGCGCGGCGCAGCGCCGCCGGCTGGGCCACGACGCCCGCCGGCGACCACAGCGTCATGCGCTGTTGGCTCGGATGCGTGTGCTGGTGGTCGTGAAGATGATGATCGTGGCGCTCGGGCATGCGGCGGCTCAGCGGGGTTGGGCCTCGCCGGTCGCCGGCAGCTCGGCTTCCACCGGCAGCTCGACCGTCTCGGGAATGGGCAGGGGTTCGTCGTTGGCCGGGTCGGGCTCGACCTCGGCGACCGCACGCCGTGCGTCGCGCTCGGCGCGCGCATGGATGCGGCGCTCGGCAAAGAAGTCTCGCAGCAGCTGACCGCACTCGGTCGCCATCACGCCGCCGACGACCTCGGTGTGGTGGTTCAGCTCGCGCTGCGCGAACAGGTCGACGACGGATCCTGCCGCTCCGGTCTTGGGATCGGCCGCACCGAACACGATGCGCTTGAAGCGCGCGTGCATCAGCGCCATCGCGCACATCGCGCAGGGCTCAAGCGTGACGTAGAGCTCGCAGTCCGGCAGGCGGTAGTTCTCGACCAGCTGCGCGGCATGCCGAAGCGCGACGATCTCGGCATGCGCGGTCGGATCGCTGGTGGTGATCGGCCGGTTGTAGCCCGTGGCGATCAGCTGCGGGCCGGCGTCGGTGTGACGAACGATCACCGCGCCCACCGGCACCTCGCCGACGAGCTGGGCATTGAGCGCCTGGCTCAGCGCCTGGGCCATGTACATGCCGTCGCGCTGGGCCTGCTCCTCGGCGTTCGAAAGAGGCAAGGACGTCATCGATTCACTGCCCGCCATCGCCGCGCGCGGCACCTTGCTGCAGCGCGCGGTTGACGTCTTGCTTCACCTGGTTCTGCAGGTTCTGCGATTGCTGCGGAACCGTCATCGCGTTGGGATCGGCCGCCACGGCGCCGGGAAAGGCATCGAGCCGGCCCGCGCGGTCGCCGGCGGGCGCCGCAGCGCCGCCGTCCGTGGTGGCCGTCGACGTGGCCGCGGGCAGGCTGCTCGGGATCGCCTTGACCGCCTGCAGCTGCTTCTTGGCGACCGATCCGATGATGGCAAGCACGACCAGCAGGCCGAGCACGCCGAAGATCATGCGCATGGCGTCATCGTGTTGGGGGTTGCGGGGTGCGGCCAAGCTGGTTGGCGCGTCGATCACCAGATCATAGACGCGCACCGCGCACCAAGGCGCCGGCGATCAGCGTCCGATCAGCGAGCAGCGCCAGACCTGCGAGAGTTCCCTCACGCGGCCATGCTCGACATCGAGCTCCAGGCCGACGAGCGAGAAGCCGTCGACATCGACGCCCACCAGCACCGGCTCGAACAACGGGCCGCACAGGCCACGGCCCGGGCGCCCTCGCCCATCGATCTCGACCACCTCGGCGGCCCGCAGACTGCGCACGAAGCTGCTCGTCGGCCGGTCGCCGACGATGAGTTCGCCGATCACAGGCGGCTCCAGCTCGTGAGGCCCCAGGCGCACGCCGCCACGGCGCAGTCGGACCACGGAAACGCGCATCGCCAGCGGCGCTTCATCGTGCCAGCACGCCCAGGCGCAGCCACGCCGTTGCGGCCACTTCCGGCGCCAGCCGCCGCCATCTCAAGTCTTGCCACAGCTCGGCCGCGGCATCGCGCAGCTCGTCTTCGGGTGCGTGCGGCCATTGCTCGCGCAGGCGTGCGGCGCAGCGAGCGGTCCATTCCATCGGGTCCATGACTGCCTCCTTCGATACTGTGTTTTTATACAGTATCGAAGGAGCGGCGCCAAGGGCCTTTCAGGCAGCCAGCAACGTCACTCCCACTCGATCGTCGCCGGCGGCTTGGACGAGACGTCGTAGGTCACGCGGTTGATCCCGCGCACCTCGTTGATCACGCGGCTGCTGACCTTCTTGAGCAGGCTGTAGGGCAGCTCGGCCCAGTCGGCCGTCATGAAGTCGCTGGTCTGCACGGCGCGCAGCGCGACGACGTAGTCGTAGGTGCGGCCGTCGCCCATCACGCCGACGCTCTTGACCGGCAGAAAGACCGCGAAGGCCTGGCTCGTCAGGTCGTACCAGCTCTTGCCGCTGGGCGTGTCGATCGCGGCGCGCAGCTCCTCGATGAAGATCGCATCGGCGCGACGCAGCAGGTCGGCGTACTCGCGCTTCACTTCCCCGAGGATGCGCACCCCCAGGCCGGGGCCGGGGAAAGGATGGCGATAAACCATCTCCGGCGGCAGGCCCAGCGCGACGCCGAGCTCGCGCACCTCGTCCTTGAACAGCTCGCGCAGCGGCTCGAGCAGCTTGAGCCCCAGCGTCTCGGGCAGGCCGCCGACGTTGTGGTGGCTCTTGATCGTCGTCGCCTTCTTGGTCTTGGTGCCGCCGGACTCGACCACGTCGGGGTAGATGGTGCCCTGCGCCAGCCACTTGGCCGATTTGAGCTTCTTGGCCTCGGACTGGAACACCTCGACGAACTCGCGGCCGATGATCTTGCGCTTCTGCTCGGGGTCGGTGACGCCCTTCAGATGGCCGAGGAACTGCTCGCTCGCATCGACGTGCACCACCTTGGCGTGCAAGCGGCCGGCAAACATGTCCATCACCAGGCGGCCTTCGTTGAGACGCAAGAGGCCATGGTCGACGAAGACGCAGGTCAGCTGGTCACCGATCGCGCGGTGGATCAGCGCGGCGGCCACGCTCGAATCGACGCCGCCCGACAGGCCGAGGATCACCTCCTCGTCACCGACTTGCTCGCGGATGCGCGCCACCGCTTCGTCGATGTAGTTGCCCATGATCCAGTCGGCCTTGGTGCCGCAGATCTCGCGCACGAAGCGCGTGAGCATCGCGGTGCCCTGCAGCGTGTGCGTGACCTCGGGGTGGAACTGCAGCGCGTAGTAGCCCTTGGCCTCGTTGGCCATGCCGGCGATCGGGCAGCTTGGCGTCGAGGCCATCAGCTTGAAGCCCGGCGGCAGCTCGGTGACCTTGTCGCCGTGGCTCATCCAGACCTTGAGCATGCCGTGGCCCTCGGTGCTGCCGAAGTCCTGGATGCCGTCGAGCAGCCTGGTGTGGCCATGCGCCCTCACCTCGGCATAGCCGAACTCGCGGTGGTCGCTCCACTCGACCTTGCCGCCGAGTTGTACCGCCATGGTCTGCATGCCGTAACAGATGCCCAGCACCGGCACGCCAAGATCCCACACCGCCTGCGGCGCGCGCAGTTCGTGGTCTTCATAGGTGCTGGCGTGGCTGCCGCTGAGGATGATGCCCTTGGGCGCGAACTCGCGGATGAAGGCGTCGGAGACGTCGTTCGGGTGGATCTCGCAGTAGACATGCGCTTCGCGCACGCGCCGGGCAATCAGCTGCGTGACCTGCGAGCCGAAGTCGAGGATGAGGATCTTGTCGTGAGCCATGATGAAGGTCCTGGGGCGGGTCAGGTGGCCGCGGCGCCGGCCCGCTCGGCCAGGCGCTGCGCGCGCATTGCGCGGAAATGGCGGATCGCGAGGAAGGTCGCCGTCGCCTGCAGCGCGGCACAGAAGTAGTACGGCGCGCCGATGCGCCAGTCGCCGTGCGGCAGGTGCGAGACCATGCTCAGCAGCGGTGCGCCGATCAGCGGCGCGAGCACGGCCATCAGGCTGTTGATCGAGGCCGCCGCGCCCAGCGTCTGGCCCTGGGTGCGCGCGTCGGCGGCGTTCGAGACGATGCTCTGCACGGCCGCGGCCGAGGCAAAGCCCAGCACGTTGAGCACGATCACCGCGTACATCATCCAGCCCTCGGTCGCCGCGCCCCACAGCGCGAAGCAGATCGTCGACGAGATCAGGCCCATCACCGCGAGGCGCTGCGCCGTGAAGCGCTTGAGAAGGCGTCCGAGCAGGAACCCCTGCACCAGCGCCGACATCACGCCCACCGCGAATAGCGACCAGCCGTTTTGCAGCGGGCCCCAGCCGAACTTGAACTGCGTGTAGAGCACCCAGGTGGTGTGCAGCGTGAACTGCGCCAGCCCGCTCAGTCCGATCACCGCGACCAGCGGGCCGACGCCGTGGAGCCGCGTCAGGCCCTTGAGCGAGGCGACGGGATTGGCACGCTTCCAGTCGAAGGGCCGGCGTCGCTCGACCGGCAGCGACTCAGGCAGCACAAAGAAGCCGTAGCACCAGTTGGCCAGGGCCAGCGAGCCGGCCACGAAGAACGGCAGGTGCAGGTTGATGGCACCCAGCAGACCGCCCATCACCGGCCCGAGGATGAAGCCCATGCCGAACATCGCGCCCAGCAGCCCGAAGCGCTTGGCGCGCTGTTCGGGCGGCGTGATGTCGGCCACGTAGGCGTTGGCGACCGCCGCGTTGGCCTGCATTGCACCGCTGAAAAGCCGCACGACGATCAGCATCCACAGCGCCGTGGCCAGGCCGGTGACGAAGAAGCTCAGCGCGAGGCCCGAGAAGCCGATCAGCAGCACCGGGCGGCGGCCGAAGCGGTCTGACAGCGCACCGAGAACGGGCGATCCGAAGAAGTTGGCGACGCCGAATGCAAAGGTCACCGCGCCGAACCAGAACGCCTGGTCGGCCTGGCTGCCGGTGAAGGTGCCCACGAGCGGCGGCAACACCGGGATGATCAGACCGATCGACACCATGTCGATCAGCACCGCGATCAGGATGAAGGGCATCGCCGCCTGGCGCGGGGCTGTGGTGCTCGAAGACAGCTCGGAACTCATGTCAGGTCCTGCAGGCGCAGCGTCGGCACCGATTGCCGGGCGGCGGCAGCGGCGATCCGCTCGTCGTGCGTGAGCAGCGGAAGCTTGAGCGACAACGCAAGCCACAGATAGGCCGCGTCGTGCAGCGTGAGGGAATGATCGACGGCCAGCGCGAGGCAGGCGCGGATCTGGTTCGGCTCGGGCGTGGCCAGCTCGACGCGCGTGCGCACCGCATCGAGCACGCTCCACATCAGCATCGCGTCGTCGGCACCAACGCGGCGGCGGCGCACCGCATTGGCGATCAGGTCGCCGCACTGCCACAGCCACGACTCGGGCGCATGCACGTCGATCGTGCTGCTGCGCACGCGGGCGTAGACCTCGGCGGCAGCCGCGTCGTGCTCGTCGGGCAGGAGCCAGGCCGCGGTGACCGAGGCGTCGATGACGACGGCGTCGACCTTCATTCGCGGCCCTCGCCGTTGAGCTCGCGCCAGCCCGGCCCCGGCTTCACGCGCCGATGCAGCTCGTGAATGGCCGCCAGCTCGCGCTGGATCTGTTCGGCCGTGATGACCGGCGTGCGCTTCACCGGCAGCATGCGCACCACTTCCTTGCCGTGGCGCGTGATGCGCACTTCCTCGCCGGCCTCGACCTCGTCGATCAGGGCGGAGAAGTTGCGCTTGGCGTCGAAGATGCCGGTGACTTTCATTCTGGCCAGCTCATCATGAACTGGCCAGAATTATAGCCAAGCCTCACTCCATGCGGTAGTTCGGCGCTTCCTTCGTGATCTGCACGTCGTGAACGTGGCTCTCGCGGATGCCGGCCGCGGTGATCTCGACGAACTCGGCCCGCTCGCGCATCTCTTCGACCGTCGCGCAGCCGCAGTAGCCCATCGACGCGCGCAGGCCTCCGGCCATCTGGTACAGGATCGCGATCACCGAGCCCTTGTAGGGCACGCGGCCCTCGATGCCCTCGGGCACGAGCTTGTCGGCGTTGGGGTTGGCGCCGGTGTTGTCCTGGAAGTAGCGGTCGGCGCTGCCTTGCTGCATCGCGCCGATCGAGCCCATGCCGCGGTAGCTCTTGTAGCTGCGGCCCTGGTAGAGGATCACCTCGCCCGGCGCTTCTTCGGTGCCGGCGAACATGCCGCCCATCATCACCGTGTGCGCACCAGCCGCCAGGGCCTTGGCGATGTCGCCCGAGTAGCGGATGCCGCCATCGGCGATCAGCGGCACGCCGCTGCCCTTGAGCGCGGTGGCGACGTTGTCGATCGCCATGATCTGCGGCACGCCCACGCCGGCGACGATGCGCGTGGTGCAGATCGAACCCGGGCCGATGCCAACCTTGACGCCGTCGGCGCCGGCTTCGGCCAGCGCCAGCGCCGCCGCGCCGGTGGCGATGTTGCCGCCGATCACGTCGATGGACGGGAAGTTCTGCTTGACCCAGCGCACGCGGTCGATCACGCCCTTGCTGTGGCCGTGCGCGGTGTCGACGACGATGGCGTCGACACCGGCCTTGACCAGCAGTTCGACGCGCTCTTCCGTGCCCTCGCCCACGCCGACGGCGGCGCCGACGCGCAGCTTGCCTTGTGCGTCACGGGCGGCGTTGGGGAAGCTGGTCTGCTTGGTGATGTCCTTGACCGTGAACAGGCCGCGAAGCTCGTCGCGGTCGTTGAGCACCAGCACGCGTTCGAGCTTGTGCGTGTGCATCAGCGCCTTGGCTTCGGCGAGCGAGGCGCCCTCCTTCACGGTGACCAGGCGCTCGCGCGGCGTCATGATCTCGCGCACCGGGGCGTCGAGGCGCGTTTCGAAGCGCAGGTCGCGGCCGGTGACGATACCGACCACGCGGCCTTCCTCGATGACCGGGAAGCCCGAGATCCCATGCTGGCGCGACAGCTCGATCACGTCGCGCACCCGCACGCCGGGCGAGATGGTGATCGGGTCGCGCAGCAGGCCCGATTCGTAGCGCTTCACGCGCGAGACCTCGGCCGCCTGCTGCTTGGGCGTGAGATTCTTGTGGATGATGCCGATGCCGCCTTCTTGCGCCAGCGCGATCGCGAGTCGCGCCTCGGTCACGGTGTCCATCGCGGCGGACACCAGCGGCAGGTTCAGCGTGATGTTGCGGGAGAGGCGGGTCGCGAGCGAGGTGTCGCGCGGCAGGACCTGGGAGAACGCGGGCACCAGCAACACATCGTCGAAGGTGAGCGCTTTGCCGAGTAGGCGCATGGGAAAGCTCCAGACGCAAAAGCGAATTATACGGACCGCCACCCACCCGACGTGCCCGCGCGACAGAGTTCACGCCAATCCGGGTAGGCCATCAAGGGGTGCGCCGCTACACTGGCCCGCATGAAGCGCGTTCCTGCCCTTGCCCCGCTGATCGGACTCACCCTGGCGCTGGGCGCCTGGAGCCTGCCTGCGGCAGCACAGTGGAAATGGAAGGACGCCGGCGGCCAAGTTCAGTACAGCGACCTGCCGCCGCCCAAGACGGTGCCCGAGAAGGACATCCTCCAGCGTCCGCCGGTGCAGGCCGCACGCGTCGTGCCGGTGGCCGCGGCCAGCGCCCCGGCGGCCGCCTCGGCGCCCGCGGGCGTCGATCCGCAGCTCGAGGCCAAGCGCAAGCAGGCCGAGCAGCAGGAGGCCGCCAAGCGCAAGGCGGAGCAGAAGGCCGAGGAAGACAAGCTCGCCGCCGTGCGTGCGGAGAACTGCCAGAAGGCCCGCGCCAATCTGCGCCTGCTGGAAGATGGCGGCCGCATCCAGCGCATGAACGACAAGGGCGAGCGCGAGTACCTCGACGACGCCGGCCGCGCACGCGAGATGGCGGCCGCACGCCAGACCATCGCCAGCGAGTGCCGCTGAGCGCGGCCTCGATCAGCGGCGCCTGAGCGCGCGCTGTGTCTTCGACAGCTTCTCCTTCGGCTGTTTTTGATAGCGCTGGCGGCGCGCTTCCTTGGGATCGACCTTCAACGCACGGTAGACCTCGAGCCGGTCGCCGTCGCACAGCATGGCGCTTGGCGCGCAGGCTCGGCCCCAGACGCCCAGGGCCATCACGCTCGGATCGATCTCCGGATGGCGCTCCATCAGGCGGCTCGCGCGCAACGCCTGCAGCGCACTGCTGCCCGCCGCGAGCTCCAGCCTGACCAGCTCAATCTCGCCGGCCGCCGGGCTGTATGCCACCTCGACGACGATAACCCCCACCACGCGGCTCATCGCGGCCCGTAGACCTGCTCGGCGCGCTTCACGAAGGCGTCGACGAAGGTATGCGCAATGCGGTCGAACACCGGGCTCACCACGGCCTCCAGCGCCGTGCTGTTGAACGCGTAGCGCAGGTCGAACTCGATCTTGCACGCCGCCGGCGACGCGGCCGCACTCTCGTCGGCACCGGCCGGCGTGCCCAGCGCAATGAAGCGCCAGCTGCCTTCGAGACGGGAGAACGGGCCATCGACCAGCGCCATCAGCACCGAGTCGCCCGGCACGTGCGTGTTGCGTGTGGTGAAGGCATGGCGAACGCCGTGGTAGTGGAGATGCAGGCGCGCGGTCATGCCGTCGTCGTGCATCTCGAGGACCTCTGCCCTGTCGCACCACGGCAGGAACCGCGGGTAGTCGGTGACGGCGGTCACGAGGTCGTAGATCTCGCGCGCCGAATACCAAAGCAGGACCGATTTCTTGACGTGCTTCATGGCTTCTTAGAATCGGGGATTCTATTGAGAGACGACATGTCGATCGCCGAGAACAAGAAGGCCCGCTTCAACTACCACCTCGAAGAACGCCATGAGACCGGCATCGTGCTCGAGGGCTGGGAGGTCAAGGCGATCCGCGCCGGGCAGGTGCAGCTCACCGACGGCTATGTCGTGATCAAGGACGGCGAGCTGTTCCTGATCGGCTGCCGCATCAATCCGCTGCGCGAGGCTTCAACCCACGTGCATCCGCAAGCCGACCGCACGCGCAAGCTGCTGATGCACCGCGACGAGATCCGCCGGCTGATCGGCAAGGTCGAGCAGCGCGGCTTCACGCTGGTGCCGCTGGACCTGCACTACAAGGGCGGACGCGTGAAGGTCGAGATCGCGCTGGCCAAGGGCAAGGCCGAGCACGACAAGCGCGAGACCGAGAAGAAGCGCGACTGGGAGCGCGAAAAGGGCCGCCTGATGCGCACCAAGGTCGCGTCCAACCCCAAAGGCTGATCTGAGGTCCGGACTGTCGGCCGCCCGCTCAGACCGTCGCCGGGCGGGCCGCGCGGCCCAGCCAGTGAGCTGCGCGCTGCTCGACGTGGCGGTGAAAAAGCGCGCCGGCGCCAACGCTCGCCGCCCATGCGAGCAGCACGCCCAGCCCCTGCACCGCGACCGCATCCGACGCAAATCGATCGAACGCGGCATTGACCACCATGCACACCGGGAAGTGCACCAGGAACACCGCGTAGCTGATGCGCGCGAGCCAGTTCACCAGCGCGCGCCCGGCCTCGCCGATCGGCAGCCGCGCGTCGGACCACATCACCAGCACCAGCGCGACGATGCCGGCCAGCGCGATGCGAGAGCGGAACTCGAACGCAAGCGCCGCGCCCACCAGCGCAGCGCACAACAGGAGCCCGCCGACGCGACGGTTAGGCGCCCTGCCCCACCAGGCCGCGAGCACGCCAAGTCCGTAACTGCCGAAGAAGTACGGTGCCGCGACGTCCCAGTCGGCATCGCGATTGAAGTGGAACAGCGCAGCGCCCATCAACGCCAGCACCGCCCAGGGCGCGATCGGCCGGCGCCACCCGAAGCTGCGCTCGAGGGCGCCGCAGACCGCCAGCAGCAGCACCAGCAGCGCGAACAGCTGGAAGTCGATCGACACGTACCAGACGCCGGCCGACAAGGCCTCGACGGCCAGCAGGTCCTGCAGCAACAGCAGGTGCGCGATGACCTGCCCCGGTTGCGGCGCGCCCGGCACCGAGTCATGCGTCATCCAGCCGCGCGCCAGCGCCGCAGCGGCAATCGCGATGACGAGCATGGCCGCGAGCGGGATCGCCAGGCGCAGGTAGCGGTCGAGCAGCAGCCGCCCGATCGAGGGCCCGCCATCGCGAAAGAGCGCCGGCTCCAGCCGCCGCGCCGCAAGGAAGCCGCCGACGACGAGGAACACCTGCACCGCGAGTCGCCCGTGCTGCGCCAGCCAGTCGAACACGACAGGCGCGAGCGCCGACGCGTGGTCCGACATCGGGCCGTAGAACGCCAGGTGGTGCAGCACGATCAGCTGCGAGGCGACGGCCTTGAGGGCGTCGACGCCGTCGAGGCGGCGGTTCACCGCGGCGTGCATCTCAGGGCAGCCGCTGCAGCGCCTGCTCGAGGTCGGCGATCAGGTCGTCGACCGACTCCAGCCCGATGCTCAGGCGCAGCAGCGTGCCGCGGTAGGGCTGCGGCAGCCTGCGGATGGCCGTGGCCTGGTACGGCACCGCCAGGCTGACCGGTCCGCCCCACGACCAGCCGATGCGAAACAACCGCAGCGCATCGACCACCGCGTCGACCTGCGCCGGCGCAAAGCGCGCATCGAGTTCCAGCGTCAACAGGCCCGCGGCGGCATCGCACAGCGCGGCCCAGTGCGCATGGCCGGGCGAATCGGGCAGCGAGGGATGGAGCACGCGCGCGACCTCGGGCCGCTGCCGGCACCACTGCGCGACGCGGCGCGCGGCCGCGTCCTGCGCCGCGTAGCGCAGCGGCAGTGTCGGCAGCGATCGCAGGACGGCCTCGGCATCGTTGGCGCCGACACCCAGGCCCAGGCGGCTGTGCGTCATCGCCAGCGTGTCGTGCAAGGCGCGGTCGCGTGTGGCGATCGAGCCCATCAGCAGGTCGCCGCCGCCCGAGGGGTACTTGGTCAACGCGTGCACGGTGAGGTCGACCGCAAGCCCGTCGCCGAGGTCGAAGGCGTTGAAGGCCAGTCCGGCGCCCCAGGTGTTGTCGAGCGCGACGATCGGCGCGCCCTCACCCGTGGCGCGCGCCGCGCGCACCGTTCGGACCAGCGCGCGCAGATCGGGGAACTCCAGCGTCACCGAGCCCGGCGCCTCCAGCCACACCAGCCGCGTCGCGGGCGTGATGGCTTGTGCCAGCGAGGCCGGATCCATCGGGTCGTAGAGCTTGTGCGCGATGCCCCAGCGCGCCAGCTCGTGGCGCGCGAAGTTGAGGCTCGGCGCGTAGACGTTGTCAGGCAGCAGCAGCTCGTCGCCGCTTTTCAGGAAGGCCTGATCGACCGTGGTGACTGCCGCCAACCCGCTCGGTGCCAGCAGCACATGCGTCGCGCCCTCGAGCGTGGCAATGCGCTGCTCGAGCGTGAAGGTGGTCGGCGTGCCGTGAAGGCCGTAGGTGTAGCCGCTCTTGTCGACCCAGCGCTGGCTGCGCATTTGGGCCGTGTCGCGGAAGAACACCGTCGAGGCCTTGTGCACCGCCACCGCCGGCGACTCGAAGTCCTCGGGCGGCTGGTAGTCGTGGTGGATCAGCGCGGTCGCGCGCTGCTCGGGCGCCCGGCCCATCAGACCACCTCGCCGACGAGATCGTGGCCCTGCGTGCCGACGATGCGCGCGCGCACGAAATCGCCGACCTTGTAGGTCTTGGAGGCCTTGGCCGGCGGCAGCAGCTGCACGGTGCCGTCGATCTCGGGGGCGTCGGCATAGCTGCGGCCGACGCCGCCCTTGCGGCCCAGCGCCACCGCGCGGTCGACCAGCACCTGCATCGTCGCGCCGACGCGCTCGGCGAGCTTGGCGGCCGAGACCTCCTCGGCCACGGCCATGAAGCGCGCGCGGCGTTCCTCGCG
Source organism: Caldimonas sp. KR1-144 (assembly GCF_049446155.1). Lineage (NCBI taxonomy): Bacteria > Pseudomonadati > Pseudomonadota > Betaproteobacteria > Burkholderiales > Sphaerotilaceae > Caldimonas > Caldimonas sp. KR1-144. The sequence goes on from NZ_JBMSEE010000001.1 coordinate 16,271, forward strand.
CACGTCGTCGGGCAGCGCGCCGGGCAGCTCGTTGGCCGTGGCGCCCTCGACCGGCGAGTACGAGAAGCAGCCGGCGCGGTCGATGCGCGCCTCGCGCGCGAACTCGAGCAGCGCTTCGAACTCGGCCTCGGTCTCGCCCGGGAATCCCGCGATGAAGGTCGAGCGGATCACGATCTGCGGGCACAGCTCGCGCCAGCGCGCGATGCGCTCGAGGTTGCGCTCGCCGCTCGCGGGGCGCTTCATGCGGCGCAGCACGTCGGGGTGCGCATGCTGGAACGGCACGTCGAGGTAAGGCAGCACGCGGCCTTGCGCCATCAGCGGCACGATGTCGTCGACGTGCGGATACGGGTAGACGTAATGCAGCCGCACCCAGGCGCCGTAGGGCTCGGCCAGGCGGCCGAGCTGCTCGACGAGGTCGTGCATGCGCGTCTTGACCGGCTTGCCGTCCCAGAAGCCGGTGCGGTACTTGACGTCGACGCCGTAGGCCGAGGTGTCCTGGCTCACGACCAGCAGCTCCTTCACGCCCGACTCGAAGAGCGCCCGCGCCTCGCCCAGCACGTCGCCGATCGGGCGCGAGACGAGGTCGCCGCGCATGCTCGGGATGATGCAGAAGGTGCAGCGGTGGTTGCAGCCCTCGCTGATCTTGAGATAGGCGTAGTGCTTGGGGGTCAGCTTGATGCCCGCGGCCGGCACCAGGTCGACGAAGGGATCGTGCGGCTTGGGCGCGTGCGCATGCACCGCATCCATCACCTCCTGCGTCGCGTGCGGGCCGGTCACGGCCAGCACCTTGGGGTGCACCTCGCGCACCAGGTTGCCGCCGTCGGCCGCAGCCTTCGCGCCCAGACAGCCGGTGACGATGACTTTGCCGTTCTCGGACAGCGCTTCGCCGATCGCGTCGAGGCTCTCTTGCACCGCGGCGTCGATGAAGCCGCAGGTGTTGACGATCACCAGGTCGGCGCCCGCGTAGGACTTGCTGGTCTGGTAGCCCTCGGCCGCGAGCTGCGTGAGGATGAGTTCGGAGTCGGTGAGCGCCTTGGGGCAGCCCAGGCTGACGAAGCCGATCTTCGGCGCGGCCGACGAATCGGGCGCGGCGGTCGAGGAGGACACGGTGGACATCCGGCGATTTTCGCCGATCCACGCTCGACCGCCCGTGCAGGGGCAAGCGCGTCAGCGCTTGGGCGGCACGCCGAAGCCCGGCGGGAACAGCGTCTCGGCCTGCTTGTGCATCTGCTCTTGCATCTGCACGAAGAGGTTCTTCGACTGGTCGAGGTAGCTCGACATCAGGCCTTGCATCATCGGCGCCTGCACGTTCATGAACTGCGCCCAGACTTCAGGGCTGAAGCCCTTGCTGCCCGAGCTGCCCATGCCCGACTGCTCGGCGAAGCGGTTCTGGATATCGATGAAGGCCTGGATGTTCTTCTCGAGGTAGGAGCCCATCAGCCCCTGCATCGTGTGGCCGTAGAAGCGGATGATGTGCGCCAGCATCTGCGTGGAGAACATCGGCACGCCGCCCGACTCCTCCTCGAGGATGATCTGCAGCAGGATGCTGCGCGTGAGGTCTTCGCCGGTCTTGGCGTCGCGCACGATGAAGTGCTCGCCTTCGAGGACCATCTGCTTGACGTCGGCCAGCGTGATGTAGCCGCTGGTGCGTGTGTCGTAAAGGCGGCGGTTCGGGTACTTCTTCAGCACTCTCAGATCGGCTTCGCCAGTGGGATGGGTTCCATTGGCCTGCGCCGTGGTGCCGGTGGCGGGGCCGCTCTTGGCGGCCCGGGCCCGCGACTGCGTCATGCTGTGCGCTCCTGCGAGGTCATCGGGGCATTCTAGGAGTCGCCTCTGATGCACCGCCGTGGGGTTTTTATGGGGGAAGCGTCCTGCATTTGATGGAGAAGGCGCGATCGGCAAGAACCGCTTGCCAGTTGACCCACGCGAGCCGCGCGGCCTGGCCAAGGCGGCGTGACGCATCGAGCAGCGCTCAGCGCACCGAAGCGGCGTCGGCCCTCTCCGCGCTGGGCGGGTGGCCGATGATGCGCTTGAAGGCTCGGCTGAACGAGGCTTCCGACTCGTAGCCCAGGCGCTGCGCGACGACGGCGATGCGCAAGTGGTCGCGGGCGATCCATTGGCGCGCCTGGAACATCTTCACCTTGGCCACGTACTTCGCGGGACTCTCGCCCATGGTGCGGGTGAAGGCTTCGGCGAAGCTGGAACGCGAGGCGCCCATCACGTCGGCCAGTTCCGGCACCGTCCAGTCGCGCTCGGGCGCGGCATGGATGGCGGCAATCACTTTGCCGACCTTGGGGCAACGCACCGCCGCCACCCAGCCCGTGGCGTCGTTGCATCCGCATTCCACCCAGGCGCGGATGATGCTCGCGGCCAGCACATCGGCCAGGCGCGCGAGGATGCCGCAGGCACCGATGCGATCGAGCGAAACCTCGCGCTCCATCGCTTCCAGCAATGCCGGCACCGTCGCATCGCGCTGAGCGAGGTCACCGGCCAGCATCACCTCCGGCATCATCGCCACCAGCGGGTGCAGGGGGTCGAGGTTGAAGCGCATGGCCCCGCAGAACATCGTGTCGAACGGCCCGCCGTGGCGGGTGTCGGCCGCGGTGGTCGTGGTGCCGCAGGCCACCCGACCGTCCACGAGATAGATGTTCTCCGACACCGCCACGCGTGCGAGCGAGTCGATGTCGACGCTCGGCACATCGGGCGCGCTGGCGAGCACATGGAAACTGCCGCGCGGCAACAGCACCGCATCGCCGGGCTTCAATCGCGTCCACTCGGTGGACGGCGTACGCAGCCAGCAGCCACCGTTGCCCACGAAGTGAAAGCGCGCCGAGCGCTGCGCCGGAAAGGCCACGGCCCAAGGAGCGTTCATCACGCAGCGACCGTACTCCACGCCGTCGAGTCGCAGCCCGAGCAGGATCTTGGTCAGCGCGTCGGGGCCGCCGGGCAGGCCTGGATCAGCGCTCGCCGTGCCTGGCGAAGTTTCGGACGAAACGTCAAGCATTTTGGATTGTTCGGCATTCAAACGCCTGAATCCTATCCATAAGCTGGCGGCCCTTCCTCTTCGCACCCTCCATCCCGTGTCTGCAACGACCTGCCCCGATTGCCTCGCTGCCCCGGACGGCTTGGCGCCCTCTTCCCTCGACGATTCGCCCACGGCGGCCCGCTGGCCCGCCATCGGTGCGCTGTCGTTGGGCGTGTTCGGCCTCGTCACGGCCGAGTTCCTGCCAGCCAGCCTGCTGACCGCCATCGCCACTGACCTTCGCGTCAGCGACGGCGCGGCCGGGCAGGCTGTCACCGCCACGGCGCTGGTCGGCGCGGTCGCGGCGCCGTCGATTCCGCTGCTCACCCGGCGCTTCGACCGCAAGCTGGTGATGCTCGCGCTGACGGTGCTGCTGGTGCTGTCGAACGCGACCGCCGCGACGGCTGCCAGCCTGAGCGCGCTGCTCGTCGCGCGGGTGATGCTGGGCGTGGCACTGGGCGGCTTCTGGTCGATGGCCGCGGCGCTGGCCATGCGGCTGGTGCCGCAGAACCTGTTCGCGCGGGCGATGTCGGTGATCCTCACCGGCGTATCGATTGCCACCGTGTGCGCCGCCCCGGTCGGCGCGTGGATGGGCGAGCTGTGGGGATGGCGCAGCGCCTTCGTCGCCGCCGGCGTGGTGAGCGTGCTCACGCTCGTGGCGCAAGCGGCCACCTTGCCGTCCCTGCCGCCGCGCGACAACCCCAGCCTGCGCATCCTCGGTGAGTTGCTGGCACGGCCCAACGTGCGTGTCGCACTGCTGGCCGTGGTGCTGGTGATCTCGGGCCACTTCGCAGGCTTCACCTACATCCGCCCGCTGATGGAACAGGTGACGAACCTGCCGGTGAGCGCCATCTCGGCCATCTTGCTCGGCTACGGCATCGGCGGCTTCTTCGGCAACTTCGCCGGCGGGGCCATCGCCGGGCGCAGCGAGCGGCACGCCATCGTGGCCGGCGGTGCGCTGATCGCGCTCCTGGCGCTGAGCCTGCTGATTGCCGGTGAGTCGGCAACGGTGACTGCCGTGGCAGTGGCGCTGTGGGGCTTTGCATTCGGCGCGTTCCCGGTCGGCTTCCAGACCTGGATCGTGCGGGCCGCACCCGACCAGGCGGAAGGCGCCGGCGGCCTGCTCGTCGCGGCCTTCCAGATCGCCATCGCCGCTGGGGCCATGGGCGGTGGGCTGCTGGTCGACCACGTCGGTGCGCTCGCAGGCCCGGGCTTCGCGCTCGCCAGCATCACGCTGGGAACCCTGCTCACGCTTCGCTGCGGCCCCCGGCCCATTCATGACTGAACCGAAGGCACGCAATGACGAACACCACCGTGAACCGGCGCATTCTCCTCGCGGCGCGGCCGAAAGGCCGCCCCGTGGCCAGTGACTTCCGACTGGACGCCCAACCCGTCCCCACACCCGCCGATGGCCAGGTGCTGCTGCGCACGTTGTGGTTGTCGCTCGACCCCTACATGCGCAACCTGATGGACGAGGTCGGCCCGGGCTACGCGCCGCCCATTGCGATCGGCGCGCCCATCGTGGGCGGCACGGTCAGCCGCGTGGCTGCATCACGGCACCCGAGCTTCCGCGAGGGCGACCTGGTGCTGGCCCAGGCGGGTTGGCAGGACTATGCGCTGTCCGATGGCAGCGACCTGCAGCCCTTGGGCGAGATGGCGCATCCTTCGCACGCCCTGGGCGGCCTGGGCATGCCGGGGTTCACCGCACACGTGGGCCTGCTCGACATCGGTCGGCCGATGCCCGGCGAAACCGTGGTCGTGGCCGCGGCCACCGGCGCGGTCGGCTCGATGGTGGGCCAGATCGCCAGACTGAAAGGCGCACGCGTCGTTGGCATCGCCGGCGGCGCCGACAAGGTCCGTCATGCCGTGGACGTGCTGGGCTTCGACGCCTGCCTGGACCGCCACGACCCGCGCCTGGCGCAGCACCTGGCCGAAGCCTGCCCTCGGGGCATCGACGTCTACTTCGAGAACGTGGGCGGCGAGGTGCTCGACGCGGTGCTGCCGTTGCTGAACATCGGCGCGCGGATCCCCGTGTGCGGCTTCATTGCGCACTACAACGACGGCGAACCGCCGGTGGGCGTAGACCTGCGGCCCCAACTGCTGGCCACCGTGCTGCAAAAGCGCGCGCACCTGCAGGGCTTCATCATCCTGGACCACTACGGCGAGCGCTTCGAGGCCTTTCGCCGCGAGATGAGCGAATGGGTGGAACGCGGCCTGGTGACACTGCGCGAAGACGTGGTCGACGGCCTCGAGAACGCGCCAGCGGCAATGCAAGGCCTGCTCGAGGGGCGCAACCTTGGCAAGGTGGTGGTACGAGTGGCCTGAACGCGGCTGCCTTGGTCAACAACCTGGGCGAACCCGCGCCCGCGGCACCCGCAATAAAAAAGCACCTGGCGTCTGCGCCAGGTGCTTTCTTCTTCTACCGAATTTGGTAGGCGCGATTGGACTCGAACCAACGACCCCCACCATGTCAAGGTGGTGCTCTAACCAGCTGAGCTACGCGCCTGTTGAGCCCGCAACTATAGCAGATGTTTTCGAGCCGTCTTCATGCGGCGCGCGAAGCAGCTCATCGACGACGCGCGTTGCGCACGCCGCTCACCTGCTTGACGATCGCCAGCACGCTGGCAAGCCGCGCCGAATCGGCGATCTCGACCGTGAAGGTCATCCATGCCGTGCCGCGCACGCTTTGCGTGTGCACGCCCACCACGTTCATCTTCTCCTTCGCGAACACTTCGGAGATGTCGCGCAGCAGGCCGTGCCGGTCGCTGGCCTCGACGGCCACGTCGACCGGATACAGCGCGCCCTCGCCCTTGCCTGCCGCACGCGGCGTTCCCCACTCGACCGTGATCACGCGCTCGGGATGGCGCCCGGCAATCTGCCGAAAGCTCGAGCAGCTCGCGCGATGCACGGCCACGCCCTTGCCGCGCGTGACATAGCCGGCGATCGCGTCGGGCGGCGCCGGCTTGCAGCAGCGCGCCAACGAGGTCAGCAGCGAATCGACACCCACCACCAGCACGCCGCCCTTGCCGCGCGCCGCTTCGCTGGGTCCGCGCTGAAGCTTCTGAACGAGCAGCTCGTCGGCATCGAGCGCCGGCCCCGCGGGGCGCAGCAGCTGCTCGATGGGCTTGAGCGAATACTCGTCCTTGCCCACCACCTCGAACAGCGCGTCGGCGCTGCGAAAGCCCAGCTGCGCGGCCAACTCGTCAAGCTTGATCGCCGTCTTGCCCTCGCGCTGCAGCAGCTTCTCGACCGCCTCGCGACCGCGCGCAATGGTCTGCTGCTGAGCCAGCGCATTGAACCAGGCGCGCACCTTGGCCTTGGAGCGCGGGCTCTTCAGATAGCCGAGCTCGGCGTTGAGCCAGTCGAGCGAAGGACCGCCCTCCTTGATCGACGTGATCTCGACCGTCTGACCGCTCTTCAAGGGCGTGTTGAGCGGCACCATCGCGCCGTCGACACGCGCGCCGCGGCAGCGGTGGCCCAAGTCGGTGTGCAGCACGTAGGCGAAGTCGATCGGCGTCGCGCCGGCCGGCAGCTCGATCACCGCGGCCTGCGGCGTGAACACGTAGATGCGATCGTCGAACAGGCCCTGCCCGAGCCCGCCCGCGCCGCCCTCGGGCTCGGCGAGCTCGCGCTCCCAGGCCAGCAGCTGGCGCAGCACGGCCTTGCGCGCCTCGGCCACGCGTGCGTCGAAGTCGCCCGCGGCGCTGACGCCCGCATAGCCCTTGGCGCCCGCCTCCTTGTAGGCCCAGTGCGCCGCGACGCCGCTTTCGGCGTGCTCGTGCATCGCGCGGGTGCGGATCTGGATCTCGATCGGGCGTTCGTGCTCGTCGAGCACCACGGTGTGCAGCGACTGGTAGCCGTTGGGCTTGGGCTTGGCGATGTAGTCGTCGAACTCCTCCGGCAACGCCCGCCACAGCTCGTGCGCGCGCGACAGCGCGGCGTAGCAGTCGGGCACGCTGTCGACGATGACGCGCAGCGCCCGCACGTCGAGCACGCGCTGGAAGTCGAGCTGCTTGCCGCGCATCTTCTTCCATATGCTGTAGAGGTGCTTGGGCCGCCCCTGCACCTCGGCGCGCAGGCCGGCCTGCCTCAGCGCCTCGGCCAGCCGCTGGCGAGCGGTCTCGACCACGCGCTCGCGCTCGATGCGCTTTTCGTCGAGCAAGCCGGCGATGCGCTTGTACTGCTCGGGTTCGAGGAAGCGGAACGCCAGGTCCTCGATCTCCCACTTGATCGCCCAGATGCCCAGCCGGTTGGCCAGCGGCGCGAACACCTGCATCGACTCCTGCGCCAGGACGCGCGGACACGGCGTCTTGGTCGCCGCGTAGAAGCGCAGCGTCTGCAGGCGCGAGGCCAGGCGCAGCAGCACGACGCGCAGGTCGCGCGAGAACGCGAGCAGCATCTTGCGCACGCGCTCGATCTGCTCGGCCTGCTGGGCGGCGTCCACCGGCGAGTCGGCCAGCGCGCCGCGCGCGCTGCGCTGGATCTGCACCAGCTTGCGCGTGTGCTCGACCAGGCCCGCGTAGCCGGCGCCGAAGGCCTTGCCGATCACGTCCTCGGGCCGCGTGAGGTAGTCGCCGGCGTAGACCAGGTAGGCCGCCGCGCGCAGCGAGGGCGCGGCGCCGATCGCAGCGAGGATCGCCGCCACGCCGTCGGCATGCGCGAGCGCGTCCTCGCCGGTGTCGAAGCGCTCGCCCTCGAGCATGGGCTGCGCGAAGGCGCGCGCCTTGGCGATCACGCCCTGCTCGGCCGCCGGCTCGCCGGCTTCGACGCCGCCGGCCACCCAGACGATCGGCGCCGTCTCGTCGACGCCGCCGGTGCCGCTCCAGCCGCCGGTCTTCATGGGCTTGCGCGGCGCAGGAAAGCGCCGACCAGCGCGACCTGGTCATCGGCGATCAGCGTCGGCGCATGGCCGATGCCGGGCAGTTCCACCAGCTCGGCACGCGGGCCGCGCTGCGTCATCGCCTGCGCGGTCTCGTGCGAGAGCAGGTCGGATTCGGCGCCGCGGATCAGCAGCGTCGGGCAGGTGAGCGCGTCATAGCGCGCCCAAAGCTGTGCCTCGCCGGCCGCGGCGACCGGCGGCGTGACGAGCCGAAAAGGCACGGCAATGCCCGGGTCGTAGTGCAGGCCGAAGGCTTCGCCGTCGATGCGCACCAGTTGCGGCTCGCTGAAGCGCAGCCACTGTTCGTCGGTGTGCGGGCCGAAGCTTTGCGAGATGCCACGCAGGTGGGCCGCGCCCTCTTCCACCGACGCAAAGCGCACCGGCTGGCCGAGGTAGCTGCCGATGCGCGCCAACGCGTCGGCGCGGATCGACGGACCCACGTCGTTGAGCACCAGGCGGCGCACCGGCGAGCGCCCGCGCACGTCGCGCAGACTCGCAACGCCCAGGCCGATCAGCCCGCCCATCGAGGTGCCGACCCAGTCGACCTCGTCGGCACCCAGTCGCGCCAGCAGCGTGACCATGTCAGCCACGTAGGTCGGCAAGGCATAGCCCATCGGGTCGCGCAGGCGATCCGAACGGCCGCGGCCGACCACGTCGGGGCAGACCACGCGCCATTCGGCGCTCAGTGCGCGCGCCAGCGTGTCGAAGTCGCGGCCCTGGCGCGCCAGGCCGTGCACGCACACCAGCACGCGCGGATTGGCGGCGTCGCCCCATTCCCAGTAGGCCATGCGGTGCAGGCCGCTGGCGTCTAGGCAGTTCACGTGGTTCAGGCGCGGTTCGGCGTGGGTGCTCATGGGCTTGGGATCCTCATCTGATAATCATCCTAACCAAGCCCCATCAAACGCAGACGCGGAGGTCTTATGAGCTTTCTGAAGGGCAAGACGGCGCTCGTCACCGGTTCCACCAGCGGCATCGGCCTGGGCGTCGCGCTCACGCTGGCGCGCCAGGGCGCCAGCGTGGTGCTCAACGGCTTCGGCGATGCCGAAGGCCCCAAGTCCGAAGTGGCCGCGGCCGGCCGCGCGCACGGCGCCAAGGTCGGTTACCACGGCGCCGACATGAGCAAGCCCGCCGAGATCGAGGCGATGATGGCCTACGCAGCCGCCGAGTTCGGCGGCGTCGACGTGCTGGTCAACAACGCCGGCATCCAGCATGTGGCCAACGTCGAAGACTTTCCCGCCGCCAAGTGGGACGCGATCATCGCGATCAACCTCAGCTCGGCGTTCCACACCACGCGCCTGGCGATCCCGTCGATGCGCGCCAAGGGCTGGGGCCGCATCATCAACATCGCGTCGACGCACGGCCTCGTCGCCTCGGCCGGCAAGAGCGCCTACGTGGCGGCCAAGCACGGCATCGTCGGCTTCACCAAGGCCGTCGCGCTCGAAACCGCGACCACCGGCATCACCGTCAACGCCATCTGTCCGGGCTGGGTGCTGACCCCGCTGGTGCAAAAGCAGATCGACGACCGCGCCACGCGCGACGGCATTCCCGTCGCGCAGGCCGAGAAGGACCTGCTCGGCGAGAAGCAGCCCTCGCTGCAGTTCACGACGCCCGAGCAGCTCGGCGAGCTCGCCGTCTTTCTGTGCTCGGACGCCGCGAAGAACGTGAAGGGCCAGGCCTGGGCGATGGACGGCGGCTGGACCGCCCAATGACGAGTGCCCGCCCGGGCGCTATTTCGTCAGCACGACGCTGCCGCTGACCGTCGAGGTCAGCGTGCCGCGGCCGGCCTCCACCGGCACCGGTGCCGAGGACATCGCCGCGGCCTCGGCATTCATGCGGTACATCGGCCGCGGCGGCATCCCCTGTTCCGCCGACTGCACGTTCACCTCGCGCAGCGTGTAGCCGGCAAAGCCGAACTGCTTGGCGAGTTCCGCGGCCTTGGCGCGGAACTTCTGGATCGCCTGCGCGGTGACCTCGGTGTCGTGCTTCTCGGTCAGCTCGCGCGAGAGCGACTGGCTCACGTTGACCACGTTCATGCCGGTCAGCTTGCCGGCGGTCTGCGCGACGCGGGGCAGGTCTTTGCCTTCGAGCACGAGCTCGGCCGAGCCCTGCCAGCCGTTGATCTTGCCGTCGCGGCCATAGCGAGGGTTGAGCGAGAAGTTGCCGGTGCGCACCTCCATCTGGCCCGGCGCGGCGGATTTCTTCGCCTCGGCCAGCGCGCTGTCGAGCGCCTGCTTGAGCCCGGCCTGCACGGTGGCGGCGTCGGTGCCGTCGCGCACCGCCTGCAGCGTCACGGTCAGCAGGTCCTTGGTGACCTCGAGGTTGGCGCTGGCGCTGAAGCTGACCACGTTGTCGATGCGCGCCGGTTCGGCCTGCGCGCCGTGCATGGCCGCGGCGAGCGCGATGGCAGCGAGCATCAGTCGTCTTGTCGTCATGGAGTTCCCTTTGCGTTGAAGTGGGCGTAGCTTCGCGAGCGCGGCATCGTAGCGAAGCCTGTCTCCAACGATGGGTGGAGGCCGCGTGCCGACTGCGCGCTTTCCCTCATCCGCTTCGGGCGCAAGAGATGTAACAACGGGTCAGGGCGGCGGATTCGCCGTGGTGTCATGCGTAACATCCCCCGCTGTTACAAATTCGATGGAGCTCTCAGATGAACGCTGAAGCCAAGACGCGCGCGGATCGCATCGTGGTGGTCGACGACGACGCCCGCATCCGTGACCTGCTGCGCCGCTATCTGACGCAGGAAGGCTTCGAGGTCCTGCTGGCCGAGGACGCGAAGGCGCTCAACCGCGTGCTGACGCGCGAGACCATCGACCTGATCGTGCTCGACCTGATGCTGCCCGGCGAAGACGGCCTGTCGATCTGCCGCCGCCTGCGCGCGGCCAACGACGCGACGCCGATCATCATGCTGACCGCCAAGGTCGAGGATGTCGATCGCATCGTCGGCCTCGAGGTCGGCGCCGACGACTACCTGCCCAAGCCCTTCAATCCCCGCGAGCTGCTGGCGCGCATCCACGCCGTGCTGCGCCGCCGCCCGGCGCCGGAAGCCCCGGGCGCGCCGGCGCGCGAAGCCCAGACCGTGACCTTCGGTCCGTTCGAGTTCGACCTCGCGCTGCGCCGGCTGACCAAGGACGGCGAGCAGATCGCGCTGACGACCGGCGAGTTCTCGATGCTCAAGGCCTTGGTGCGCCACCCGCGCCAGCCGCTGTCGCGCGACAAGCTCGCGCAGCTGGCGCGCGGCCGCGAGTTCGAGCCCTTCGACCGCAGCCTGGACGTGCAGATCTCGCGCCTGCGCAAGATGATCGAACCGGATCCGGCCCAGCCGCGCTACATCCAGACGGTCTGGGGCGTCGGCTACGTGTTCGTGCCGGACGGCAACAGCTGATCCCGGCCGCATCGAGCGCCTGATGGACGACTCCGTCACCCGGCCCAGCACGCGGCCCGACGGCACGCGGCCGGCTGGAAGGTCGGGTTCGCGCGCCGGCGCCTCGACCATGTCGGCCGAGGCCGCCGCGGCCGCACGCCGCTCGCAGCGCCGCGCTGCGCTGCACGGCGCGATGGCCAGCGACGGCTGGATCGACCCGCGCCGCAACCGCTCTGCGCGCAGCCCGTTTGCGCTGAGCCTGTTCTGGCGCACCTTCATCCTGCTGGCGCTGCTGCTGGGCGGCGGCATCTTCGCGTGGCTGCAGACCTTTCGCGCGATGGAGTTCGAGCCGCGCACCGTGCAGGCGGCCCAGCAGATCGCCAGCCTGGTGAACCTCTCGCGCACCGCGCTGCGCTATGCCGACGCGATCAACCGCGTGACCGTGGTCAAGGCCATGACCGACCAGGAGTCGGTGCGCATCCTGCCGCGCGAGCCGGGCGACAAGTACGAGCCCTATGAAGTCGACCGCTTCACCCGCGCGATCGGCGCCGAGCTGCGTTCGCGCCTCGGCCCCGAGACGGTGGTCGCCAACAGTGTCAACGGCGCCTCGGGGCTGTGGGTCGGCTTCAACATCGAGAACGACCCGTACTGGATGCAGGCCGACCCGCAGCGCCTGCAGCCGGTGGCCGGCAAGACCTACTTCGTCTGGATGGCGATCGCGCTGATCGCCACCCTGCTCGGCTCGGCGGCGATCGCCGGCCTGATCAACCGGCCGCTCAAGCAGCTCTCCTTCGCCGCCAGCCGCATCCGCGACGGCGAGTTCGATTCACGTCTGGACGAACACACCGCCACGCGCGAGATCCGCGAGGTCAACATGGGCTTCAACCGCATGGCGCGCGAGCTCGCCAAGGTGGAGGAAGACCGCGCGGTGATGCTCGCCGGCATCAGCCACGACCTGCGCACGCCGCTGGCGCGCCTGCGCCTCGAGGCGGAGATGAGCGTCGACGACGACGAAGCCAAGCGCAACATGGCCGCCGACATCGACCAGCTCGACGCCATCATCGACAAGTTCATGGACTACGCCCGCCCGGGCGAGGTCAAGCTCGTTCCGGTGCACCTGTCGGGCGTCGTCGACCGCGAGATCGCGGCCTTCCGCGACACCAGCCAGATCCGCATCGAAAGCCGCGTCGCGATCGACACCAAGGTGATGGCCGACGAGATCGAGCTCGGCCGCGTGCTCGCCAACCTGTTCGAGAACGCCCGCCGCTACGGCCGCAGCACCGACACCGGCATCGCGCGCGTGCTGATCTCCTACGCGCGCACCGGCCCCTGGGTGATCCTCAGCGTGCGCGACCACGGCCAGGGCGTCGCGCCCGAGAAGCTCAAGCAGTTGACGACGCCGTTCTTCCGCGGCGACGCCGCGCGCACCGCCGCCACCGGCGCGGGCCTGGGCCTGGCGATCGTCGAGAAGGCGGTGCAGCGCATGGGCGGCAGCTTCGAGGTGGCCAATGCGCCGGATGGCGGTTTGGTGGCGCACATCCGGCTCAAGAAGGCGCCTTGAACCAGGCTCCCTCTCCCTCGGGGCGAGGGAGCTTTCAGCTCTTCACCAGCAGCGCCACCGCCCGCGTCTCGATCGCCCGTCCCTCGCCCACCGGCCCCATCTTCTCGGCCGTCTTGGCCTTGACGTTGACGCGCTCGGTGTCGACGCCCAGCGCCTGCGCGGTGCGCGCGCGCATGGCCTCGATGTGAGGCGCCATCTTGGGCGCCTGCGCGACGATGGTGCTGTCGACGTTGACGATCTCCCAGCCGGCCGCGCGCACGCGCCGCGCGGCCTCGGCGAGCAGCACATGCGAATCGGCGCCCTTGAAGGCCGCGTCGGTGTCCGGGAAGTGGCGGCCAATGTCGCCCAGCCCCGCCGCGCCGAGGATGGCGTCGGTGATCGCATGCAGCAGCGCGTCGGCATCCGAATGCCCGAGCAGGCCGTGCGTGTGGGGGATCGTCACGCCGCCCAGCACCAGCGGACGGCCGGCCACCAGCTGGTGCGTGTCCCAGCCCTCGCCGATGCGCAGTACGGGCAGGTCAGCCATGAGGCAGGGTCCTCGATGAAAGCAGCTGCTCGGCCAGCGCGAAATCCTCCGGCCAGGTCAGCTTGAAGTTGGTCAGATCGCCACGCACCAGGCGCGGCGCGTGGCCCAGCGCCTCGATCGCGCTGGATTCGTCGGTGACCGCGTCGCCCGCGTGCGCCAATGCAGCGCGCAGCAGGCCGAGGCGAAACATCTGCGGTGTCTGCGCGGCCCACTTGCCGTGGCGCTCGACGGTCTGTGCGACGCGCCCGTCGCGCTCGGCCTTGAGCGTGTCCGCCACCGGCAGCGCGAGCAGGCCGCCGATCTCGTCGTCGCCGCAGGCATCGATCAGGCGCTCGATCAGCGCCGGCGTCACCAGGCAACGCGCCGCGTCGTGCACCAGCACCCAGTCGTGCGGCGCGAAGCCGCGCTCGACCAGCTCGTCGAGCCCGTTGGCCACCGTCTCGGCGCGCGTCGCGCCGCCGCGCCGCGCCGCCCAGCCCGCAAAGCCCGGCACCTTCGACTCGAAGGTCTCGTCGTCGCTCGCCAGCACAACCAGCGTCGCCTCGATGCGCGGCACGGCGGCCAGCGCGGCCAGCGTGTGCGCCACGACGGCGCGTCCGGCCACCGGGTGGTACTGCTTGGGCCCCCCGACGCCGGCGCGCGCGCCGACACCCGCGCAGGGCACGAGCGCGACGCAGCGCGGGCGAAAGTCCGGTGAAGCGATCAGCATGGGACGCGGATTCTAGAATTCGCTCTCGCGCGCCCCGCCCCGATCTCGCGGCGGGGCGATCTGCTTTTGTCGCGCGCCCTCCACGCTCTCGCCTCCCCATGCAGCTGCCTGCCCTCGCCCCCGGCAAACGCTTCACGCTGCCGCGCCCGATCGGGTCGGCCGACGCCGCCTTGCTGGCATCGTTCGCACAGGCGAACGCGGCGCAACGGCAGCTCACCGCGATCGTCACGGCCGAGCCGGCCGACGCGCAGCGGCTGCAGGAGGAGCTGGCCTTCTTTGCGCCGGGCCTGCGCATCGCGCAGTTCCCCGACTGGGAGACCCTGCCCTACGACAACTTCTCGCCGCACCAGGACCTGATCTCCGAGCGGCTGGCCACGCTTTGGCGCATCCTGCAGACGCGCCGCACGCACGATCTCGACGTCGTGCTGGTGCCCGCGACGACGGCCCTGCTGCGCGTCGCGCCGCCGAGCTTCCTGGCCGCCTACACCTTCGAGTTCAAGCAGAAGCAGAAGCTCGACGAGGCCGCGCTCAAGGCCCAGCTCACGCTGGCCGGCTACCAGCACGTGAGCCAGGTCGTCTCGCCCGGCGAGTACGCGGTGCGCGGCGGCCTGATCGACCTGTTCCCGATGGGTTCGTCAGTGCCCTACCGCGTCGACCTGTTCGACGACGAGGTCGACTCGATCCGCACCTTCGACCCCGACAGCCAGCGCAGCCTCTACCCGGTGCCCGAGGTGCGCCTGCTGCCGGGGCGCGAGTTTCCGCTCGACGAGGCCGCGCGCACGGCGTTCCGCAAGCGCTGGCGCGAGAGGCTCGAGGGCGATCCGACCAAGAGCCGGCTCTACAAGGACATGGCCGCCGGCGTCGCCGGCCCCGGCATCGAGTACTACCTGCCGCTGTTCTTCGACGAGACGGCGACGCTGTTCGATTACTTCGGGCCCGACGCGCGCCTGGCGCTGCACGGCGAGGTCGACGAGTCGCTCAAGCGCTTCTGGACCGACACGCGCGAGCGCCACCGCTTCCTGCAGCACGACCCGGAGCGGCCCATCCTGCCGCCCGACGCGCTGTACCTCACGCCCGAGGCCTTCTTCACGCGCTGCAACGAGCACGCGCAGCTCGCGGTGCGTGGCGGCGAGCCGGTGGAGTGGGCGCGGCCGCTGCCGGACCTGTCGGTCGAGCGCGGCACGCCCGATCCGCTGCGCAAGCTCGAGCAGCATCTCGAACGCACCGTGCGCAGCGCCGAGAACGACACCCGCGTGCTGCTGCTGGCCGAAAGCCCGGGCCGGCGCGAGAGCCTGCTCGAGCTGCTGCGCGACCACAAGCTCGAGCCGCCGGCGGTCGACTCGCTCGAAGCCTTCCTCGCCAGCGATCACCGCTACGCGATCAGCGTCGCGCCGCTGGCCGCCGGCTTCTTCTGGACCGAGCGCGGCGTGCAGCTCGTCACCGAGACCGAGCTGTTCGATGCCGCGCCGACCCAGCGCCGCCGCAAGCGCCAGGAGCAGACCAGCGACGTCGACGCGCTGATCAAGGACCTGTCCGAGCTCAAGGTCGGCGACCCGGTCGTGCATGCCAACCACGGCATCGGCCGCTATGTCGGCCTGGTCAACCTCGACCTCGGCAACGGCGCCTCCGAGTTTCTGCACCTCGAATACGCCGACAAGGCCACGCTCTACGTGCCGGTTGCGCAGCTGCACCTGATCAGCCGCTACACCGGCGTCTCGGCCGACGAGGCGCCACTGCACAAGCTCGGCTCGGGCCAGTGGGAAAAGGCCAGGCGCAAGGCGGCCGAGCAGGTGCGCGACACCGCCGCCGAGCTGCTCAATCTCTACGCGCGCCGCGCCGCGCGCGAGGGTTATGCCTTCCGCTTCTCGCCGCAGGACTACGAGGCCTTCGCGGCCAGCTTCGGCTTCGAGGAAACGCCCGACCAGCACGCGGCCATCCACGCGGTGATTCAGGACATGGTGAGCCCCAAGCCGATGGACCGCCTGGTGTGCGGCGATGTCGGCTTCGGCAAGACCGAGGTCGCGCTGCGCGCGGCCTTCGTCGCGGTCACCGGCGGCAAGCAGGTCGCGCTGCTCGCGCCGACCACGCTGCTGGCCGAGCAGCACTACCAGAACATCGCGGATCGCTTCGCGAAGTGGCCGGTCAAGGTCGCCGAGATGTCGCGCTTTCGCTCGGCCAAGGAGATCAAGACCGCGATGGACGGCCTGGCCGACGGCACGATCGACATCGTCGTCGGCACGCACAAGCTGCTCAGCAAGGACACCAAGTTCAAGAACCTGGGCCTGCTCATCATCGACGAGGAGCACCGCTTCGGCGTGCGCCACAAGGAGGCGATGAAGGCGCTGCGCGCGGAAGTGGACGTGCTCACGCTGACCGCGACGCCGATCCCGCGCACGCTGGGCATGGCGCTCGAAGGGCTGCGCGACCTGAGCGTGATCGCCACCGCGCCGCAGCGCCGGCTGGCGATCAAGACCTTCGTGCGCAACGAATCGAGCGGCACGATCCGCGAGGCGGTGCTGCGCGAGCTCAAGCGCGGCGGCCAGGTCTACTTCCTGCACAACGAGGTCGAGACGATCGAGAACCGGCGCCAGAAGCTCGAGGAGCTGCTGCCCGAGGCGCGCATCGCGGTCGCGCACGGCCAGATGCCCGAGCGGCAGCTCGAGCACGTGATGCGCGACTTCGTCGCCCAGCGCCACAACGTGCTGCTGTGCTCGACGATCATCGAGACCGGCATCGACGTGCCGAGCGCCAACACCATCGTGATCTCGCGCGCCGACAAGTTCGGCCTCGCGCAGCTGCACCAGCTGCGCGGACGCGTTGGCCGCTCGCACCACCAAGCCTATGCCTACCTGATGGTGCCCGACGTCGAAGGCCTCACCAAGCAGGCCGCGCAGCGCCTGCAGGCCATTCAGGAGATGGAGGAGCTGGGCAGCGGCTTCTACCTCGCGATGCACGACCTGGAGATCCGCGGCGCCGGCGAGGTGCTGGGCGAGAACCAGAGCGGCAACATGATGGAAGTCGGCTTCCAGCTCTACAACGAGATGCTGTCGCAGGCGGTGCGTGACCTCAAGGCCGGCCGCGAGCCCGACCTGCTCAATCCCGTCAACGCCGCGACCGAGATCAACCTGCACGCGCCGGCCCTGCTGCCTGATGCCTACTGCGGCGACGTGCACGTGCGCCTGTCGCTCTACAAGCGCCTGGCCAGCACCGAGCGCATGGACAAGATCGACGCGATGCTCGAGGAGATCGTCGACCGCTTCGGCAAGCTGCCGGCGCAGGCGCAGACGCTGTTCGACGTGCACCGCCTGCGCGTGCAGGCCCGCCCCTACGGCGTGGTCAAGATCGACGCCAGCCCGCAGCTGATGAACATCACGTTCAAGCCCAACCCGCCGATCGATCCGCTGCGCATCATCGAGCTGGTGCAGAAGAACCGCCAGATCAAGCTGGCCGGCAACGAGAAGCTGCGCATCGACCGCGCGCTGCCCGATCCCAAGGATCGCGCGCAGTTCGTGCGCGACCTGCTGCGCTCGCTGGGCACGCCGCAGGCTTCCGAGCCGGCGTGACGGCGCCGCGCGATCTGGCGCGGGGCACCTTGTTTGAAGGGAGCGCCTCGGCCAGGCCTGCCTAGACTTGTTGCAGATCCGCGATGAACGGGTGCAGGGGGCGCGTCTTCGCGGCCGCACGGCCGCAGAAAGGCAGGTCAGCGATGGCTTCCGACCTCACCTCGCGGCGTGGGCTCTCATCGCGGCCGCCCCGCATGACAGGCCGCTCGGCCTGGCCCTGGTTCGTGGCCCTGCTCCTCGCCGCATCGCCGGGCGCTCGTGCGGCCGGGGCCTGTACGAGCAGCGCCCAGGCCACACTGAAGGCATGCGGCTTCGCGGCGGCGGACGACTTCTGGATTGCCCAGGCCCAATGCGACCACCTGCGCAGCGCCTCCGACGCCGCGACCTGCCGCGAGGAAGCGAAGTCCGGCCTCAAGGAGGCCCATGACGAGTGCCGCGAACAGCACGACGCGCGGCTCGAGGCGTGCCAGGCCCTCGGCGAGGCTGCCTACGATCCGGTGATCGACCCGGCACGCTTCGTCGATCCGGCGTCGATCGGCGGGTCGATCGCGCCCAACCCCTTCATGCCCCTGGTGCGCGGGCGCATGTGGCGCTACGCAGGCGGCGGCGAGTCGATCGAAGTGACGGTCACGAACGAGGTCAAGACCATCCTGGGCGTGCGTTGCGCGGTCGTGCGCGACACCGTGCGCGAAGACGGCGAGGTCATCGAGGACACCGAGGACTGGTTCGCCCAGGACATCCACGGCAATGTCTGGTACTTCGGCGAGATTTCGCGCGAGTTCGAGGACGGCGAGCTGATCAGCCTCGAAGGCTCATGGAAGGCCGGCGTCGACGGCGCCAAGCCGGGCATCGTGATGAAGGCGCAGCCGATGGTCGGCGTGACCTACCGCCAGGAGTTCGCGATCGGCTCGGCCGAGGATTTGGCCAAGGTAGTCAGCGTGACGGGATCGGCCCAGACGCCGGCGACGCGCTGCGTCAACAACTGCCTCGTCACGCGCGAGTCCACGCCTCTTTCGCCCGGCGACGCGGAGTTCAAGTACTACGCGCCCGGGATCGGCCTCATCCTCGAGGTCAATGCGCAAACGGACGAGCGAGTCAGGCTCGTCGAGTTCTCTCACTGAGCGGCACAGGCGCGCGAAGCAGACTTCAGCCGTCCCAGGCGGCATGGAAGCCGAACGGCACCACCTGCGGCGCATGCAGCATCGCCAGCGGCTCCAGGCTGTGCGCGTCGAGCACCGCGACGACGCTGGCGACGTCGGTGTCGGCCAGCGTCGGTACCAGCAGTACGCCGTCGTCGTGCGCCGTGGCGCCGGGGCGCGGCACGAGCAGCGGCTCGAGCTGCACCGCGTGGGCGCGGCGCCATTCGCGGCGCTCGCCGCTGTCGAGGTCGATGCGCACCGTGCGGTCGAAGAACGGCGAGCCCGGGTCCATGCCGGCTGCGAATGCCACCGCGGCACGCCCGGCGCCCACGCGCAGCGGATGCACTTGCGGCAGCTCGATGCCCTCGCCGATCACCTCGCGCTCCGCCTCGCCGCGACCGCGCGACATCCGGTAGCGAACCAGCCGCGGCAGCGGCAGCGGCCGGCCGGCGCGGCGCTCGGCCAATCGCAGGCCGGAAAAGATCTGCGGCGTCTCGAACTCGCAGAGCTCGAGCACGAGGTCGTCGCCGTCGGCGTAGGCCTGCACCGCGTGGAAGCACATCATCGGCGGGATCGCCCAGCTGCGCACCGTGCCGTCGGACAGCGAGATCGCGTGCAGCATCGAGCCCGCGGCCGGCTCCCAGCGGAAGTTGTCGCTGTAGGCGCGCGAGCTGAAGCGCATCGACAAGGGCTGCACGCGCAGCGCGGTTTCCCAGACGATGGCGTGGCCCTCGGCCATCGCGAAGGCGTGCGTGTAGCCGGCCTTCGCGACGCGGATGCGCGCCCTGACCTCGGCGGCACGCCCGCCCGGCGCGACGCGAAACAGCTTCAGGTCGCACCGGGGCCCCAGCGTGATGCCCACGTTCCACCAGCTGCCGTCGCGCGCGGCGATGCCGTGCGCCGACATCAGGTGCAGGTGCTCGGGGGTGTCGACCAGGTCGATGCGTTCCAGCGTCGCGAGCGAATCGGGATCGAACACCGTCAGGAACGGCGTCTCGGTCACGCTGATCCAGCGTGCGCCGGCGCCCGAACCGAGCCGCGACATCACGACCGCCGGGTTGTCGGTCGCCTGCACGCCCTTGATGCGCGCCAGCAGCGGCGCCGGGTTGCGGCTGCCGAATTCGCCGTAGGCCGGGCTGCCGCTGCGCATCGTGCGGTTGTAGGCATCGCTCTGGGCGAAGCGGCTGCGGTAGCGCACGCCGTCGTCGCCGAGGTGCAGCCGGTGCCACATGCCCAGGCCGTCGAACCAGTGATCGAAGTGTCCGCCGGGCAGCTCCCACAGCGCCGGGCCGTTGAGCAGCAGGCGCCCGCGCAGCCAGTCGGGCAGATGCCCTTCCACTTCCACGGCGGCGTCATCGATCTCGCGCGCGCCGGATTCGAAACCGCGCAGGCGGCTGAGCCGAGCGTGCGTCTCCCATGCGGGGTGAAGAACGGCTGCCATCGCACCCTCCAGAAAGCGGTGGGACAGGGCGCGCACTCTACGCCTGGGCGCTGCCGTGCGCGAGCCCCCGCGATAATCGGTCGCTCATGACCACGACCGCCCTCTTCGCCCCCGGCCTCGTCCTTCGAGGCATCGCAGCGCCGCTGCGCCTGGCCGACTTCAAGCTGATCGCGTTCGACATGGATTCGACGCTGATCAACATCGAATGCGTCGACGAGATCGCCGATGCCGTCGGGCTCAAGGCCGAGGTGGCCGCGATCACCGAGGCCACGATGCGCGGCGAGATCGCCGACTTCAAGGAAAGCCTGCGCCAGCGCGTCGCACTGCTCAAGGGCGTGCCGGTGTCGGCGCTGCATGAGGTCTACGAGCGGCGCCTGCAACTGAACCCCGGCGCCGAGACCCTGGTGCGCGCCTGCCAGGCCGCGGGCTTGAAGATCCTGCTGGTCTCCGGCGGCTTCACCTTCTTCACCGAACGGCTGCGCGAGCGGCTGAGCCTCGACTTCACGCGCAGCAACGTGCTGGGCACCGAAGGCGGCTACCTGACCGGCCGCCTGGTCGACCAGCCCTGGGGCGACATCTGCGACGGTGCCGAGAAACGCCGCATGCTGCTGCAGACCTGCGCGACGCTGGGCATCGCGCCGACGCAGGCGATCGCCGTGGGCGACGGCGCCAACGACCTGCCGATGATGGGCGCGGCCGGCCTCTCGGTGGCCTATCACGCCAAGCCGGCGGTGCGCGAGAAGGCCATGGTCTCGATCGAGCAAGGCGGCCTCGACCGCCTGCTGGAGATCCTGCGGTGACGCGCCGGCCGGTCGAGCTGCCCAAGGCCTACCGGCTGCTGAACCACGGCCCGACCGTGCTGGTGAGCGCGGCGCACGGCGGACGCTGCAACGTGATGGCCGCGGCCTGGAACATGCCTTTGGATTTCTCGCCGCCCAAGGTGGCGGTGGTGCTCGACAAGGCGACGTTCACGCGCGGCCTGGTCGAAGCCTCGGGGCACTTCGTGCTGAGCGTGCCCTGCCGCGCCCAGGTCGAGTTGGTCACCGCCATCGGCAACCGCAGCGGCCATGAGGTCGACAAGCTCGCGACGCTGGACGGCCTGCGCTTCGAGCAGGTGCCCGGCGCCGACGCGCCGCTGATCGGCGGCTGCGTCGCCTGGCTGGCCTGCCGGCTGCTGCCCGAGCCGCACGTCCAGCAGGCCTACGACCTGTTCCTCGGCGAGGTCACGGCAGCGTGGGCCGACGAGCGCGTGCACTCGAACGGCCGCTGGCACTTCGAGGGCCACGACGGGCTGCGAACCCTGCACCACGTGGCGGGCGGCCACTACCTCGTGGCCGGCGACGCCATCGGCAGCTAGCAACCGCAGCCCGCCGTGCGCTGCGGCTGCCTCAGTGGTTGGCCGCCGGCAGCGAGCCCGGGGCCGTGGTGTTGTTCAGGCACACCGGATGGCCGAAGCCGCCCGCGCTGACGCCGCCGGTGATGTCGAACACGATGTTGTCGGGCCGCGCCGCGTCGCCGCTGACGCCGGCCACGCCGAGCAGGTTGTCGAGCGAGAGTCCGGCGCGCAGGCGCCAGGCGATCATGTGATCGGCACACGAGGTGTCGCCGCTCACGCCGACCGCGCCGACGACCTTGTGGTCCGCGCTGTACAAGGCGAGTCCGCCGCCGAACACGTTCACACCGCCGATCTTCTTGCCGACCATGAAGTCGTTGGCCTGCCCGTTGTTCGAAGGATTGCCGCCGTAGGCGACTTCGGTGTTGACGGGGTTGCTGTGCTGCAGGCCGTAGAGGCTGCCGCCCGGCTGGACCGCCGAGTAGAGATTGGCGGTCGACAGTGCCAGGCCGTTGGCGAACGCACCGCCGCCGGGAATGGGACCGTTGAGGCTGAAGGCGTTGGCGGTGTTCGCCTTCTGCGCCGAGATCACGCGGCTGCCCGGCCACTGAGACGCGCGGTTGGCGCCGGAGAACGCCACGGCGCAGACCGTGCCGTCGCGGTCGACGATCGTGGCCCACATCTGGAAGTTGAGGCCTGAGCTCTCGGCTGCGACAGCGTTGGTCAACGCACTCTTCAGCGTGCTCCAGCTCGGCAGCGCGCCGCAGTCGGCGCAGGCCGCGACGGCGCTCAAGGTCAAGGCCGCCCCGACGGCCAGTTGTTGGAATGCCTTGTTGGACATGGTCTTTCCTCGGCGAAGGCTTGTTCCGGACAAATGAATCGACACCGCGGCCGGCTCGGACGAGATCCGGAGCGCGTCTGGACGGCGATGAACGGCGGCGTCGCGTCGCCTGCGCGCAGTCGCGAAAGGCCGCGGCGCAAGGTGGAGGAAGCCTGGTTGCCGGCCGCGGCAGCGTTGCCCTCAGATTAGGGAGCGGTCGTGCCGCTCGTCCAGATCGCGCACGTCATCCGATCGCGGGCCGCACGCGTCGGCGCGAGGCTCAGCCGGCTGCGCCGCGCGAGGCCTCTCGGTCCGCCAGTTCGCCAAGCCACTGGCCCGCCTCAATGAACGACCGGCTCGAATGCTCGGCGCGCCCCAGGATGCCGGCGCCTTCAATCGCGGTCAGCATCAGGCCGGCGAACGATCGCGCGCGGCGCCGGTCCTCGAAGCCGATCCCGCCAGCCAGCAGCTCGATCCACGCCGAGAAGGCAGTGGCGATCACCTCGCGCACGGTCTCGAGATCAGGGCCGAGATCGAGGCAGACGGCGCCGGCCGCGCAGCTCTGGCGGAACTCGCCGTCCTCGAGGCGCTGCGCAAACAGCCTGAACACCGAACGGACCTTGCCGCCGGGCGTTCGGCCGCCTCGCAGGCCCTGCTCGAACACGGCCAGCAGGCGCTGCGAATACTCGGCCAGCGCCTCGCGCGCGAGCTGCGTCTTGCCCTGCGGAAAGAAGTGGTAGACGGAGCCCTTCGGTGCGCCGCTGGCCTTCACGATCTCATTGATGCCCGCTGCCGACAGCCCGCCGTGGCGCATGAGCAGGATCGCCGCATCGATCATGCGCGCGCGCGAGTCAATACCTTTGGAGGAAATCGGGTCTGCCATGGTTTGAAGAACTCAGTAGACCAGTCTATATATTACGCCACGAACACGGCAACCGGAGGACACCATGAAAAGGCAATGGATCCTGGCCGTCCTGAGCTGCGTGGCCATGCACGGTGCGGCCCTGGCGACGTCGTCGCAGCCGATGCACATGCCGGTCGCCGAACTCAAGCGCGTCTACCTTCACTGCGACAGGCTGTCCGCGCGTTCCGTGCTGGACCGCGGCTCGGCGGAGTTCTGCTCGCTCGTCGCGGAACAGCTGCGCCTGCGCGGCTTCGACGGCAGCTTCGAGCGGCTGATCGCCTGGTGGCAGATCGCTCGCCATGTCAGCACCGAGGTTCCGACGGCGCAAGTCGGACCCATCCCGGGCCGCCCAGGACGCGGCGCCGCGTCGGCCGACGCCCCCTGAGCGGGTAACGGCTCAGGCGGCGCAGCGGTCCATCACGACGACGCCGTCCTCGTCGGCATAAAGCCACTCGCCCGGGCGCACCGGCACGCCTTGCACGAGCACCGCCACGTCGCGTTGGCCCTCGTTGCGCTTGTCGGTCGGCAGCGGCATCAGGCCCAGCGCCTTGATGCCGACCGCGCTGGCGGCGAGCTCGGCGCTGTCGCGCACGCAGCCGTTGACGACGATGCCGGCCCAGCCGTTCTTCGCCGCGGCGGCGGCCAGGTTGCCGCCAACCAGCGCGCGACGCAGCGAGCCGCCGCCGTCGACCACCAGCACACGGCCCTGGCCCGGCTCGTCGAGCGCAGCCTTGACCAGCGAGTTGTCCTCGAAGCACTTGACGGTGCTGACCGGCCCGCCGAAGCGCACGCGGCCGCCGTAGCTGTGAAAGCCCGGCGGCAGCACGCGAAAGGCGCCGGAGGTGTCGGCCTTGTGCTCGTCGCACAGGTCGCAGGTCGAGAGCTCGGTGGCCATCAGGCGTTCTCCACTTTGCGGGTCGGCGGCTTCACGTCCTCGCGCCGCGCCGGCAGCATCGGCTGGTGCTCGCGCACGGCGTTGAGGATGATCGCGGTCGAGGTCTCGGTGACGATGCAGAACTTGCTGACCACGGCATCGAGGTGCGCCACGTCGATCACCGCGATCTCGAGGATCCAGCTGTCCTCGCCGGTCACGTTGTAGGCATTGATGACCTCGGGCGTGTGCTGGACCAGCTTGACCATGCGTGCATAGTCGGCGCGCCCGACGCGCACCATCGCGCGGATGCCGAAGCCCAGCGCGGCGAGGTTGACCGTGGCCCGGTAGCCGGTGATCACGCCGGCGGCCTCGAGCTTGCGCACGCGCTCGGTCACGGCCGGCGGGCTCAGGTGCACGCGGCGGCCGAGCTCGGCCATGCTGATGCGCGCGTCGGCCTGCAGCTCGGCGAGGATGCGCGCGTCGTAGCCGTCCAGGGTTTCGGTGGTCATGTCGAAAGCGTAGCAGCCAAAAGTCCTTCGAATCAACGGACTCTCCCGCCATTTTTCGAACGGTTCCTCTCGATCATCGACCTCTCGCCTTCTACGATTTCGCCATGTCCGCCGCCGTCATCCCGCTCTCGCGCCCTTCGTTTTCGCCACTGGTGATCGCCTGCCTGGCCGCCACCTGGCTGGTCTGGGGCTCCACCTACCTCGCGATCAAGTTCGCGCTGGTCAGCTTTCCGCCGTTCTTCCAGATGGGCTCGCGCTTCGTCGTCGCCGGCGTGCTGCTGGCCGCGTGGATGCGCTGGGTCAGGCGTGCGCCGTGGCCGAGCGCGAAGCAGTGGCGTCATGCCCTGCTGGTCGGCACGCTGATGCTGGGCGGCGGCATGGGCGGCACCGCCTACGCCGAGGTCACGGTCGGCTCGGGCCTGGTGGTGGCCTTCATTGCGATCGTGCCGGTGATGATGGCGCTGGGCCTGGTGTTCTGGCGCGAGCTGCCGACGCGGCTCGAAGCGCTGGGCATCGCGGTCGGTCTGGCCGGCGTGCTGATGCTGACGCAAGGCGCGGGCTTCCAGTCGTCGCCGGCCGGGCTGGTCGCGATCGCCACCGCCTGCATCACCTGGACGGTCGGCAGCCTGCTGTCGCAGCGCGTGACGCCGCTCGCGCCGGGCGCGATGGGCTTTGCCAGCGAGATGATCTGCGGCGGCGTCGTGCTGCTCGCGCTGGCCGGCCTGGACGGCGAGCTGCCCACGGTCGTCGCGAACTGGCCGCCCGAGCCGAGCGCCGTCGCCGCATGGCTGTACCTCGTGGTTGCCGGCTCGCTGATCGCGTTCAACGCCTACATGCTGCTGCTCGCGCATGCGACGCCCGCCTTGGCATCGAGCTACTGCTACGTGAACCCGGTGATCGCGATGCTGCTGGGCGTCACGCTCGGCGGCGAGGTGGTCACCGGCGCCGAATGGGGCGCGGCGGCGGTGGTGCTGGCGGGCGTGGTGCTGTTGATGCTGGGGCGGCGCCCCAACCAAGGCTAAGGTGCCGGCCGGCCGCCGGGTCGCCCCAAGGCCGGCCAGCCCCCTTGGGGGGCAGCGCCAGCGGCGCAGCCGCAAGCGTGGGGGTCGTCAGTAGCGCGAGGCGGGCGTCGGCGTCGCCGGCTTCGACGCGGTGCGTTCGGCCTTGGTCGCGCGCACGAGCAAGGCGCCGTCCTTGCCGCGCAGTTCCAGCTTGTCGTCGACCACCGCGGCGCTGCCGACCTTGCCCAGCGCCGCGACAAGCCGGCTCTCCTGCTCTCCCAGCGGCCCGTCGCAGGCGCGCTTGGTCATCGCCATGCCCTCGCCGAACGTGAGCGAAGCGCCCTGCTGCGCGTAGCGGCCCACGCCCTGGTTGCAGCTCAGGTTGCCGCTGACGCGGCCGTCGGCGCCAAAGCTCAGGCGCGCGGGGCTGTCGGGCACGACCGGCTGGTCGCCAATCCGCTCGACGATCCAGTCGCCGGTGATCGCGGGCGTGGCGCCGTCGGATGCGGTGGGCATCATCGACGCGGTGTTGCAGGCGGCCAGCGCCGGCATCGCGAAAGCCAGCGCCAGCGCGCGAAATATCGAAGATTGCATCGCGCCCTCCGTCCTGCCGTGCCGATCAGCCTTGCCTGGCAAGCGCGGCGCCGCGGATCGCCGCGAGCGTCGTGCGACTGGTGCTGACGTTCTCGTCGAGCACCAGGTGCAGCAGCGTGGGCTCGCGGCGCTCGAGCGCACGCACCAGCGCCGGCTCGAACGCCGCCGTCGCCTCGACGCGCTCGCCGGCCCAGCCGTAGGCGCGCGCCAGCGCCGCGAAGTCGGGGTTGGCCAGCGCGGTGCCCGAGACGCGCGCCGGGTAC
Source organism: Caldimonas sp. KR1-144 (assembly GCF_049446155.1). Classification (NCBI taxonomy): domain Bacteria; kingdom Pseudomonadati; phylum Pseudomonadota; class Betaproteobacteria; order Burkholderiales; family Sphaerotilaceae; genus Caldimonas; species Caldimonas sp. KR1-144. The sequence goes on from NZ_JBMSEE010000001.1 coordinate 42,767, forward strand.
TCGCGCTCCTGATGCATGCGGATCGTGCCGTAGGTGCCGTTGTCGACGACGATCGAGATCAGCCGCCCGCCGCCTTCGCGGCCGGCGCCGTAGGCGCTGGCGGTGGCGAGCTCCTGGCCGTTCATCAGGAAGTCGCCGTCGCCGGCGAGGTTGATCACGTGGCGATGCGGCGCCAGCAGGCTCGCGGCCACCGCGGCCGGCAGGCCGTAGCCCATCGCGCCGCTGGTCGGTGCGAGCTGGGTGCGGCCCGTGCGGTGCAGCGCGCCGTAGCGGTGGTAGCGGTGCAGCCAGCCGCTGTAGTTGCCGGCGCCGTTGGTGTAGACGGCATCGGGCGCATGGCGCGTGAGCGAGCGTACGACCGCCGCCATGTCGAGCGGCTCGACCGGCTGCGGCACCTGGTTGGCCTCGTAGTCGGCGCGCGCGGCGGCGGCCCAGTCGGCCCAGGGCAGCTGCGTCGGCGCGGCGAGCGATTCGAGCGCCTTCGCGGCGCTCGCCATGCTCGATTGCAGCAGCAGGTCGGCGGCGTAGACGCGGCCCAGCTCCTCGGGCCCGGCGTGAACATGGATCAGCTTCTGCGTCGGCCGCGGCGCGGCCAGCAGCGTGTAGCCACCGGTGGTCATCTCGTCGAGCCGCGCGCCGAGCGCGATCACGAGGTCGGCGTCCTTCACGCGCTGCGCGAGCTTCGGATTGATGCCGATGCCGATGTCGCCGGCATAGAGCCGGTGGCCGTTGTCGAACAAGTCCTGGCGGCGAAACGCGCAGCCGACCGGCAACTGCCAGTTCTCGGCGAAGCGCTCCAGCGCATGCGTCGCCTCCGGCGTCCAGCCGCCGCCGCCGGCGATCACCAGCGGGCGTTGCGATGCGAGCAGCAGCGAGCGCACCTCGCGCAACGCGCCGGGCGCGGGCCAGGCTTGCGCCGGCTCGACGCGCGCCAGCACCGGCGCCGTCGTCGGCGTGGTCAGCATGTCTTCGGGCAGCGCCAGCACCACCGGGCCGGGCCGGCCCTGCTGCGCCACGTGGAAGGCCCGCGCGACGTACTCCGGCAGCCGGTCGGCGCTCGGGATCTCGGTCGCCCACTTCGCGAAGCCCAGGCTGTTGGGGCCGAACACCGCGCGGTAGTCGAGCTCCTGGAAGGCCTCGCGGTCGCGCATGTCGGAGCCGACCTGGCCGATGAACAGGATCATCGGCGTCGAGTCCTGGAAGGCCGTGTGCAGGCCGATGCTCGCGTTGGTGGCGCCGGGGCCGCGCGTCACGAAGCACACGCCGGGCTTGCCGGTCAGCTTGGCGCCCGCCTCGGCCATGAAGGCCGCGCCGCCCTCCTGGCGGCAGGCGACGAAGCGGATGCGCTGCGCGTGTTCGTGGAAGCCGTCGAGCACCGCGAGAAAGCTCTCGCCCGGCACGCCGAAGCAGGTGTCGACGCCCTGCGCGATCAGCGCCTCGACCAGCGCGTGGCCGGCAAGGCGCGAGGGGGTATGGCTTGTGGTCATGCCGGCACTTTAGCCGGCCCGAAGACGCTCAGGCGGCGGCAGGCACCACGCTGCGACGCGCGAGCCGCAGGCCGACGAGCGAGGCCGATGCGACGCCCAGCGCGAGCGCCAGCGCCGAGCCGTGAAACACCGCGTTCGGGCTGCCGTGGTCGAGCAGCGCACCGAACACCGGCGCCGCGACCGCGAAGCCGAGGTCCAGGCCCGAGTAGACCGTGCCGTAGACGCGGCCGGTCGCCCCCGGCGGCGCCGCGCGCTTGATCAGCATGTCGCGCGACGGCCCGGCCAGGCCGGTGCCAAAGCCCGCGAGGGCCGCGACGCCGGCCGCCGCGAGGCCTGGCAGCCAGCCGCTGCCGGCCAGCATCAGCAAGCCGGCGGCGACGGCCATCGCGGCGGCGATCGTGCGCTCCAGCCGCTGCACGCGCGCGACCAGGAAGCCGCCGATCACCATGCCGACCGCGCCGCACAGCATGTAGCCGGTGACCACGAAGGCGGTGATCGACAGCGGCAGGCCGTACATCTGCTGCAGCGCCGGGCTCGCGAAGCTCTGGATCGCGCTCAGCGCCGCGGTGGTCCAGAAGAAGAACGAGAAGCACAGCCACACCGACGGCAGCTTCAAAAAGGCCATCGGATGCTCGTCGGCCAGGCCTGCGCCGGCCTTCTTCTCGTGCGCCCAGGCGCCCTGGCGATCGTCGAGGGCGTCGCGATGCAGCAGCATCGTGAGCAGCACGACCGCCGCGACGATGGCGCCGCCGACGTAGGCCAGCCGCCACGAGCCGGTCGCCGCCGTGAGCGCGGTGTAGAACACCGGCGCCGCCGCCCAGCCGAGGTTGCCAGTGATGCCGTGCACCGAGAACGCATGGCCCAGGCGCGGCTGCGAAACGCGCTTGTTGAGGATGGTGAAGTCGACCGGGTGGAACGGCGCGTTGCCCAGGCCCGCGAGCGAGGCCGCCAGCAACAGGCCCGCGAAGCCGTTCGCGCTGGCCGCCGCCAGCGCGGCGAACACGAAGCACGACAGCGCCACGAACAGCACCGGCCGCGCGCCGACGCGGTCGACCAGGAAGCCCGACAGCGCCTGGCCGATGCCCGAGATCACGAAGAAGATCGTGACCAGCAGGCCCAGCTCCGAATAGCTCAGGCCGAAGTCCCGGATGAAGGCCGGAAACAGCGGCGGCAGCAGCATGTGGAAGAAGTGCGAGGTGCCGTGCGCGAGGCCGATCAGGCCGATCGTGCGGGCATCCTGCTTCAGCGGCACGGCGATGGCCGGGGTGGTCGCGGGGGCGGTGGAACTCATGCCCTTATCGTAGGCGTGGGCCGGTCGGCGGGCTTACGATAGAACGTCAAACACTGTCGAGATCATGCCAAGACGCCCCCAGACGGCCGCGCGCGGCCCGGTGATCGGCCCGCTGACGCCGATGCTGTTCGCACCGACGCGCGAGCGGCCGCTGCGCGCCAAGTCGCACTGGCTGGAGGCCGACACCCAGGTCGAGCCGCATTCGCACCCCTGGGCCCAGCTCGCGTTCTCGGCCACCGGCGTGATGCGCCTGACCGCCGACCGCGGCACCTACCTCGTGCCGCCGTCGCGCGCGGTGTGGATCCCGCCGGGGGTCGAGCACGCGATCACCGTGGTCGAGACCTGCCACCTGCGCACGCTCTACCTGCACCAGGCCGCGGGCCGCTGCGGCCCCGCGGTGCCGCGCGCCGACGAGGCCGCGTGGCGCGGCTGCCGCGTGCTCGAGGTGTCCGACCTGCTGCGCGCCTTGGTGCTGGCGCTGCCGACCGCACCTGACGGCGGCGAGCCGCCCGACGCCGCCGAGTTGCAGCGCGAACGCCTGATCGCCGACCTGCTGCGCGACGAGCTGCGGCGCGCCCGCCCGGTGCGCCTGGGCGTCGACCTGCCGCGCGACAAGCGCCTGCGCGCGCTGTGCGAAGCGGTGCTTGACGATCCCACGCGCCACGCCACGCTGGCCGACTGGTCGCGCGACGTCGGCGCCAGCGAGCGCACGGTCGCGCGCCTGTTCCGCCAGGACCTCGGCACCAGCTTCGTCCAGTGGCGCCAGCAGGTGCTGCTGGCCCGCGCGCTCGCGATGGCCGCGCGCAAGCAGCCGATGGCGCAGATCGCGGCCGAGCTGGGCTATGCGAGCCCGAGCGCCTTCTCGGCGATGGTGCGGCGCTCGGTGGGCGCGCCGCCGAGCCGCTTCTTCGCGTCGGCCGGCTGAGGCTCAGTCCGCCCGGACCGGCGCGTGGGGGCCGCCACGGCCTGGCCCGGCGCCAGGCGCGCCTCGATGGCGCGCGAGCGGATGAAGCTCAGCAGCCGCGCGTCCTGCTCGGCGAAGCAGCGCTCGGGGCTGGACGTTCCTCGCAGGTTCTCGACCGACGCCAAGGCGCCGAGGGGATGCTCGCTTGCACACAACTGCGCCCGCAGGGCCAACAAGCGATCGCGCTCGGATTCGAAGGCGACAAGCGCGGCAGCGTCGGTCGCCAGCATGTCGAGCAGAGCCTTCTGCGCGCTCGCGACCTCGGCGCCCAGCGGGTGCGCGGTTCCCGCCCGTTCGTGGCGGGCGCAGCCCGCGAACGCCACGATCGCGGCCAGCATCCAACACACCGTCGTTCGTCGAACCACTGCATCCTCCGCCCCGCTCCACGCCGGCCGGCGAGGTTCGCATGCGATCGGCGCGCTGCGCGGCGTTCGGCCGCGGATCTCAATGGCCGGGCCGGCCAGGAGCAATTCGGCCGCGGTCGCGCGCGGATGGCCCCGTTCGGGGCGCACTCCGGCGAACAGGCGAAAATTGCCCTCAGGAGCCTTCCATGTCCCAGCAAGTTCTCTACGACTTCACCCGCCAGGACGCCAGCGGCGCGAGCTGCACCGCGCATGCGTGGGCCAAGGTGCCCCGGGCGCTCTCGCCCAGCGAACGCGAGGCCGCGAAGGCGCGCGCCAAGGCGCTGCTCAAGAAGCACAACGCCGTGCTCGTCGCGCACTACTACGTCGACGGCGACCTGCAAGACCTCGCGCTCGAGACCGGCGGCTGCGTGTCCGACTCGCTCGAGATGGCGCGCTTCGGCCGCGACCACGAAGCCAAGACCCTGGTCGTCGCCGGCGTGCGCTTCATGGGCGAGTCGGCCAAGATCCTGTCGCCCGACAAGCGCGTGCTGATGCCCGACCTCGATGCGACCTGCTCGCTCGACCTCGGCTGCCCGCCCGACGACTTCGCCAGGTTCTGCGACGCCCACCCGGACCGCACCGTCGTCGTCTACGCCAACACCAGCGCCGCCGTGAAGGCCCGCGCCGACTGGATGGTCACCAGCTCCTGCGCCCTGGCCATCGTGCGCCACCTGCACGAGCGCGGCGAGAAGATCCTGTGGGCGCCCGACCGCCACCTCGGCCGCTACATCGCCGACGAGACCGGCGCCGACATGCTGCTGTGGAACGGCGAGTGCATCGTGCACGACGAGTTCAAGGGCCTCGAGCTCGAGCTGATGAAGCGCGACCACCCCGATGCGCTGGTGCTCGTGCATCCCGAGTCTCCCAAGCGCGTCGTCGAGCTCGCCGACGTGGTGGGCTCGACCTCGCAGCTGATCAAGGCCGTGGTGGAGAGCGACCGGCACGAGTTCATCGTCGCCACCGACAACGGCATCCTGCACCGCATGCGCCAGCTCGCGCCGGGCAAGCGGCTGCTCGAGGCGCCCACCGCCGGCAACAGCGCCACCTGCAAGAGCTGCGCGCACTGCCCGTGGATGGCGATGAATGCGCTGCAAGGCGTGGTCGACTGCCTTGAGCAGGGCACGGGCGAGATTCTCGTGCCCGAGCCGACGCGCGGCCAGGCGCTGGGCTGCATCGAGCGCATGCTCGACTTCGTGAAGGCGAACCCGTCTTCGCTCGCGACGCCGCAGCGCGGCTTCGTCAAGAACATCGGCGCCGCCTGAACCAGAACATGAGCCTGAGCTTTGACCACAACGAGAGCCTCGCCGAGGCCCGCGCGCGCAACGTGCGCGACGCGCTCGAGGAAGACATCGGCGTCGCCGACTGGACCGCGCGCCTGGTGCCGGCCGAACGGCGCGTGCGCGCCCGCGTGATCGTGCGCGAGCACGCGGTGCTGGCCGGGCGCGACTGGTTCGACGGTGTGTTCGCCGCCGTCGATGCGCGTTCCCGCATCGAGTGGCTGCACGCCGAAGGCAGCGACCTCAAGCCCGACGACATCGTCTGCACGATCGAGGCCGACGCCCGTGCGCTGCTGACCTCCGAGCGCCCGGCACTCAACTTCCTGCAGTTGCTGTCCGGCACCGCCACGGTCACGCGCCAGTACGCGCGCGCGATCGACGGCGCCTCGCCCAACCCCAAGGGCTGCGCCGTGCTCGACACGCGCAAGACCCTGCCCGGCCTGCGCCTGGCGCAGAAGTACGCGGTGCGCGTCGGCGGCGGCCACAACCAGCGGCTGGCGCTCTACGACGGTATCCTGATCAAGGAGAACCACATCGCCTCGGCCGGCGGCGTGACCGCCGCGCTGCGCGCCGCGCAGACGCTGGTGCAGGCGCAGGCGCCAGGCATCGGCATCCAGATCGAGGTGGAGTCGATCGAGCAGCTGAAGGAGGCGCTGGACAGCGGCGCGACCAGCATCCTGATCGACAACTTCAGCCTCGAGATGATGCGCGAGGCGGTGGCGATCACCGCACATCGCGCGCTGCTCGAGACATCGGGCGGCGTCACGCTCGACGCGCTGCGCGCGATCGCCGAGACAGGCGTCGACCGCATCTCGGTCGGCAAGCTGACCAAGGACGTGCGCGCGGTCGACTTCTCGATGCGCGTGCTGGACACGATCTGACGCACGGAAACGCCGAACTGCGCCGCCCGACGGCGCTTCTTCGGCCCATCGCCGCGCGCGCGGCACGTCGACACTGGCCCATCCCTGCCAGGAAACCGATGTCATGAGCGCGGACTTCTCGTCGATCCACAACCACCAGGAGCGCCTGGTGTTCGCGGCCGTGTCCGCGCTGGCGCCGCAGTACGGCCAGATGCGCCCCGAGCTGCTGCCCGACGTGGCCTGCGTCGCGCTCAACCGCCTGCCGCCGCGCTACATCCGCCACATGGCCGACCTGGCGTTCTACCAGTCGGGGACAGAGCGGGATCGCTCCCAGAAGGAACTGGACGCCGCCGTACGTTACGCCTTTGAATTCGTGCAGGCCCGTGAAGCCATGCATGCGCGGTCGTAAACGCTAGGGCAACCAGGCATCCCTCTTCTTTGGCTTTCTCGACAGGATCGTCGGAAAGCTCACCGGCAGCGTGCGCGGGAAGTCGCGGCTGAAGTGCAGCCCGCGGCTTTCGTGCCGCGCGAGTGCCGAGCGCACGATCAGCTCGGCGCAGTCGACCAGGTTGCGCAGCTCGAGCAAATCGCGCGTCACGCGGAAGGCTGCGTAGTAGTCGTCGATCTCGCTCTTGAGCAGCTTGATGCGGTGCAAGGCCCGCTCCAGCCGCTTGGTCGTGCGCACGATGCCGACGTAGTTCCACATCACCAGGCGCAATTCGTCCCAGTTGTGCGAGATCACGACCTGCTCGTCGGCGTTCTCGACCTGGCTCTCGTCCCAGGCCGGCGGCGACGGCAGCGGCTCGGACTGCGCCTGCAGGATGCTCGCCGCGCAGGTCTGGCCGAACACCACGCACTCGAGCAGAGAGTTGCTCGCGAGCCGGTTGGCGCCGTGCAGGCCGGTGTAGGTGGTCTCGCCCACCGCGTAGAGGCCCGGCAGGTCGGTGCGGCCGTCGAGGTCGGTCACCACGCCGCCGCAGGTGTAGTGCGCCGCGGGCACCACCGGGATCGGCTGGCGGGCGATGTCGATGCCCAGCGCCAGGCAGCGCGCATGGATGGTCGGGAAGTGTTCCTTCAGGAAAGCTTCGCCGAGATGGGTGGCGTCGAGCAGCACGTAGTCGACGCCATGCTTCTTCATCTCGAAGTCGATCGCGCGCGCGACGATGTCGCGCGGCGCAAGCTCGAGCCGCTCGTCGTGCGCGGCCATGAAGCGCGTGCCCTCGCCGTTGTGATTGGGCAGCTTGAGTTGTGCGCCCTCGCCGCGCAAGGCCTCCGTGATCAGGAAGCTGCGCTCCTGCGGGTGGTACAGGCAGGTCGGATGGAACTGGATGAACTCCATGTTCCCGACCCGGCAGCCGGCGCGCCACGCCATCGCGATGCCGTCGCCGGTCGCGGTGTCGGGATTGGTGGTGTAGCGGTAGACCTTGCCGGCACCGCCGGTGGCCAGCACCACGGCCGCGGCGGGCAGCGTCTCGACGCGGCCCGAGTCGATGTCCAGCGCATAGACGCCGTAGCAGCGCGACAGCTCGTCGCGCTTGAGGTGGCGCGAGGTGATCAGGTCGACCGCCATCCAGCGCTCGCGCAGCGTGATGTTCGGATGGGCACGGGCTTCGGCCAGCAGCACCTCGTGGATCGCGCGCCCGGTGGCGTCGGCCGCGTGGGCGATGCGGCGCACCGCATGGCCGCCCTCGCGCGTCAGGTGCAGGCCCAGCGGTCCTTGCGGGTCGGGCGAGAACGGCACGCCGCGCTTGACCAGCCACTCGATCGCCTGCGCACTGTGCTCGGCGATGAAGCGCGCGGTGTGCTCGTCGACCAGCCCGGCCCCGGCGTCCTGCGTGTCGCGCACATGGCTTTCGACGCTGTCGTCGTCGCCGAGCACGCCGACGATGCCGCCTTGGGCCCAGGCGGTGGCGCCCTCGTCGAGGCGGCGCTTGGCAAGCACGGTGACGGGCCGCTCGGCGGCCAGCTGCAAGGCTACCGTCAGCCCGGCCAGGCCGGCACCGACGATCACGACCGGCGCGGATGAGCCGGCGTTGCGGGAAGTCGTGGTCATGGGGCCATTCTAGGGAGCGAGCCTGATCCGGCGCCGGCTGCGGGCTCCTACACTCGCACGACGCCGGGCCTTCGGCCCGCCAACCCTGGCTGCACGATGAACCCGATCACCTCCCGCCCGCCGAACACGCCTGCCGCGAACTGGGAGTCGACGCGCGTCCAGACGCAGGTCGCCGGCAGCACCGAAGACGGCGAGGCGCGCGACATCGGCCGCGCGGTCGGCAACGGCATGCGCGAGCTGTTCGTCTCCTGTGACCCGGCCGAGGCCCTGGTCCAGCAGTTCGACTTCCTGCAGCCCAGCTTCGTGGCGGTGCACGACCTCGGCACCGCGGGCGTGGCGCGCCAGCTCCTGACCGGCATCGCGGCCGCGGCGCAGCGCTCGGTGCAGCAGCTCGTGATCCGCCGCTCGGGCGTCGGCACGCCGCTGGCCACGCTGCAGTTCGTCGACTGCCCGGCGGCCAACGGCAGCACGGTGCGGCTGTACGCCACCGAGATCGACGCCGATACCGCGTCGCGCCATGCGATGGCGCAGGTGCTGTTCAGCCGCAGCCGGCTGGGCATCGTGATGGTCGGCAACCTGCCGGGCCACGTGATCCAGACCCATCTCGAGCCCTGGCACCGCGCCGTGCTGCAGCGCGGCTGGACCTGCCGGCGAATCCTTTTCCTGCCGCTGCAGTCCAACCCGGCGCTGGCGACGCAGGTCGCGGCTTTTCGCACCGCCACCGCGATCGAGGCCTCGGTCACGCCGCCGGTCTCGCGGCCGGCCGACGTCTGGCAGCAGCTCGCGGTGGCCTGGAACGACCTGCAGCGGCGCAGCCAGCCGGGCGTCGACGCCTCCAGGCTGCCGTTGCTGACCAGCAGCCAGAAGCCGGCCACACCCGCCACGCCCGCCACCCCTGCCGTGCCAGCCGCGGCGCCGGCACCCGTCGCGCCGATCCCGATGCCGACCATCGGCGCCGCGGCGCCGGCCGACCACTCGCCGCTGGCGCGCTACCTCGGCGCGGTGGCCCATCTGCAAGGCGTCGTCAGTGCCTGCGCCTTCGAGCCCGGCAGCGGCCGCCCGCTCGGCCACGCCGGCGCGCGCCCGAGCGCCGAGGACCTGGCACGCCACGGCACCACGATCGTCGGCGCGCTGGCCAACGCCAGCCGCGCGATGGGGCTGGGCGCGGCGCCACCGGACTGCCTGGTCACCCTGGGCCAGCACCACCTGCTGCTGCGCGCGCTGCCCGCGCTGACCGGCCTGCCGGTCGGCGCGATGCTGCACCTCGTGATCGACAAGCTGCACGCACCGCCGATCGACACGCTGCGCGATCAGCTGCGCAAGCTCGACGCCGGCCCCGCCGCGCGCTGAGCGAGAACCAACGGCCGGCCGCCGGACCGCCCCAAGGCCGGCCAGCCCCCCTCCGGGGGCAGCGCAGCGGCGCAGCCGCAAGCGTGGGGGGCTCAGATCCTCTCGAAGCGGAACTCGCCCGGCGCGCGGATCGGATCGACGTCGACCGGGACCGTGTCCTTGGGCACGAAGCGCCCTTCGAGCAGCAGCTTCGACAACGGGTTCTCGATGCGCTGCTGGATCGCGCGCTTGAGCGGTCGCGCGCCGAACACCGGATCGAAGCCCACCTTGGCCAGCTCCGCCAGCGCCGCCGGCGTCACGTCGAGCGCGAGGTCGAGCTTGGCCAGGCGCTGCTCGAGCGCACGCAGCTGGATCTTCGCGATGCCCTCGATATGCTGCGCGTCGAGCGCGTGGAACACCACCGTCTCGTCGATGCGGTTGAGGAACTCGGGGCGGAAGTGCTGCTTGACCTCGCCCCACACCGCCTCGCGGATCAGCTCCGGGTCCTGCCCCGCCATCTGCATGATCATGTGCGAGCCGAGGTTGCTGGTCATCACGACGACCGTGTTCTTGAAGTCGACCGTGCGGCCCTGGCCATCGGTGAGCCGCCCGTCGTCGAGCACCTGCAGCAGCACGTTGAAGACGTCCGGGTGGGCCTTCTCGACCTCGTCGAGCAGGATCACCGCATACGGCTTGCGGCGCACCGCTTCCGTCAGGTAGCCGCCCTCGTCGTAGCCCACGTAGCCCGGTGGCGCGCCGATCAGGCGGCTGACCGAGTGCTTCTCCATGAACTCGCTCATGTCGATGCGGATCATGGCCTCCTCGGTGTCGAACAGGAACGCGGCCAGCGCCTTGCACAGCTCGGTCTTGCCGACGCCCGTGGGCCCGAGGAAGAGGAACGAGCCGGTCGGACGGTTCGGGTCCGACAGGCCGGCGCGCGAGCGGCGGATCGCGTCGGCCACGGCGCGGATCGCCTCGTCCTGCCCGACCACGCGCTCGTGCAGGCGGGTTTCCATCTGCAGCAGCTTGTCGCGCTCGCCTTGCATCAGCTTGGACACCGGGATGCCGGTCGCGCGCGCGACCACCTCGGCGATCTCCTCGGCGCCGACTTGCGTGCGCAGCAGCTGCGGCTTGCCCGCGGCGTCCTTGCCGGACTCGGTGGCCTGCGCCTCCTTGAGCTTCTTCTCGAGCTCGGGCAGCTTGCCGTACTGCAGCTCGGCGACCTTGTTGAAGTCGCCCTTGCGCTTGAACTCCTCGATCTGCGTGCGCGCGCGGTCGATCTCTTCCTTCACGTGCGCCGAGCCCTGGGCCTGGGCCTTCTCGGCCTTCCAGATCTCCTCGAGGTCGGCCGCTTCGCGCTCGAGCTTGGCGATCTCTTCCTCGATCAGGCCGAGGCGCTTCTGCGAAGCCTCGTCCTTCTCCTTCTTGACCGCCTCGCGCTCGATCTTGAGCTGGATCAGCCGGCGGTCGAGCCGGTCCATCGCCTCGGGCTTGGAGTCGATCTCGATCTTGATCTTGGCCGCGGCCTCGTCGATGAGATCGATGGCCTTGTCGGGCAGGAAGCGGTCGGTGATGTAGCGGTGCGAGAGCTCGGCCGCGGCGACGATCGCCGGGTCGGTGATCTCGACGCCGTGGTGCACCTCGTACTTCTCCTGCAGGCCGCGCAGGATCGCGATCGTGGCCTCGACGCTGGGCTCGTCGACCAGGATCTTCTGGAAGCGGCGCTCGAGCGCGGCGTCCTTCTCGATGTACTTGCGGTACTCGTCGAGCGTGGTCGCGCCGATGCAGTGCAGCTCGCCGCGCGCCAGCGCCGGCTTGAGCATGTTGCCGGCGTCGATCGCGCCTTCCGCCTTGCCGGCGCCCACCATCGTGTGCAGCTCGTCGATGAAGACGATGGTCTGGCCCTCATCTTGCGCCAGCTCCTTGAGCACGTTCTTCAGGCGCTCCTCGAACTCGCCGCGGAACTTGGCGCCGGCCAGCAGCAAGGCGATGTCGAGCACCAGCACGCGCTTGCCCTTGAGCGAATCGGGCACCTCGCCCGAGACGATGCGCTGCGCCAGGCCCTCGACGATGGCCGTCTTGCCGACGCCCGGCTCGCCGATCAGCACCGGGTTGTTCTTCGAGCGGCGCTGCAGCACCTGGATCGCGCGGCGGATCTCGTCGTCGCGGCCGATCACCGGGTCGAGCTTGCCCTGGCGGGCGCGCTCGGTGAGGTCGAGCGTGTACTTCTTCAGCGCCTCGCGCGCGCCTTCGGCCTCGGCCGAGTCGACGCTCGCGCCGCCGCGCACCGCCTCGATCGCGGATTCCAGCGCCTTGCGGGTGAGGCCGTGGCCACGGACGATCCCGCCGAGGTCGGTCTTCGCATCGGCCAGCGCAAGCAGGAACATCTCGCTGGCAATGAACTGGTCGCCGCGCTTGGTGGCCTCCTTCTCGGCGCCTTGCAGCGCGGCAATCAGGTCGCGACCGGGTTGGACCGGACCGCCGCCTTGCACCTGGGGCAGGCCGGCCAGCGCGGTCTCCATCGCGGCGCGCAGCGCGGCCGTGTTGACGCCGGCACGGTCGAGCAGCGCCTTCGGGCCGTCGGTCTGCGCCAGCATCGCGGCCAGCAGGTGGGCCGGCTCGATGTAGGGGTTGTCGCGCGTGACCGCGAGGCTTTGCGCCTCCGCCAGCGCTTCCTGGAACTTGGTGGTGAGTTTGTCGACGCGCATGGTCAACCTCGCGAAACGGGACTGCTTCGAAGGTAAGGACGCCGCCAGGGCTTTTCAAGCACGCTGGCTTGATGCAGGGCAAGCCGTGCGCCGAAGGGCGCCTCAGCGCGGCGCGAGCAGCGCGTGGACCAGCCACCAGCCGAGCGCCGCGCAAGCGAGCGATCCCAGCAGGTGGCCGGCCGTGTGCAGCAGCGCGAGCCCGAAGGCGCCGCGCTGCAGCAGCATCAGCGATTCGATCGAGAACGCCGAGAAGGTCGTGAAGCCGCCCAGCAAGCCGGTGACCAGCAGCAGCCGCAGCCACTCGCTGGGCTGCACGAAAAGCCAGGCGCCGATCGAGCCGACGAGCAAGCCGCCGGCCGCGTTGACCGCCAGCGTGCCGAGGGCGAAACCGCCCCACAGCGGGTTGAGCCACAAGCCCAGCAGCCAGCGCAGCACGCCGCCGGTGGCGGCCCCGCCGGCGACCACGAGCGCCTGGCCGAGCGTCGGCGTCAAGCGCCGCCCCCGCTGTTGGCGGCGGCAATGCCCCAGCGCTCGAGCGCGGCGTCGTCGGACTCGCGCGCATCGACCCAGCGCGCGCCCTGCGGCGTGTGCTCCTTCTTCCAGAACGGCGCCTGGGTCTTGAGGTAGTCCATCAGGAACTCGCAAGCCGAGAAGGCCTCGCCTCGGTGCGCCGAGCTCACGACGACGAGCACGATCTGCGCGCCGGGCTCGAGCGGACCGACGCGATGGATGACCCGCACGCCGCGCACGTCGAAGCGGCGTTGCGCCTCGTCGATCATCGCCTCGATCGCGCGCTCGGTCATGCCGGGGTAGTGCTCGAGCTCCAGCAGCGAGACGCCCTGCCCTTCGTCGGGCCGTGGCGAGCGCGTGCGCACCGTGCCGACGAAGCTGGCCACCGCGCCGACGCCGAGGTCCTGCGCGCGCAGCGCCGCGACCTCGGTCGAAAGGTCGAAGTCCTCGGTCTGGATCGACACGCGCGGTGCGTTCATTGGGCATCCTCCGTGCTGCGCACTGCGGCATTCGCCTTGGGAGCGGCCCTGCGGCTCATGGTCAGCCTCCGGTGACCGGCGGGAAGAACGCGACTTCGGCGCCCTCGCCCACGGGCAGCGATTCGTCGCTGGCCATCACCTGGTTCAACGCCGCGCGCAGCGCACGGCCGCGCGCCAGCACCTCGGCATGGCGCCCGCCGCGCGCGATCAGCGCGTCGCGCAAGGCGCCGAGCGTGGCGCCCGGCGCGATCTCGACCTGTTCGCCAGGCCCGAGGGCCTCGCGGATCGAAGCGAAATAGCGCACGCTGACCTTCATGCAAGCAGCTCCGCGAACGGAATGAAGCGCACCGTGTCGCCGCGCGCGATCGCGCGGCCGGGCGGGTTGTCGATCACGCCCTCGGCCCAGACGGCCGAGGTCAGCACGCCGGAACTCTGGTTGGCGAAGAGCTCCAGATCGCCTTGCGCGTCGCGGCGCGCGCGCAGGAACTCGCGGCGCTTGTCGGGCTTGGGCCAGTCGAACGCGGCGCGCAGCGACAGCGCCGCCGGCGGCGTGGCCGGCATGCCCTGCAGCGCCTGCAGCACCGGCCGCACGCACAACAAGAAGGTCACGAAGCTCGACACCGGGTTGCCGGGCAGACCGATGTAGAGCGCCTCGCCGCCATCGGGCTGGCGCACCGCGCCGAAGGCCAGCGGTTTGCCGGGCTTGATCGCGATCTGCCACAGCTCGAGCCGGCCCTCCGCCTGCACCGCGGGGCGCAGGTGGTCTTCCTCGCCCACCGAGACACCGCCCGACGTGAGGATGAGATCGTGGCCGGCCGCGGCGCGTCGCAAGGCTTCGCGCGTGGCGTCGAGCCGGTCGGGCACGATGCCCAGGTCGCTGACCTCGCAGCCGGCCGCACGCAGCAGGCCGACGAGGGTGTAGCGATTGGAGTTGTAGATCGCGCCGGGACGCAGCGGCTCGCCGGGCATCACCAGCTCGTCGCCGGTGGAAAACAGCGCGACGCGCGGGCGGCGCACGACCGCCAGCCGCGCGATGCCGACCGAGGCCGCGAGGCCCAAGGCCTGCGGCGAGAGCCGCGTGCCCCTTGCGAGCACGACGGCGCCTTCGCGCACGTCCTCGCCGCGCCGGCGGATCCAGGCGCCCGGCGCGGGCACCGTGTTCACGCGCACGCGCGCGCCGTCGAGCGCCTCGCACTGCTCCTGCATCACGACGGCGTCGGCGCCGGTCGGCAGCGGCGCGCCGGTGAAGATGCGCGCCGCGGTGCCCGCCTCCAGCGTCGCGCCGACCTGGCCGGCGGCGATGCGCTGTGCGACCGGCAGCACGCTACCGGCGACGGGCACATCGGCCACGCGCAGCGCGTAGCCGTCCATCGAGGTGTTGTCGTGCGGCGGGACATCGAGCGTCGAGCGCACGTCCTCGGCGAGCACGCGACCGAGCGCGTCGGCCGTCGCGACGTTTTCGGTGTCGCGCTCCGGGTGGGCGAGCGCCTCAGTCCCGTCCAGCAGCCGCTGCAGGGCCTCGTCCAGGCTCAGCATCGGCGGGGTAGCCGTCGTCGTCATCGGGGTCGATCAGGGGTGAGCGGTAATCGAAGCGCGGCGCCTGCTCGAGCAGGAACTGCGCGATCGCGTCCGGGTCATTGAGGTCGAGCACCGGCAGCAGCGTGGGCTGGGGCAGCGCGCGCGGGCTGTCGGTCGCGATCGCGACGACGAACGGGTCTTCCGGATACTGCACCGGCTTGCCGGTGGAAGCGCGCCAGACCTCGATCTTGAGCAGGTCGGCCGCCTTGAAGCCCTCGACCAGCGCCCAGTCGCACTCGTAGAGCTCGGCGAGCAGCTGGTGGGCGGTGGGCTCGCCCTCGGCCTCGTACTCGCGGATCTTGGCCAGCCGCACGCGCGAGGCAACCACCACCTCGAACGCGCCGGCTGTGCGGTGGCGGTGCGAGTCCTTGCCGGGATGGTCGATGTCGAAGTCGTGGTGCGCGTGCTTGACCACCGACACGCGCTGCCCGGCGAGCTTGAAACGCGCGATCAGCTGCTCGACCAGCGTGGTCTTGCCGGAACCGGAGTAACCGCAGAAGCCAACGACCTTCATCACAGGATCCGCTCGCCCGTCCGCAGGATGCTGCGCGCCCCCGGGGGGCAGCGAACGGAGTGAGCGTGGGGGTACATCAGCGTGTATTTTGGGCGATGTATTGCTTCACCGCATCGACGGACACCGGCATGACCGTGAAGCGCTTGGGGCGGTTTTCGATGTCTTGCAGGCCTGCGGGCCGCGAAGGCTCGCGGCCCAGCGCCTCGACGATGGTGGCCGAGAACTTGGCCGGCAAGGCGGTCTCGAGCACGATCATCGGCTCGGGCCCGCGCAGCCCGGCGGCGACCTGCAGGCCGTCGGCGGTGTGCGGATCGACCACCACGCCGCTGGCCTGCGCGATCGTGCGGATCGTCTCCACTCGATCGGCGTGCGAGCTGCGCCCGGACACGAAGCCGAACTCGCGCACGCGGGCGTGCTCGGCGGCATCCAGCGTGAAGCCGCCGCGCGGCACATCGTCGCCGAACAGCTGCTTCGTGCGCTGCGCGTCGCGGCCCAGCAGATCGAACACGAAGCGCTCGAAGTTGCTCGCCTTGGAGATGTCCATCGACGGGCTCGAGGTCTCGTGCGTCTCGGCGCTGCCGCGCACGCGGTACCTGCCGGTGCGGAAGAACTCGTCGAGCACGTCGTTCTCGTTGGTCGCGACGACCAGGCGCTCGATCGGCAGGCCCATCATGCGCGCGACATGGCCGGCGCAGACGTTGCCGAAGTTGCCCGACGGCACGGTGAAGCTCACGCGCTGCTCGTTGGACGTGGTGGCCTGCAGCCAGCCGGCGAAGTAGTAGACGACCTGCGCCAGAAGCCGCGCCCAGTTGATCGAGTTGACCGTGCCGATGCGCTTGTCGCGCTTGAAGGCCAGGTCGGCGCTGACCGCCTTGACGATGTCCTGGCAGTCGTCGAACACGCCCTCGACCGCAAGGTTGTGGATGTTGGCGTCCTGCAGGCTGAACATCTGGGCCTGCTGGAACGGACTCATGCGGCCGTGGGGGCTCAGCATGAACACGCGGATGCCGCGCTTGCCGCGCATCGCGTACTCGGCCGCGCTGCCGGTGTCGCCCGAGGTGGCGCCCAGGATGTTGAGCGTCTCGCCGCGACGACCTAGCTCGTACTCGAACAGGTTGCCGAGCAGTTGCATCGCCATGTCCTTGAAGGCCAGCGTGGGGCCGTTGGACAGGGCCTCGAGGTAGAGGCCGCCGCGATCGCCGTCGAGCCTGGTCAGCGGCACGATATCGGGCGTGCCGAACACCTCGGCGGTGTAGGTGCGCGAGACGATCTCGCGCAGGTCGGCGGGCGGAATGTCGTCGATGTAGAGCGAGAGGATCTCGAACGCGAGCTCGGCGTAGGAAAGCCCGCGCCAGCGCGTCAGCGCGGCGTCGTCGATGCGCGGATAGCGCTCGGGCAGATAGAGGCCGCCGTCGGGCGCGAGGCCTTCGAGCAGGATGTCGCAAAAGCGCGGGCGGGCGGCATCGCCGCGGGTGCTCAGGTACTTCATCGCGGGATCAGGCGAGTTCTTCCTTGCGCAGCTTCACGATCGGCGCCAGCACGGTCGGCAGCGCCTGCATCTGCGCGATCGCAGCGTCCATCTCGCCTTCGAGCGTGTCGTGCGTGAGGATGATCAGGTCGGTCTGGTTCTCGTTGTCGCCCGACTCGCGCTGCAGCACCGCGTCGATCGAGATGCGGCGGTCGGCCAGGATGCGCGTGATGTTGGCCAGCACGCCGGCCTCGTCGGCCACGTGCAGGCGCAGGTAGAACGCGGTGACCGTCTGCGCGATCGGCAGCACCGGCGTCGCGGCCAGCGCATCGGGCTGGAAGGCCAGGTGCGGCACGCGGTGGTCGGGGTCGGCAGTGATCAGGCGGATCACGTCGACCAGGTCGGCGATCACCGCCGAGGCGGTGGGCTCGGCGCCCGCGCCCTTGCCGTAATACAGCGTCGAGCCGACCGCGTTGCCATTGACCAGCACCGCATTCATCGCACCCTCGACGTTGGCAATCAGGCGCGTGGAAGGCACCAGCGTCGGATGCACGCGCAGCTCGATGCCGCCGACGTCGTCGCGGCGCTTGGTGATGCCCAGCAGCTTGATGCGATAGCCCAGCTGCTCGGCATAGCGGATGTCGGCCGCCTGCAGCTTGGTGATGCCCTCGACATGCGCGCGCTCGAACTGCACCGGCGTGCCGAACGCGATCGCGCTCATGATGGTGGCCTTGTGCGCGGCGTCGACGCCTTCGATGTCGAAGCTCGGATCGGCCTCGGCGTAGCCCAGGCGCTGCGCCTCCTTGAGCACGACGTCGAAGTCCAGCCCCTTCGAGCGCATCTCGCTGAGGATGAAGTTCGTCGTGCCGTTGATGATGCCGGCGATCCATTCGATGCGGTTGGCCGACAGGCCCTCGCGCAGCGCCTTGATGATCGGCACGCCGCCGGCCACCGCAGCCTCGAAGCCGATCGCCACGCCGCGCTCGCGCGCGGCCTCGAAGATCTCGGTGCCGTGCACCGCCAGCAGGGCCTTGTTGGCCGTGACCACCGGCTTGCCGGCGGCGATGGCGGCCAGCACCAGCTCGCGCGCGCGCGTCGTGCCGCCCATCAGCTCGACGACGATGTCGATGTCCGGCCGGCGCACCAGGGAGTCGAAGTCGTCGGTGATCGCCACAGCTTCGCCCAGCGTGCGGCGGGCCTTGGCCGGATCGCGCGCGGCCACCGCGGTGACCTCGATGCCGCGGCCGGCGCGGCGCACGATCTCGGCATGGTTGCGTTCGAGCACCTGCACCACGCCGCTGGCGACGGTCCCGGCGCCCAGCAGCGCCAACTTGATCGGATTCATGGTCGGTCGAACCCGGCCGCAGCCGGGGCACAAGCTACGGAAAGTCGAGCGCGCCTCAGAGGCTGTGGCGGCGGCGGTAGTGGTCGAGGAAACGCGCAATGCGCCCGATCGCCTCGGCCAGGTCGTCGGCGTTGGGCAGGAACACGAGCCGGAAGTGGTCCGGCGTCGGCCAGTTGAAGCCGGTGCCCTGCACGATCAGCACCTTTTCCTCGGCCAGCAGCTCGTAGGCGAACTGCTGGTCGTCGGCGATCGGGTAGACCTTGGGGTCGAGCTTGGGGAACATGTAGAGCGCGGCCTTGGGCTTGACCACGCTCACGCCCGGGATCTGCGTGAGAAGGTTGTAGGCCACGTCGCGCTGGTGCGCCAGGCGCCCGCCCGGCGCGACCAGCTCCTTGATGCTCTGGTGGCCGCCCAGCGCGGTCTGGATCGCCAGCTGCCCCGGCGTGTTGGCGCACAGGCGCATCGAAGCCAGCATGTTCAGGCCCTCGATGTAGTCGCGCGCGCTGCGCTTGTCGCCCGAGACCACCATCCAGCCGGCGCGGTAGCCGCAGGAGCGGTAGTTCTTCGACAGGCCGTTGAAGGTGACGAACAGCAAGTCGTCGGCCAGCGAGGCGATGCTCGTGTGCTCGTTGCCGTCGTACAGCGTCTTGTCGTAGATCTCGTCGGCGAAGACGATCAGCTTGTTGACGCGCGCGAACTCCACCAGCTCGAGCAGGAACTCCTTCGGGTAGAGCGCGCCGGTCGGGTTGTTCGGGTTGATGACGACGATCGCGCGCGTGTTCGGCGTGACCTTGCGGCGCAGGTCGTCGAGGTCGGGCAGCCAGTCGCTTTGCTCGTCGCACAGGTAGTGCACGGGCGTACCGCCCGACAGCGAGACCGCCGCCGTCCACAGCGGGTAGTCAGGCGCCGGCACCAGCACCTCGTCGCCGGCATCGAGCAGCGCGTTCATGCTCATCGTGATGAGCTCGGAGGCACCGTTGCCGAGATAGACATCGTCGACCGCGACGCCGGCGATCTGCTTTTCCTGCGTGTAGTGCACCACCGCGCGGCGCGGGGCGAACAGGCCCTTGCTGTCGGTGTAGCCCGCGCTGGCCGGCAGGTTGCGGATCATGTCCTGGACGATCTCGTCGGGCGGATCGAAGCCGAACACGGCGAGGTTGCCGATGTTGAGCTTGATGATCTTCTGGCCCTCGTCCTCCATCTGCCGGGCCTTGTCCAGCACCGGTCCTCGAATGTCGTAGCAGACATTGGCCAGCTTGCTGGATTTGGCGATCGGCTTGCTCACACGCGCTCCTGTTCGCGGAAAATCGATATTTGAACACAGGGGTTTGCACTGAAATTCCTGCTCCGACGCCGACTCGCCCCGCGATGAAACTCCAGCCCGACCGATTCACCGCCGCCAACGTCATCGGCGGCTACACCGCCACGACGCTGAGCATCGGCGAACGCACCTGGCGCGAAAGCCTGGTGCTGCCCTGGCAGGGCGAGGTATTCGCCTGGAACGCCGCCGCCTTCGACGAGCTGAACGCCGGCCATTTCGAGCGCGTCGCCGCGCTGCGGCCGGAGCTCGTCATCTTCGGCAGCGGCGCGCGGCTGCGCTTTCCGCGCCCGGAATGGCTGCGCAGCCTGATCGAGCAAGGCGTCGGGCTCGAAACCATGGATACGGGTGCCGCCTGCCGCACCTACAACGTCCTGGTCGGCGAGGGCCGGTCGGTGGTCGCGGCGCTGCTGATCGGCGCTTGAGCGCAACCACCCGAAACACCGGGCCTCCTCTCAGTGAGGAAGGCATCGGGGTCATGCAAGGGCTTTATAATTCGAGGCTGGTCTCGCTCGAGGTCACAAACCTTCCTGCAGCATCCTTCATGACACCCGCTCTCAACAAACCCCTCCCGGAATTTGAAGCGTTGGCCACCGGTGGCGTGAAGTTCACGCCCCAGGCCTTCCTGGGTCACACGGTCGTGCTGTACTTCTATCCGAAGGACAACACGCCTGGCTGCACCACCGAAGCCATGCAGTTCCGCGACAAGCACAAGGAATTCCTCAAGGCTGGCGCGGTCGTCTTCGGCGTGTCGCGCGACAACATGGCTTCGCACGACAAGTTCAAGCAGAACCTCGAGCTGCCGTTCGAGCTGATCGCCGACACCGAGGAAAAGCTCTGCCACATGTTCGGCGTCGTGAAGAACAAGATCATGTACGGCAAGAAGGTCAAGGGCATCGAGCGCAGCACCTTCCTGATCGACCCGCACGGCGTGCTGGTCGCCGAATGGCGCGGCATCAAGGTCGCCGGCCACGTCGACGAGGTGCTCAAGGCCGTCAAGGGCCTGAAGAAGGCGCCGCAGCAGGCCGCGGCCTGAGGCCGCGGCGGGCGTCGGGCCTGCACCACATGCGTCATGGGTTCGTCACTGGCGGGCCCGCCGACGATGTGCATAATGGTCTGCATGCACGGGAGTGAATCCCTCTTCGCATCCGACAAGAAAGCCGCACAGGTGACTGTGCGGCTTTTTGCTTTTGCGCCTCCACGATGCCCCTGGAGCGCCTGAGCACGGCCGTTCCCCGAGCCCCCTGACCGAAGAAGTCCATGCCACTGCCGAAGCCCCCCACCAAGAAAGCCACCCTACTCAGCGACCGCGACTTCGAATCCCAGGCGGCCCCCAAACCGGGCAAACGCCTCGCCGCCCGATCCCAGCCCGCAGCCGACAGCGACAGTACGCCCACTGGCACGCTGGACCTCTACGACCCGCAGCCCGCGACCGCGCCCACCGCGCGTGCCCCGCTGCCCGTGCCGCCGGCCGCTCGCGCGGCCGCCGTCAAGGCGCCCGAGCCCAAGCCGCGCAAACCGCGCGCCAGCGGTCCGGCCAAACTGTTCGTGCTCGACACCAACGTGCTGATGCACGACCCGACGTCGCTGTTCCGCTTCGAGGAGCACGACATCTACCTGCCGATGATCACGCTCGAGGAGCTCGACGGCCACAAGAAGGGCATGAGCGAGGTCTCGCGCAACGTGCGCCAGGTCAGCCGTGAGCTCGACGCCCTGGCCGCCGACAGCGGCAAGCTCGATCCGCACGCCGGCATCCCGCTGGCCAAGACCGGCCACAAGGAAGCCGGCGGCAAGCTGTTCTTCCAGACCCAGCTGATCGACGCCAAGCTGCCCGCCGGGCTGCCGCAGGGCAAGGCCGACAACCAGATCCTGGGCGTCGTGCAAAGCCTGCGCGAACAGCATGCCGGCCGCGAAGTCGTGCTGGTGTCCAAGGACATCAACATGCGCATCAAGGCGCGTGCGCTGGGCCTGGCCGCCGAGGACTACTTCAACGACAAGACGCTCGAGGACGGCGACCTGCTCTACACCGGCGTGCTGCCGCTGCCTTCCGACTTCTGGGAGCGCCACGGCAAGACGATGGAGAGCTGGCAGCAAGGCGGCGCCACGTTCTACCGCATCGCCGGACCGCTGGTGCCGGCGCTGATGATCAACCAGTTCGTCTACCTCGAGACGCCGGGCGCCGCGCCGCTGTACGCCAAGGTCACCGAGATCACCGGCAAGACCGCGGTGCTCAAGACGCTGAAGGACTACTCCCACAACAAGAACGCCGTGTGGGGCGTGACCTCGCGCAACCGCGAGCAGAACTTCGCGCTCAACCTGCTGATGGACCCGGACTGCGACTTCATCACGCTGACCGGCACCGCCGGCACCGGCAAGACCCTGATGACGCTGGCCGCCGGCCTGTCGCAGGTGCTCGACGAGCGCCGCTACACCGAGATCATCGTCACCCGCGTGACGGTACCGGTGGGCGAGGACATCGGCTTCCTGCCCGGCACCGAGGAAGAAAAGATGGGCCCATGGATGGGCGCGCTCGACGACAACCTCGAGGTGCTCGCCCGCAACGACACCGGCGCCGGCGAATGGGGCCGCGCGGCGACCAACGACCTCGTGCGCAGCAAGATCAAGATCAAGAGCCTGAACTTCATGCGCGGGCGCACCTTCCTCAACAAGTACGTCATCATCGACGAGGCGCAGAACCTCACGCCCAAGCAGATGAAGACGCTGATCACGCGCGCCGGCCCGGGCACCAAGATCGTCTGTCTGGGCAACCTGGCGCAGATCGACACGCCCTACCTCACCGAAGGCTCGTCGGGCCTGACCTTCGCCGTGGACCGCTTCAAGGGCTGGCCGCACTCGGGCCACCTGATGCTCGCGCGCGGCGAACGCTCGCGGCTGGCGGACTACGCCTCCGAAGTGCTCTGACGCGCGCTTTAGGCATCTCCAACGAAAACGGCGCCCTCGGGCGCCGTTTCTCATGGCGATCGGCGTCGCCTCAGGGCGTGGCGCGGTACTGCAGGTGCAGCGAGTCCATGCGCGAGGCCTGCAGCGTCGAGAACTGGAACATGCAGGCGTCGTCGGTGTAGTCCATGAAGTTGGTGATCGGGTCCGGGCCTGGGTACTTCTTGCCGGCGCAGGAGTCGCGGCCGGTCGGGCAGCCGAAGGCCGCGGACTTCTCGGCCGCCGTGTCGCTCACCTGGTCGTTGTTGGCCGAGCAGCCGCCCTGGAAGGTGTGGTACAGGCCCAGCCAGTGGCCGACCTCGTGCGTCGCGGTGTCGCCCAGGTTGTAGGGCGCTGCCGTGCCGCCGGGCAGCGACGAGAACAGCACCACGACGCCGTCGTCCTTGGGGTCGCGCGCGTAGTCCTGCGGGAAGGTCGCCCAGCCCAGCAGGCCCTGGCCGATGTTGGCCGAGTAGATGTTCAGCGTGCCCGGGCCGCCCACGCGCAGCGCGTTCTTGGCCTGCGTCTCGGCGCTGGAACCCGGCGTCATCGTGTACCAGGTGGCGTTGGTGGTGCGGGTCACGCCGGCCAGCACGAAGCGAAACGGCGAGCCGTTGTAGGCCGCGTTGAGGACGCTGATCTGCTGGTCGATCTGGTTTTGCGGCACGTCGCCGTTGGCGATGCCGCTGCCCTTGTTGATCACGTGCACGTAGACCGGCACGTTGACCGAACCGGCCGCTCGCGCGAAGCCCAGCACGTCGAGGCCGCGTGCCTTGCGAAAGTTGTCGTGCTCGGCCTTGTGCAGGCGCTGCTCGGCGTCGGTGACGTGGCGGGTCGAGCAGCGCGCGCCACTGTCGATGAAGGCCTTCTTGTTGGGATAGGTCTTGCCCTGGAAGTGGAAGGCCGGGCCGTGGTCGTCGTCGGTCTCGCCGATCTGGGCCTTCAGTTCGGCCTGGGCGCGGTCGTCGTCGGTGTCCTTGTCGGAGGCCGCGAACGCCGGCGGCAGCGCGGCGAGCAGCAAGGCGAGTGCGCCGGCTGGCGCGGCAATGGCAAAGCGCATGGAAACGTCCCTTCCTCATGGGCCGCGCGGGTCGGCGGCTGGGGCGAGTCTTGTCCGCGGGCGGCACGGCGCCAAGCCGCTAGAAAAAGGGATGGCGCGCCCACTGCGCTTGCGGCAGACAGCCCAACACCTGTGTTTATATACAGTATCATTCCTGCCCCCCGCTTCGATGTTCCCGCGGCCCCATGCCCTCCTTTGCTTCGCTCGCACGCGCCTTCGCCGGCGCCGGCCTGCCGCTGTGGCATGCCGACCGCCTGGCCGAGGTGGACACCCCGGTCGCGGCCACCGGCTTTGCCGCACTCGATGCCGAGCTGCCCGGAGGCGGCTGGCCGCTGGCCGGGCTGACCGAGTTGCTCAGCCCCGCGCCGGGTGGCGGCGAGCTGCCCTTGCTGGCGCCGGCACTGCGCGCCGGCACGCAACCGCTGCTGTGCATCGCGCCGCCCTGGCGGCCCTATGGCCCCGCCTGGCGTGCGCTCGGCCTGGCGCTGGAGCGGCTGGTCTGGGTCGATGCCGAGCCCGGTCGCGATGCGAGCTGGGCCGCCGAGCAGGCGCTGCGCTCACGCGCCTGCGGCTGGGTGCTGCTGTGGTGGCACGACGCGGCGCCGCTGCGGCCCGAGACGCTGCGCCGGCTGCACCTGGGAGCGCTCGAATCCGGCTGCCCCCTGCTGTTGCTGCGTCCGCAAAGCGCCCGCGAACGCGCATCGCCAGCGCCGCTGCGCCTGGCGCTGGCGCCCGAGGCGCCCGGGCAGCTGCGCGTCGAGGTGTTCAAGCGGCGCGGCCCTCCGCAGGCGCAGGCCCTGCGGCTCGCGCTGCCGCTGCCACGTCATGCGAGGCTGCGCCCGCGCAGCGCCATGCCTGTCATCGCAAGGGATGCCCGGGAGAACGCCGGTGTTGTGGGTCTCGGTCTGGCTGCCGCAGCTGCCGCTTGAGGCCTTGCCCTGGCTGCCGAAGGCGCTCGCCGATGCGATGCCCGGGCGCTGCGTCGTGGTCGAGCGCCGCGTGCTCGCCGCCGACGAGGCGGCCCAGGCGAAAGGCGTGCAGGCCGGCATGGGCGCTGCCGTCGCCGCCGCGCTCGCACCCGAGGTGCTGCAGCTGCCGCGCGACGCGGCGCGCGAGGCCGCGTTCGTCGAAGCGCTGACGCTGTCGCTGTCGGCGCTGACGCCCCATCTGCTGCCCGAGTCCGACGGCGTGCTGCTCGAAGTACAGGCCTCGCTGCGCCTGTTCGGCGGCGTGCGGCGCCTGCTGCGGCGGGCGCAGCGTCTCGTGCATGCGCAAGGCGCCAGCGCGGTGATCGGCGTGGCGCCCACCGCCACCGCTGCCCACTTGCTGGCGCGCGCGCCGCAGCGCCGGCGCCGCGCGCTGCGCGCCGACAGCACGGCGCGCCGGCTCGACCTCCTGCCCACACCGCTGGTGCTGAACCTGCTGGGCCAGCCTGCAGCCCTGGCCGAGCTGTTCGAAGGTATCGGCGCGCGCCGGCTCGATGCGGTGCGAGCGCTGCCGCGCGCCGGCCTGCAACGCCGCGGTGCCCGCGCCCTGCTCGACGCGCTCGATCGCGCCTACGGGGAATCGCCCGACGCGCGCCGCTGGTTCGAGCCGCCGCCTCGCTTCGCGCTCGCGCTGGAGTTGATGCAACGCGCCGACGACGCCGCCACGCTCGCGCAGGCCGCCGAGCGCCTGCTGCTGCCGCTGGCCGGCTGGCTCTCGCGGCATTGGCTGGCCGCCCGGCGTTTCACGCTGCAGATGCAGCACGAACACGGTCGGCGCGCGCGCCCGGACAGCACGTTGTCGATCGAGCTCGGCCAGCCTTCGCGCGACGCCGCCCAGCTGCTCGTCTTGTTGCGCGAACGACTGGCGCGCCACACGCTGGCCGCGCCGGTCTACGCCTTGCGGCTGGTGCTCGACGAGGCGCAGCCGCTGGCCGGCATCGAAGGTCATTTGCTGCTCGACGACCGGCCCGCGGCCGGCGACCTGCCGACCCTGCTCGACCGGCTGCGCGCGCGGCTCGGCAACGAGCGCGTGAGCCGGTTCGCGCTGCGCGCCGACCATCGCCCCGAGCACGCCGACGCGGTGCTGCCCGCCGCCGCCGCCCTGCCGCCGTCGCCTGCCCTCGCGATCACGCCGCCGCGGCCGCTGTGGCTGCTGCGCGAGCCGCTGCCGCTTCCGGCCGGGCACGGCGACCAGCCGCTGTACGACGGCGCGCCGCTGGCGCTGTGCTCGCGGCCCGAGCGCATCGAGTCGGGCTGGTTCGACGGCGCGCCGGTGCGGCGCGACTACCACGTCGCCGCCAGCGCCGACCACCGGCTGTGCTGGATCTTTCGCGAACATCGCCGCGAACCCGCGCCGGCCGGCGGTTGCGGCTGGTTCCTCCATGGCTGGTTCGGATGAGAAGGCGATGTCTTCCCCCGCCTTGCCCGATTACGCCGAGCTGCACTGCCGCTCGAACTTCAGCTTCCTGACCGGTGCCTCGCATCCCGGCGAGCTGGTCGAGCGCGCCGCGCAGCTCGGCTACGCGGCGATCGCGCTCACCGACGAGTGCTCGTTCGCCGGCGTCGTGCGCGCGCATGAGCAAGCGCGCGAGCTCCACGCGGCGGCGCGCAAGAAGAACCCCGAAGCGCCAGCGCCGATCAAGCTCGTCGTCGGCAGCGAGTTCACGCTCGAAGGCAGCGCCGGCGTACCCGGCTGCCGCCTCGTGCTGCTGGCGATGAACCGCGAGGGCTATGCGCAGATCGGCGGCCTGATCACGCTTGGGCGCCGGCGCAGCGCCAAGGGCAGCTACCGGCTCGTCGTCGACGATCTCGACGCGGCGCTGGCCGGCGAAGGCCACCCGGCCGGCCTGCCCGACTGCCACGCCCTGCTGGCCCCCTGCCGCGAGGACGACGACTCCACCCGGCTCGCGCAGGCGCGCTGGCTGGCATCGCGCTTCGGCGCGCGCGCCTCGATCGCGATCGAGCTCTTGCTGTGGGCCGACGACGCCGAGCATGCCGAGCGCCTGCAGACCCTGAGCGCGGCCAGCGGCGTGCCGCTCGCCGCGGCCGGCGACGTGCTGATGCACTCGCGCTCGCGCAAGGGCTTGCAGGACACGCTGACCGCGATCCGCCTCAAGCAGCCGCTGGCCGACTGCGGCTTCGCGCTCGCGCCCAACGGCGAGCAGCACCTGCGCACGCGGCTGGCGCTGGCACGCCTGTACCGACCGCAGTGGATGGCGCGCAGCGTCGAGATCGCCGCGCAGTGCGACTTCACGCTCGACGAGCTGCGCTACGAGTACCCGGCCGAGATCGTGCCTGCGGGGCGCACGCCGAGCTCGCACCTGCGCGCGCTGGTGGCGCAAGGGCTGGCGCATCGCTATCCGCAGGGCGCGCCCGAGAGCGTGCGCGTGCAGATCGACGGCGAGCTCACGCTGATCGAGGAGCTGCGCTACGAGGCCTTCTTCCTCACCGTGTACGACGTCGTGCGCTTCGCGCGCAGCGAAGCCATCCTGTGCCAGGGCCGCGGCTCGGCGGCGAACTCGGCGGTCTGCTACGCGCTGGGCATCACCGAGGTCGACCCCTCGCAGAGCACGCTGCTGTTCGAGCGCTTCCTCAGCCGCGAGCGCAACGAGCCGCCCGACATCGACGTCGACTTCGAGCACGAACGGCGCGAGGAGGTGATCCAGTACATCTACCGCAAGTACGGCCGCCACCGCACCGCGCTGGCCGCGGCGCTGTCCACCTACCGCGTGCGCGGCGCGCTGCGCGACGTCGGCAAGGCGCTGGGGCTGGACGAGGAGCGCGTCGCACGGCTGGCCAAGAGCCACCAGTGGTTCGACGCGCGCCACCAGATCGCCGACCGACTCGCCGAGGCCGGACTCGATCCGCATTCGCGCGTCACGCGCCAGTGGCTCGCGCTGACCTCGGCCCTGGTCGGCTTCCCGCGCCACCTCTCGCAGCACGTCGGCGGCTTCGTGATCGCGCGCGACGAGCTTTCGCGCATGGTGCCGATCGAGAACGCCGCAATGCCCGACCGCTGCGTGATCCAGTGGGACAAGGACGACCTCGAGTCGCTGGGCCTGCTCAAGGTCGACGTGCTGGCCCTGGGCATGCTCAGCGTGCTGCGGCGCTCGCTGCACCTGATGAGCACCTGGCGCGGCGGGCAGTGGCGCCTGCAGGACATCCCGCGCGAGGACGCCGCCACCTACGCGATGATCCGCAAGGCCGACACCGCCGGCGTGTTCCAGATCGAAAGCCGCGCTCAGCAAAGCATGCTGCCGCGGCTCAAGCCCGAACGCTTCTACGATCTCGTGGTGCAGGTCGCGATCGTGCGGCCGGGACCGATCAAGGGCGGCATGGTCCACCCCTACCTGAAGCAGCGCGACCGCGTGGCACGCAAGCAGCCCTTCGAGCTGCCCAACCCGAATCTCGCGCCGGCGCTGCAGCGCACGCTGGGCGTGCCGATCTTCCAAGAGCAGGTGATGCAGATCTGCGTCATCGCCGCCGGCTTCACGCCCGGCGAGGCCGACGGCCTGCGCCGCGCGATGGCCGCCTGGCGCCGCAAGGGCGACGTCGAGAAGTACGAGCGGCGCATCATCGAAGGCATGGTCGCGCGCCGCTACGACCGCGCCTTCGCCGAGCGCATCTTCGAGCAGATCAAGGGCTTCGGCGACTACGGCTTCCCGGAAAGCCACGCCTACAGCTTCGCGCTGCTCGCCTACCTGAGCGCGTGGATCAAGTGCCACGAGCCGGCGATCTTTCTCTGCGCATTGTTGAACTCGCAGCCGATGGGCTTTTACTCGCCGTCGCAGCTGGTGCAAGACGCCAGGCGCCACGGCGTCGAGGTGCGGCCGGTCGACGTGCGCTACAGCGACTGGGACTGCTCGCTCGAGTCGATCGGCGAGGCGGCCGCCCAGCCGGCGGTGCGGTTGGGCCTGCGCCTGGTGCAAGGCCTCTCGCAGGCCCGCATGGCGCGCCTCGCGCCAGGCCCGCTGCCCGCGCCCTGGCAAGACGTCGACGATTTCGCGCGGCGCACGCGCCTGGACGCCGACGAGTTGCGTGCGCTGGCGCGCGCCGACGCCCTGCTCGGCCTCGCCGGCCACCGTCGCCAGCAGCTGTGGGCCGCCACGGGTCAGGCGCGCCTGCATGGACTGTTGTCCGACGCGTCGCTGCCCGAGGCGGCGCTCGCGCTGCCCGATGCACCCGAAGGCGAGTCGATCCTGCTCGACTACCGCGCCACCGGCCTCACGCTGCGCCGCCATCCGCTGGCCCTGCTGCGTCCGCGCCTGGCGGCACGGCGCATCCGCAGCGCGCACGAACTGGCCGCCGCACCCGACGGCGCCCTCGTCTGGGCCTGCGGCATCGTCGTGATGCGCCAGCAGCCCGAGACCGCCAACGGCACGATCTTCGTGACGCTGGAAGACGAGACCGGCTCGGTCAACGTGATCGTCTGGAAACGCGTGCGCGACATCCAGCGCCAGCCCTTGCTGGCCGCGCGGCTGATGGCCGTGGCCGGCCAGTGGCAGCGCACGCCGGAAGGCGTGATGCACCTGATCGCGCGACGCATCGTCGACGTGACGCCCTGGCTCGGGCCGCTGGCGACCCGCTCGCGCGACTTCCATTGAGCCCCGCGCGGCGCGTGACGGATGCCGCGCGGCCCCGCTGCCGCAGCACCGCACCGTCCAAGGTTCAAGACGCCTGCCCATCTGGTGCAAGCCAGCCGGCGCCGCGCCTCTCAGCATCGCGCACTCGCAACATCAGGAGTTACGCGACATGAGGAAGTTCATCAGTCGGCTGTTCTCGGCGGCCGCCGTCGCCAACATCGCGCTGGCCGTGTTGCTGGTCACGATCACCAGCCTGGGCATCGCATCGGTGCAGCGACAGTTCCACAACTCCGTGAAGAACGATTTCTCCGCGGCGGCTCTGCTGGCCAAGATCCGCCTGCACGGCGAGCGCATGCGTCGCTACGAGAAGGAGTTCTTCATCTACCTGGCCAACCCGGTCAAGCGCGACGGCTACGCGCGCGAGCACGCCGACGCCTACAAGAAGCTGCTCGACGACCTCGACACGGCGCTGATGCCCAGCTCGCGCGCCTTCACGGACAAGGAACGCGAGCAGCTCATGCTCTGGAAGGATGCCGCGATCTTCTACGTTGCCGAGTTCAACCGGCTGGTGGCAGACGCGCGAGGCCTGCCTGCCGAACCCGCCAACCCCGCGTCGCTGGTCGTTCAGTACAACGAACGCATCAAGGCGGGCAAGGACCGCTTCGCCTCGCTGCTGACCGGCGCCGGCGAGATGCGCCTCGACAAGGAGCGCCGCTCCCAGGAAGCTGCCCAGGCCATCGAGCAGACGTTCAACCGTCTGTTCTGGCTGGTGATGGGCCTCGTCGGCATTGGCGGCGTCGCGGTGCAACTGCTGCTGGACCATCGCCGCCGCAACACCATGCAGCCGCAAGCCGCGGTGCTCCCGAGCCGGGCGCGCGCGGTGCCCGCGGCTCAGTAATCCGGCCCGCTGTCGTAGCTGCCCGGCGCGAGGTTGTCGAACTTGGTCAGCGGCTTAAGGAACGTGAGCTTCACGGTGCCGACCGGGCCGTTACGCTGCTTGCCGATGATGATCTCCGCGACGCCGGGCTCCTTGGAGTCCTTGTTGTAGTACTCGTCGCGGTAGATGAACATGATGACGTCGGCGTCCTGCTCGATCGCGCCCGACTCGCGCAGGTCGCTCATCATCGGGCGCTTGTCGGTGCGCGTCTCGACCGAGCGGTTGAGCTGAGACAGCGCGATCACCGGACACTGCAGTTCCTTGGCCAGCGCCTTCAGGCCACGCGAGATCTCGCCCAGCACGGTGGCGCGGTTCTCCTCGTTGCTCGACGAGCCGCTCATCAGCTGCAGGTAGTCGATCACGATCAAGCCCAGCCGGCCGCACTGGCGCGCCTGGCGACGCGCGCGCGCGCGCAACTCGGCCGGGTTCAGGCCCGGGGTCTCGTCGATGAAGAGGCTCACGTCCTTCATCTTCTCGACCGCCTCCGACAAGCGGCCCCACTCGTCGTCCTGCAAGCGCCCGGTGCGCAGGTTCTGCTGGTTGATGCGCCCGAGTGAGCCCACCATCCGCAGCGCGAGCTGCGAGGCGCCCATTTCCATCGAGAACACGACCGCCGGCAGGCCCTCGTTGACCGACACGTTCTCGGCGATGTTCAGCGCGAACGCCGTCTTGCCCATCGACGGCCGCGCCGCCAGCACGATCAGGTCGCCCGGCTGCAGGCCGGCGGTCATGCGGTCGAGCTCGTAGAACCCGGTGCGCACGCCGGTCACCTCCTCGGCGCCGTTCTCGTGCAGCTCGGTGACGCGATCGAGCAGGTCGACCACGAGCTTGTCCATGCTCTGGAAGCCCTGCTTGGTGCGCGAGCCCTCCTCGCCGATCTTGAAGATCTTGCCTTCGGCCTCGTCGAGGATGGTGGCGACCGGGCGGCCTTGCGGGTTGAAGGCGTTGGTCGCGATCTCGTCGCTGGCGGCCACCAGCTTGCGCAGGATGGCGCGCTCGCGAACGATCTCGGCGTAGCGGCGCAGGTTGGCGGCGCTCGGCACGCTCTGGGCCAGCGCATTGAGGTAGGCAAGCCCGCCGATCTCGTCGGCCTTGCCGAGCGACTGCAGCTGCTCGTGCACCGTGATCACGTCGGCAGGCTTGCTCTGGTTGATCAGCGCGCCGATCGCCGCATAGATGAGCTTGTGCTCGTAGCGGTAGAAATCGGTCTCGTTGAGCAGGTCGCCGGCGCGGTCCCACGCGCTGTTGTCGATCAGGAGGCCGCCGAGCACGCTTTGCTCGGCTTCGATCGAATGCGGGGGGATGCGCAGCCGGGCGACCTCGTCGTCGCGCGGCGCCGGCTCGTTGCCGGTGGACAGGATGGCGGCCATCGGAGGATATTAGCCGCGGGCTCACCCGGGGCTGTGAACAAGCCTGTGGAAATGCGGTGAAGCGCGCGTGAATACGCGTGGACAAGCTCCGCGGCAAATGAAAAGGGCCGGCATGGCCGGCCCTTTCAGCAAGACGCGGTGCGCTGCGTCAGTCGGTCTCGCCGACCACGGCCACCGTCACCGCGACCACCACATCGGTGTGCAGCGCGACGCTGACCGGGTGCTCGCCGACGACCTTCAGCGGGCCGTTGGGCAGGCGCACCTGCGACTTCACGACCTCGAAGCCTTGCGACTTGAGCGCTTCGGCGATGTCGGCGTTGGTCACCGAGCCGAACAGGCGGCCGTCGACGCCGGCCTTCTGCGTGATGCTGACGGTCTTGCCGTCGAGCTTCTCGCCCTGAGCCTGCGAGGCGGCGAGCTTGTCGGCTGCCGCCTTCTCGAGCTCGGCGCGCTTGGCTTCGAACGCGGCGATCGCCGATTCGGTGGCGCGACGCGCGGCGCCGGTCGGGATCAGGAAGTTGCGGGCGTAGCCGTCCTTGACCTTGACGACTTCACCGAGGTTGCCGAGGTTGGCGACCTTTTCGAGCAGGATCACTTGCATGTCGGTGCTCCTTTAGACCTTGTGCTGATCGCTGTACGGCAGCAGGGCCAGGAAGCGAGCGCGCTTGATGCAGGTGGACAGCTGGCGCTGGTAGATCGCGCGGGTGCCGGTCAGGCGCGCCGGGGTGATCTTGCCGTTCTCGCCGATGAAGTCACGCAGGGTGTCGACGTCCTTGTAGTCGATCTCTTCGACGCCGGCGACCGTGAAGCGGCAGAAGCGCTTGCGACGGAACAGCAGCGATTGCGTGTTGCGCTTGGTCTTGCGGTCCTTGCCGAAACGACCCTTACCACGCGGAGGTGCCATGTGAATCTCCTGAAACTTGAATCCGAATCAAAGCTGGGGCTGGTACTCGGTGATGTGCAGCACGACGCTCTTGCCGCGAAACAGCGGGCCCAGGAAGCCGGCCACCGTGGCGGTGTCACCCACCGCCCAGCGGCCCAGCGGCCCGGCCACCGTCCCGATGCCCACCGCGCGCATCTCGAAAGACACCTTGCGGGGGACGCCTGCTTCGCTGACCTCGGACTCGTGGAGGAGCTTGAGGTCTTGCACCGGCAGGCCGGCGGGCGTGTAGCGCAGCGCCTGGCGTTCGACGAGTTGCGCCGTGAGGACGACGCGGTTCATGCGAACACCGGGGCCATCACGAAACTCAGGCCGCGCTCTCCGTTTGCTGCGACTTGCGCGCTTCCTCGCGCTCGACCGACTTCATCATGATCGACGGCGCGGTCTCGGCCTTGGTCTTCTGGACCGTCAGGTGGCGCAGGACAGCGTCGTTGAACTTGAAGCCCGTTTCGAGCTCGGCCAGCGTTTCCTTGCTGCACTCGATGTTGAGGCACAGGTAATGGGCCTTCGCGAGCTTCTGGATCATGTAGGCCAGCTGGCGGCGGCCCCAGTCCTCGATGCGGTGCACCTTGCCGCCGGCGGCGGTGACAGCACCCTTGTAGCGCTCCAGCATGGCCGGAACCTGCTCGCTTTGATCCGGGTGGATCAGCAGAACGATTTCATAGTGACGCATTGATGCTCCTTGTGGATTTCCATCCTCGGCCACCTTGCCGGCGGTTTCTGGATGGGTAAGCCGCCCCGAAGCGTCAATTCACCGGGTGCGGCAAGGGGAAAAGCCCAAGATTGTAGCAGTTCAGTGCGCCGCGCCCGGCAGTCCCCGCAGGCGCTCGGCGAGGCCGGCCTCCTCGCCCTGCGGCGCGCGGCCCACGAGGCTCACCGCCACCAGCACCGCAAAGCCGACCGGCACGCCGAACACGCCGGCGGCGATCGGATCGATGTCCCACCAGAGGCTGCCGCCGAAGGGCGTCAGCCCGAGCCGCTCGCGCAGCGCCGGCGTGTTGAGGGCCATGTAGCCGGCCGTCGCCGCCAAGCCGGCCAGCATGCCGCAGGTGGCGCCGGCGCGCGTCGCGCGGCGCCAGTAGATGCCGGCGACCAGCGCCGGAAAGAAGGCAGAGGCGGCCAGCGAGAACGCGGCAGCGACGAACTGGAGGATGTCGGCGACGCGCAGCGCCGCCACCGCGGCCGCCGCCAGCGCCACCACGAGCAACAGCATCTTGCTCATCATCACCCGCCGCACCGGCGCCGCCTGCGGATTGACAATGCCGTGGTAGAGGTCGTGCGACATCGCGTTCGAGATGGTCAGCAAAAGGCCGTCGGCGGTCGACAGCGCGGCCGCCAGGCCGCCGGCGGCGACCAGCGCGGTGATCACGTGCGGCAAGCCGCCGATCTCCGGCGCGGCCAGCACGATGACATCGCCGCCCAGCCACAGCTCGGCCAGCTGCAGCAGGCCGTCGCCGTTGACGTCCTCCACCCGCACGAGGCTGGGGTCGGCCTTGGCCCATGCACGCAACCAGGTCGGCAGCTGGTCGATCGGCATGCCGACCAGCTGGCTGAAGACTTCCCACTTGACCATCACCGCCAGCGCCGGCGCGCAGACGTACAGCAGGCCGATGAAGAGCAGCGCCCAGCCCACCGAGCTGCGCGCCTCGGCCACCGTCGGCGTCGTGTAACAGCGCGTCAGCACGTGGGGCATCGCCGCGGTGCCGACCATCAGGCAGAACACCAGCGCAAGGAAGTTGCGCCGCGAACGCTCGAACGCGGCGCGCTCGGCGCCGCTGCCCTGGGGGCCGCCGGCCGCGAACGGCAGTGACTGGGGCGCCAGCCCGGCCAGCGGCACCGCATGGGCGCGCGCCAGGTCGCGCTCGCGCTGGTAGCTCGCTCGCGCCTGCGCCTCGTCCTTCGGACGGCGCGCGAACTGGCGCTCGGCCTCCTGGATGCGTGCCAGCGGCGCCTCGGTTTCGCGCAGTGCGTCGATGCGCGCGGCCATGCGCCTGGCGTCGAGGGCCATAGCGACAGGCACGTCGTCGAGCTTGCGTTGCGCGTCGCGCGCCCGCTCGTGAAGCTGCTCGATCACCTCGCGCTCGCGCGCATCGGCCAGGAGCTCGCGCTCGCGCTGCTCGACCTGCGCCAGCTGCTGCCCATACGCCAGCATCGGCACGGGGTGGCCCACCTGCTTGACCGACAGCCACACCACCGGCACCAGGTAGGCCAGGATCAGCAGGATGTACTGCGCGACCTGGGTCCAGGTCACGGCGCGCATGCCGCCCAGGAAGGAGCACATCAGCACGCCGCCCAGGCCGACCAGGATGCCGAGCTCGAAGGTGAAGCCGGTGAGGTGCGAGGTGACCAGGCCGACCCCGTAGATCTGCGCGACCACATAGACGAAGGACACGCCGATCGCCGCCAACGCACCGATGAGCCGCGGCATCACGCCGCCGTAGCGGGCGGCGAGGAAGTCGGGGATCGTGTAGGCCCCCAGGCGACGAAGGTGCGGCGCCAGCAGCATCGCCACCAGGCAGAAGCCGCCGGTCCAGCCGAGGATGAACGCCAGACCGGCGAAGCCCTTCAGGTAGAGGATGCCGGCCGTGCCGATGAAGGACGCGGCGGACATCCAGTCGGCCGCGGTCGCCATGCCGTTGTAGAAGGCCGGCACGCGACGCCCGGCGACGTAGTACTCGACTTCGTCGACCGTGCGGCTCGCGAAGCCGATGCTCGCGAACACGAGCACCACCGCGGCCAGCAGGATGCCGCCGATCCATCCGCGCGACAGGCCGGCGCGCTCGGCGAGGCCGAGCGCGAGCACCAGCAGCACCAGCCCCAGCGTGTACAGCGCGTAGCGCCGATGCAGCTGCCTGGAAGTCAGGCGGCCGGTGCTCGCGTCGCGCATCACCGGGCGTGCGACCTCGGCATCAGCGCGCGGCCAGACGCTGCCACGTGTCGATCACCGTGTCGGGGTTCAGCGAGATCGACACGATGCCCTCCGCAGCCAGCCAGTCGGCAAAGTCGGGATGGTCGCTGGGGCCCTGGCCGCAGATGCCGATGTACTTGCCCTGCGCCCGGCACGCCGCGATCGCACGCGAGATCAGCGCCTTGACGGCCGGGTCGCGCTCGTCGAAGTCGGCTGCCAGCAGCTCGAGACCGGAATCGCGGTCCAGGCCCAGCGTGAGCTGGGTCAGGTCGTTCGAGCCGATCGACATGCCGTCGAAGTGCTCGAGGTACTGCTCGGCCAGGATCGCGTTGCTCGGGATCTCGCACATCATGATGAGCTTGAGGCCGTTGTCGCCGCGCCTGAGGCCGTGCTGCGCCAGCAGGCCGTTGACGCGCTGCGCCTGGCCCAGCGTGCGCACGAAAGGCACCATGATCTCGACGTTGGTCAGGCCCATCTCGTTGCGCACACGCTTGAGGGCCTCGCACTCCATCGCGAAAGCCTCGCCGAACTCCGCGCTGATGTAGCGCGAGGCGCCGCGGAAACCCAGCATCGGGTTCTCTTCCTCGGGCTCGTAGCGGCTGCCGCCGATCAGCTTCTTGTACTCGTTGGACTTGAAGTCCGACAGGCGCACGATCACCGGCTTGGGCCAGAACGCCGCGGCAATGGTGGCCACACCTTCGGTCAGCTTGTCGACGTAGAACGCGCGCGGGCTGGCGTGGCCTCGCGCGACCGATTCGACCGCCTTCTTGAGGTCCGCATCGACGTTCGGGTAGTCGAGGATGGCCTTGGGGTGGACGCCGATGTTGTTGTTGATGATGAACTCGAGCCGCGCGAGGCCGACGCCGGCATTGGGCATCTGCGCGAAGTCGAACGCCAGCTGCGGATTGCCGACGTTCATCATGATCTTCACCGGGCTGGGCGGCAGCTCGCCGCGCTGCACCTCGGTGACCTCGGTCTCGAGCAGGCCGTCGTAGATGTAGCCGGTGTCGCCCTCGGAGCAGGCCACCGTGACCAGCGCGCCGTCCTTGAGCACCTCGGTCGCGTCGCCGCAGCCCACCACGGCCGGGATGCCCAGTTCGCGCGCGATGATGGCTGCGTGGCAGGTGCGCCCGCCGCGGTTGGTGACGATGGCGCTGGCGCGCTTCATCACCGGCTCCCAGTTCGGGTCGGTCATGTCGGTGACCAGCACGTCGCCCGGCTGCACGCGATCCATCTCGGCGATGCTGTGCACCAGCCGCACCGGGCCGGTGCCGATCTTCTGGCCGATCGCGCGACCCTCGGCCAGCACGGTGCCCGTTTCCTTGAGCTTGTAGCGCTGCTCGGCCTTGCCTTCGGCCTGGCTCTTCACCGTCTCGGGACGCGCCTGCAGGATGTAGAGCCGGCCGTCGCCGCCGTCCTTGCCCCACTCGATGTCCATCGGGCGGCCGTAGTGCTTCTCGATGATCAGCGCGTACCGGGCCAGCTCGGTGACGTCGGCATCGGTGAGCGAGTAGCGATTGCGCTGCTCGGTCGGCACGTCGACAGTCTTGACCAGCTTGCCGCTGGCGGCCTTCTCCTCGGCCGAGGAGAACACCATCTTGATCAGCTTGCTGCCGAGGTTGCGGCGGATCACCGCCTGCTTGCCCGACTGCAGCGCCGGCTTGTGGACGTAGTACTCGTCGGGGTTCACCGCGCCTTGCACGACCGTCTCGCCGAGGCCGTAGCTCGAGGTGATGAAGACCACGTCCTTGAAGCCGCTCTCGGTGTCGATCGTGAACATCACGCCGGCGGCGCCCAAGTCGGAGCGCACCATGCGCTGCACACCGGCCGACAGCGCGACGTCGGCATGCGCGAAGCCCTTGTGCACGCGGTAGCTGATCGCACGGTCGTTGTAGAGCGAGGCGAAGACCTCGCGCATCTTGGCCAGCACGTCGTCGATGCCGACCACGTTGAGAAAGGTCTCCTGCTGGCCGGCGAACGAGGCATCCGGAAGGTCTTCGGCGGTGGCCGACGAGCGCACCGCGAACGAGGCCTCGGCATTGCCCTCGGTCAGCCTGGCGAATGCGTCGCGGATCGCCTTTTCCAGCGCAGCCGGAAACGGCGCGTGTTCGATCCAGCCGCGGATCTCGGCGCCGGCCTCGGCCAGCGCGCGAACATCTTCGGTGTCGAGCGCGGCCAGGCGCGCATTGATCTTCTCGGTCAGGCCGCCGTGCTTCAGGAACTCGCGAAACGCATGCGCGGTGGTGGCAAAGCCGGTGGGCACGCGCACGCCGGTGGCGGCCAGCTGGCTGATCATCTCGCCAAGGCTGGCGTTCTTGCCGCCGACCGATTCGACATCGGTCATCCGCAATTGCTCGAACGGTACGACCAGGGCGGTCGCGTCGACGTTGGACATGGGAAAGCTCCTAAGTGAAGAAACCTGGCGTCACGAGCCGTTTGCAGGGGCCGCCCGAGGCGCGCGGGGGTTCTTGTTCGGAGCCTTCGCCGTCGAAGGCCGTGTTGTCCGCGCGCCGGGGACTTGCACTCGCGACAATTGGCTGAGATTGTACGGGCCAGCCCCAGGCCGACCGCCCTCGACGAACCCCTTCGAAACCATGCCCAACCGCACCGTCTTCTTCGTCTCCGACGGCACCGGCATCACCGCCGAAACCTTCGGCAACTCGATCCTGGCGCAGTTTCCCGGCAAGCCTCGCCACGTCCGCAAGCCCTTCATCGACACGCCCGACAAGGCACACCAGGTCGTGCGCGAGGTCAACGAGACCGCAGAGCGCGAGGGCAAGCGCCCGATCGTCTTCATCACCCTGGTCGACCCGGACGTGCGCGACATCATCCAGTCGGCCCACGCGATGGTGATGGACATGTTCCGCACCTTCGTCGAGCCGCTGGAGATCGAGTTCGGCATCAAGTCCAACCACCGCGTCGGGCGCTTCTCGGACGTCTCCAAGAGCAGCGAGTACAGCGACCGCATCGCGGCGATCAACTTCTCGCTCGAGCACGACGACGGCCAGTCGTCGAAGAACCTCGACAGCGCCGAGGTCGTGCTGGTCGGCGTGAGCCGTTCCGGCAAGACGCCGACCTCGCTGTACCTGGCGATGCAGCACGGCATCAAGGCCGCGAACTACCCGCTGATCCCGGAGGACTTCGAGCGCGGCGCCCTGCCCTCGCCGCTCAAGCAGCACAAGAAGAAGTGCTTCGGCCTGACGATCGCGCCCGAGCGCCTGGCCGAGATCCGGCACGAGCGGCGGCCCAACAGCAAGTACGCGTCGATCGAGAACTGCCGCTACGAGGTCGCCGCGGCCGAGCAGATGATGCGCCGCGAGGGCATCGCGTGGCTCAGCTCCACCACCAAGTCGATCGAGGAGATCGCGACGACCATCCTGCGCGACATCCGTCCCGACCGACTCATCTACTGAGCGCCCCCACGCTCGCTGCCCCCCGAGGGTGCTGGCCGGCCTTGGGGCGGC
This sequence comes from Caldimonas sp. KR1-144, assembly GCF_049446155.1. NCBI lineage: Bacteria > Pseudomonadati > Pseudomonadota > Betaproteobacteria > Burkholderiales > Sphaerotilaceae > Caldimonas > Caldimonas sp. KR1-144. Next base: position 81,537 of record NZ_JBMSEE010000001.1, read on the forward strand.
CCGGCGGCCGGCCGACTCAGCTGCCGAGCCGCGGCGGCCCCGGCGCCGACCAGGGCGCCCATTGCCCAGAACAGCGCGCCGGCGCCCACCACACCACCCACCGCGCCGAAGCCCAGCGGCATCACCGCACTGCTGGCGTTGATGGCCATCGAGCGCAACGCGATCGCTTCGCCCTGACGCTCGTGCGGCGTGATCTGGTGCAGCGTGGACATGATCATCGGTTGTACCGCGCCGAGCGCGACGCCGAGCACGATGGCGCAGGCCGACATCGCCGGCGCCGTGTGCGCGAACGGATAGACCGCGAACACGGTGGCCGTGACCAGCATCGCGCCGCTCAGCACCTGGCCCTCGCGCAAGCGATGCGCCAGCCACGGGATCACGATCCGCACGCCGGCCACCGAGGCCGCGAACACGCCGAGCACGGCGCCGATCGCCGAGGCGCTCAGGCCGCGCTCGTGGCCGAGCAGCGGCACCGCGAAGGTGTGGACGTCCCAGCTGGTCGAGATGAGCCAGTTCACGAGCAGCAGGCGCCGCATCCCGGGTGCGCCGAGCAGGTCGAAGGCGGCGCGACGCCTTTGCGCCTGCACGCCGACCGGCGGCGCCTCGCGCGGCACGCGCCGCGCCCACCAGCCCGCGGCCAGCGGCAGCAGCGACAGCACGCCGAAGGCGAGCGCGAAGCCGCCGGCATCGATCAGCAGGCCGGCGAGCACGGGCCCGACGACATTGCTCAGCGCCGGTGCGAGGCCGAGCCAGCTGAACACCTGCTTGAGCGCCGTCGGGTCGGGCGCGAGCCGTCCGGCGGTGCGCTGGATCGCGATCAGACCGAGGTTCGCGCCCGCGCCGGCGAGCACCGCGCCTGCGGCGAGCAGCACGAGGCGAAGCAGCGGCGGCCACGGTGCGAGCGACCACGCGCCGAGCGCCGCCAGCGCGACCCCGGCGGTCGAGAAGCTCACCGCGCGGCGCACCGGTCGGTGGTAGCCGTGGCGATCGACCATGCGCCCGGCCGCCAGCGCTCCGACGATCGGTGCCACTGCGAACAGTGCCAGCAGCAAGCCGGCCACCCACGGCGAGAGGCCCTCGCGCAAGGCCCACAGTGGCGCTGCCATGCGCGCGCCGGCCATCGCGGAGTGCAGGCAGATCTGGCCGCCGATCAGCGGCAGCAGCGCGCGTGCGAGCGACGCGCCGGCAACGGAACTCACGGCGCCGGCACGTCCTCGTCGGAGGCCGCGGCATCGAGCGGCAGCAGCGACTGGGCGCGCGCTTCGTCGAGCGCCTCGACCGACTTCAGCTTGCGCTGCATGACGTTGGTGCGCGTCTGCGCGGCGTCGATGGTGTTGCTGGCCTCTTCGAGCTTCTTCTTGGTCTTGGCCAGCACGTCGCCGAACTTGCCGAACTCGAGCTTGACCGCGCCGAGCACGTCCCACACTTCGGCCGATCGCTTTTCCAGCGCCAGCGTGCGAAAGCCCATCTGCAGGCTGGTCAGCGTGGCCAGCAGCGTGGTCGGCCCGGCCAGAGTGACGCGGTGCTCGCGCTGCAGCGCCTCCACCAGCCCGGGGCGGCGCAGCGCCTCGGCATACAGGCCCTCGGTCGGCACGAAGAGGATCGCGAACTCGGTGGTGTGCGGGCTGGCGATGTACTTCTCGCGGATCGTGCGCGCTTCCAGGCGCAGGCGCTGCTCGATCGCCTTGGCCGCGGCCTCGGCGGCCACGGCGTCGGCGCGCTCTTGCGCGTCGAGCAGGCGCTCGTAGTCCTCGCGTGGGAACTTGGCATCGATCGGCAGCCACAGGGGCTTGGCGTCGCTGTCGGCGCCGCGACCGGGGAACTTGATCGCGAACTCGACGCGCGCGCCGGTGCCCGGCACCGTCTCGACGTTGATGCCGTACTGCTCGGGCGTGAACACCTGCTCGATCAAACCGGCGAGCTGCACCTCGCCGAACACGCCGCGCGTCTTCACGTTGGTCAGCACGCGGTTGAGCGAGCCGACATCGCGTGCGAGGTTCTGCATCTCGCCCAGGCCGCGGTGTACCTGCTCGAGCCGCTCGGCGACCTGCTTGAAGCTTTCGCCCAGGCGCTGCTCCAGCGTCGCGTGCAGCTTTTCATCGACCGTCTGCCGCATCTGCTCGAGCTTCTTCTCGTTGTCGGCCGACAGCGCCATGAGGCGCTGCTCGACCGTGACGCGCACCTCGGCGAGCCGCCGCTCATTGGCGTCGGAGAGGTTTCGCAATTGCTCGGCCAGCGCGTCGCCGAAGCGCTTGAGCGCGCCGTCTTGCGCCTCGCGCGCGGCGATCGCGCCTTGCGTCAGCGTGCCGGTCGCGGCGCGCAGCGTGTCGGTCAGCGCCTGCTGCGTCGCCGCGAGCTGGGTGCGAAAGGAATCGATCTGCTCGTTTTGCGTGCGTGCGACGTCGCCGCTTTGCGTCAGCAGCGTCTGCTGGAACACGCCCAGCGTCGCAGCAAGCTCCTGGCGCGTCGAGCGCGCACTGTCTTGCACCTCGGTGCGCAGCTCGCGGCCCAGACGATCGTCGTCGCTGCGATCGGCACGGCGCAGCGCCACCCAAAGCAGCACGACCAGGTTCAGCGCCAGCAGTGCCGTCGCGACAAAGGGGAACCAGTCACTCATCGGGCGAGCACCTGCGGATTGACCGGCGTTGGCGGCCGACCTGCGTTCGGGCCGTGGCCGAGCGCCGCGATCAGGTTGTCCACCGCCAGGCTTGCCATGGCGCGGCGCGTCGCGATCGAGGCGCTGGCGATGTGCGGCGTCAGCACGACGTTGGGCACCTCGAGCAGGCCCGGGTGCACCTTGGGCTCGCCCTCGAAGACGTCGAGCCCGGCGGCAGCAATGGTGCGGTTCTTCAGCGCGATGGCCAGCGCCGCGTCATCGACCACGCCGCCGCGCGCGATGTTGGTGAGCGTCGCGCTGGGCTTCATCTGCGCCAGCTCGGCCGCGCCGATCGCGTGGTGGGAGGCCGGCGAATACGGCACGACCAGCACCAGGTGGTCGGACTCGCCAAGCAGCGTCGCCTTGTCGACATAACGCGCGCCGAGGTCCGCCTCGATCTCGGGCGCCAGGCGCGAACGGTTGTGATAGACGAGCTTCATGCCGAAGCCCTTGACGCCGCGCCGCGCGATCGCCTGGCCGATGCGGCCCATGCCCAGGATGCCGAGCGTCGCGCCGTGCACGTCGGGGCCGACGAACTGGTCGTAGCTCCACTTCGTCCACTCGCCGCGGCGCAGGTAGTGCTCCGATTCGGCAATGCGGCGCGCGGTGGCCATCATCAGCGCGAAGCCGAAGTCGGCCGTCGTTTCGGTCAGCACGTCGGGCGTGTTGGTGACGATCACGCCGCGCGCGGTGCAGGCCGCGACGTCGATGTTGTTGAAGCCGACCGCCATGTTGCACACGGCCTGGAGCTGCGGGTTGGCGTCGAGCACCTCGGCGTCGATGCGCTCGCTGCCGGTGATGAAGGCGCCGCGCTTGCCCGCCAGCCGCGCGATCAGCTCGGGCTTGGCTAGGATGCGGTCCTCGGGGTTGTCGTCGACCTCGAAGTGCGCGTGCAGGCGGTCGACGATGTCGGGAAAGGCGGCGCGTGCCACCAGCACCTTGTCCATGAACTTGCTCCCTACGACAGCAAAGGAACTCAGCGGAACCAGATCAGCGTGATCGCCGCGAACAACGGCAGCAGGATCGCACAGCTCCATGCCATGTAGCCGAAGAAGCTGGGCATGCGCAGTCCGCGGTCCTCGGCGATCGCCTTGACCATCAGGTTGGGCGCGTTGCCGATGTAGCTGTTCGCGCCCATGAAGACCGAACCGGCCGACACGGCCGCCAGCACAGGCGCCAGCGTCGTCATCATGACCTGCGGATCGCCGCCGGCGAGATTGAAGAACACCAGGTAGGTCGGCGCGTTGTCGAGGAAGCTCGACAGCAGGCCCGAAGCCCAGAAGTACATCGCCGGGATCGGCTGCCCGTCGGGCGCGGTGACCATCGCGACCACCGGCGCGAAGGCGCCTTCGGCGCCCGCGCGCAGCATCGCGATCACCGGCGCGATGGTCAGGAAGATGCCGGCGAACAGCTTGGCGACTTCGACCATCGGCCCCCACGAGAACTGGTTGCGCTCGTGCACCATGGCCGGCGTGACCTTGAGCGAGACCAGCGTGATGGCCACCAGCGCCGCGTCGCGCACGAGCTGTTCGAGGCCGACGTGCGTGCCGGCGATCTCGAAGCTGCGGCCCGGCTTCCAGGTGCCGCTCATCAGCACCAGGCCCACGATGCCCAGCAGCAGCAGCAAGTTCGCCTTGCCCTCGATCGCGAAGCTGGGCGAGTCGGGCGTGGGGTCGATGCGGGTGACGCCTTCCTTGGCGAAGTAATGCCGATCGATCACATAGAAGATCGCCAGCAGCGCGGCGACGAGGAACAGCGTCTCGGGGAAGATGTGCTTGACGGTCCAGAAGAAATCCACGCCCTTCAGGAAGCCCAGGAACAGCGGCGGATCGCCCAGCGGCGTCAGCGAGCCGCCGGCATTGGAGACGATGAAGATGAAGAACACGACGACGTGCACCGCGTGCCTGCGGTTGTCGTTGGCGCGGATCAGCGGGCGGATCAGCAGCATCGACGCGCCGGTCGTGCCCATGAAGCTCGCCAGCAGCGCGCCGATCGCGAGCAGCCCGCAGTTGAAGCCGGGGCTGCCATGGAAGTTGCCGCGGATGTGAATGCCGCCGGCCACGGTGAACAGTGCCGTCAGCAGGATCACGAACGGCAGGTACTCCGCGAACAGTGCATGGACGAGCGTCGCGCCGGCCAGCGCCGGCCCGAACGCCGCCGCGCAAGGCAGCAGGAAGGCAAGCGCCCAGCCGGCGGTGATCTTGCCGTAGTGGTGGTGCCAGACGCGCAGCGCGAGCAGCGGCATCAGCGCGATCGACAGCAGCAGGCCGGCGAACGGCAGCCCCCACCAGCCGGCCATGCCCCGTCCGTCGAGCTCGGCGGCGTGGACCGTCAGCGGCTGCAGCGAGCAAGCCAGGGCGAGGCCGATGCCGGCCCACGCGCGCGCCGGCGTCGGGCGTGCACTCATGCAGGGATCTCCGTGTGATCGCGTGGCGCGACGCTGCGGTCGCGTCGCGTGCGGTGAAGGGCGGCGGATTCTAGGAGGCGCAGGCGACGTGCGCCGCCGCCAGGTCCCAGGCCGCCTGGCCGACCGTCTTGACCGCCACGCCCGGCCTCGACGGCCGCCGACCGGGGGCGTCGATCCAATCAGCCAGTTCGTCGACGCGCGACCAGTCGATACCGGCGCGCAGCAGGTCGCCGGCCTCGTGCCGCGCGCCGGTCAGGTCGTCGACGACGATGTCGCGCCGCGCCAGCAGCGCCGCCGGCAGCTCGGCCATGTGCGGCTTGAACGCACCGGCGCCGATCGCCAGCACGCCGTCGGGCAGGTCGTCGGGCAGCACCGGTTCGGTCGCGGTGGTCAGGCAGATCACGGCGTCGCCCTCGCCCAGCGCGGCCAGCGCGTCGAGCACCCCGGCATGGCCGTGGCAGTTGATCGTCAGCCCCTCGGCGCGCAGCGACTCGGCCAGCGCCGGGCCGGCGTCCGGGCGGCGCGCGGCCAGGTGCAGTTCACTCGCCAGCCCGGTCTCGGCCAGCATGCGTGCGTGCTCTATCGCCTGCGCGCCGGTGCCGATGATCGCCACCGCGCGCGGCGCGGCGAAGCGGCGCAGCGCCAGCAGGCTCACGCCGGCGGTGCGCCGCGCGGTGACGGTCGGGCCGTCGAGCAGCGCGAGCGACGCGCCGCTGGCGGCGTCGGTGACCAGCACCTGGCCGCGGATCGTCGGCAGGCCGCGCGAGGGATTGGCCGGATGCACCGTGATCAGCTTGCAAATCGCGAGCGTCGCGTCGGCCGCCGGCATCGCCAGGTAGGACGCGCCCTCGGCCAGCGGCAGCACGCTGCGCTCGGGCGCGTGCAGAGTGCCGGCGCGGCGCGCGCGCATCGCCTGCGCCAACGCGCCCAGCAGCACCGCGGCCGGCAGCCGCGCGCGCGTGGCGTCGGGATCCAGGACTTCGAGCATCAGGCGTCGTGGAAAGTGGTGAAGCCCGCGACCGGCTCGCGCGGATTGACGAGGCCGTTCTCCACCGCCGAGTGATCCGCGTAGCCCAGCGCCATGCCGCACACGACGATCTGCGACTCGGGGATATTCAGCTCGCGCTCGATGATGCGGTGGAAGGGGTTGAAGGCCGCCTGCGGACAGGTGTCGAGCCCGCGCGCGCGCGCCGCGACCATGATGTTCTGCAGGAACATGCCGTAATCGAGCCAGCTGCCCTGCTCCAGGATGCGGTCGATCACGAAGATGAAGCCGACCGGCGCATCGAAGAACTTGTAGTTGCGCCCGTGCTGGTCGTGCATGCGGTTCTTGTCGCCCTTGCCGATGCCCAGCAGCCCGTACAGGCTCCAGCCGTTGGCGCGACGGCGGTCGATGTAGGGCGAGACCCACTGGCGCGGGTAGTAGGCGTACTCCTCGGTGTGCTCGGGCGCCGACTCGGGGTCGTCGTAGGCCTCGAGGATGGCCTGCGACAGGCGCGCCAGCGCTGCGCCCGTCAGCACGTGCACCTTCCAGGGCTGCGTGTTGCTGCCGGAGGGCGCTTTCGAGGCCACGCGCAGGATCTCCTCGATCGTTTCGCGCGGCACCGGCGTGGGCAGGAAGGCGCGGATCGAGCGGCGCGACTCGATCGCGGCATCGACGCTCGCGGGATCCTGGATGACGGTGTCGGGCACGGTGCGGTCTCCTTGTTTCGTGTGTGGGTTGCGGCTCAGGCCAGCGCCTCAAGCGCCGCGCGCAGCGCCGCGGGCAGCGGCACCGGGCGCCGCGTCGCGCGGTCGACGTAGACGTGGACGAAGTGGCCGTGCGCGGCGCTGTCGGATGCGCCCTGCGCGAACAGGCCGATCTCGTAGCGCACGCTGGAGCGGCCGATGCTCGCGACGCGGATGCCGGCCTCGACGACCTGCGGGAACGCCAGCGGCGCGAAGTAGCGGCACTGCGTCTCGACCACCAGGCCGATCACCTCGGAGCGTTCGATGTCCAGCGCGCCGGCCTCGACCAGGTAGGCGTTCACCGCGGTGTCGAAGTAGCTGTAGTAGACGACGTTGTTGACGTGGCCGTAGACGTCGTTGTCCATCCAGCGCGTGGGCACGTCTCGAAAGCGGCGGAAGTCTGCGCGCGGTCGCGGCTGCGGTCGTGAGGTGGGCTCGCTCATGCGGACGATTATCAGGACGCGAGCGCAAGCCGCGCTGTCGCCCAGGCGGCGTGGCTCGCCGCGGCTTCGCGCCAGGTGGCGAGCTGCAGTGCCACCGTCTCCTCGATGCGCTGGCCGTAGCCGCCGCCCATGGCCAGCGCGACGGGGACGCCGCGCTCGCGGCAGGCCGCGAACACGCGCCGGTCGCGCTCGGCGAGGCCGGCGGCGCTGAGCTTGAGCCGGCCCAGTCGGTCGTGCTCGTGCGCATCGGCGCCGGCAAGGTAGAACACCAGGCCGGGCAGCGCGCCGGTGTGAGCCGACCACAGGCGATCGAGCGCGGCGTCGAGCGCCTCGAGATAGGCCGCGTCGCCGGTGCCGTCGGGCAGCTCGACGTCGAGGTCGCTCGCCTCCTTGCGGAACGGGAAGTTCTTCGCGCCGTGCAGCGACAGCGTGTACACGGTCGGGTCGTCGCGGAAGATCGCGGCCGTGCCGTTGCCCTGGTGCACGTCGAGGTCGATCACGGCGACGCGCAGCAGCGCACGGCGCGTTCGGTGCCATTCGGCTTGCATCAGGCGCGCGGCCACCGCGATGTCGTTGAAGACGCAGTAGCCCGAGCCCCGATCGGCGTACGCGTGGTGCGTGCCCCCGGCCAGATTGCCGGCCACGCCCTCGGCCAGCGCGGTGCGCGCGGCCTGGATCGTCGCGCCGACCGACCGTCGCGAGCGCTCCACCATCGCGACCGACCACGGGAAGCCGATCTCGCGCTGCTGCGCGGCCGAGAGCCGGCCTTGCGAGACGTCGTCGACGTAGGCCGGCGCATGGGCCAGGGCCAGCTCGCCGTCGCTGGCCGGCTGCGCGACCGTGAGGCGCACTTGCGGCAGCTCGCGCTCGATCGCATCGCGCAACAGCCGGTACTTCGGCATCGGAAAACGATGCCCCGGCGGCAGGGGCAGGACGAAGTGATCGCTGTAGAAGCCCTGCATGCGCCGGCATTGTGCAGGGGCACCGTCCCTGACGTCGGGGGCACCGCCGCTGTGCGGCCGACACGCGGCTGTCATGGCGCGGCGCGAGCATGGCGCTGCGCCGCAGCAACGCGCAGCCTCGGCACGCTTCTTGAAGCGTGCGTTTTCCGGGCTGCTAGAGGATGCCCTCCATTTTGATGCACCGCAACAAAATGAGCTTGCAACCCGTCTGGCGACCCGTATACTTCGGTTCATGCTGCAGCGCACAAATCACTGCGCTGCACCGAATCCCTCGTCCACCACTTCTGGAGATCGCCCATGCTGACCGCCGAACAGATCCTGGCCGCCCACAAGGCCAATGTCGAAACCCTCTTCGGGCTCACCACCAAGGCCTTCGAAGGCGTGGAGAAGCTCGTCGAACTGAACCTGCAAGTCGCCAAGGCCGGCTTCGGCGAAGCCGCCGAGCACGCCAAGGCTTCGCTGTCCGTCAAGGACGCGCAGGAACTGCTGGCCCTGCAAGCCGGCCTGCTGCAACCGGCCGCCGAAAAGGCCGCCGCCTACAGCCGTCACCTCTACGAGATCGCCTCGGCCACCAATGCCGAAGTGAGCAAGATCGCCGAAGGCCAGTTCGCCGAAGCGCAGAAGAAGTTCGTCGCGCTGGTCGACAGCGCCGCCAAGAACGCGCCGGCCGGCACCGAGAACGCCGTCGCGCTGGTGAAGTCGGCCGTGGCCGCTGCCAACAACGCGCTGGAGAGCGTGCACAAGGCCGCCAAGCAGGCCCAGGACGTCGCCGAAGCCAACTTCCAGGCGATCAGCACCTCGGCCGCCAAGGCGACCGCCGCCGCGACCAAGGCGCGCCGCGCCTGACGCATCGCGCCGCTCGGCGGCGCCCCCTCGCCTGACAACAGGCCCACGCCGGCGGCGCTTCGCAGTTCTTTGCGCAGCGCCGCTTGAACTTTGGGGCCACCTGCCCATCTGAGAGATGCTGCCGCGCTGCGGCAGCCTCCCTTGAAAGGTTGTCTCCTCGGTACCTCCGAACATGGGTTCCAGGTACCTTCGGCCCGAGCCTCGCGCTCGGGCTTTTTTCTGGGCGCTCGCCCGACGCTCGTCAGCGGGTCTTGGCCGCGATGCGCGAGCGCAGCTCCGGCAAGGCCGCCAGCGCCGCCTCGCGGCCGAGCTGGATCGAACGCCGCCGCGCCGTGAAGTCGGCACCCGACATGCCGTTGAGCTTGGGCCGCAGCACCACGTCGGCCTCGCGCAGCTCCCAGCGATTGAGGCTGCGCCCCATGATCGCGAAGGTCTGCAGCAGCATGCGCAGCGCGTCGCCGGTCGGCTGGCCTTCGGGTGCCGAGGAGATGTCGACCGCGATCACCAGCTCGGCGCCCATCTCGCGAGCAAAGCGCACTGGCACCGGCGACACCAGGCCGCCGTCGACGTATTCGCGGCTGCCGATGCGCACCGGCTGGAACACCGCCGGCACCGCGCTCGACGCGCGCACCGCGACGCCCGGGTCGCCGCGGCGAAACAGGATCGGCTCGCCGCTTTCGAGATCGGTCGCGACGATGCCCAGCGGGATCTTCATCGTCTCCAGGCGCCGGTTCTCGGTGTGCTCGCGCACGTAGCGCGCCAGCGCTTCGCCGCGCAGCAGGCCACGGCCCGGGTAGCTCCAGTCGGCGAAGACCGACTCGTCCATGTGCTCGGCCAGCGAACCGAGCTCGACGCCGCTCTTGCCGGAAGCCCACATCGCCGCCACCAGGCTGCCGGCCGAGGTGCCGACCACGAGGTCGCAGGCGATGCCCTGCTCTTCCAGCACCTGGATGACGCCGACATGCGCGAAGCCGCGCGCCGCGCCGCCACCCAGCGCGAGGCCGATGCGCGGTGGCCGCGGGGGTGGCGGTGGTGGTGGCGCGGGAGCGGGCGGCGGCGGGGGGGGCGGCGGGCTCTCGACGGGCGCCGAGATCGGGGGTGGCGACGGGGGCGCGGTGGCGCAGCCAGCCAGGGCGAGTCCGCCCGCGAGCCCGAACTGCAGCCAGCGACGCCGCCCGATGAAGTCAGGATTCGGGACGGAAGACGGGCTCATCGGGCCGGATTGTCTCAGCCGCCATATTCCAGCCCACGATAAGCAAGTCACTTATCTGTTGTTCTCATTTCTATAGCTGATTCTTACAGTCCGCGGACCACATCCTCGCGACCGCGATGTACCAGTACACCGACTTCGACCGCCAGTTCGTGCATCAACGGGCCGCCCAGTACCGTGACCAGCTGGAGCGCCACCTCGGTGGCGAGCTGAGCACCGACGACTTCCGCCCGCTGCGCCTGCAAAACGGCTGGTACATCCAGCGCCACGCGCCAATGCTGCGCGTGGCCGTGCCCTACGGCGAGCTCTCGAGCCGACAGTTGCGGCAGCTCGGGCGCATCGCGCGCGAGTTCGACCGCGGCTACGGCCACTTCACGACGCGCCAGAACCTGCAATACAACTGGATCCCGCTCGAGCGCAGCGCCGAGGTGATGGAAGCGCTGGCCGCCGTCGACATGCACGGCATCCAGACCAGCGGCAACTGCATCCGCAACATCACCAGCGACGCGTTCGCCGGCATCGCGCCCGACGAGCTGGTCGATCCGCGCCCCTACTGCGAAATCCTGCGCCAGTGGTCGACGCTGCACCCCGAGTTCGCCTTCCTGCCGCGCAAGTTCAAGATCGCGGTGACCGGCGCCGAGGAAGACCGCGCGGCGATCGGCTGGCACGACATCGGCCTGCAACTGCGCAAGAACGCGGCGGGCGAGGTCGGCTTCAAGGTGCTGGCCGGCGGCGGCATGGGCCGCACGCCGATCATCGGCACGGTGATGAGCGAGTTTGTGCCGTGGCAGCGCATCCTCGTGTTCATCGAGGCGATCGTGCGTGTCTACAACCGCTACGGCCGCCGCGACAACATGTACAAGGCGCGCATCAAGATCCTCGTCAAGGCCGAGGGCCAGAAGTTCGTCGACGCGGTCAATGCCGAGTACGAGGCCATCCTCAAGCATGACGTCGACGGCGAGGCGCAGATCGTTCCGCAGTCCGAGTTCGACCGCGTCGCGGCCAGCTTCGTGGTGCCGGCCGGCGTCGCGGCTCGCCAAGGTAGCGGGGACGGCGCGCCGGCCGATGCGCCGCCGGCCTACCGGCGCTGGCTCGAACGCAACGTGCATGCACATCGGCTGGCAGGCTACCGCGCGGTCACGTTGTCGCTCAAGCGCGCCGGCCAGGCGCCGGGCGACGCGACCGACGCCCAGATGGACGCCGCCGCCGACCTGGCCGACCGCTTCAGCCACGGCGAGCTGCGCGTCTCGCACGACCAGAACCTGGTGCTGCCGTGGGTGCTGGAGAGCGACCTCTTCGCGCTGTGGCAAGCCGCGCGCGACAACAGCTTCGCGACGCCCAACATCGGCTTCCTGACCGACATGATCGCTTGCCCGGGCGGCGACTTCTGCGGGCTGGCGAACGCGCGCTCGATCCCGGTGGCCGCGCAGATCACCGAGCGCTTCGAAGACCTCGACGAGCTGTACGACATCGGCGACATCGACCTGCACATCAGCGGCTGCATCAACTCCTGCGGCCACCACCACAGCGGCCACATCGGCATCCTCGGCGTCGACAAGGACGGCGCCGAGTGGTACCAGGTCACGCTGGGCGGCTCCGACGGCTCAACGCTGTCGGGCGCGGCCACGCCGGGCAAGGTCATCGGCCCGTCGTTCGCGGCCGACGAGATCGCCGACGTCATCGAGGCGGTGATCGACACCTACCGCGGTCAGCGCAGCGGCGCCTCCGAGCGCTTCATCGACACCGTGCGGCGCGTCGGCATCGACCCGTTCAAGGCCGCCGCCAACGCCGTGCGCCGCTCCACCGCGCCGGCCCACGCCGCCTGAGAAGCTGGAGTCCCATCATGAAGTTCATCGATGCCGCTCATGACCCGTGGCGCCTGGTCGGCGGCGAAGACGGCCCGCCGGTGAAGATCGCGCCGCGCCCCAACCTGCTGCTGACGCTGGCGCAATGGCAGGCCGCCCGCGCGCATTGGCCGGCGGGCACGCCGGTCGGCGTGATCGTGCCGAACGACGTCGACATCGAGGACATCGCCGACGACCTGAAGAGCCTCGCGCTCGTCGTGCTGCAGTTCCCGAAGTGGACCGACGGCCGCGCCTACAGCCAGGCGCGCCTGCTGCGCGCACGCTTGCGCTTCGCGGGCGAGATCCGCGCCACCGGCGACGTGGTGGTTGACATGGCGCCGCTGCTTGCGCGCACCGGCTTCGACGCCGCACAGCTGCGCGCCGACCAGAAGCGCGAGAGCGCCGAACGCGCACTGCGCTTCTTCCCCGCCGGCCACTACCAGGCCGACGTGACCGAGCACCAGCCGCGCTACGCGCGCAGCGCCTGACCCACAACGCCACGACCAACGCGATGAGCGCCATCGACCTCTACGCGCGCGCCGGCGCCGATTTCGAAGCCAAGCTCGAACGCACGCTCGCGCGCCTGCGCGAGGCTGCGACGTCGCATGCCGGGCGCATCGTGCAAGCCACCAGCCTCGGCGTCGAGGACATGGTCGTCACCGACCTGCTCGCGCGCCTGGCCAAGGAAGAGAACCTGCACGTCGCGATCGGCACGCTCGAGACCGGCAAGCTGCATCCGCAGACGGTCGAGCTGATCGGCCGCATCGAGCAGCGCTACGGCCTCGCGGTGGAGGTCTACCGCCCCAAGGACAGCGCGGTGATCGAGTTCGTTCAGCGCAACGGCGAGGACGCGATGTTCCGCAGCATCGAGCTGCGCAAGGGCTGCTGCGGCATCCGCAAGCTCGAGCCGCTCGCGCGCATGCTGGCCAATCGCAGCGCCTGGATCACGGGCCTGCGCCGCGAGCAAAGCGACGCACGCGGCGAGGTGCCCTTCGAGGACCGCGACGACGCCGGGCGCGCCAAGTTCAACCCGCTGGCCGACTGGACCTGGGGCGAGGTCTGGCACTACGTGGCCACGCACCAGGTGCCCTACAACCCGCTGCACGACGAGTTCATGCCCAGCATTGGCTGCGCGCCCTGCACGCGCGCGATCGCGGTGGGCGAGCCGTTCCGCGCCGGCCGCTGGTGGTGGGAAGACGAGGCCGCCAAGGAGTGCGGGCTGCACGTCAAGCATGACGAAGAAGACGCGCCCGCCGTGTCACTGATCGGAGACCGCGCATGAATGCGCCCGTGAACCTCGACCGGCTGCTGCCGGAGCTTGACCACCGCCACCTCGACGCGCTCGAGGAAGAGGCCATCTTCATCCTGCGCGAGGTCGCGGCCAGCTTCGAGCGCCCGGCGCTGCTGTTCTCGGGCGGCAAGGATTCCTGCGTCGTGCTGCGCCTGGCCGAGAAGGCGTTCAAGCAGCGCAACGCCGAGGCCTTTGCGGCCGGCGACCTGAACCGCTTCGACGGCACCCTGCCCTTCCCGCTGCTGCACGTCGACACCGGCCACAACTTCCCCGAGGTGATCGAGTTCCGCGACCGGCGCGTTGCCGAGATGGGCGAGCGGCTCGTCGTCGGCCACCTTGAAGACTCGATCAAGCGCGGCACCGTGCGCCTGGCTCACCCGCTCGAATCCCGCAACGGCCACCAGACGGTGACCCTGCTCGAGGCGATCGAGGAGAACCGCTTCGACTGCCTGATCGGCGGCGCGCGGCGCGACGAGGAGAAGGCGCGCGCCAAGGAGCGCATCTTCAGCCACCGCGACTCGTTCGGGCAGTGGCAGCCCAAGGAGCAGCGCCCGGAGCTGTGGACCTTGTTCAACACGCGCATCCGCCCGGGCGAGCACTTCCGCGCCTTCCCCATCAGCAACTGGACCGAGCTCGACGTCTGGCTCTACATCGCGCGCGAGCAGATTCCGCTGCCCGGCCTGTACTACGCGCACGAGCGCCCGGTGATCCGCCGCAAGGGCCTGCTGGTGCCGCTGACCGAAGTGACGCCGCCTGAAGCGGGCGAGACGGTCGAGACGGCGACCGTGCGATTCCGCACCGTCGGCGACATGACCTGCACCTGCCCAGTGGAAAGCGACGCGGCCGACGCCGCCGACATCGTCGCCGAGACGCTCACCGTCACGGTGAGCGAGCGCGGCGCGACGCGCATGGACGATCGCACCTCGGACGCCTCGATGGAGCGCCGCAAGAAGGAAGGCTATTTCTGATGAGTGCCGTGCTCCAGCAAATCGACACCGCGCCGGTCGACACCGGCGCCCAGACGCACCGCGCACTGCGCTTCCTCACCGCCGGCTCGGTCGACGACGGCAAGTCCACGCTGATCGGCCGCCTGCTGTTCGACAGCCGCGCGATCCTGGCCGACCAGCTCGACGCGCTGGAGCGCCGTGCCGCCGGCAGCGCGATCGACCTCTCGCTGCTCACCGACGGCCTCGAGGCCGAGCGCGAGCAAGGCATCACGATCGACGTCGCCTACCGCTACTTCGCAACGCGCCAGCGCAAATTCATCATCGCCGACGCACCGGGCCACGAGCAGTACACGCGCAACATGGTCACCGCCGCGGCCGGCAGCGACGCCGCGGTGGTGCTGGTCGACATCACCAAGCTCGACTGGCGCCAGCAGCCGGTGAAGCTGCTGCCGCAGACGCGCCGCCATGCCCTGCTCGCGCAGCTGCTGCGCGTGCCCAGCATCGTGTTCGCGGTCAACAAGCTCGACGCGATCGACGCCGAAGCGCGCGCCGCGTTCGACGCCGTGCGCGCCTCGCTCGAGGCCTTTGCCGCGCAGGCCGGCATCGAGGTCGCCGGCATCGTGCCGGTCTCCGCGCTGCGCGGCGACAACGTCACGGCCGCCTCGCCGGTGTGGACGTGGTACGCCGGCCCGACGCTGCTGGAGCTGTTGCACGCGTTGCCGGCTGCCGACGAACGCCACGACGGCGCGCTGTCGGTCCCGGTGCAATACGTCGCCAAGATCGGCGACGGCGCCAACCCGAAGCGCATCTTCTGGGGCCGCATCGCGCACGGCCGCGTGCGCGTCGGCGACACCGTGCAGGTCTTCCCCAGCGGCCAGCAGGCCCAGGTGGCCGAGCTGCGCCGCGCCGGCGAGCCGGTCGACGTGGTCGAGGCCGGCCAGTCCGCCGGCCTGGTGCTCGACCGCGAGCTCGACATCTCGCGCGGCGACTGGTTCTCCACGCCTGGCACGCTCGGCTCGACGCAGCGCTTCACCGCCACGCTGGCCTGGCTGGACACCGAAGCCGCGCAGATCGGGCGCAAGTACTGGGTGCGCCACGGCCACCGCTGGGTGCAGGCGCGCATCACCGCGATCGACAGCCGGCGCGACATCCACACGCTCGAAGACCACGAAGCGCACGAACTCGGCGTCAACGAGATCGGCCGCGTGCAGATCGAGACCCAGGCGCCGCTGCCGGTGGAGGCATACCTCGAAAACCGCGTCGGCGGCGCGCTGATCGTGGTCGACCCGGCCAGCAATCGCACGAGCGGCGCGCTGCTCGTGAGCCAGGCATGAAGCTTCACCCCGTCGTCTTCATCGGTGCCGGCCCGGGCGCGGCCGACCTGATCACGCTGCGCGGCGTGCGCCGCCTTGCCGAAGCCGAGGTCGTGCTGTTCGACGCGCTGGCCGACGACGCCTCGCTGCGCGCCTTCGCGCCGCATGCCGAGTGGATCGACGTGGGCAAGCGAGGCTTCTGCGATGCCGTGGGCCAGACGCGCATCAACGCGCTGATCGTCAGGCATGCCCTGGCGGGCCGGCGCGTCGTGCGCCTCAAGGGCGGCGACCCGAGCGTGTTCGGGCGGCTCGAAGAGGAGCTCGAGGCGCTGGCGGCGGCCGGCTTGTCGGCCGAGGTGGTGCCTGGCGTCACCGCGGCGCTGGCGGCAGCGGCGCAATCTCAACGCCCGCTCACGCGCCGCGGGCGCGGCCGCAGCGTCAGCCTGACGACGGCCATGACGCGCGACGGCGAACTGCACGGCTCGCGCAGCGCCGACACCGAGGTGTTCTACATGGCCGGCCGCCAGCTCGCCGCGCTCTCGCGCCGCCTGCAAGCCAGCGGCTGGCCCGTCGACGCGCCGGTGTGCGTGGTCTCGCGCGCCGGCTGCGTCGACGCGCTGACGAGCTCGCACCGCCTCGATATGCTCGCGCAGGCCAGCGTCCTGCACGCCGGCCGCCCGACGGTGGTCACGGTGGGCGTCGGCGCCGCGCCGGTCGCTGCCCGCGCGGCCTCGGTTCCTGATGCAACGCAAGACCCCTCGCCGAGACAGTGCCTTCGGCTCGTCAAGCCGGCGTGACCCCGTAAAATCCCGAAGTTTCGCGCCGATGTCGGCGCTGCTTCATCCACGCGCCACTGAAGTCGCCACCGAGCCATGACCCACGTCGTCACCGAATCCTGCATCCGCTGCAAGTACACCGATTGCGTCGACGTCTGCCCGGTGGATTGCTTCCGTGAAGGGCCGAACTTCCTCACGATCGACCCGGACGAGTGCATCGACTGCGCGGTCTGCATCCCCGAGTGCCCGGTCAACGCGATCGTGCCCGAGGAAGACGTCCCGGGCGACCAGCAGCACATGATCGGGCTCAACGCCGAACTGGCGAAGAAGTGGCCCAGCATCACCAAGCGCAAGCCGGCGCTGCCCGATGCCGACGAGTGGAAAGACAAGACCGGCAAGCTCTCGGAACTGATCCGCTGACGCTTTGCCCCAACGCATGATGGAACCTCAAATCAACGCTGAAGTGGCCAAGACGGCCGTGAGCCACGACGGTCCGATCGAGACCGATGCCGTCATCGTCGGCGCGGGCCCGGTGGGCTTGTTCCAGGTGTTCGAGCTCGGCTTGCTCGAGGTCAAGGCGCACATCATCGACTCGCTCGCCTATCCCGGCGGCCAGTGCATCGAGCTGTATCCGGACAAGCCGATCTACGACATTCCGGCCGTGCCGGTGTGCACCGGCAAGGAGCTCACCGACAACCTGCTCAAGCAGATCGAGCCGTTCGGCGCGACCTTCCACCTCGGCCAGGAAGTGACCGTGGTTCAGAAGCAGGATGACGGCCGCTTCTACGTCGAGACCAGCAAGGGCACGCGCTTTCTGAGCAAGACCATCTTCATCGCCGGCGGCGTGGGCTCGTTCCAGCCGCGCACGCTGAAGGTCGACGGGCTCGAGAAGTTCGACGGCTCGCAGCTGTTCTACCGCGTCAAGAACCCGGCGCAGTTCGCGGGCAAGAACATCGTCATCGTCGGCGGCGGCGATTCGGCGCTCGATTGGGCGCTGAACTTCGCGCAGGACGGCCCCAACAAGGCCGAGAGCGTGATCCTCGTGCATCGCCGCGACGGCTTCCGCGCCGCGCCCGCCAGCGTGGCCAAGATGAAGGAGCTGTGCGACGCCTACGAGATGCAGTTCATCGTCGGCCAGGTCACCGGCTACGAGGAGCAGGACGGCAAGCTCACCGGCGCCAAGGTCACCGGCGGCGACGGCGTCACGCGCGTCGTGCCGCTGGACATGCTGCTGGTGTTCTTCGGCCTGAGCCCCAAGCTCGGTCCGATCGCCGAGTGGAGCCTGAACATCGAGCGCAAGCAGCTCGTCGTCGACACCGAGAAGTTCGAGACCAACATCCCGGGCATCTTCGCGGTGGGCGACATCAACACCTATCCGGGCAAGAAGAAGCTGATCCTGTCGGGCTTCCACGAGGCCGCGCTCGCCGCGTTCGGCGCCGCGCCGTACATCTTCCCCGAGAAGCGCATCCACCTGCAGTACACGACCACCAGCCCGAAGCTGCACAAGGTGCTGGGCGTCGAGACGCCGGTGTTCGACTGAGCACGGCGCGCCTCGCGCATCGGATGGACCGGCCCGCCTCGTGCGGGCCGTTTGCATTCATCGCTGCGCCATAATCGCTGTGCGACGCGCATTGGGCGCGTCGCCTCGCTAGGGGTGTTGGGCCGTCGTCGACGGCCCGACTGAGAGAGTCCCTTTGAACCTGACTGAGGTAATCCTCGCGCAGGGAAGCGTCATGGCCACGAAGCCGAAGGCACGCCGTTCAGGCAGTCTTGCCCTCGGACCGTTCGCTGCAGCGCCCACCTGCCATCGAACGGATCCGACGATGGCATCTCGATCTCGCTTTCATTTCCCGTTGACCCGACGCCGCGTGCCCGCGGCCTGCGCGCTGTTGTGCGTCGCTCTCGCTGCGCAGGCACAGACCGCCGACACGGCGCCGACGACGACGCTGCCGACCGTGAGCGTGCGCGCCCAGGGCAGCCTGCCTGCATCCGACATCGCCGGCTTCGGCGACGTGCCCGTCGCGCGACTGCCGATCGCCGTCACCAGCGTCGGCCAGGCCGAGCTCAAAGACCGCGGCTCCAACGACCTGCGCGACCTCACGCGCCTCGACGCCAGCGTCTCCGACGCCTACAACAGCGTGGGCTACTGGAGCCAGCTGACGGTGCGCGGCTACGTGATCGACCTGCGCAGCAACCTGCGCCGAGACGGTCTGCCGATCAGCGGCGAGACGGTGCTGATGCTCGACAACAAGAGCCGCGTCGAGCTGCTCAAGGGCATCAGCGGCATGCAGTCGGGCGTCAGCGCGCCGGGCGGCCTGGTCAACCTGGTCGTCAAGCGCCCCGATGCCGATGTGCGCGCCGCGAGCCTCGAGCTGCGCGGCGCCGGCAACGTGATGGGCACGGTCGACTGGTCGACGCGCTTCGGCAACGAACGCAGCTTCGGCCTGCGCGTCAATGCGACCGCCGAGCGGCTCGATCCCGAGCTGCACGATGCGCGCGGCCGTCGCCACCTGCTCGCCGTGGCCGGCGACTGGCGCATCTCGCCCGACACGCTGCTCGAGGCCGAACTCGAGACCACGCATCAGAGCCAACCCAGCCAGCCGGGCTTCAGCCTGCTCGGCGACCGCGTGCCGAGCGCGAAGTCGATCGATCCGCGGCTCAACCTGAACAACCAGCCGTGGAGCCTGCCGGTCGTGTGGGATGCCGACACCGCGAGCCTGCGCTGGCAGCAGCGCCTGGCGGGCGAGTGGCGCGCGCAGGCGCAGTTCGTGACGCAGCGCCTGAAGGACGACGACCGCGTCGCGTTCCCGTTCGGTTGCAGCGCCGAGGGCAACTTCGACCGCTACTGCAGCGACGGCAGCTTCGACTTCTACGACTACCGCAGCGAGAACGAGCGGCGCCGCAACGACGCGTGGGACCTGAACCTCGCCGGCCGCCTTGCCACCGCCGCGCTGAACCACCAGCTGCGCTTCGGCGTGCAGGGACTGCGCTATGAGGCGCGATTCCAGAAGCAGGCGTTCAATTTCGTGAACGAGCCGGGCCGCATCGACGGCTCCGCCGTCACGACACCCCAGCCGCTGGCCGACGACGACAGCACCAACCGCGACGAGCGCCGCACCGAGTTCTACGCCAACGACGCGATCCAGCTCGGCGCCGGCGTCGGCCTGTGGCTTGGCGTTCGCCATACGCGGCTCGAGCGACAGAGCGTCACCACCTCGGGCACCGAGCCGACCGACTACGACGACAGCTTCACGACACCGTGGATCGCGGCGAGCTGGCAGCTCAGCGAGCCGCTGATGGCCTATGCGAGCTGGGGCCAGGGCGTGGAGTCCGATGTGGCGCCGAACCGCCCGGGCGTGTACGGCAATGCCGGCCAGCCGCTGCCTGCGGCCAAGAGCCGCCAAAGCGAGATCGGACTGAAGTTCGAGCAGCAGGACCTGCGCTGGGCGCTCGCAGCCTTTGACATCCGGCGCCCGGTCTACGGCGACCTGGGCGAGTGCGCGGACGCCGATCCCAGCGATTGCAGACGCGGCCTCGACGGTGCCGCACGCCATCGAGGCATCGAAGCCAGCGCCGAGAAGCGCTTCGGCGCGTGGACGCTCGCAGGCAGCGCGATGTGGCTGCGCGCGCGACGCGAGGACTCGGTCAACGCATCGCTGAACGACACGCGACCGACCAACGTGCCGGCGCGCAGCGCGCGCGTCCTCGTCGGCCACGAGCTGCGGGCGCTGCCGGGCCTGAATCTCTTTGCCGCGCTCAGCGCCGAGAGCGATCGGACCTTGATCCCGGGCAACGATGCGCTCACGGTGCCCAGCTGGGCGCGCTGGGACATCGGCGCCATCTACACGCAGCGCCTGCAAGGCGGCCAGCGACTCGTCTGGCGCGCCGGCGTCGACAACCTGGCCGACCGCCGCGCCTGGCAGGAGTCGCCCTACCAGTTCGGCCACGTCTACCTCTACCCGATGGCAGCGCGCACCTGGCGGCTCGCATTGCAGGCGGACTTGTGAGGCCTCAAAAACTTCCCATATAATGTGAGGCTCTGTTCCCCGATAGCTCAGTCGGTAGAGCGCCGGACTGTTAATCCGTAGGTCCCTGGTTCGAGCCCAGGTCGGGGAGCCACAGAAAACCGAAGAAGATCAAAGGCTTGCACGTGAGTGCAGGCCTTTTTTCTTTGGCCGGAGCCGGGATATTCGGCTTTTGCCACAAATTTGCCACTGCACAAGACTGGCGACCTCACTCACCAAGGAGGTCAGCCATCGTGGCAAGCATCAGTAAGCGCGGGAAGTACTGGCGGGCGCAGATCGTCCGCCGGGGCTATCCGCCCCAGTACCGTTCGTTCGACACCCGAGCCGAGGCCGAAGCATGGGGGCGCAGCCTTGAGGCCGAGATGGACCGAGGCACGTTCGTCTCACGGGTGGATGCAGAGCGCACGACGCTCGCGGAGGCGCTTGAACGGTACGAGAAGGAGATCTCGAGCCAGAAGCACCATCCTGAGCAGGATAAGCAGCGCATCCGCAAGTGGCAGCAGCATCCCCTCGCCTACCGATTCCTGGCGCAGCTGCGCGGCGCCGACTTCGCGCGCTACCGGGACGATCGCCTCGCCCTTGGTCGAGCTCAGAACACGGTCCGCCTCGAACTGGCCCTCATCAGCCATCTCTTCGAGATCGCTCGCAAGGAGTGGGGCATGGAAGGCCTTGCCAACCCCCTCGCCAACATTCGGAAGCCCAGTGGGTCTACCGAGCGGGATCGCCGGCTGCGTCCCGGCGAGTACGAAAGGCTCGCAGAGGCGCTTGCGGCGTCGCCGAACATCTGGGCCCGCCCTGCCTTCGATCTGGCGATCGAGACTTCACTGCGCCAGGGCATGCTCTTCGAACTGAGGTGGGAATGGGTCGACCTGGAGAGGCGGACCATCACGATCCCGCTGAAGTTCAGGTGCAAGGGCAACAAGGGTGTGCCGGCCGCAGTGCCTCTCTCGTCCCGGGCTGTCGAGACGCTGCGCTCCATGCCCCGATCGCTGGATGGGCGTGTTCTTGCCACGACTCAGAACGCGGTCGTGTGCGTCTGGAAGAAGACTCTCCGCCGACTCGGGATGACGAACTTGCGTTGGCACGATCTCAGGCACGAAGCGGCCTCGCGCTTGTTCGAGAAGGGATTGAACCCGATGGAAGTGGCATCGATCACGGGGCACAAGAACCTCAACATGCTGCGCCGGTACACGCATCTGGAGACTTCCGCACTGGCGCTCAAGCTGGGCTAACGCCCAGCGCGAATGCAACCAGTGCCAGCCTCCCGGCTACGCCCTTCACCGCTCTCTGACTGAAGCTGAACCATGAACTCATTGACACCCACCGTCTCGCCATTGCGGCAACGCATGATCGACGGAATGTGCATGCGCAAGTTCAACAGTTCAACGGCAAGACCCACGCCCTCTACATCCGCGCCGTGCGCAGCCTCCCTTGCGCTTCACCAGGGCACCGCCCTTGGCCCTTGGACTAGCCGTTCTACCCAGCCGACCGGCGTGACGCGGGCCGGATCGCCCAGTGCGACCACACCACACAACTGGCCACTCGCGTCAGGGGGCATAGCCTTTGGCCGAGACCTTCCAGGGGTCAGGGCTCAGGGCGCGCAGCGCTTGGCACCTGGCCGTCCATGGCGGCGATGCCCCGCCCCTCTTCGTCCGCTTGCTCAGTGGTAACATATATGCTACCAATAGCCATGCTGGATGTACGCGGGTACTTGGAAGATGATGGCACCAGTCTCTTTGCAGAGTGGTTCACGGCCGTGGACGCCACGACGGCGGCCAAGATCACGGTCGTCCTCGCGCGCATCGAGCAAGGCAACCCGTCCAACATCAAAGGCGTCGGGGAAGATGTACTGGAGTAGGGGCTGGACTCCGGGCCGGGCTACCGTGTGTGTTTCGGCCGTGACGGCGACGTGGTGATCATCCTGTTGGCCGGCGGGACGAAGAAGCGGCAGCGGCGCGACATCGAGGCCGCGGAGGCGCGTTGGGCGGCCTCCGAGCGACATAGACGATCAGGTACGTGAATCATGGCTCTGACACGAGACTTCAAGGAAACGGTGCTGGCGCGTGTCCAAGCCGACCCGAAATTCCGCGATGCCCTGCTCAAGGAAGGCATCGAGACCATGCTCTCCGGTGATGTGGACACCGGCAAGGCGATCCTGCGTGACTACATCAAGGCGACGGTCGGCTTCGAACAGCTCGGCGTCGAGGTCGGCTCATCGCCCAAGAGCCTGATCCGCATGTTCGGCCCGACTGGCAACCCGCAGGCGCGCAATCTGTTCAGCGTCATCAGTCACCTGCAGCGCCATGCCGGGCTCACCCTGCATGTGACGGCGCGGTCGCACTGACAGCGCGCGGAAGAGCTTGCGCCGCAATCTGAAAATTGAGATGGCGTGAGACCATGAAACGGGTCGAATATGTCAGCGACAAGACATCATTGCGCTTCAGCTCGGGGCGGCATCGCATCCAATCGACGCT
Source organism: Caldimonas sp. KR1-144 (assembly GCF_049446155.1). NCBI lineage: Bacteria > Pseudomonadati > Pseudomonadota > Betaproteobacteria > Burkholderiales > Sphaerotilaceae > Caldimonas > Caldimonas sp. KR1-144. Next base: position 104,459 of record NZ_JBMSEE010000001.1, read on the forward strand.
AAGCGCTAGAGAAGGGACACCTTTGCAATGACACCTGTGTGGAGCGATAGCGCGGCACGCCTTACCTCTTGGTTCCAGCGAAAGACATTCCCTAGCGCCGTCCGACGCATCGCTGCGTTTCCAGCGGCGCTTGCGAGCGACGTGGGGTTGAAGCGCGATGAGAACCAAGATCGTGTCGCAATCGGTCGGGGGACCTGCGGCCAGAATCAGCCGTATGTGTTGGCAGCCCTGAGTGATGGCATTGGAGGCATGAAGGACGGTGCCGCCTGTGCAGCCACGACTCTCGGCACTCTGTTCGCTTGTTTTTTCGAATTGGCGCGGCCAGGAGAGCCGCCAGAACGAACCCTCGAGGCGGCCGTCCGCGCCGCCAACTCGACCATCTTCAGCAAGCTGTCCGGCAAGGGTGGCGCAACGCTCTCCGCCCTCTTGCTATGCGAAGGTATCGCCTATACCGTCAATGTCGGCGACAGCAGGATCTACAAGTACTCGAATGGTCAACTCACCCAATTGACTGTTGACGACACTATTGCCGGGCAACTGGGGCACAAAGTGGAGGCCGACATGGGCTCCAACCTGCTTCAGTTTGTCGGCATAGGCAACCCGCTCGAAGTCAACGTCACTCAACTACCGTTCGCTCATGAAGACGCGCTGCTGCTCACATCGGACGGGGTGCACTATCTAGATCAGAGCTGGATTGCGACCCTCATCGCCAATTCGTCCGACCCTGGCACAGCGTTGCGGCGACTTACGGAAACTGCCAAGTGGTGTGGTGGCCACGACAACGCTAGCGCTGCTTTTGTCCTTCCACAGTTGACATTGCAGGAGCTGGCTGACGGCGACGATGACCATGACGCTACCTGTGGAATTTGGGATCCGTTCGGCGAACTTCATCTACTGCTAAACCGCGCGCGACCCGGGCAGTCCTCAGCGCCAGTACAGCCAGTTGAGTCCAATCGTTCTGATCGAGAAGTTGGCCGCAGCACACCAGCGCCGGAGCCCGCTTTCACTGACGTTCAGAAAGCGCCACGAAGCAAACGCAAGCGAGAAAAGAAGGCTAAGGCCCCGGCGCAGCGAAGTATCGAGGAACCACTAGAGCCTGGTCAGGACAAGCCAAAGGCTCCGCAGCTCAAGATCGAGTTCCCTCAGAAAGCAGACTGAACTATGCGCACACTGCCTGCTCGCTACGTGCCAACCGGCCCTGCCGCGCATGGCGGGATGAGTTCGGTCGTCTTCTGCCAGGACTCCATCCTGGAGCGCCCGGTTGCCGTGAAGTTTCTTCAGGACGGCACGCATGGACGCAGGATGGCCGACGAGTTGGCAGCACTTCTGAAGATGCGGTCAAAGCATGTCGTGCAGATCTACGACATCTGCCGGTTTCCTGACGACTGCATCGGCATCATTCAGGAGTTTGTGGACGGCCCAGACTTGCTGGAAAGCTTTGCGGCACCTGCAAGCGCAAGTTCGTATTACAAGCAGCTCTGGCAGATTGCAGCAGGAATCAGCGACATCCACGCCGTTGGGGTGATCCATCGTGATATCAAGCCCAACAATATGAAGGTCGACGCTGAAGGTGTCATCAAGATCTTCGACTTTGGCCTGGCGCGCGATACAGGGCCGGCGGCGGCAACTGTTGGCTTCGTGGGCACGCCTGGCTTCGCCGCTCCGGAGCTGTATGCCACTACTGCCACGTTCACTCCGGCTGTTGATGTCTACGCATTCGGCATAACAGCTCTCTTCCTCGCCACAGGATCTCTCCCGGCTGAGCTGACGGCCTTTCCGCCGCGCCCGTTGGCGGCAGGCTACTTCGGGGCACTCGGCCTCGGGCTCGGAGCCGAAGTGATCCGCTTGCTCGACGGCTGCATAGCGCCTACAGCCGCCGCGCGCCCGCCGATGTCAGCCGTTCGTGACGCGCTGGCACGCCATCTGTTGTTTGACAAGCATCAGGCCCTTGTGGTGTTTCGAGGACGGCCGTCATACCTCAATTCCGGCAACCGCAACATCGCGCTCGATCTTCCATCCGTTGGCCGTGTCGAGATCTCGTATGACGGCCTCATCTTCCGCGTCACCGCCGTTACCGGAGAGGTGTTCATCAACAACAGCACGGTGACGGCCGGACAGGCGTTGCCCGGTTGCTGCGTCGTCGCGCTTGGCTCGCAGGCACGGCGCGCGACTGAGCGAGCCTTTATCACCTTTGACCTTTCGCACCCGGAGATCGTTCTATGAGCGGCCCGCACAAGCCTGGAGACGTAATCGGCGACCGGTACGAGATACACGCCGACATTGGTGAGGGGGGCATGCAGTTCGTCTACGCGGCGTTCGATCGCCTAATCGGACGCATGGTTGCGCTAAAGACGCCCAAGAACAGTTCCGCTACGAAGCGGTTCAAGCGCAGCGCGATTGTGGCGGCGAAGGTCAATCACCCAAACGTCGCGAAGACCCTCGACTATGTTCGCGGCCCCGGCGAGAGTCGATATCTCATTGAGGAGCTGATCGACGGGCAAGACCTGCAGGATGCCTTGCTTCGCCGAGCGGGCTGTCTTGACCCGTATTCCGCTGCAAAGGTCTTCCACTACCTAGCAAAGGGTGTCGCAGCGGCACACCACGCCGGCGTTGTGCATCGCGACCTCAAGCCAACAAATGTCATGGTGGTCGGCGGCTACTCGTTGGCGGAGATTAAGGTCACAGACTTCGGCATTGCGAAGATGGCCGACGAGGAACTCGCGGAAGCTGCTGAAGGTGGCAGCTCCACGATGACGACATCACAGACCGCTGTCGGCGCACTACCCTACATGGCTCCGGAGGCCATTGAAACTCCACGCAGCGTTGGTCCCCCCGCCGACATTTGGTCAATCGGAGCGATGATGTACCACCTGCTAACTGGCAGCCCTCCGTTCGGGACGGGCCTAGCAGCCGTCCGGAAGATTCTCGAGGCGACGCCGCCGCCCATGCCGCGCTTTATGACTTCGAACCCCCAGTTCGCACCGTTGGCCCAGGAACTCGCGGAGATCGTTCTGGCCTGCTTGCAGAAGGATCCCAGTGCGCGCCCGACCGCCGACGACATTGTGGCCCGTTGCGGCAGCCTTTGCTATTCGATTGACCCACGCGACGAGGGCACCGTTCATCGAATCGAATATGGAGCCTGGGGATTCATATCTCGGGACGGCGGCCCCGACGTCTTCTTCCACACTTCGAGCGTCTATGGGCCGCGCGCCGCGCAGGTTGGGGCGTCTGTGGTGTTCGCCTCCTATCTGGGAGGAGGCGCCCATCGAGCCCATCCAGTCGTGGTAATCGACGGCCCTCCTGCTGCACCCTAGCTGCAGCCGTGCGCATTCGGGAACCGGCTGCACCCGTGAGCCGATGCAGATAACTTTGGGTTGCGTAGCTGAACCCGCGAGGGGAGCGATAGTCACCGTGAACGCTTCTAACCCGCCGCTCAAGAGCGAAAGAGCCCATGAGCAACCAGTAGTGCCGCGATTGCGGCCGGTCCCATCGTCACCCAGGCGAGCATGTGCGTCGCCTTGCGGTACGGCGGCATGAGCATCCGCTCACCACATCGGGATGCGCTGCGCATCCTGTTTATTCTCAAGGCGGGCGGCAGCCCCGTCGAACCACCCGCTGCGGACATCGCTCTCATCTTCAAGGGCGAAGCGCGTCTGCAGGCGTTCGACTTCTGGATGCGAAACCCTGACTACCTCGCCGCGGAACTGGTCGACCTCTATCTGGGTACGAAGGAAGACACCTACTTCGATGCGGCGCAAGCGATTCTGGATGACGACGAACCTGATCTTCGGCGCGTTCCTATGGTTCGATATTTCTTTGGCGCGTACGAGCGACTGGACGACGCCCTTTCGCTGCTTCGTTCTCGTGATCTGGTCCGTATCACGGGCCTGAAAGGCGTCAACAACAAAGTCTTCGAAACAGACTTCATTCTCACTAAAGCCGGCCACGACACCTGCGCCACTGCTGTGTCGCAAGAGCCAGTCCTCCAGTGGTATGCGGACAGAGCACAACTTGTCGCCAAGGTTGCGGGAGGCTTGGGCGGAACGGCTCTGAAGCAGAAGCAGTACCAACGCGCCACCTACGCAGAAACGAAATTGGGCGGAATCATCCCGGCAATCACCGAAGACGTGCGACGGCGCATAGCGCAACTGCAATCCAAATGACAGTGCGAAGTGGAGGCAAGGTGGCTCAACAAAAGAACGATTGGCTTCAATCGATAGCGAAGAAGGCTGAAGCGGACATTCATGCGATCGAGAGTGTTCTGTCGTCCCATCGCATCCAGCCGTCGCCAGTACTTGCCCAGCCTCGGCGGCTTGTCTTGCGTGAGCTTGAGTTCTCTGGCGTAAAGGACGGCGTGCCAAACGCCGGGGCGTTCTCCTTTTCCTGGACGAACCTCGATCACGGCCTTTGGGCAATGCTCTCTGAGCACAACCTGCGGGGCAAGTCGACAATCATCGAAATTGTCCGGTGGATGGTCAGAGGCCGGGCATCGAGCAACCTCCAAGACGATGTACGCCGTTGGGTGCACGTCGTTCGATTGCGATTCCTACTCGACTCCGACGAGTACGAGGTCCTGGCCAAGACGCGGGGCGAACCCGTCGGAGGTTTGTATCGAATCCGTTCAGCGACCGGAGGCGAGCAGGAGAAGACTGTCCTTGCCGAGTTCGCCACGGATAGCGAGTTCGAAGCAGTCATGGCTGACTTCTTCATGCGCATGTTTGCCATGGAGCCGATTTCAACGTGGCGGCAAGGTGGAGATGACGAGGGTCAGTCGGTCTCACATAGCTGGGTAGCGTTTTCCGGCGCCATGTTTATCGGGACCAACTATGAGGTGCTCTTGGGTGACATGCCGGTCGCCACTGGGCTGACCTCGCGATTGATGCAGATGTACTTGGGTGTCCCCTGGGTTTCGACGCTAGCTGCGGCGAAGACCGCCCAGCAGCTCGTCGAACAAGCTGTTCAAGTTTCCGCGCGGCGGAGTGAGCAGGGGCGTGATGCTGTCAAGGCCCGTATTGACAACATCACTAGCCAGCTCGCAGAAAGGCGCGCTGAGCTGGCCACGATCCCAAGCGATGAGGCCGTGCGCACTGCCATTGATGCCGATGCAACCGAACTCGCAGATGTTCGTCGCCAAGAGCGAGCCATGGTTGAACGCGCGGAACGTGCCGCCGCCGCGCTTCGCGAGATAAGCACTGTCCATCAGGAAGATCGGCGGGACCTGCAGACCCACATGGATGCCATGTCCGCAACGGCCGTGTTTCGTCGCCTCGAGCCGAAGTGCTGTCCGCGCTGCGATCACACCATTTCAAAAGCCAAGAAGGACCTGGAAGACTCTACTCACTCTTGCTCTGTTTGTGGCGAGACGATTACGAACTCTGAAGATGGCGAGGCCATGAAGGCCGATCTTCAGGAGAGGGTGAAAGCGTCCGAGGTCGCGGTGAAACGCGCGCAGACGGCCAAGGACGAGACGGAGACTGATCTCGCCATCCTCCGCGGGAAGGCCGCACTGCTGCAAAGCCGCCTTGAGGCCGCGTCGAAAGAGTTGAATGCCGCTGTGCGACGGCACGAAGTTGCCACGGCCGTCGCGGTTCTGGAAGGTCGTCTTGAAGAGGTCTCCACCGCTCCAACAGCACAGAGCGAGGATCGAACCGGTGAGCTTAGGATCCTTACTGCTGTCGTCAACGAAACCGAAGCGCGCGTCAAGGCCATGCGGGACGGGTTGCTCACTGACGTTTCAGCGCGCTTGGTCGAGTACGCCAAGGCCTTCGGAATGGAGAACTTGTCAGAGGCCTCACTGAAGGGAAACGCGGCGCTGTCTCTGGTGAAGGGAGGCGTCCCAACAAGCTACAGCAAGGTGACGGAAGGCGAGAAACTGCGTCTGAAAGTGGCAGCCGTTCTTGCGATGATCGAAATTGCTGAGGCGCGGGGGATCGGTCGGCACCCGGGATTGCTCATGATTGATTCGCCCGCCGCTCAAGAGGTGTCACCCGTCGACGTGGATCATCTCGTTGCCGGGCTGCAGGCTGTCTCAACCAAGCTGCCGCATTTTCAGGTGTTCGTTGCGGGCCTCTCCTCAAAGGCGATAACCGATCACGTACCTGAGAAGCACCGCCGTGAGGTTGCCGGCAACGCGTTCCTGTGGTGACCGACATGCATCCAATCGAAGCCAAACTCATTGAGGTCGTCAAGAGCGGGCGAGACTGGCGGTTGGAAGATCTTGGCGGAATTTCGAAGCTTGCACCGGCAGCAAGATCGCTCGGAAGTACGCCAATGATGCCCGAGTTGCTTCAGCCCCTTATCCTGGGGTGGAGCAATGCTACGGCAGCTGATCGAGACGCGCATAAACGCGCTCTGCACGATCTGCTCGAGGTCGCGACAACAGACTTTGTGCTTCTGGAGGCGGTCGACATCCTCGAACATCATCGGCCGCTGCCGGACGACGGCGATGAGTGCTGCTTCATGCTCTTCCTGGCAAAGGCAGCAAACCGCGACCATTCGCACTCCGGACTTTCCCGCGGTGCAGCGCTTGATGGAGCATTTCGCTGGGCTGGTGAAAACAGACGCTGGCAGCTTCGCTTGCTGGACCTGTTCCTCGGTCTTGTGCCGGGCGACGACCCAGAATTCCTGCGACGAGCCGCCAAGATCGCTGGTGTCGCCTTTTCGCACTGGCGCGATAAGGAACTGGTCGGGGTTCTGCGCAAGCTCGCTCAACTCGAAGCGGTCCGGCCTGAGGCAGCTTTCGAGTTGGGTATGGCCGCTCTCGCTGAAGCTATGGATAGGGCGGACAGCAACACGGCAGCGCCCGCTTTCCGTGAGGCCAGAGACTGGTTTGGTGAGTCCGAAGAGGTATCTGAGCACCGCCCGGAAGCCAGCTTGTACTTCGATGGCCTTGACCTGCTTCTGAGCTTCCAGAACGGTGGCGCGAGCGCATCGCTCGGTGCCGCGAGCGCCCGCGTTCAGCAGCACGCATTCGAGCTACATGCCTGGTCAGGAGGTTCCGGCCCTCCCTGGCTGGGCGCCAGACAGACCGAGGCAGCGTGTTGGAGCGCCCTGGCCAGTGCCGTTGCGGGGCTAGCGGGGCGGCTTGACGAGCCAAGCTGGTGGGAGCCGGCAGCAGTCATCGAGGAAGGTCTCTTGTCCGTGTACAGCGCAGGTCGGTCGATTCTGCGTCGAGACCAGTACGGTGGTATCGAAGCCATGGTCAGACCTCGAATACGCGCAAGCGTTGCCTCGCAGGCCGGACAGGCGCATCAAGTGCGCATGTGGCTTCAACAAAACGCGGCCCACGAATGGGCTGCAGAAGCGCGAGACCTGAGTGCCCAGATTGATGCCTTCATTGAACAGTCAGGTAGTCCAAAGAACCCTCCTGAGGCGTCGAGCGAAGGGACCTCGCTCGTCGCCATCATCGAAAGGTCCAACATCCCGGAAGATCACAGGAGTGTTCTATTCAGTGTAGTTTCTAACGCAATGTCTCTGCAACTTGCCAACCTGACTGGCGCCGAAGTCGATGTCATCGAACGTTGCTGCAAAGAGGCACGGGGACACCCCGACTACAGCGCGAATGCGAATGGGGCACGTCTCTTCGACACGGTACTCCTCTGGCTGGTTCGATTCATCTTCAATCGCCTGGAACTGACTAAGGGCGACGACCCAACCGGTGCCTATCTCTTCGAACGCGATGACGGTCCTCTGCCTCACGAGGACGAACTACAGAAGGACTTTTTTCGCTGGGTGGCGACGAACGCCGCAGGGAGCGATCTTGAGGCGACAAATATTGCGAGTGGCAGAGCCGACATACGCCTGAACTCTGGCCCCGAACGTCTGGTTGTCGAGGTGAAGCGCGAAGAATCTGACTGTTCCTTCGACGCGCTCTCCACGTCGTATGCAGCGCAGACCACGGACTACCAGAACGTCAGCATCCGGTTGGGCGTACTCCTGGTGCTCGATCTAGCAACACCCAACCGTGAGGGCACTCCGCATCTGACGAGCTTGTTCGAGATGCGCCACATCCGCCGCATGGGCGAGACCCAGTCGCGGCTGATTTTGATTGTCAAGGTTCCGGGCCGTCGCAGGAGACCAAGTGACCTCACAAAACTTGCTAGAGCCACACGGTAGTAGCTGTTTGGCGCCTTTAGCCTTTGCTGGTCGACCGAATGAGCCAGCCGCACCGCACGGCCAATAAGCGCCGGCAGCCTGCGATCCTGCCACTCGGGGGAAGTAGGCCCGCGCAACGCGCCGCCACCTGTCGATTCCCGTTGCCGGCGCTCGAACAGGTCGAAGCGTCGCTAGCTCCCTCGGCGCTTCGTGAGTCGTCGGCGTTCGGCTAGCCGCTCTAGCGCGCGGTACTGTCGTCGGATGCCTCCGAGGCCCGACAGTATCGGCGCGATGCAGAGATGGATGCCCGCACGCTTGCCCTTCGACCTCTGGGCTCGGTACGCGCGCCGAATCCCCTTGGCCGCGCCAGTAGCGGGGGCGAAGTACAGGGAGACTTCATGGAGCACGGTCCACCTGAGTTGTTCCAAGGTCACTGGAAGCCCTCCTAAGCGTCCTCGATTCATTCAACGCGCAAGCCTGGACATGTTGGCACAGCTGGATGCTCACTAACACCACACCTCGCTGCGCCGGCGGCGAAGAGCAGTAGTGCCGCGCCGGCCCTCTGTCGGTCCCTCAGGCGCCATAGACTGTCTCGTACAAGTTGTCGCCCAACGTGAACGCGTCAATCATGCAACGCGGCTGCGCAGCCCAAGCTGAGGCATCAACGTCGGCGCCAAAGGTCGCGGCGTTGTCCTGACCCAGTGGCTGGTCGACCAATGATGGGAGAGTCTCGATGGAGTCCGCGACCATCCAGTTGCGCTCGGGAGGTGTGGCCGTCGCAGCCCCTGCATCATTGGTGAAGACCCTTGAAAAGGCCCAAAGCACGCACGGAGTCGCGCCGCCCGCCGCGAACAGTGGCAAGGACGCAAAGTTCACGCCAAAGATCGGCACGGCCATGAGCCAGAGAACGGAGCCGATCGTGGCGCCGACAAAGACGAACGCGACAGCGAGGTACAAAAGTGAAAGTAGTAGCGAGATGATCTTCACAGTTGGGTTGCCGACGTTCGCAGCACCTGCTGCGCTAACTGTCGTGCGGGGAGTTGCAAGCGGGCTCGGAGCCGTCGCTGCAGGAGTCGCCGGCCGACGGAGGTGGTTCGACGGACGTGTCGTCCGACTCGTCGCGCAGCAAGCCGGCGCGACGGAACAACGCCATCAGCCCCGGCATAGCAGCGGGAGTCACCTGGCTGATGCCCTCGGCTACAGCAATCTCGCGCATGGCCTCGAAGGCCCGCAAGTCGGCGTCGTCATCGCCGGCGTCCGATGGTTCCGCCATTCGTTCGATGGGCGCCATCACGTGCGATGTCCGATGGTGATGAGCGTGTCGTCCGCTGCGCTGACGACGATGTAGACACCTGCGAGGCGCTCCAGACCTGCCGACCGGCCGACGACGTCCTCGAGCACGGCGATCGCATCCTTCGTCATCAGGTAGCGGATCGCACCATGGCCGTCGTGCTCTCGACGACCATAGGCCTTCAAGAGAGGAACGCACTTGGTTGAAATGGCGCGCTGCTGCGCGCGCGTCCGCGCATGACGGCTGATTCGCGTGGCGCGGAAAGGTTCGAGTTCAGAGATGCGATCGATATGAGATGGAAGTGAATGCATCTCACCATCCTGCCAAGTCGACGGCAACTTGTGAAGCGCTGTAGACACCGCGCGACACTGCGATGCGGCGCGTCCGATGCTCAGGAGTCAGGAGGTTCCTGCGATTCGCCCTTCTTCTTCAAGCGAGACAAGTCAGCCTCGAGTCGCTTGTGCCAGCGCTCCAGGATCGGCTGAAGGTAGTAGAAGCCGATGCCGACCACGGCAATCGTCAGCGAGACGATCAGGAACGCGTACTCCTTCATCTTGTCGCAGCCGCTTGGTTCATGCGTACATTGTGTCCGGGTTGAGCCATCTGAGGAACGTCCATGCCTGCGCGAATGGGCTCGCCCATGGCATGGCGCCATCTGCTGTGCAAGGTCAGTTGATCAACTCGCCTGAAGCACCGGCCGACTCGAAGGTGGGGTAGGTCACGGCACCCGCGGCATTGACCGCCACGATGCCCGCTGCAACCAAGTTGCCAAGCGCGACTTCGATTGACGCATCCCCGGTCTCGGCGCCTAGAAGAGACTTCAGCAGGCGCCGCAACGCAGCCGGCTTGGTCGGTCGATTGACGAGCTTGCGAAGGTTGTCGGTGAGCTTTCGGACGTCGTCGGTCGAGATCGTCACCGTCCCACTCGACGACGAGAGTGCGGGCGCCGTAGCCGGTGCGGACACCACCTTGCCTGGAGCATGCGCTGCATCCCTTCTACCGTTGGGCTTCGCAGACGCAGCCTTCTTGGCTGGCACCACCTTGGCGGCAGGTGCCTTCTTCGTCGCCGGTGCGGGAGAGGCCTTCTTCGCTGCAACCTTCTTCGTCACAGCTGACTTGGCGGCAGGCTTCTTCGCGCCGACCTTCTTCGCTGGCGTCTTCTTGGCAGGCACCTTCTTTGCGGCAGTCTTCTTCGCCGGCGTCGTCGCCTCGCCGTACGCTTGCCGGCGCACCTGGAATCCCATCGCCCTCGCGTGCTCCAACATGGGCTCGTATCCCTTATCGTTCGCGACGACCACCATGGTCGACTCGGGATTCCGCGACGCGATGTAGCCCATGTAGAACGACAGGTGGAAGTCCAGCGCGTTCTTGCCGGTCTTGGTGATCGGCACAGCCGTCGCACCGGTGCCGAAGGAGGCGAAGCGCTTCGCGACTTCGCGCTGGTGGGGTCCGTGGAACACCCAGACTTGGTTCACGTCGGGGAACAGCGCTCGCAGCTCGACGTCGCCGGGCTGAACGTTCTCGTAGTCGAGCAGCACATGGGTTCCGGCCACTGATGCCCGCGTCGGCGACACCCGCGCGATCACGTGTTTCGCCGGGTACTTGAGCGCGTTCTTCGCCAGCTTGTCGCTGACGGCCTGCTCGACATCGACCTGACAATAGTCGGCCACCTGCAGGAGGTAGAGCAGCACGTCCGCCACTTCCTCGCCGATGCGTTGCTTGGTAGCAGGGTCCTCGTGCGCATGGCGTGACTCATCGGGGGTCTTCCACTGAAAGACCTCCGCCAGTTCCGCCGACTCGACCATAAGCGCAGTGGCCAGGTTCTTGGGCGTGTGAAACGGCTGCCAATCGCGCTCTGCCGCGAAATGCCGCAGTTCGGCCTGCAGTTCTCCAAGGTTCATCGCAGCACCCTCCTCTTCAATCGGATCTTGCCATCCGCGAGGTTGCCGAGCACGAACTACCGCTGAAAAGGCGGTGCGCAGGCCAAGCCCCAGGGAAGGGAGATCCCCGGGGCGTTGCCCCGGGGATCGTCTCGCTGGCCACGTTGCCGTGCCAGTGTCTTAGCGGCCCCTGCTGGGCGACCATGTCGCCGCAGACAGTTCCGCCGTCAGTGCGTTCATCGCTTGAGTCCTCGATCGAGGAGGAACAGCGTTGAATGTTGGAGGCGCGGGGCCTCGTCAACGGTCGATGTGAGTCGATTTAATGCTCATGAATGATCCTTTCTCTGTTTGATATGGCGTGCCAACGCCAAGTAGATGACTGCGGCCGGGGAACCACCCCCGACCGCTCCCGAGGACCTCCCGGTCCCGCTCGATACGCTGCTCTGCTTGCTCGGTCTTTCGGCGCATTCCGGTGCCAACCGGATGCTGGTCTTGCGACCTCGGAGCTGGCTTTCGACCAGTCCTTCATTGCCTACACGATCCTCGCTCTTGCCCCCTCCGTGCTAACACCTGTCGCTAACACAGGTTTCCGACGCGCTGCCACGCGCGCCGACACGGTTGAGACTTGCACAGTTAGGCTGTGAGCTACTTCTCCAAGTCCTAGGTGAGACCCGACAGTTCCAAACTCAATCCCTGGACGCGTTCTCCAGGTTTCCGAGGGCCGAAGGCAGTAAAGCGCTCCTCGTACGGTTTGGATGCCGTTTTCGGTCTGCAGCGGGCATCACAGCCCTAGCACCTATCGGCCGCCGCACACGGCGACCTTTCAGACTTTCCGCATCGCACCCCGGAGGGCGCTTTTAGACGCTTAAGCTATCAGCCGATGCTTCGTGCTCACGGGCGCGACCCCGGTCACACTCAGCTACCCCGACGTCCCCGAACCGCTTGGTTCGTGACGCCGACGCTGGTTTTTCTCCAGCCTGAGCTGCCGTCGTCTGCGGCAACGGTTACGCAGCTTTCCTGCGTCTCCCGTGGGAGGGCTTTCACCTCCTTTCGCTACAACCAGGACACGCGGGCATTTGCTCCCGCGCGCCGTTTCCTGCTCGCACGCCTCCGGACGGACATGGTCCGCCAAGATCATGGGCTGGAGTTCAGGGGTTACTCGTCAATCGACGGATTAGTCCTGAACACCGCCCTCGCACCGGACATGCTGAACTATCAGCATCCGGCGCCAACAAGCAGATTCCCGTGACAGGCGGGTCACGGGCATAGGGGCTGGCAACCCCCTGGCGCATTTCGCGCCGAGCGATATCGAGTGTCTGTGTCGGGTTGGCGGCCCGCCGATGCACGGGCGAAACGTGCATCGGCGGACCGCCGGCCCGACAGGGAGCGATTGCCGCAACTCGGTCACCTTGGTGTCTCCTGGCACCTGGGGATGCTTCACACGCTCGTGTACTCCTCGTATACACACCACCTTCATTTGACGTCGTAGCCGACCAAGGCTACGACGTTGTGATCCACTTGCTTCGCCTCGTTTCCTTGCTCGCCCTCTGGAAGCCGGAACAGCCCTGCAGTCCGACGCGCCTACTCGGCCCTGCCTCGGTTCCGATTGCAGAATTGATTGCGGAAAGGGATTGCAGAACCTCTTCTGCAATCGATCCCCGAAACCGCCGTACAGCTGCTCAGGCTCGCGACGCACTGGCCGTGCCGTCAGCCCAGGAGTCCGGTCCCGACATGCATCACCCGGATCGCCGGGTATCGGGCCAACCCAGTGCTCGTCGAGGTGCGCCTCAGGGATACTCCCATCCTGAGGGAGGCAACTCGTGGAAGAAGACCTCAGCGAAGACGACGTCAGCGTCAAGTTCATCACCCCGGCCATCGTGACCGCAGGGTGGGACGAGGCCACGCAGATCCGCCGCCAAGTGTCGTTCACCAAGGGCCGCATCATCGTGCGCGGCCGGCTGGTGGCCCGGGGCAAGGCGAAGAAGGCCGACTTCGTCCTTTACTGGCGGCATATCCCGTTGGCCCTGATCGAGGCCAAGCGCTCGAAGTTTCCGGCTGGCCACGGCATGCAGCAGGCGCTGGACTACGCCACCGCCCTGCAGGTGCCGTTCGTCTTCGCCAGCAACGGCAAGGGTTTCATCCTCCATGACCGCACGGGCCTGCTCGTCAAAGGCGAGGCCGAGCTAGGCATGCACGAGTTCCCGGCGCCGGACCTGCTGTGGGCGAAGTACCGCGAGTGGAAGGGCATCGGCCCCGCTGAGGAGCCGATCGTCCTCGAGCCCTATTACGACGATGGCAGCGGCAAGGAACCGCGCTACTACCAGCGCAACGCCATCAACGCTGCGGTGGAGGCCATCGCGAAGGGCCGCGACCGCGTGCTGCTGGTCATGGCCACCGGCACCGGCAAGACCTACACCGCATTCCAGATCATCTGGCGCCTGTGGAAGTCCAACTGGCACGCCGGCCGGCAGAAGCGCGTGCTGTTCCTGGCGGACCGCAACATCCTGGTCGACCAGACGATGGTCAACGACTTTCGCCCCTTCGGCGCGAAGATGGCCAAGCTCAGCACCCAGTCCAAGACCATCGAACGCGACGACGGCAGCAAGACCGAGCTGACGATCGCGGTCGACCGCAGCGGCGCCGACAAGCAGCGCCGCATCGACACCGCCTACGAGATCTACCTCGGGCTCTACCAGGCGCTCACCGGCCCGGACGACCGGCAGAAGCTCTTCCGCGAGCTTTCGCCGGACTTCTTCGACCTCATCATCGTCGACGAGTGCCACCGCGGCAGCGCCGCTGAGGACGCCGCCTGGCGAGAGATCCTCGACCACTTCCGCACTGCCACGCAGATCGGCCTGACCGCCACGCCGAAGGAGACCGAGTACGTCTCCAACATCCACTACTTCGGCACGCCGGTCTACACCTACTCGCTGCGCCAGGGCATCGGCGACGGCTTCCTCGCGCCGTACAAGGTGATCCGTGTTCACCTCGACGTCGACGTGCATGGCTGGCGCCCACAGGCTCAAGAGACCGACAAGCACGGCCTCCTGATCGACGACCGCATCTACAACGTCAAGGACTTCGATCGCAGCCTGATCATCGACACGCGCACGCAGCGGGTGGCGCGCTGGATCACCGACTATCTCAAGCAGAGCGGCAACCGCATGCAGAAGACGATCGTCTTCTGCACGGACACCGACCACGCCTCGCGGCTGCGCCAGGCCCTGATCGTCGAGAACCAGGATCTGGTGCTGAAGAACGAGCGCTACGTGATGCGCATCACCGGCGACGATCCCGCCGGCACTGAGCAACTCGACAACTTCATCGACCCGGAATCCGACTACCCGGTACTGGTCACGACCTCACGGCTGCTCTCTACGGGCGTGGACGCCCAGACCTGCCGGCTGATCGTGCTGGATCGCGCCGTTGGCTCGATGACCGAGTTCAAGCAGATCGTCGGGCGCGGCACGCGCATCCACGAAGACACGCAGAAGTACTACTTCACCCTGGTCGACTTCCGCGGCGCCACCGCGCACTTCGCCGACCCGGACTTCGACGGCGACCCGGTGCAGATCTACGAACCAGGCGAGCACGACCCGCCGTTGCCCCCCGAACCGCCCGTCGAGCCGCCCACCCCGCCGGGCGGCGGGGAAGACACGCCCGAAGACGACGAAGGCGAAGACATCCTGGTCGACCCGCCCCCGCCAGGCCCCGGCCCGCTGCCCCCGCTCCCACCACCCCCGCCCAAGTTCCACATCCACGGCCGGCCGGTGACGGTGCTGGCCGAGCGCGTGGAGTACCTGGACGACGGCGGCAAGCTCGTCACCGAGTCGCTGCGCGACTTCTCGCGCAAGGCGATCCGCCAGCAGTTCGCCAGCCTGGAGCAGTTCCTCAAGCGTTGGCGCGCCAGCGAGCGCAAGGAAGCCATCATCGCGGAACTGGCGGCCGAGGGGTTGCTGCTCGAGCCGCTGCTGGACGAGGTCGGCAAGGACCTCGACCCCTTCGATCTCATATGCCACATCGCCTTCGACCAGCCGCCGCTGACGCGCCGCGAGCGCGCCAACAATGTGAAGAAGCGCGACGTGTTCACCAAGTACGGTCCGCAGGCCCGCGCCGTGTTGGAGGCGTTGCTGACCAAGTACCAGGACGAAGGCATCGTCGGCGGCCTGGACAATGTGAAGATGCTGGAGATCCCGCCCTTCAGCACCATGGGCACTCCGCTGCAGTTGATCAAGCCTTTCGGCAATCGCGCCGGCTTCGAGCAGGCCGTACACGAGCTGCAGGCGGCGCTGTACCAGGAAACCGCCTAATCAAACTCGGCGCCCTCGGCGCGCCGGCACCGATCCGAGAACTCAGAACCAGAACATGTCAGCCAGAGCCATCATCAAATCCATCCAGGACACCATGCGCCAGGACGTCGGCGTCGACGGAGACGCCCAGCGCCTGTCGCAGCTGTGCTGGATGTTCTTCCTGAAGATCATCGACGACCAGGACCAGCAGCTGGAGGTGATGCAGGACGGCTATCGCTCGCCCATCCCGACCAACCTGCAGTGGCGTACCTGGGCGGCCGACCCGGAAGGCATCACCGGTGATGCGCTGCTGGCTTTCGTCAACGGCGAGCTGTTCCCGGCACTGAAGGCACTGTCGACATCCGGCTCCGCTGCGGCGCGGGCCCGCGTGGTGCGCGGCGTGTTTGAGGACGCCTACAACTACATGAAGTCCGGCCAGTTGATGCGCCAGGTGCTCAACAAGATCAACGGCGTGGACTTCAACGACCTGGCCGACCGCCGCCACTTCGGCGAGATCTACGAGCAACTGCTCAACGACCTGCAGAGCGCCGGCAACGCCGGCGAGTACTACACGCCGCGCGCGCTGACGGCCTTCATGGTCGACCGAATCGACCCGAGGCCGGGCGAAACGCTGCTGGACCCGAGCTGCGGCACCGGCGGCTTCCTCACCTGCGCCGTGCGCCACATGCGCGACCGCTACGTGAAGACGCCCGAGGATGAGCAGGCGCTGCAGCGCGGCCTGCGCGCGGTAGAGAAGAAGCCTCTGCCGCACATGCTGTGCGTCACCAACATGCTGCTGCATGGCATCGAAGACCCCGGCTTCGTGCGGCACGACAACACCTTGGCTCGCCCCTACGTGAGCTACAGCCAGAGCGACCGCGTCGACATCATCCTCACCAACCCGCCCTTCGGCGGACGCGAGGAAGACGGCATCGAGAGCAACTTCCCATCGCACTTCCGAACCAGGGAGACTGCCGACCTGTTTCTGGCCCTGTTCATCCGTTTGCTCAAGCCCGGCGGACGTGCCGCCATCGTGCTACCCGACGGCAGCCTATTCGGCGAAGGTGTGAAGACCCGTCTGAAGGAGCACCTGCTGGCCGAGTGCAACCTGCACACCATCGTGCGCCTTCCCAACAGCGTGTTCCGGCCTTACGCCAGCATCGGCACCAACCTGCTGTTCTTCGAGAAGGGCACGCCAACACAGGACATCTGGTTCTACGAGCACCAAGTGCCGGAGGGCCAGAAGGCTTACTCGATGACTAGACCAATCCGCGTGGAGCACCTGCAGGGGTGCGTGGACTGGTGGGGTGGCGCAGCGCGTGCGGGCCGGGTGGACACGCCACAGGCCTGGCGTGTGACTGCCGATGAGGTGAAGGCGCGGGGCTACAACCTGGACATTAAGAACCCGCATGCGGAAGACGATGACCACGGGGACCCAGAGCACCTGCTGGCGGCGCTGAATGCAGCCGAAGCGGAAACAGCGAGGCTCCGCGAGCAGTTGAAAACGATGCTGGCAGAGGCGCTGACGCGATGAACGCCGACGAATTGCTCCGGCACTTCGATCGAGTAGCCGATGCGCCAGATGCAGTTCCACGGCTGCGCGAGCTTGTCCTTGAGCTCGCCATGCGCGGCAAGCTCGTGCCACAGAATCGTAACGACGACAGCCAAGCCGACGCGCTTTCGGATGCGCGAGCCCAGCTTGCAGAGTTGGCACGCCGAACTGGGCGATTGCGCTTCACGCCGAGTGAGCCAATCGCCGACGAGCGGCTGGAACCAAGCCTGCCCGACGGTTGGATTACCGCCCGGGTAAACGACACGGGTCTCTACATCAACGGCCTTGCTTTCAAGCCTGCAGACTGGAAGCCAACCGGCCTTCCCATCATCCGAATCCAGAACTTGACCGACGAGTCGCGCGAGTTCAACTACGCTGAGGGCGAGTTTCCCGACGAGGTCGTTGTGCGAAGCGGTGACATCCTCGTGTCTTGGTCCGCCACACTTGACGCGTTCAGATGGCGGCGGGAAACAGGTGTACTGAACCAACACATCTTCAGGGTGATCCCGGCCGCAGGCCTGACCACCGACTCGTTCCTACTTCTGCTCCTGAAGCGGGCCATTCGCGAGATGGCGGAGAGCGTGCACGCGCATGGCCTTGTGATGACCCACATCAATCGCGGCCCATTTCTGAACCACGTGGTGCACATCCCTCCGCTCGCCGAGCAGCATCGCATCGTCGCCAAGGTCGATGAACTGATGGCGCTTTGCGACCGGCTGGACGCCGCGCGGACGGAACGCGAGGCGGCGCGCGACCGGCTCACCGCGGCGAACCTGGCCCGCCTCAGCGCGCCCGACACCGAGACGTTCAAGGATGACGCCCGATTCGCCCGCGCCGCCCTGCCGGCCCTCGCCGCGCGATCTGATCAGATGCGTGCCTGGCGCGACACGGTGTGCCGCATGGCACTACTCGGGCGGTTTTCTGATGGCGGGCGATGGCCGAAGGCTCCCTGCCATGTTCGGGACTACGTGCGGCTTCAAAGCGGTTACGCCTTCAAGAGCGAATGGTTCGGCCCAACTGGAGTCCGCTTGTTGAGGAACGCGAACGTGGCACACGGCAGAGTGAACTGGGCCGAACAAGCGTTCCTACCTTATGAGCTTACCGGGGCCTACGAGCGATTCATGTTGAACGCCGGCGACCTTGTGCTATCCCTGAATCGACCCTTCATAGCAACTGGGACTAAGGTCGCTCAAGTACAACCGTCCGATCTGCCGGCGCTACTGGTTCAGCGTGTCGCTCGCCTGGAGATTGCGGAAGGCTTGTCACCTGACTATCTGCTGCTATGGCTGCAGTGCTCGCTTTTCCAGGAGCAGGTTCAACCGGTCAGCACCAACGTTGCGCCACACATCGCTCCAGAGGACATCGGCCGTGCGCGGATCTTTGTACCTGACCTCGAAGAACAACGGCGCGTAGTGAACAAGGTCGCGGGGTTGATGGGCCTTTGCGAACAGTTGGAGGCCGGTCTCAACGCTGCCACCGAACACCGCTCCCGCCTGCTCGATGTCTTGCTCCGGCATGCCCTCGAGCCGGCGGAGGTCATGGAGGCCGCCGCGTGACCCTGCGCCTCGTTGATGGCAGATGGGGCGGCGAGTTGAGCGCCGCCCTGAGGGCCGACCCCAGCGAGTCGCGCATCATCAGTCCGTTCATCAAGCACGCCGCCCTATGCTGGCTGCTGGCTGAAAGACCGCGAGCCACCCGGGTCATCACACGCTTCAACCTGGCCGACTTCGCCACGGGCGTCAGCGACATCCACGCTCTGCGTGCCCTGCTCGACGCCGGCGCCCAGGTCCGCGGTGTCCGCCACCTGCACGCCAAGCTGTACCTCTTCGGGAAGAGCCGCGCCGTCGTCACGTCGGCCAATCTGACGACAGCTGCGCTGGACCGCAACGAGGAGTTCGGAGCCGTTTTGGACAGCGCCGAGGACATTGGTTCGTGCTCGGCCTACTTCGAGCGGCTGTGGTCGCACGCGGGACCGAACTTGTCGCGCGAGCAACTCGACGACTGGGAGGCCACGGTCACAAAGTACTTGGCGCGGGGCGCCCGGCCCGCGGAGGGCTTGGCGCTTCCTGACTTCGGAACGCAGCTAGCACCCGACCCGGGGCCCGGACCGGCCTTGACGCCAACGGCCGGGCCTCCTTCGCGGAGTCCCCTACCAGTGGCCGTCGCCGAGGCTGGGCATGTCTTCGTGAAGTTCCTTGGCACGGCCAACGACCGGGAGGCGCTTGCCTTCGACACTCTGGCGGAAGTGAAGCGCGCCGGGTGCCACTGGGCACTGGCCTACCCGGCGAAGCAACGGCCGCGCATCGTGAACGATGGCGACCTCATGTACATAGCGCGCATGACGCGGGAGCCGACCGACATGCGCATCTTCGGCCGCGCCATCGGCATGCGCCATGTACCTGGGCGGGACGATGCGACGCCGGAGGACATCGCGGCGCGGCGGTACAAGGAGAAGTGGTCACGTTACGTGCGCGTCCACCATGCTGAGTTTGTGGCTGGGCCATTGAGCCACGGCGTTTCGTTGAGAGACCTGATGGCTGAGCTTGGAGCCGGAGCGTTCGAGTCGACTCAGGTGCGCGCTGCCAAGAGCGGAGCGCAGATCGATCCGAAGTCCGCACTGAAGCGCAGAGCCGCAGTCCGCTTGTCGGCCGCGGGCGCTGCCTGGGTCGCCTCCCGCTTGCAGGGTGCCTTCGACCTGCACAGCACGATTCCACAAAGCGCGCTCGACGCTCTGGACTGGCCGATTATTCCGTGACGATGCACGAGCCCAGCTTCGCCCGCTACGTCGGCATCGACTACTCCGGCGCCGAGGCCCGAACTCCAGCCTGAAAGGTCTGCGGGCCTACGCCGCCAATGGCGCAGCGGAGGCCGCCGAGGTGCTGCCGTCGTCCGGCTCGCGAAAGTACTGGACGCGACGCGGACTGGCCGAGCGGCCGATGACCAACAGTACTGCGGCATCGCCTGCCATGTCGCGTCGTGGCGCTTCGCTTTCGAGGCGATGTCATCCCATATCCTCGTCCTGGACGCCCTTGCTTTCAAGGTACGTGATGAGCCGGTCAATCTGGGGCGAGAAGACGTAGAAGACCATCATGAGAATGGCGAAGGCAACCAGCGCCAAGTAGGCAATCGCGGCGCTCATACGGCCAAGCCTGCGTGACGGGGGTGGCTGCCCTGGTCGCCGAGGGTGCGAAGAGCCCTCACCCTAGCCTTCAGAGATTGCGCGCGCAGAACACCCAGCCGGGTCGGCTCGACCGGGCGGCTGATGTGGCGGATCCGACGTTCCATGCGCCATTGTCGCGCAGCCCGTGGCACGGCGCCCCTTCGATCACTCGGCCATCGACGCGATCTGCCGGCACGCGATTTCCTCGACGCGCGGTCGGCGACGGATTCCTTGCCCTGCTGCCGGGACGACAGCGAAACTCCCCAGCGTGCAGCTGTCATCGGTCGGCATGAGCCGGCCATCCGAGGATCGGCACATGCCGGCCAGCTGAGCCCGTAGACAGCGACGTTTGCCGGCAGTGCAGGATCGGCCTTTTTGCTGGCCAGTGCGTGATCGGCTAGCCGCCGTCCGGCTACCACTGGGAGTCGGTGACGGGCTCGCGCAACTTTGCTTCATCGTTCTGGTGGACGGTCTCCAGGAGGAGGCCAATATCGAAAACACGCGCACCCTTGGCTTCGCCCAGGAAATCGCGACGCGACATCGACCGCGGCGTCAAACCACGCCACGGATAGAAGGGCCGAGCCAAGACTTCGGCGACCTCGTCCAGGGTGTCCCGAGCGTCCATGCGCACGCGGTCCATCAGCGCCGCTCGCAGGTCCTCGGTCTGCCACTTTGCGGCCGTGACGCTGCGGATCACGTACTCAGCACCGAACAACCGGCGCATCAACTTCCAGTAAGTCGGATGCGAAAGCATCTTGCCGTTCTTGGCTTGCTGACACACGAAGTCAATCGCGCCTTGGTCGTTGAATGACAAGAGCTCCACATAGAAGCACACTTCGAAGTTGACAAGCAAGTCGTGGCTCAGTTCCGGCCAGTTCTCAGGGGCGCAAAAAAGCAGAACCTGATCGCCGGGGACCCGCTTTCCGAAAATCGGCAGAGTGCCAGTCGCGAGGCCGCGAAGCGTACGACCATCTCCATAGATGACGAGGCGAAGCAGCTCATTCTTGACGTCTTGGCGGTACTTCTCGATCTTGATATTCATCACGATTTCATGATTTTGCGGTTTGGCGGACTGGAGTGGAGACGGACGTGGCCTTGTCCGACGGCGACGTGTCCTTTCGAAAGCCGATCAACATCGGCAGAGCGTCTGGGTCGACACCAGGCCATGCGCTCTGGTGACATGCGTTCCAGAGCTTGCGGGCAGCCATCAGCGAACGACGCAGCTGCCGCCGGACTCCGCCGAAGAGGGCATAGGCTCCGAGCCACGATTCCGTTTCCAAGCGCACGGCGCCCGCATTGCCCTGCTTCACGAGCGAAATGAGGTACCTGCTGATCCCTTGATAGACACTCTCCTGGAGGCGCCAGGTCCACACGGGCTCACGCCCGGGGCGCGGCTCACGGGAAAGGATGTAGGGACCGAAGGTTGGATACCGGTCCGTCCACTTCTCCTTGGCCCAAGGTGATATGGCGGGCGCGCTGAGTGCCTCCGCCGTCGCCATGAGGATGACTTCACGACGGCCCGGGTAGCCGAGAACGCCCCCCGCCACCGCCACGGCGTTCGGAAGGCCCCGTTGCTTGCGATCCTGGCGCCTCCACGCGGGTAACCGGGTGCCGAACGCTTCTGCCCACTCGATGGCCTTGCGTTCCAGCTTCTCTTCGTCAGTAGTGAATCCAATCGTGAGGCAATAGCCTCGCCGGTAGTGCAAGGCAATCGCCTGAAGGGCGGGAATGTGTTGTTGATAGAGCTTCATGAGTCCGAACGAGGCTGATAGGAAGTAGGTGCAATGGCGCTGCCGCGCCCTTGTTGAGGAAGCGCGCCGCGTCTCAGCTGACTCGAGCAGGCTGCCTTGGTCGCCCCGGCCGGCGGTGCGCGGCATCACTCTCATGCGGCGGCTTGGCGCCTGTGTCCTGCTGACGCAGCCAATCCCGGCATGTCCCGAGGCGCCATGCAAGCTTCCGACCGAAGACTCGGAGCCGGGGTGGTAGCGAATCCTCTCGGACGGCTGAGAGCCGATAGATCATGGCGGCCGTCGTGTTCAGCATGGCGGCCAGCTCCTCGGCGCCGATCACCTGCTCATCGTGATAGGCGGCAAGGCGGCACTTCAGCACGTCGCAGTCAGCTGAGCTTTGTTTGGGCGTTGGCATGAGCGACACTGTGCAGGTGAACTCGCTCTGCGCGCGAAAGCCGACAATTCGGACCTGCGGCGGCAATTCCGGGTGCGCCCTTCCTGACGATCTCTAAAGCCTCGATTGCCCTTCCAACCACATGGCCAACACCGCGAAGCAGGCCGCGATCAGTACCGCTCAGCTTCAGGCCACGCAGGTACTCACTCGCTTCATCGAGGCAAGGTCAGGCCTGAGTGCAACCCAGTTGGAGTCGAAGCTCGCGGTTGGTGGCGTGCTCGACAACAAGAAGGCCACTAAGCCCAAGAAGACTGGGACAACTTGGAGGCGCTGGCGCGACGGAAGAAAGGCCGCCTCGCCTCGGACATTGGCGCGGTTGGCGCATGACGCCATCAAATTCGGCTGGCTTGGCCCCGCCGACCTCATTGATCTGCAACTGGTAGCTGGCGGCTGGCGAGCGCTAGACCCTGTGCATGATGTCTTGCTTCGCATGGAACGCGGCGAGACGTTCTCTGCCTCAAGCTTGGATCGGCACGACCACGAATGGCGCGCTCGCTATGAGGTCTCAAGCAAACGAATAACGGACGAGCGGAACGGTCTTGCGAAAAAGTGCTCTTCGGCCGCCAAGCTTCTGCTGCAGGCGAGCCTCGCACTGCAGGACTTGCAGGACGCGATCAGGAACGCGCACTCGCACGACATTGCAATCGAGCCGACAAGCTTCGCAAAGCTGCCCGATATGCAAGATGACCCAGAACTCGGGTTCGACGCGAACTTGACAGAGTTCGCTGTGGTTGGCAAGCACCTAGGCGAGCTTGCCGTCAACATCCGCAGTGCCGCGCTGGTTGAGGCACAAGCGCTGGGCATGAACGACCTCCCCCCGCCGAAGGTTGATCTACCAGACACTGTCCCCAATGCAGCTTGCGTTGCTATGGTTGCGGATCACGCGCCAACCGCGGATGAACTATCAACCCAGAGGTTGATCGCCAAGTGGCTCGAGAGCCACGTCGGTACCCACGCTGCCACAGAATTGCCACAGACGGAGGTCGAAACCAATCGACCACAGTCGAAGCCGCGCAAGACGAAAACCAAGTAGCATCAAGGCCTTACGAGAGATCGCCAGTCTCAAGCAAGCGCTGGTCTTCGACTGTTAATCCGTAGGTCCCTGGTTCGAGCCCAGGTCGGGGAGCCAAAATTGGCCAGCAATGGCAAGCGAAAGCCCAACCCTCACCGGTTGGGCTTTTTGCTTTACGGGGCTCGGACGTCGATGTTCGGCCAGCTCCTCATACCGGCCCGCCGAGGTGGCGCACGAACCAGTCGCCGGCGAGCAGCCCCACCCTTTCGAGCGCGCCGGCCTCTTCGAACAAGTGAGTGGCGCGCGGCACCAGCTCGAGCTGCTTCTCGCAGCGCATCAGCGCGTAGGCTTCGCGGTTGAGTTCGAGCACGCCGACATCCGCGGCACCGACGATCAGCAGCGTCGGCGCCTGCACCTGCGGCAGCGCTGCGCGCGCGAGGTCGGGCCTGCCGCCGCGCGAGACCACCGCGAAGACCTGATCAGGCTGGCGCGCCGCGGCGACCAACGCTGCGGCTGCACCCGTGCTCGCGCCGAACAGGCCAATGCGACGGCTCGGCACTGCATCCCGTAGCTCGTCCAGCGCTTCCATCACCCGCGCGGCCAGCGTCTCGATATCGAACACGTTGGCGCGGTCGCTCGCCTCTTGCTCCGTCAGCAGGTCGAACAGCAAGGTATCGAGGCCGCGCTGCTGCAGGCTCTGGGCGACGCGCCGGTTGCGCGCGCTCAGGCGGCTGCTGCCGCTGCCATGGGCAAACACGACCAGGCCGCGCGCCCCCGGCACGCGGCACAGGTCGCCGACGAGCCGTCGCTCGCCGATGTGGATCTTCGTGACATGGTCGGGCATCGTGCCGCTCCGCTCGGCGGTCGGGCATGCATCCGCCCGACCACCTTATCGACCACAGCAGGCAGCCCGTGTTCCCGCGCCAGGACAGGCTCGCGCGGCCCCTGTCTGCTTCACGACAACGGAAGCGACAGTCGGCTCGCTCCTCTCACGCCGTCGACCTGGCGGAAGTCGCGGTGATGCACGCCGACGGCGTGAATGCGCGGCGGCTGGCCAAGCCGATCTTGCGCACCAGCAGCACATCCAGCGGCGCAGCCAGCAAGCGCGCCGCAGCGCCATGCAGCCAGCCGATGTCTCACATGCCGAAGGGTCGGATCGCCATCGCCCGCACGCTGTTCGTCAGCACCGGCGCCACGGCTTCGAGCCAGACCGCCAGCGCGCCATTACCGTGCGACGCGATGGCTGCCAGCCCCGGCGCACCCTGGCGCCACAACGGCGTGCCCGACGCGGCCGACACGATGACGCTGCCGTCGGCGGCGATGCGTGCACCGCGCAGCTCGGGCCGCGATTGCGTCGGCGGCTGAGAGAGCCAGGTCAGCAGCGTGCCGCCGCCCGGTTCCCGCGCCGCCAGCACGGGGCCGTCGACGTGATCCGGTGACGTGCTGACCACGAGGCCACCGCTGTCGGCGGGACCGTCGAGCAGCTGCCCCGCGGCATTCACGCGCGCAGCGCGCACGTTGGTGTGGAGGTTGTCCTGCTGCGCGCGAAAGTCGCGCCAGGCGACGACGTACTGCGTGCCGTCGTGATGCACGCCGGGCAGGTGGTCAATGCAGCAATTCGTGGTCGTGCGCACCGCGATGCCGGCGGTGTCGAGCACCGTTCCCGCCGGCTCGATGCGCGCGGCGAACACGCCACCCGCCTGGCTGCCCGGATGCTGGTTCCACACCGCGAGGTAGCGGCCGCCGCCAAAGGCCAGCGCGGGACTGTCGGCGGCGACGGCGACCGCCGAGATGTCGAACTCCGCGCCGTCGGCCGCGCCGGTGGCGGCCGACAGAAACACGCCGCGCACCTGCCCCGACGCATCGGCACTGCTGCCGCGCTTGAATGCGAGCAAAAGCCGCGTGCCGTCGAAGGCCAGGGCCGGTGCGAACGCGCCGTTGTCGGCCACCACCTGGCCGTCGGCGATGCGTTCGCCGTCGGCGGACACGCGCACCGCAAGCAGCGAAGGCCGCAGCCCTGTCTGCGCGAAGCCGTTGTCGCGCGGTACGACGACGAGGAAGCCCGTGCCGTCGAATGCCACCGCCGCGCGCTGCGTGGACTGCGGGTCGTTGGCCGTCTCGGCGGCGGTCAGCTCGGCCGTGGCGAGCAGCTGGCCGTCGATCGTGACGAGCGCCGAGATCCATTGCGTCTGGTATGGCGCCGCGGTGCCGGCTGCGCGACGCGTGACGATCAGGAAGTTCTCGCCGTCGGTCGCGACGGCCGGCACGGACACCGGCGGCGCGGGATCGGCGTTGTCGGGCGACAGGCCGCGCAGCGCGTCGAAGGGCTCGCCGAGACCGCGCCGCACGCCGCCGACCGAGTAGCCGCGCAGCTCGCTGGCCGAGCTGCTGACCGTCGTGCCTTCGACCGCGGTTTCGATCGTCTGCTTCACGATGCCCACGCCCGGCGCATACCAGCTCGTCTGCACCGCCCGCGCCGGCACGCGGCCCTGCGATGCGGAGTTCAACACGACGTCGATCGTCGTCTCCTGCCTCAGCGCCTGCGCAAAGCGGCCCGCCGGCACGTCCACGCTCTCGTGCGCGACATTGACGACGCGCTGGGTCAGATCCAGCGTCAGCGGATTGCCGGCGCCGTCGGTGCCCGCGGGCAGGTCGTTGCCGGTCACGGTGGACACCGGCCCCGTGGCGACCGGGAAGGCAAGTTCCACGAAGGGCACGATCTGCGGGGACAAGGTGTCGGTCGGGTCGTTGTTGCCCAGCTGCGTGATGCCGCCCGCGCGCAGGTTCACATAGCGCTCGATCGAGACGTCGGGGACGGCCGGATCGGTCTGCGTCAGCACCACGGCCGTAACACCCAGCAGCTCGGCCGTGCCGGTGACCTCGGTCGCGTACATCGAGTTGGGCACGATGAAGCCGCCGTCGACGCCGCTCTGGTCATAGACCCAACGATCGCCCTGCGCGGCCGGAAAGTGCTGCTGCGCATCGCCCGGGCCCTCGCGTGAGGCGAAGCCTGTGCCTCGAACGCTCGGCCCGGCGCTGCCACCCCCACCACCACCGCCGCCTCCGCAGCTGGCCAGCAATGCGGCACAGGCTGCGACCGCCAGGACGCCGGCGCCACGCGCCGTCCATTTCAACGGCCGGCGGGCCGAGCGGGAAACCGGAACCATGAAGTGCCTTTCGAGAGCGGGTGAGCGTGCAATGGGAGCGGGCGGTGCGGCCGGCGCCCATCCGCAATGCTGCCCCGAATGGGCTCGCTTGTCGCGCGGCCGGACCGCACGGCGCAGGGATTGACTCCGAGCGCTGCCGCGCCCCCGTGTCGATCGTCAGGGCAAGGCGGCTGCCCAGCCGAGGACCTGGCGCGTCACTTCGTCGACGGCGCCGGCCATCGCACGCGCCGCGCCGGCTGCGTCGGCGCTCGGGGCGTCGCGCTCGACGCTGAAGCTGCGTTCGGCGCTGCCGCGCGTGCGCGTGGCGGCGTCGAGCACGCGCGCACGCAGCTGCACGACGACGCGGCTCGTCCCCGGCGCGCTGAAAACCTGTTCGAAGCGGTCGAGCTCGACATGCACCATCCGCAGCGGTGCCGGCGCGGTGAGCGCGGCATCGCCCAGCGCGGCCGCCTGGCGCATGCGCTGGCCCACCAGCGTGGCCGGCGGCGCGGCCCAGCGGCTGTCGCGGTAGGCCGCGTGCTGGTAGGGATCGGCGTACTGCAGGCGGTACAGCATCTGCGCGCCTTCGAGCGACGGCGGCGCATCGACATCGGCAATGCGAAGCGGTGCCGGCATCGACACGGCGCTGGCGGTCGGCGGCGGGCCGAGGTCATAAAGCGTGAGCACCGGGGCCGTCGGCACGATCGAACAGCCGGCGATGACGATGGCGCCGGCCAGGGCGGCGATCATCCGTCGGCTCATTTCGCACCTCCGGCCGGGAACTGGAAGCCCGATTCGCCCGGCCCGGGTGGCGACGGCGCCTTGCCGAACAGCAGGCTGTGCGGCTGGTCGCCGAACTCGGTGGCCACGCGCTCCACCGCGCGACTGCCGCGCGCGATGTCTTCGATCAGCGGCGCGCTACGCACGCGCTCGGGGCCGACGAGCGCGAGCTCGAGGCTGCGCGAGGTCGATTCGAGCTGCGCCGCGGCGTCGCCGAGGCGATCCAGTGCCGAACTGCGTGCGCGCAGGTCACTGCTGAGCCCGCGCGCGTCGGTGACCAGCGCATCGACGTTGGCCAGCACGCCGCCGGCGCGCTGCACGGTCTGGTCGGCGCTGCGCGCCAGGCGCGGCAGCGCCTGCACCGTCGGCTGCAAGTCGGCGACCAGCCGCGAGACGTCGGACGAGGCCTGCTCCAGGTTGGCCAGCGTCTTCGCGAGCTGGCGCTGGTTCTCGTCGCCCAGGAGCGTGTTGATCCGCGTCGCCGCTTCGCCGAAGCCGGCGATCAGCGCCGGGCCGGCGTCGGCCACCCGCTCGAACAGGCCCGGACGCAGCTCGATGCGCGGCGATGCACCGCCGGCCGCGGCCGCCAGCGGCTGCTGGCTGCGGCTTTCGTCGCGCAGCTCGAGGAACGAGAGGCCGGTAATGCCCTGGTGCCCCAGCTCGGCGTAGACACCGGTGGTCAGCGGCGCACGCTCGTCCACGCCGATCTCGATCAGGATCTGGTGCGGGTCCGCCGGATCGAAGCCGATCGACTCCACCTTGCCAACCTCGACGCCGCGCAACTTGACCGGCGCCTTGACGTTGAGGCCCGGCACGCCGATGCGCGAGACCACGGTGACGCTGCGCTGCGCGGTGCGATCGCCCTGGAACCAGGCGATCGCGGCGACGAGCGCCGTGCCCATCAGCAAGAGGAACAGGCCGGCGATGAGGGCGTGTGCGCGGTTCTCCATGCGTGAGACCTTTCGATGTGGGTGTCAGGCCGCCAGCGGCGTTTGGCGCAGGCTTTCGCGATAGCTCTGGATGCTTTCCTCGGCGCAGCGCGCGATGTGGCCAAGGAAGAAGCTGCGGATGAAGGGATGATCGACGCGCGCCACCTCGGCCAGCGTGCCGATCGCCACCAGGCGGTGATCGGCCAGCACCGCGACGCGGTCGACCAGCGCGAACAGCGTGTCGACGTCGTGCGTGACCATCACGACGGTGAGCTTCATCTCGCTGCGCAAGTCCTGGATCAGGCGCACGAACTGCTTGCTGCTCTCGGGGTCGAGCCCGGCGGTCGGCTCGTCGAGGAACAGCAGCTGCGGATCGAGGATCAGCGCGCGCGCCAGCGACACGCGCTTGACCATGCCGCCCGAAAGCTCGGCCGGCATCTTGAGCGCGTCGCGCGCCGACAGGCCCACCTGCGCGAGCTTGAGCATCACCAGCTCGCGCACCACGTTCTTCGGCACCGCCTTGAGCTCGCGCAGCGGCAGCGCGATGTTGTCGAACACGCTCAGCGCCGAGAACAGCGCACCCTGCTGGAACAGCACGCCCCAGCGGTGGCGCACGCGCACCAGCTCGCTTTCGGCGCAACCGCCCAGCGGCTGGCCGAAGACGCGGATCTCGCCCTGCGTAGGCCGCTCCAGCCCCAGCATCAGCCGCAGCAGCGTCGTCTTGCCGCTGCCCGAGCCGCCGATGACGGCCAAGACCTCGCCCGCGCGCACGTCGAGGTCGAGATGGCGATGGATCACGTGACCGCCCAGCACCGTGGTCAGGTCGCGCACTTCGATGATCGCTGGGGCTTCGGGCATGCCGGTTCCTCAGATTCCCACGTCGGAGAACAGTACCGCGAACAGTGCATCCACGATGATCACCACGGTGATCGAGGTCACCACCGAATCGGTCGTGCCCGCGCCCAGGCTCTCTGAATTGGGCTTCACGCGCAGGCCGAAGTGGCAGGCCACCAGCGCGATCAGCGCGCCGAACAGCATCGCCTTGGACAGCCCCAGCCACAGGTTGGCCACCGGCACCGCGCTCGGCAGTCCGTGCAGGAACTGCACGTACTCGATGCCCAGCTGCGCGCGCGCGGCGACCATGCCGCCCAGCAGCACGATCCCACTGGTCCACACGACCACCAGCGGCAGCGTCATCGCCAGCGCGATGACCTTGGGCATCACCAGGCGCAACGTGTGCGAGACGCCCATCACCGACAGCGCGTCGAGCTCCTGCGTCACCCGCATCACGCCGAGCTGCGCGGTCATCGACGAGCCGGAGCGCCCGGCCACGAGGATGGCCGCGAGCAGCGGGCCCAGCTCGCGCCAGACGCTGATGCCCAGGATGTCGATCACGAAGATGTCGGCCCCGTAGTTCTTGAGCTGGCGCGAAGTCAGGTACGACAGCGTGATGCCGACGAGGAAGCCCACCAGTGCGGTGATGCCCATCGCCTGCGCGCCGGTGCGGTAGATGTTGGCCGAGATCTCGCGCCAGGCAATGAGATCCGGTCGGCGCAGCATCAGCGCCAGGTCGAACAGCAGCTGCCCCGCCAGGCGCAAGGCATCGGCCAGGTGGTCGCCGAAAGACAGCACGCGGTGCCCGAGCGCCACCAGGCCGAACGACGGCGCCCCAGGCGCGCGCGCCAGCGAGGTCGCGGCGCCGAACTGCGTGAACAGGTCCTCGTGCTCGGGCTGCCATCGCAGCCGCTGCGGCCGTCGGTGGCCCCAGGCCGTCCACAGCAGCATCGCGCCGGCGCGGTCGAGCCGCGCGATGTCGCGCAGGTCCCAGACGATGCTGCGCTCGCCGGCCAGCGCGCGGGCCTGCGCCTGCAAGGCTTCGAAGTGCGGCCGCAGCGACAGCAGCGTCCATTCGCCCGACAGCCGCGCGACGGTTACGCCGCCGTCTTCGCTCGTGCGGTGCAGTTGGGGAGAAGAGGCGTCGATCGCGGGTTCGACCATGTCGCTGTGGCAAGGCCCGACGCGCGCCGGGTGCGGCCGGGCCAGTCTAGCCGCTGCCGCGCGCTCAGGCCTCGTCGATCGGCCGCCCTGCGCTGGCCCAGCCATCGAGCCCGCCGGCGAGCGGGCGCACGCGCGTCAGGCCGGCGGCGGCCAGCACTGCCGCTGCGCTCGCTGCCGAGGCTTCGTTCGGGCAGTTGCAGTACAGCACGATGTCGCGGTCGCGCGGCAACGTCGCGGCGTGCCGGCGCACCTCGCGGAAGTCGACGCGCAGCGCGCCTGGAATGCGGCGCGGGTCGAGATCGGACATGCCGGCAGCGCGCACGTCGAGGATGACCGGCGCTTCGCCGCGTTCCATCAGCGCGTGAAGCTCGTCGGCGCTGATGCGCGACATCGCCACCTGGCGCAGGAAACGCCGGCGGCGCCACCAGCGCCAGCCGACGAAGGCCGCGAGCAGCAGCACCAGCACCGTGCCCGCCGCCGTGCCGGCATTGGACATCACGACAAGCAGCTCCTGGATCTGATCGCTGAACGCGGCGCCCAGGCCCAGGAAGGCAGCGCTCCAGATGGCGCCAGCCACGATGTCGTAGCCGATGAAGCGCACGAGCGGCATGCGCACCGCGCCGGCCATCGGCGCCGCGACCACAGAGACACCCGGCACGAACTTCGCGGCCACCAGCGAGCTGCCGCCCCAGCGCACGATCAGCGACTCGCTTTGCCTCACGCAGGAGTCCGGCGACATCGACAGTCGGCACAGCAGGCCCATCACGCGGTGGCCGAAGCGGCGGCCCGCGAGGTACCAGACGCCGTCGCCGAGCACGTTGGCGACGATGGATGCGGCCAGCGCCGCCGGCAGCGACAGTGCGCCGGCCACCGCGAGGCCGCCGGCCACCACCAGCAGCGGCGAGGCCGGCACCGGCAGGCCGACGCGCGCGGCGAGCGTGGCGCCGAACACGATGGCGATGCCGTGCCGGACGACGAGGTCGATGAGATCTTGCATGGGGAAGGAACGGCGGCGAAGGCCGCATTCGAGCACAAGCCGTACCACGCTGACGCGCGCAGGGTGGCGGCGCCCGCCGACCGCTTCGTCAGCGCGGCAGGTCGGCGCGCCGCCTGGCCCTGGCCAGGACCTGCGCCAGGCGCTTGAGCTGGAACGGCTTGGTCAGGAAGTCGTCCATGCCGGCTTCGCGGCAGGCCTCCCAGCGCTCGGCGCGTTCGGCGCCGGTGATCGCGACGACGGGCACGCCCGGCACGCCCGCGGCGGCCTCGCGCTCGCGGATGCGCCGCGTCGCGGCGATGCCGTCCATGCCCGGCATTTCGACATCCATCAGCACCAGGTCGAAGCGCTCGTCGGCGAGGCAGCTCACCGCCTCCGCGCCGCTCGATGCCAGCCGCGCCGTCGCGCCCAGGTCGGCCAGCATGGCCTGCACCACGATCTGGTTGACCGGGTTGTCGTCGACCACCAGCACCCGGCGCGGCGCCGCCGCGCCATGCGGCTCGTCAGCCGGCGCGGCAGCACGCGCGGGCTCGGGACCTGCGTCGGCGTCCAGGCCTTCGATGGCGGCCCGCAGGCACGAGCGGCGCACGGGCTTGTACAGCAGCGCCGTCTCGCCCGAGGTGCCGACCATCGTGTCGGCCCCCAGCGGCGCGAGGACGACGGCGCGCGCACCGGCCGACTGGATCGCCCCGAGCGCGCGCGCCGGCTCGGGATGCGGCGCGAGCAGCGCGGAATCGATGAACACGGCGCACGCGCCGGTGTCCAGCACGCGCCGCGCGTCGGGGATCTCGCCGCAGGCCGCGGCATCGATGCCCAGGTCGTCGAGGATGCCGCGCAAATGCGCCACCAGGCCAGGCGTCGACGCAACGACGAGCGCCCGACGGCCTGTGCGCGGGCGCGGGCGCCGCGGCGCGGCGGCGAGATCAACCGTCATCGGGATCACGGCCGTGAAGGTGCTGCCCTGGCCCGGCGTGCTGTCCGCTTCCACGCGCCCGCCCATCAGCCGCGCCAGCTCGTCACAGATCGACAGGCCCAGGCCGGTGCCGCCGTGCAGCCTCGCGACGTCGCGGTGCGCCTGCTGGAACGGCGTGAACAGCCGCCCCATCGCCTCGGTCGCAATGCCCGGCCCCGAATCGATGACCTCGAAGCGCAGCATGCGCCGCTCGGCGCCGTCGGGGGCGCGCACGTCGCCTCCTGCAAGGCCGACATGGATGTGCACGCCGCCGCGCTGCGTGAACTTGACGGCGTTGGAGACGAAATTGCCGACGATCTGACGCAGCCGCAGCTCATCGCCGATCAGCGATTCGGGCACCTCGGGCGCACAGCTGGAGGTCAGGTCGATGCCCTTGTTGAAGGCCTGCACCGAATACAGCTCGTTGATGCTGAACACCACCGCGCGCACGCGCATCGGCGCGAAGTCGAGATCGAGCTTGCGCTCCTGGATCTTGGACAGATCGAGGATGTCGTTGACCAGCGCCAGCAGCATCTTGGCGCTTTGCCCCTGCACCGCCTCGAGCTGCAGGCGCTGGCGTTCGCCGATGCGCCCGCGGCGGATCAATTCGGTGGCACCGACCATGCCGTTGAGCGGCGTGCGGATCTCGTGGCTCATCTTGGCCAAGAAACGCGCCTTCGCCCGCGTCGCCTCGTCGGCGGCGTCGGTGGCCAGCGCCAGCGCCTTCTGCAATTGCAGGCGCCAGTACACGCTCAGGCCGACCACCATCAGCAGCGCCACGGTCGACAGCGTCTCGGCGAGGTACATCTGCAGCTGCGGATGCTTCAGCGTGAGCGAGACGCTGCCCATCGACTGCGGGCCATGCAGCCCGAGCGCCGCGATCTGCGCCAGCAGCACGATGCCCGTGACAACGCCCAACCGCAGCGAACCGGCCAGCAGCAGGAACACCGGCGGCAGGCACAACCACCACAGCGAGCTGGAGTACAGCCCCTGCTGGTGTGCCGACGAGTAGGCGAAGGCCGCGAACACGCCGAGGTTGACGATCTCCAGGCCGCGCCGGTGCCGACCGGTCCACGCGCCCCAGGCCAGGCCGGCAGCGCCGGACGTCGCGATCGCCGTGCTGGTCCAGGGAAAGCGCTGCAGGCCCGACTGCAGCGAATAGGCGAAGTAGAAGACGCCGAGCAGCAGGAACATCGGCCCCAGCAGCCACAGCATCTTGCGGTGCAACTCGCGCTCGAGGGCCCGCGCCGTCGGAATGGCCGACGGCGCGTCGTGCCCATGTGCAGGCGTCGTTCCGGAGGCGGGATTCACGGCGGGCAATGCAGCGCGCACGGGGCACACCGAGGCGGTGCTTTCGCATGGATTCCCCCCGGGGAATGCCCGGTGCCAGGACGCGACGACCGGCCGCTGGGCCCAGAATCCACGCGTGATCGCCTGGCTGCACGACGAACTGACCCCCTTGCCGCCCACCGCGCGCGCGCTGGGCCCCGACAGCGACGCGCCGGGCTTGCTGGCCGCTGGCGGCTCGCTCAGCGTCGCGCGGCTGACCGAGGCCTATTCGCACGGCGTTTTTCCCTGGTACGGCGACGGCCAACCGGTGCTGTGGTGGAGCCCCGATCCGCGCATGGTGCTGCGCTGCGCCGATCTGCGGATCTCGCATTCGCTGCGCAAGCGGCTGCGGCGCTTCAGGGCGGACGCGCACTGCGAGATCCGCATCGACAGCGCCTTCGACCGCGTGATCGAGGCCTGCGCCAGCGTCCCGCGCGACGGCCAGCCCGGCACCTGGATCGTCGGGCCGATGCGCGCCGCCTACCGCGCCTGGCACCGAGCGGGCGCGGTGCATTCGTTCGAGACCTGGATCGACGGCAAGCTGGCAGGTGGCTTGTACGGCGTCAACCTGGGACGCATGTTCTTCGGCGAATCGATGTTCGCCCGCGAGACCGACGCCTCCAAGATCGCGCTGGCGGCACTGGTGGCGTTCTGCCGCGCTCACGGCATCGAGGCGATCGACTGCCAGCAGAACACCGCTCACCTGGCATCGCTGGGCGCGCGCGAATGGCCGCGCCGTGCGTTCGAAGCCCACCTGGCACGCTGCGTGCACGAGCAGGCTCCGAAGGATTGGTCCTATCATCCATCGCTATGGGCGCAGCTCGGCCTCGACGGGCCTGCGGCGCCTCCCACGCCCGCCGAACCGTGACCCACCCGAAAGAGCTTCCGCTCGCGTCGTTGCAGTTCTACGCGACGGCGCCCTACCCCTGCAGCTACCTGGCAGGCCGGCTGGCGCGCTCGCAGGTGGCCACGCCCAGCCACCTGATCCACGCGGACGCCTATTCGGGCCTCGTGGCCAGCGGCTTTCGGCGCAGCGGCATGTTCACCTACCGGCCCTACTGCGATGGCTGCCGCGCCTGCGTGCCGCTGCGCGTGCCGGTGGCGAAGTTCGAGCCCAGCCGCAGCCAGCGCCGTGCCTGGAAGCAGCATCAGGGCCTGCAGGCGCGCGTGCTGCGCCTGTGCTTCATGCCCGAGCACTACCAGCTTTACCTGCGCTACCAGGCCGGACGCCACGCCGGTGGCGGCATGGACCACGACTCGATCGACCAGTACACGCAATTCCTGCTGCAAAGCAGAGTGAATTCGCGCCTGGTCGAGTTCCGCGAACCGGCGCCCGAGGGCCGTGTCGGCGCACTGAAGATGGTCTCGATCCTGGACATCCTCAACGACGGCATCAGCGCGGTCTACACGTTCTACGAGCCCGATGCCGGCGCCAGCTACGGCACCTACAACGTGCTGTGGCAGATCGACCAGACGCGCCAGCTCGGCCTGCCGCACGTCTACCTCGGCTACTGGATCGCCGACAGCGCCAAGATGGCCTACAAGGCCCAGTTCCGCCCGCACGAAGTGCTGGTGGAGGGGCAGTGGCGACCGGGCGGCAACGAGCGCTGAGCGCGTTGCTCCCCCTCCCTTGGGAAGAGGGAGTCTTCAGATCACAGCAGCGGCACGCCCGTCTTGGACTGGACTTCCGCGCGCGTCACGCCCTCGGCCAGCTCGACGAGCTTGAGCCCCTGCGGCGTCACGTCCATCACCGCGAGGTCGGTGATGATGCGGTTGACCACGCCCACGCCGGTCAGCGGCAGCGTGCACTTGGGCAGGATCTTCAGGTCGGTGGTGCCGTCCTTCTTCTTGGCGACATGCTCCATCACCACGAGCACGCGGGGCACGCCGCCCACGAGATCCATCGCGCCGCCCATGCCCTTGACCATCTTGCCGGGGATCATCCAGTTGGCAAGGTCGCCCTTCTCGCTGACCTGCATCGCACCCAGGATCGCGAGGTTGATCTTGCCGCCGCGGATCATCGCGAACGAGTCGTGCGAGCCGAAGATGCTGGTGCCGGGGATGGTCGTCACGGTCTGCTTGCCGGCGTTGATGAGGTCGGCGTCGACCTCGTCTTCGGTCGGGAACGGGCCGATGCCCAGCATGCCGTTCTCGCTTTGCAGCCACACCTCGATGTCCTTGGGCACGAAGTTGGCCACCAGCGTCGGGATGCCGATGCCGAGGTTCACGTAGTAGCCGTCCTTGAGTTCGGATGCAGCCTTGGCGGCCATCTGATCTTGGGTCCAGGGCATGGCGCTCTCCTCAGGCGGGACGGGTGGTGCGCTTTTCGATGCGCTTTTCGGGATGGGCGTTGACCACGATGCGATGCACGTAGATGCCCGGCAGGTGGATCGCGTCCGGGTCCAGTTCGCCCGTCTCGACCAGATGCTCGACCTCGACGACTGTGATCTTGCCCGCCATCGCGCAGGCGGGGTTGAAGTTGCGTGCGGTGCGGCGGAACACGAGGTTGCCGCTCTTGTCGGCCGTGTGCGCCTTCACGAGCGCCACGTCGGGAACCAGGGAACGCTCCATCACGTAGACGTGGCCGTCGAATTCGCGCGTTTCCTTGCCCTCGGCGACGATGGTGCCGACGCCGGTGCGCGTGAAGAAAGCCGGGATGCCGGCGCCGCCGGCGCGCAGCTTCTCGGCCAGCGTGCCCTGCGGCGTGAACTCAAGCTCGAGTTCGCCGGCCAGGTACTGTCGCTCGAACTCTTTGTTCTCGCCGACGTAGCTGGAGATCATCTTCTTGATCTGGCGCGTCTCGAGCAGCTTGCCGAGACCGAATCCGTCGACGCCGGCGTTGTTGGAAATGGCGGTGAGGTTCTTCGCACCGGAGTCGCGCAGCGCATCGATCAGCGCTTCGGGAATGCCGCACAGGCCGAAGCCGCCGACGGCCAGCAGCTGGCCGTCCTTCACGATGCCCTCCAGCGCCGCTTGCGCGCTCGGGTAGACCTTGTTCATGGAGTCTCCTCAGTGGCCCTCTCGGGTGCCGATGGCTGACGGCCGGTGACGATGGCCGCCGCAGCGCAGCGAAGCGTACTACGTACGCGGATAGGTAACCGTTACGTAGAATCGCCTAAGGTCACTTCCCCCCCAAGCCGCCTTCGACAGCCGCGATGCCGCCGTCCGCCGCCCCAGCTCCGGATCTCACACTCGACTACCGCATCGCGTTCGAACTGGCGCCCGTCGGTCTGGTGCTCTCGCGCCGGCGCATGATCGTCGACTGCAACGAGGCGCTGGCGCAGATGTTCCGCATCGCACGCGGCCAGCTCATCGGTCAGTCGTTCGAGGTGCTGTACCCCAGCCACGACGAGTTCGAGCGCACCGGCGAGCGCATCGTGCTCAACCTGAACGACGGCGGCTACTACGCGGACGACCGCATCATGAAGCGCAGTCCGTCCGACCCGGCCGGCGAGCTGTTCTGGTGCCACGTGTCCGGCCGTGCGCTCAACCGCGACGCGCCGCACGAAGCGGGCATCTGGAGCTTCGAGGATCTGTCGTCGCGCCGCCCGCTGACGACGCCCGGCCGCGCCGGCCTGACCGCGCGCGAGCGCGAGGTCGCCGCGCTGCTGATCGAAGGCCGCACCAGCAAGCAGATCGGAAAGACGATCGGCATCAGCCCGCGCACGGTGGACATCTACCGCGCGCGCCTGCTGCGCAAGTACGGCGCCGGCACGACGCCGGAGTTGGTGCAGCGGCTGCTCGAGGGCTGAAGGCTAGACGCGAGCGCGCAGCCACTCGGGCAGCGGCACGGACTTCTGCTTGGGGAAATCGACCCACACCAGCTTGGCGCCGCCTTCGGCGTAGACCTCGCCGGGCCGGTCGGTGCGCTCCAGCGTCACGTAGGTGTCGATGCTGCTGCGCCCCGGATTGCAGACGTAGTGCTTCGCGAGCACATCGCCCGGGTACTCGAGCTGGCGGATGAAGTTGCAGAACGCATTGACGATCACCGGCCCCTCGCCTTGCGGATTGGGTGCGCAGCCCAGCTCGTCGAACCACGCGATGCGCACGATCTCGAGGTAGCGGAAGTAGACCGCGTTGTTGAGGTGGCCCATCGCATCCATGTCGCCCCAGCGGATCGGGATCACGACCTGGTTGGTGAGCTTCTTCTCGGCGGGGACTTCGAAACGCAGCATCGACGAAGACTTTCGCAGGATCAGTTCGGGTTCGCGTCGACGCCGAGTTCGGTGGCCAGCCGCTGCACCAGTGACTCGAGCGCATCGACGCGCGCCGCCAGGCGCAGTTGCTCGGCTTGCAGCCAGGCCACGTCGGGTGGCACCTCGGACGCCGGCGCCGCCGCGATCACCTCGCCGCACAGCAGGTGCGCCCAGCGCGACTCGCGCGCACCCGGCGCGCGCGGCAGTCGCACGACCGCAGGCGGATCGCGCGCGGCCAGCTCGTCAAGAAAGGCCTCGACCGAGGACACGTCGGCGAAGCGGTGCAGTCGCTCTGCATTGGCGCGCAGCTCGGCCGCCGTTTGCGGTCCGCGCAGCATCAACGTGGTCAGCAACGCGACCGACTGCGACGGCAGTTTGAGCGCGCGGCCCATGTTGTGCTCGTAGCGCACCACGCGGCTGCCGCTGACCTCGATGACCAGCGAAAGCGACTTCAGCTCGTCGAGCGCGGCGAGCAGCTCGGGCTCGGACGCGTTCATCACCGGATCGCGCGCGGTCTTCTGGTTGCACCCGGCGGCCAGCGCATTCAGCGAAAGCGGATAGCTGTCGGGAACAGTTGCGTGCTTCTCGACCAACACGCCGAGGATGCGTGCTTCGAGCGGGGTCAGGATTCGCATTCGTCAATCCATGGCGGCCGGCGCCAGCCAGCGCTTGGGGTCCAAGGTCTTGCGTGGATCCGGCTTTGCCGGTCCGCGGCAAGGGCCCCCTTGGGGGGCAGCGGGCAAAGCGAGCATGGGGGCCTCATTCACACCGCAAAACCATCGTCGACCTGTAGGACCGCGCCGTTGATGAAGCGGCTTTCCTTCGCGCACAACATCAGGATCGCGGTGTCCAGGTCATCGGGCTTGCCGATGCGCTTGCGCGGCATCATGTCGACGAGCTTCTTGCCCTGCTCGGTCTGCCAGTGGTGGTGGTTGATCTCGGTGTCGATGTAGCCGGGGCAAATCGCGTTGACATTGATGTCGTAGCGGCCCCACTCGAGCGCCATCGCGCGCGTCATGTGCACGACCGCGGCCTTGCTCATGCAGTACACGCCGATCTGGCCCAGGACCTTGAGCCCCGCCATCGACGCGATGTTGACGATGCGCCCGCCGGTGAAGGTGCCCGGCGCTGCGCCCTTGGCGCGCGCGATCATGCGCTTGCCGACCTCTTGGGCCACGAAGAAGGCGCCGCGCGTGTTGGTGTCGAACACGTAGTCGTAGTCGTCGGGCGACACGTCGACGAGCTTTTGCGTCGTGCTCACGCCCGAGTTGTTGACCAGGATGTCGATCGGGCCGACCTCGGTCTCGGCGTGCGCGACGGCCGAGCGGATGCTGTCGGTATCGGTCACGTCGCAGCCGACGACGTGCGCATCGCCGCCACGACCCTCGATTTCTGAGCGCAGCGTCTTGAGCCGCTCGACGCGCCGCCCGGCCAGCACCACGGCGGCGCCGGCGGCCGACAGCGTGCGCGCGAACTGAGCCCCCAGGCCGCTCGATGCGCCGGTGATCAACGCCACGCGGCCGGCGAGATCGATGCTGTAGGTCATGCTGGACTCCTCTTCTTCTGGGTGCGACGCAAGATAGCACGCGAGCCGCGGCCGCTCGGTCATCGCCGCGACGAGCGGGCGCGGGAGGCTGCTGCGCACAATCGAACGATCGTTCTTTTTTCCGTCGGCGCCCTTTAGAATCGCCCGCTGCCCCGACCCAGACCACAAGGAAGAGACATGACGCCGCAAGCGATCCTCGAGCAGTACGGCCCGCGCGAATCGATGGAGTACGACGTGGTGATCGTCGGCGCCGGCCCCGCAGGGCTCGCGACCGCGATCCGCCTCAAGCAGCTGGCCGCCGAGAAAAGCAGCGACGTCTCGGTGTGCGTGCTCGAGAAGGGTTCTGAGCCGGGCGCCCACATCCTTTCGGGTGCGGTGATGGATCCGCGCGCGATCACCGAGCTGATCCCGAACTGGAAGGAACTCGGCGCACCGCTGAACCAGGCGGTCACTGGCGACGACGTCCTGTTCCTCTCCGAAACTGGCGCGACGCGCACGCCCGACTGGCTGGTGCCGCGCAACCTGCACAACGACGGCTGCTACGTCATCTCGCTGTCGAATGTCGTGAAGTGGCTCGCTCAACAGGCCGAGGGGCTGGGCGTCGAGATCTTTCCGGGCTTCGCGGCGGCCGAAGTGCTCTACGACGAGCAAGGCCGCGTCAAGGGCGTGGCGACCGGCAACTTGGGGCTGGGCAAGGACGGCAAGCCGACCGAGAACTTCCAGCTCGGCATGGAACTGCTGGGCAAGTACACCGTGTTTGCCGAAGGCGCGCGCGGCCACCTCGGCCGCCAGTTGCTCGAACGCTTCAAGCTCGCCGACGGCAAGGACCCGCAGAGCTTTGCGATCGGCATCAAGGAACTGTGGGAGATCCCGGCAGACAAGGCCAAACCGGGCCTCGTGGTTCACACCGCCGGCTGGCCGATGACCGACGACACCTTCGGCGGCGGCTTCCTCTACCACCTGGGAGACAACAAGGTCACGCTCGGCTTCGTGATCGGGCTCGACTACAAGAACCCGCACATGAGCCCGTTCGAGGAGATGCAGCGCTGGAAGACGCACCCGTCGATCCGCGCGCACATCGAAGGCGGCAAGCGCATCGGCTACGGCGCGCGTGCCATCAACAACGGCACGCCGCAGGCCCTGCCCAAGACCGTGTTTCCGGGCGGCGCGCTGATCGGATGCGATGCGGGCTACCTGAACGCCGCGCGCATCAAGGGCAGCCACGCGGCGATCAAGTCCGGCACGTTGTGCGCCGATGCGCTCTACGAGGCCGTGACCGCCGGCCGCTCGCACGACGAGGTCGCCGCCTACCCGAATGCCTTCGAGCAAAGCTGGCTCAACGAGGAGCTGCAGCAAACGCGCAACTTCAAGCTGTGGTTCAAGAAGGGCAAGCTGGTCGGCAACGTGATGACGGGCATCGAGCAGTGGCTGCTGCCCAAGGTGGGCGTGCAAAGCCCGCCATGGACGCTGCATGCGACGAAGCCGGATCACGTCTACCTTCGCCCGGCCGCCGAATGCGCGCCGATCGCCTACCCCAAGCCCGACGGCAAGCTGAGCTTCGACCGGCTCTCTTCGGTGTTCATCTCGAACACCAACCATGAGGAGAACCAGCCAGCACACCTCACGCTGAAGAACCCGACGGTGCCGGTGGCCACGAACCTCGCGGTCTACGGCGGCCCCGAAAGCCGCTACTGCCCCGCCGGCGTCTACGAGTTCGTGAAGAACGAGGACGGCAGCGACCGGCTGCAGATCAACGCGCAAAACTGCGTGCACTGCAAAACCTGCGACATCAAGGATCCGACGCAGAACATCGTCTGGGTCACCCCCGAAGGCGGCGGCGGCCCCAACTACGCCGGGATGTAAACGATCGTCACGCGCCCGCCCATCAGACGCTTGGCGAGTTGCGCGTTCATGGGCGTGATGCAGATCACGCGGATGGTCAGTTCGCACTGATCGGCGGCGCGTCGCTCAAGACTTTTATCGGCGCTCAGTCAAGCCGCGGGATGGCCTCCCTGGAACAGTTCGTTACGTCGAACTGCTCAGGGAAATCATGTCTCCGTCCCGTCACCAACGCCGCGTTTCGCGTGGCTTCACGCTGATCGAACTGATGATCGCGGTGGCGATCGTCGCGATCCTCGCGTCGATCGCGTTGCCTTCGTATGCCGCGTACATCCAGCGCTCTCGGGTGCCGGTCGCGCTGGTGGCGTTGTCTTCGTATCTGGTGCGGATGGAGCAGCAATATCAGAACAACGGCACCTATTTGAAGAGCGGCACCACCGACCAATGCGCGGTGGATCGCCCAACGGTGGCCAATTTCACCGTGACATGCGACGTCACGAACAGCGGCCGCAGCTTCACCGCCACGGCCACGGGCACCGACCAGCTGACCGGCTACACCTACACGATCGACCAGAACGGCAATCGGGCGACGACTGCACATCCCAAGGGTGCGCCGAGTGGCAGCTGCTGGTCGATCAAGGGTGGCGTATGCGACGCGTGAAGATCATGCGATCCGCCTCACGCCCTCACCGCCTGCGCGGCGTCAGCCTGATCGAGACGATGACCGCTGTCGCCATCGGCGGCGTACTGCTGGTCCAGGGGTTGCCAGCTCTCGGCGACTACCTCACCAATGCACGCCTGCGCTCGGCGGGGCAACTGGTGCTTGAACAAACGCTCTACGCGCAAAACGAGGCGATCCGCCGCAATGGCATCGTGCGCGTCACGCTCGACGGTTCGCAGCTGCAAGTACTCGATGCACGTACAGCGCCACCGACCGTGCTGCGCACCGTTCAGCTGCCTGGTTCGGTTGCCGTCGACAAGTCGGCCACGATCGAGTTCGGCAGCCAAGGCCGCCCGCCGACGTTTGGCGACAGCTACGCAGTGGCGCTCGGCGCCAGCGGCGTGAGCTGCGGCGAAGAAACGCATTGCCCGGCTGTACGCGTCGATGCCGGCGGAGGAGTATCGCTGTGCGCCGACCGCAACGCCTGCCTTTGAAGCCCCCGCCGGGAGCGCGCGGCGTTTCTCTGCTCGATGCGCTGATTGCATTGCTCGTGCTGTCGTTCGGCATGCTGGCAATGACGCGCTTCCAGGCCCGTGTGCTCGTGCATGGCAGCGAAGCCCAGAACCGCCTGACGGCGATCCGACTCGCCGATGAACTGCTCGATCTCGCCGTCATGGATGCAGGGAACGGTGCCTGCTACACGCTGCCGGCAAGCGGAACCTGCGCAACCCCCGCCGCACGGACAGTCACCGCCGACTGGGCCAAAGCCGTCGCTGCCAGTGGCCTGCCGCTGATTGGCAGCCCCACCGCCTCGTTTGCCTCCAATGGACAACTCACAGTCGCGATGAGCTGGCAAGGACGCGTCGTCGCCGAAGGCGCCGCCGCCGAGCCTCAACGCCTGCTGCGGACAACCGATGTGCGCTGATCGCCGCATGCACGGCTTCACGCTGGTGGAGCTGATGGTCGGCGTGCTGGTCGCGCTGCTGGTGGGCATCGCCGCCATGTCGACGGCGCGTTTCTACACGGCGCCGCAGCGCGAAGGGATCGGCACGAGCCTGGCGGTGGCGAGTGCCACCTCGGCGCTCACGGCCATTTCCGAGGACATCGCTCAGGCCGGCCTCGGATTCATTCCGACCGGACCCAACATGTGCGGCTCGCTCAACCTGAGCCGCGGCGCATCGTCCTGGACGCTAAACCCGTTCTCGCCAGTTCGGATCACGCGCGATGGCGACTCGGACATCGTCGACGTGATTTATGGCTCGGAGGTCGGCGGCGGCGCCGATGTGCGTCTGGCGGCGCCGAGCGATCTCAAATCGGCGCAACTCGCCAGCGCGCTGCCGGTGGCAGCAGGTCAAGCGGTCCTTCTCGCGCCCATGCCCTCTGCCCTTGCAGCCGCCGCCGCCAATGGCATCTGCACCGTTCGCACCGTCACCTCGATTTCCACTGGCGTCGGCGCAGTGCCCATGACACTGGAGATGAGCGCGAGCGGCAGCGCTACGCACAACCAGGTGGTGTTCTCCCAACCCACGCAGTACCTCATCGACGATCGCGTCTCCATACTTGGTCGCGTCGAATGGCATCGATTCCGCGTAGTCGATGGCAACTTGATGCTCGAATGGCCCATGGAGGGCCGATCAGCCGTCCTGATGCGCAGCGTCGTCGCGTTCCGCGCGCAGTACGGAGTAGCGGGAGGCGCGGGCACAAGACCGACCACGATAACCGCATGGAACAAGGCGGACGCCACCAACTGGACCTCCGTCGGAACCACCAACCTGTCACTGCTACGCGCACTTCGGTTGAGCGTGCTCGTGCGCAGCACCGAGCCGCAGCGGCCTGACAGCGCAGGCGACTGCACAGCAACGCCGACGTCCAAGCCACCCCAACTGCTCGGTGCGGCGCCAACCCTGCCCACCGGCTGGGAGTGCTTCTACTACCGTACGACCAGCGTGACGACTCCGCTGCGCAATCTTGCGTGGGGGATGAACCCATGAACCCGCAACGGCTGGCGTCACGTCGACAGCGCGGGGCTTCGCTTCTGCTGGTGCTGCTGGTGCTCGCCGCCATGCTGCTCGGCACCCTGGCCTTTTCGCGCATGAGTGCCACCGGCCTCGTGCTGTCAGGCAATACATCGCAGAAGGAAGGAGCTTTACGCGCGAGCGAAGTCGGCTTCAACGCTGCGTTCGCTCAGATCACGGCCACCGGGTTCAATCCCACAGCAACGAACGTCATCTCGTACTCACCAGTTCGGCTGGTGACTGACGCGCAAGGCTTGCCAACCGCCATCAACTGGTCAACCGCGGTCACGGCAACGGTCAATGAGTTCAGCGTCTCCTACTTCATCGACCGCCAGTGTGACTCCGCCACGCCAACCAATCCGCGCGCGGAATGCCTCGTGCGCGATATCGACGAGATCACCAGTGCGAGAGTGGACGCCGATCCTCTTCCGCCGCGCTACGGCATGACCTACCGCGTCACCGTTCGCGTTGTCGAACCGCGTGGCACGACCAGCTTCATCCAAGGGTTGATGACTCTGGGACTATGAACCGGAGAATCTCGATGACCTCATCGATCCCTCGATCGTTCGCCGCCCTCGCCTCGCTGCTCGTCGCTGCGGTCTGTCCGAACGCCGCCGCCACCGATGTAGCCTTGCGCCCCATCAATGCGGGCGGATTGATCAAGCCCAATGTACTCATCGGCTGGGACAACACCACATCGATGAACTGGGAGCTGATCGTCCCCACCAAGCAAGGCATGCTGTGGTGGAACAGTTCCACCAAGTCGGCTTGGGACGCATCCGGCAAGTACTACACCGACACCGGTACAAGTTACGGTGTCTTGTTTCCCATCTTCGCCTCGTCGGACGCCGGTGGAAACTACTGGGACCTCGACGGTAGCTATGGCGCGGCGCTGCCGCCGACCAAGCAGTTCGCGGCGATGTGGTCCAAGGACTACAACCCACTCTACTACGATCCCAGCAAGGTCTATACGCCATGGGCGCCCGCTCACGACGGATCGAGTCTGCGGACCTACG
Source organism: Caldimonas sp. KR1-144 (assembly GCF_049446155.1). Taxonomy (NCBI): domain Bacteria; kingdom Pseudomonadati; phylum Pseudomonadota; class Betaproteobacteria; order Burkholderiales; family Sphaerotilaceae; genus Caldimonas; species Caldimonas sp. KR1-144. The sequence continues at coordinate 149,322 of NZ_JBMSEE010000001.1, forward strand.
GCGATGCGGCCCCGACCGCGGCCCTGTCGAATCCAGGCCTCGCTACCACGGTGTCGCGCAACCTCACGGTGGTGCAGACCCCGTGGACCAGTGGCGGCTACAACATGAAGGCCGGCATGCTTGTGCCCGCCGGAGCGAAGAAGGGAACCACCACCTACGCGACAGAGACGACGCTGACCAGCGACGCCTTCATCGTCATCAACTACTACTGGCCGACGTACTGGAAAAAAGAAGCCTGTACCGTCAAAGCCGATGACGAAACGTGCGCCGCGGCGCCCGATGGCGCCACGCTGCGACGCGTCCAGATCGCTGCCGGCACCCCGGAGATGCAGAACTTCGCCAACTGGTGGAGCTACTACCGCAACCGCTTGCTGATGGGGGCCGCTGCAACGGGTAAAGCCTTCGAGTACCTGACGGGCGTGCGCGTGGGCGTCTCACGCTTCAATCCGACGAACGCGGTGACGATGTACGACGCCGACAGCACGTCTGATGCAGGCAACCTGAAGCGCGCCGCGGGCTTCATCTACCAATCCAACATCGACAGCGGTACCCGCACGCTGGACACGCTCGTGTTTCTGGGCGAGCAGTTCCGCAACAACAACAGCGTCATCCAGTACTCCTGCCAGCGCAACAACGCCTTCATCGTGACTGACGGCTATGCCGACCGCACGCCGACGGCCAGTGCGCCGTCCTACAGCACGGCGACCTACGGAGGTACCTGGCCGTTCAGCAATACGCCTTCGAACACCATCGCCAACGCGGCGCTGTCGTACTACACCGGCCGCAATGCATCCGGTGTGCAATTCATCCGTCCCGATCTTCCGACAGGCAACGTCAAGCCGCTCGGCTCGCCCGCCGACCCTGCCCCTGACCCGAGTGCCGACCTCAACCCCAACCTTCATGTCAACACCTATGCGATCACGCTGGGTGTCAAAGGCAAGATCTGGCCCGGCATCACCGATGCATACAAGGCCACGCCCTTCACATGGCCCACACCCGCCATCGATACTCAAGAGACGATCGACGATCTCTGGCATGCAACGATCAATGGGCGCGGGCTGATGTTCGAAGCAAGCGATGCATTCGAAACCGCCGCTCGCATGGTCGAAGCCATCGAGGACATGACCCGGGCGAAAGGCGGGCAAGCAGCACTTGTAGCCAGCAACAGCGACCTCTCCGCGGGCGACGGACGTGTCTATGCCGCCACCTACGACGGAAAGGGATGGGCTGGCGACATCAAGGCCTACTCCATCGACAAGATCACCGGTGAGATTGCATCCAGCACGACGTGGAGCGCCAGCCAACGACTCGGCAGCCGCACCAACCCTCGCGTGATCGCCACGTCCGACGGGACGCGGGGCATTGCATTCACCGTTGACAACCTCAATGCCGGCAAGCCCGCGGATGACAAGTCCCTGTTCAGTGCCGCTGAAGTCAACTACCTCCGAGGTGACCGCACTGGCGAGGGCACGCTACTTCGGAAGCGCACAGGCCTGCTGGGCGCGGTGATCAATGCCCAGCCGCGCGTCGTCGACGGCGTTGTCTATGCGAGCACCGGTGAAGGCTTCCTGCACGCGTTCGATGCGGCCACCGGCGATGAGCTTTGGGCTTTCGCTCCCGCGGCCGTGCGCGATGCGCTCAAAGTCACCACGCAACGTACCTGGGCCTTCCGGACACTGCTCGATGGCTCTCCGCAAGTTGCTAACGTCGACGGCAAGCAGCTATTGCTTGTCGGGCGTGGCATGGCTGGCGCGGGCGTGGTGGCGCTGGATGTGACCGACCCCAAGACGATTACCACTGATGACGAACTCGCCAAGCGCTGGAAGTGGGAGTTCCCGACGTCGCAAGGCATCACGACGGCCGGACTTGCGATGGGAAGGCCTCTCATCGTTCGTACGCGCAAGCTCGGGACCGTGGTGCTGATCGCCGAGGGCTACAACGGCGCGTCCAACGACGGCAGCAGTCGCGTGCACGTGCTCGATCCGTGGACAGGTACACCCAAGACGACACCCCTCAGGATCCAAAGCGGTACGAGCGGCAACCCGGGTCTTGCGCATCTGTCGGCCATGGGCGAACGCGATGGCACTGTGCGCTACGTGTACGGTGGCGACGAGCACGGCAATGTCTGGCGGTTCGATCTGGAGGAACTCTCCAGCACGGCGATCGCCAAGCTGGTGGCTCCCTCGGGAGCGCGTCAGCCCATCACCGCGCCGCTCGACCTGGCGCGGATCAACGGTGAGCGTGTCGTCACCGTCGGCACCGGACGATTGCTGGGTGTGGCCGATTTCGTCGGTTTGGCCCAGCCGCAGATTCAGAGCTTTTACGCCTTCAAGGACAACGGAACCACGATCGACGCGCCGCGCACGCAGCTGGTGGCCAAGACGCTGATCACTGACGCCGGTCAGATCATCCTCAGCGGACCAGCGTTTGACTGGCAGACCAATCTTGGCTGGTACTTCGATCTGCCTTCGGGACAGCAAGCTCACACGGCGCCTGTGATCGCCCGGGGTATCGTGAGCTTCAACGCCAATGGCATGTCGACCAGCAATTGCGGCGGCAAGGGGGCCACTTACTACGTCGATCTCAAATCCGGCGTAAAGGTGGTCAATGAGTCGAGCATTACCCAACCGTATGACGGCATCACCGCTTCGGGCCTCATCGCCCTGGCGCCGGCCGGTAGCCCGGGTAGCCAAAGCAGCCAGATCCAGATCTGCTGGCAGACCTCGGCCGACAAGATTAATTGCCGGAAGATGGGCCCCCCAGCCACCCTCCCCTCCCGCAAGAACGCCTGGCGCATCATCCACCGCTGACCCCTTCGGCTACACTGCCAAGCGTCAGGAGAGAGCCTCCCCGAGAGGCCGCCGAAGGCGCAGAGGCTCAGGTCTCGAACGCTCAGGCAAAAGGACTGGCAAACGCCTCCCGAAGGAGGCGTCACCTCACTGGAGAGAGGCCGCCCTCGAGGCGGCCCACCGAAGGGGCAAGCGGCACGACGCTCTCAGAGCAGCGGCCGCCAATCTCTCAGGTAAAGCGGACAGCGAGGGCAAACCACCGGCAACGGTGGAAACCACTTGCCCTCGGAGAACGACCATGTCCGCGACCACGACCGCCCCCCTGCTGAAGACGCCGCTGCACGCCCTGCACCTCGAACTCGGCGCCAAGATGGTCGAGTTCGCCGGCTACGACATGCCGGTCAGCTATCCCGCAGGCATCCTCGCCGAGCACCGCCACTGCCGCGATTCGGCGGCACTGTTCGACGTGTCGCACATGGGCCAGCTGCGCCTGGTCGGCGCCGATGCCGCCGCAGCGCTCGAGTCGCTGGTCCCCGTCGACGTGATCGACCTGGGTGTCAACAAGCAACGCTACGCCTTCTTCACCAATGCCCACGGCGGCATCCTCGACGACCTGATGATCACGCGCCGCGAGAACGACCTGTTCGTGGTCGTCAACGCGGCCTGCAAGGACGCCGACACGCGTCACCTGATCACCCACATCGGCCATCGCTGCCATGTCGTGCCGCTGCCGGAGCGCGCGCTGCTGGCACTGCAAGGCCCCAAGGCGGTGGCCGCGCTGTCGCGCCTGAACCCCGGCGTCGCGTCGCTGGTCTTCATGACGGGCGGGCATTTCGAACTGGCCGGCGCCGACTGCTTCGTCACCCGCTCCGGCTACACCGGCGAAGACGGCTTCGAGATCTCGGTCTCGGCCGACGCCGCGGTGCCGCTGGCAAAGGCCCTGCTCGCGCAGGCCGAGGTCCGGCCCGCCGGTCTGGGCGCGCGCGACACGCTGCGCCTCGAAGCCGGGCTGTGCCTCTACGGGCATGACATCACCACGACCACGACGCCGGTCGAGGCGGGCCTGACCTGGGCGATCCAGAAGGTGCGCCGCGCCGGCGGCGCGCGCGCCGGCCACTACCCCGGATCGGGGGTCGTCGACGCACAGCTCCTGGGCGGCGTGCCGTCCAAGCGCGTCGGCCTGGTGGGCCTGGAGCGCATGCCGGTGCGCGAAGGCGCCGAGCTCGTCGACAGCCACGGGCGAAAGCTGGGCCACGTCACCAGCGGTACCCTCGCGCCCACCGCGGGCAAGCCGATCGCCATGGCCTACCTGGCGAGCAACCATGCGGTGCCCGGCGGCGAGGTCTACGCCATCGTGCGCGGCAAGCAAGTGCCGATGCGCGTGGCCCCGATGCCGTTCACGCCTCACCGTTACCACCGTGGCTGATCGCCGCGACTGACCGCCCCGTCTCTCGAACCTTCAAGGAGTCCCACCCATGACGACCAAGTACACCAACGACCACGAGTGGATCAACATCGAGGACCACGAGGCCGCCGTCGTCGGCATCACCCACCATGCGCAAGATGCGCTCGGCGACGTGGTCTTCGTCGACCTGCCCGAGGTCGGCAAGACCTTCAAGAAGGGCGAGGTCGCCGGCGTGGTCGAGTCGGTCAAGGCCGCGGCCGATCTGTACATGCCGGTCACGGGCGAGATCGTCGAGGTCAATGAGGACCTGCGCAACGACCCCTCGCTCGCGAACAGCGACCCGCTGGGTAACGGCTGGTTCTTCAAGGTCCATGTCACCAACATGGCCGAGTTTGACGAGCTGATGGACCAGCCCGCCTACGACGCGCTGCTCAAGACGCTCTGAGCCTTCGCTTTCCCTCCCCGCCGTATTGATTCCCTCCGCCCGCACCGGGTGGAGCCCCAAGCCATGCTGATGTCCGCCATGCCCTCGCTCGCCGAACTCGAGAACGGCTCCGAATTCCTGCCTCGCCACGTCGGGCCGACGCCCGAGGATGAGGGGCTGATGCTGGGCGCGATCGGCGCGGCGTCGCGCCGTGCGCTGATCGAGGCGATCGTGCCGGCCGGCATTCGCCGCGCGCAGGGCATGGCACTGCCGGCGGCGGTGACCGAGGCCCAGGCGCTGGCCGAACTGAAGGCCATCGCCGACAAGAACCGCGTGCTGCGCAGCTTCATCGGCCAGGGCTACCACGGCACGATCACGCCGGGCGTCATCCTGCGCAACGTCCTCGAGAACCCGGCCTGGTACACCGCCTACACGCCCTACCAGGCCGAGATCTCGCAAGGGCGCATGGAGGCGCTGGTCAACTTCCAGACCATGGTCTGCGACCTGACCGGCATGGCGATCGCCAACGCCTCGATGCTCGACGAAGCCACCGCCGCCGCCGAGGCGATGACGCTGGCCGCGCGCGTCGGCAAGAGCAAGAGCCAGCGCTTCTTCGTCGCCGACGACGTGCTGCCGCAGTCGCTCGAGGTCGTGCGCACGCGCGCCGAGCCGCTGGGCATCGAGGTCGTCGTCGGCGCGGCCGAAGACGCGGGCAAGAGCGAATGCTTCGCCGCGCTGTTCCAGTACCCCGGCGTCAATGGCGTCGTCCCTGACCTGCGCGCGCCGATCGCCGCGGTGCATGCGCAAGGCGGCCTGGCCATCGTCGCTGCCGACCTGCTCGCGCTGACGTTGCTCGCCTCGCCCGGCGAACTCGGCGCCGACATCGCGCTGGGCAACACGCAGCGCTTCGGCATGCCGATGGGCAACGGCGGCCCGCACGCCGCCTACCTCGCCTGCAAGGACGAGTTCAAGCGTTCGCTGCCGGGCCGCATCGTCGGCGTGAGCATCGATGCGCACGGCCAGCCGGCCTACCGCCTCGCGCTGCAGACGCGCGAGCAGCACATCCGACGCGAGAAGGCCACGTCGAACATCTGCACCGCCCAGGTGCTGCCGGCGGTGATCGCCAGCATGTACGCGGTCTACCACGGCCCGCAGGGACTCAAGCGCATTGCCCAACGCGTGGCGAGCTACGCGGCCGTGCTGGCGGCCGGCCTGCAGGAACTCGGTTGCGTGGTCGTCAACGCGCAGGGCTTCGACACCGTCGTCGTGCGCAGCGCGCAGGCCGGGGCGCTGATCGGCAAGGCGGTCGCGGCCGGCATGAACCTGCGTCGCGCCGGTGCTGATCTGGTCGGCATCACGCTCGACGAGACCACGACGCGCGCCGACCTCGTCGCGCTGTGGAGCGTGTTCGCCGAGGGGAAGACCGTGCCCCCGTTCGACCGCTTCGAACGCGGCATCGGCACGCGCCTGCCCCAGTCGCTGCTGCGCACCAGCGCCTACCTCACGCACCCGGTCTTCAACACCCACCACAGCGAAACCGCGATGCTGCGCTACCTGCGCGGCCTGGCCGACAAGGATCTCGCGCTCGACCGCACGATGATCCCGCTGGGCTCGTGCACGATGAAGCTCAATGCGACCAGCGAGATGATTCCCATCACCTGGCCGCAGTTTGCGCACATCCATCCGTTCGCGCCGGCCGACCAGCGCGCCGGCTACGCGCTGCTCGACCAGCAGCTGCGCGACTGGCTGTGCCAGGCCACCGGATATGCCGGCATCAGCCTGCAGCCCAACGCCGGCTCGCAGGGCGAGTACGCCGGCCTGCTGGCGATCCGCGCCTGGCACGCGTCGCGCGGCGAGTCGCACCGCAACATCTGCCTGATCCCCGAATCGGCGCACGGCACCAACCCGGCCTCGGCGCAGATGGTCGGCATGCAGGTCGTGGTGGTGAAGTGCGACAGCGAGGGCCACGTCGACTTCGCCGACCTCACCGCCAAGTGCGAGCAGCACGGCAAGAACCTGGCCGCGGTGATGATCACCTACCCGTCGACCTACGGCGTGTTCGAAGGCGGCGTGAAGGACCTGTGCGCGCTGATCCACCGCCACGGCGGGCGCGTCTACGTCGACGGCGCGAACATGAACGCGCTGGTTGGGGTGGCCGCGCCGGGCGAGTTCGGCGGCGACGTGAGCCACCTGAACCTGCACAAGACCTTCTGCATCCCGCACGGCGGCGGCGGCCCGGGCGTGGGCCCGGTCTGCGTGGTCGAGGACCTCGTGCCCTTCCTGCCCGGCCACGCGGCCGGTGGGCTGGCGGTGGCCGAGGGCGGCGTCGGCGCCGTCGCCGCGGCGCCTCTGGGCAATGCCGCGGTGCTGCCGATCAGCTGGATGTACGTGCGCATGATGGGTGCCGAAGGGCTCACGCTCGCCACCGAGACCGCCATCCTCTCGGCCAACTACGTCGCCGCGCGCCTGAGCGATGCCTACGACATCCACTTCAGCGGCAACGTCGCCGGCGTCAAGGGCGGCGGCGTGGCGCACGAGTGCATCCTCGACCTGCGCCCGCTCAAGGACAGCTCGGGCGTCAGCGCCGAGGACGTCGCCAAGCGCCTGATCGACTACGGTTTCCACGCACCGACACTGTCGTTCCCGGTGGCCGGCACGTTGATGGTCGAGCCGACCGAGAGCGAGCCCAAGGCCGAGCTCGACCGCTTCTGCGACGCGATGCTGGCGATCCGCGAGGAGATCCGGCAGATCGAGCAAGGCGCCTGGCCCAAGGAAGACAACCCGCTGAAGAACGCTCCGCACACCGCGGCTTCGCTGCTGAGCGGCGAATGGACGCACCCGTACTCGCGCGAGGTCGCGGCCTACCCAGTCGCGTCGCTCAAGCGCCAGAAGTACTGGTCGCCGGTGGGCCGCGTCGACAACGTCTACGGCGACCGCAACCTGTTCTGCAGCTGCGTGCCGTTGTCAGAGTACGAGGAATGAAGATGAGCCAGCCTCGGCAACACTTCGCCAGCGACAACTACGCGGGCATGTGCCCCGAGGCGGCGCGCTGGTTCATGGAGGCCGACGCCTGCGGCCACCAGCCCGCCTACGGCGACGACATCTGGACCCAGCGCGTCTCCGACGAGCTGCGCGCCCTTTTCCAGACCGACTGCGACGTCTACTTCGTCTTCAACGGCACGGCCGCCAACTCGCTGGCGCTGGCCTCGATGTGCCAGAGCTACCACTCGGTGATCTGCACGCCGCAGGCCCACATCGACACCGACGAGTGCGGCGGCCCGGAGTTCTTCTCCAACGGCTCCAAGCTGCTGACCACCGATCCGCTCACGCCGGCCGCGCAGCTCGCCAAGCTCACGCCCGACGAGGTGGAGCGCCTGGTCACCAGGCGCAACGACATCCACTACCCCAAGCCCAAGGTCGTCTCGATCACGCAGGCCACCGAGCTGGGCACCGTCTATACGGTCGAGGAAGTGCGCGCCATCGCCGCGATCGCCAAGCGCCGCCAGCTCAAGGTCCACATGGATGGCGCGCGCTTCGCGAACGCAGTGGCGCATCTCGGCTGCCACCCGAGCGAGATCACCTGGCGCGCCGGTGTCGATGTCCTTTGCTTTGGCGGCACCAAGAACGGCATCCCGGTCGGCGAGGCGGTGGTGTTCTTCGACCGCGCGCTCAGCGAGGACTTTGCCTACCGGGTCAAGCAGGCCGGCCAGCTCGCGTCCAAGATGAGGTTCATCTCGGCACCGTGGGTCGGCATGCTCGAGAAGGACACCTGGCTGCGCAATGGCCGCCACGCCAACGCGATGGCGCAGCGGCTCTACCAGGGCATCAAGGATGTCCCGGGCGTGCGCGTGATGCACCCGCCCGAAGCCAACGCGGTGTTCGCCTTCCTGCCACCGCAGGCCATCAAGACGCTGCAGAACGACAAGGGCTGGCGCTTCTACGACTTCATTGCCGGCGGCGGCTGCCGGCTGATGTGCGCCTGGGACACGCGGCCCGAGTCCGTCGACGCCTTCGTGGCCGACATCGCCGCAACGTGCACCGCCCTTTGAGCTGACATGGCCGTCTCCGTCTTCGATCTCTTCAAGGTCGGCATCGGGCCCTCGAGCTCGCACACCGTGGGCCCGATGCGCGCCGCGCGCCTGTTCGTCTCGCGGCTCGCCCACGAGGGCAAGCTCGAGCGCACCGCGCGCGTCGTGTGCCGGCTCTACGGCTCGCTTGCGCTGACCGGCAAGGGCCACGGATCCGACAAGGCCGTGCTGCTGGGCTTGGCCGGCCACGAACCGGACACCGTCGACGTCGATGCCGTGCCGGCGCTGCTGGATGCCATCCGCAGCGAGCGCCACATCGTGCTCGGCGCAACGCAGCGCATCGCGTTCGACGAGGCGACCGACCTGCTCTTCCTGCGCCGCGACACACTGCCCTTTCACCCCAATGGCCTGGCGTTCCAGGCCTTCGATGCCACCGGCGCCGAGATCGAATCGCGCACCTACTTCTCGGTCGGCGGCGGGTTCGTCGTCAGCGAGGAAGTCGCCGCCGACGGCAGCAAGCAAAAGCTCATCGCGCCCGACACCACGGTGCTGCCGCACCCCTTCCACAGCGGCGCCGAGCTGCTGGCGCTGACGCAATCGCTCGGCTGCTCGGTCGCCGAGGTGATGCGCCGCAACGAGCGCCACTGGCGCAGCGATCCCGAGATCGACGCGGGCCTGCTGCACATCTGGCGCGTGATGCAAGCCTGCGTCGAGCGCGGCCTGCGCACCGAGGGCACGCTGCCCGGCGGCTTCAAGGTGCGCCGGCGCGCGGCGCGCCTGTACCGCGACCTCACGGCCAACCCCGAGGCCGCGCTGCGCGATCCGCTGCAGGTGCTCGACTGGGTCAACCTCTACGCGCTGGCGGTCAACGAAGAAAACGCCGCCGGCGGGCGCGTCGTCACCGCGCCCACCAACGGCGCCGCCGGCATCGTGCCGGCCGTGCTGCACTACTACGCACGCTTCACGCCCGGCGCGACGGAGCAAGGGGCGATCGACTTCCTGCTCACCGCCGGCGCGATCGGCATCCTCTACAAGGAAAACGCCTCGATCTCCGGCGCCGAGGTCGGCTGCCAGGGCGAGGTCGGTGTCGCCTGCTCGATGGCCGCCGGCGCCTTGTGCGCGGTGCTGGGCGGCACGCCCGAGCAGGTGGAGAACGCGGCCGAGATCGGCATGGAGCACCACCTCGGCCTGACCTGCGACCCGGTCGGCGGCTTGGTGCAGATTCCCTGCATCGAGCGCAACGCGATCGCCTCGGTCAAGGCGATCAATGCCGCGCGCATGGCGCTGCGCGGCGACGGCACGCACCATGTGAGCCTCGACCAGGTCATCAAGACCATGCGCGAGACCGGCGCCGACATGCAGACCAAATACAAGGAGACCGCCCGCGGCGGTTTGGCGGTCAACATCATCGAGTGTTGAGTTCGGCGAGGTCGCCCTCGCACCACGGGCGTTCGTCGTTCGGCACCGCATCGTAGGCTTGCATCGCCAGCCCGCGCGACGCCTCGAAGCCCGACCGATCGCCCGCCGAGCGATACGCCACCGCCAGCACGGCGTGACCGAAGAAGCGTTCGAGCGCCGGCGCATCATTCGCCTCGCAGACCGCCACGCAGCGCTGCGCCGCCTGCACCGCCTGCGCGACATCGCCCGCCTTCAGGAGGCTGCGCGCGAGCCGGTATTCCGCTCGCTCCTCTTCGAGCCAGGTACCGGCCAGCTTCCAGTAGCTCAGGCCGGCGCGCGCTGCAGCGAGCATGCCGCGCGTCTCATCGGCGCTGCGGTGCCCCTTCTCCTCCAGCACGCTGGCGAGGTTGTTGCCGCCCACGGCCAGGGCGCGCGCGATGCCGGCCACGTCGGCCGTGGGCAGCGCCTGGGCGCAGGCGAGCGCTTCGTCGAAGGCTCCGATCGCCCCAGCCAGATCGCCGCGGCCTGCCAGCGCCGCGGCCGCCAGCGCCAGCGCGCTCACCCGGTCCGGCTCGGTCAGGCCCTCCAGCGCACCAGCCTCGCCGGCGCAATGCCGCAGGCTGGCGACGCGGCGATCGATCGCCGCGCGCGCGGCCGCATCGTCGCCCGCGGCACCTCGCAGCGCGTCCAGCAACTCGACGCCGCGCGCCCACCGGCCGAGGTGCTCGCCGTAGACATGCGCGAGCAAGGCCGCGAACGGCCCGACCTGCGCCGGTGCGGTCACCCGGCCCCTGTGGGCTGCCAGCCGCTGCGCCACCGCCTCCGGCACATCGCCGTGCTCGTTCCAGGCACTCGCAAGGAAGGCGTCGAAGTCGCTCGCTGCTGTGGTGTTCATACCGCCCAGCTTTCGTTAATTGAACGTTCAGGCGTTAAGCTTCCGCTCATGAAGCTGCTGCTTGCCGAAGACGACGCCATCCTCGCCGACGCCCTCAGTGCCCAGCTGCGCCGCGCCGGCTTCGAGGTCGAGGTGGCCGACAACGGGGCCGTGGCCGAGTATCTGTTGCTCAAGGGCCAGTGCGACCTCGGCGTGATCGACCTCGGCTTGCCGATGGTCGACGGCCTGAGCGTCATCAAGCGCGTGCGTGCCGCCAACGCCAGCTTGCCGCTGCTGATCCTCACCGCGCTCGACGGCCTGGAGCACCGCGTCGCCGGGCTCAATGTCGGCGCCGACGACTACCTCACCAAGCCCTTCGACTTTCCCGAACTCGAAGCGCGCATCCGCGCGCTGCTGCGCCGTGCCCAGGCGGCGGGCGGCGGCGCCGCGGCGGCCGGCACCGTCCAGGCGGGTCAGCTGAGCTTCGACCGCGACGCGCGGCGTGCCAGCGTCGGCGGCGAGACGATGGAGTTGTCGCCGCGCGAATGGCTGCTGCTCGACCTGCTGCTCGCCCACCAGGGCAAGGTCGTCACCAAGGACCAGATCGCGCAGGCCTGGGAGGTCGAGCCCGGCGAGTCGGGCCCGAGTTCGCTCGAGGTCTACATCCACCGCCTGCGCCGCAAGCTCGAAGGCTCGGAGCTCGGTATCCGCACCGTGCGCGGTCTCGGCTACCTGCTGGAGAAGGCCTAGTGCCCGCGCGCGCCGGCGCCTGGCTGCGCCGCTTCGCGCGCCGCGTGCCCGGCGTGGCCCCCGGCTCGCGCTCGCTGCATCGCCACCTGCTGCTGTGGCTCCTGCTGCCCCAGCTCGTGCTGTGGCTGGCCGCGGCCTGGGTCACCTACAACCTCGCGGCGCGCTACGCCACGCAGGCCCTCGACCGCAGCCTCTACCAGACCTCGCGCGCGCTGGCGCGCCAGGTCAAGCCGATCGGCAACGGCCTGCTGATCGACTTTCCGCGCGCGGCGCAGGACATCATCGAGTCCGACTCCGACGAGCGCGTGTTCTACATGGTCAGCACGCCGCCGGGCCAGTTCATCCTCGGCAACGACAAGCTGCCCGCGCCGCCACCCGAGCTCGGCGATGGCCTGAACGAGCCGCGCTTCTACGACGGCCGCGTCGGCGACGTGCCAGTGCGCGTGGCCGCGCTGTACCTGGCCTACGGCGAGGACGAGCCCGCGCAGCGGATGCTGGTGCAGGTGGCGCGCGGGCGCACCAGCCGCGAGGCGCTGCTGCGCTCGATCCTGGTCGACACCGCGCTACCGCTGTCAGTGCTGGTCGCGCTGATGTCGCTGATCGTGTGGGCCGGCATCCGCGCCGGCCTGGCACCGCTGGATCGCCTGCGCGACGCGGTGCAGGACCGCGCGCCCAACGACCTGGCGCCGATCGCGCTGGAACGCGCGCCGCAGGAGGTGCGTGGCCTGGCCGGCGCCGTGAACGCGCTGCTGAACGCGGTGCACGAGAGCGTCAGCAGCCAGCGCCGCTTCATCAACGATGCGGCCCACCAGCTGCGCACGCCGCTGGCCGGGCTCAAGAGCCAGACCGAGCTGGCTCTGGCCGACCTGGCCGATCCCGAGCGCCTGCGCGATCCGCAAGCGGTGCTGGCGCTGCAGGAGCGGCTCGCGCGCGTGCAGCAAAGCGCCGCGCGCAGCGCCCATCTGGTGAACCAGTTGCTGACGCTGGCGCGCGCCGAGCCGGAATCGGCCGCGGTGATGGGTCGCAACCGCTTCGACCTGGCCCAGCTCGGCCGCGACCTCGCCGCCGAGTGGGTGCCGCGCGCGCTCGCCGCTGGCGTCGACCTCGGCTTCGACGGCCCGCCCACCGGCGAGCCGCTGCCCGTCGAAGGCAGCAGCCTGCTGGTGCGCGAGGCGCTGGCCAACCTGATCGACAACGCGGTGCGCTACGCCGGCCGCGGCGCCGAGGTCACGCTGCGCGTGCGCCGCGAGGACGCCCTGGCCGTCGCGGAGGTCGAGGACAACGGCCCGGGCATTCCCGATGCGCTCGACCGCGAGCGCATGTTCGGCCGCTTCGTGCGCGGCTCGCACGACGGCAGCGGCTGCGGCCTGGGGCTGTCGATCGTGAAGGAGATCGTCGAGCGGCACGCCGGAACCGTGCAGTTGGAGCCGGCCGCGCCCCATGGGCTTCGGGTGCGCATCGAACTGCCGCGCGCCGGAGCGGCGCTCGAGCGCTTCCGTCCCGACCCTCCGGGTTAATACCGTATTTATGTAGTAATGATTCATTAATACTTTGTTCAGCTTGTCGAGCAAGCTCACCGGCTCAGCCCGGCGCATCCAACACCAGGAGACACACGACATGAAGCTGAACACGCCGACCTTCCTGCGCCCACTCGTGGGCGCGCTGGCCCTGGCGGGCTGCGCCTTCGCGCACGCCGGCGAGGTGGAGGTGCTGCACTACTGGACCTCGGGTGGCGAGGCCAAGGCGGCCGCGGCCCTGAAGGCCACGCTGCAGGCCAAGGGCCACACCTGGAAGGACTTCGCGGTCGCCGGCGGCGGCGGCGATTCGGCGATGACGGTGCTGAAGTCGCGCGTGGTCTCGGGCAATGCGCCGGCCGCCGCGCAGATCAAGGGCCCGTCGATCCAGGAGTGGGGCAAGGAAGGCGTGCTCGCCGATCTCGACGACGTGGCCAAGGCCAACAGCTGGGACACGCTGCTGCCCAAGGTCGTCAGCGACGTGATGAAGGTCAAGGGCCACTACGCCGCCGTGCCGGTCAACGTGCACCGCGTGAACTGGCTGTGGGCCAACCCCGAGGCGCTGAAGAAGGCCAACGCCAAGCTGCCGACCAACTGGGACGAGTTCTTCGTCACCGCCGAGGCGCTCAAGAAGGCCGGCATCACGCCGGTGGCCCACGGCGGCCAGAACTGGCAGGACTTCACCACCTTCGAAAGCGTGGCGCTCGGCGTCGGCGGCGCCGACTTCTACAAGAAGGCCCTGGTGCAGCTCGATGCGGCCTCGCTGAAGAGCGCGACCATGGAGAAGGTGCTCACGACCTTCAAGCGCATCAAGGGCTACACCGACAAGAACGCGCCGGGGCGCGACTGGAACCTCGCCACCGCGATGGTGATCCGCGGCGAGGCCGGCATGCAGCTGATGGGCGACTGGGCCAAGGGCGAGTTCATCGCCGCCGGCAAGAAGCCGGGCGTCGACTTCCTGTGCGCCGCCGCGCCGGGCACAGCCAATGCCTTCACCTTCAACGTCGACTCGTTCGCGATGTTCAAGATCAAGAACGAGGCCAACCAGAAGGCGCAGAAGGACCTCGCCGCCGCGATCATGGCGCCCGAGTTCCAGGAGGTGTTCAACCTCAACAAGGGTTCGATCCCGGTGCGCCTGAACATGGACATGGGCAAGTTCGACGACTGCGCCAAGCTCTCGAGCAAGGACTTCGTCGCCACCGCGCAAGGCGGCGGCCTGGTGCCCTCGATCGCCCACGGCATGGCCGTGCCGTCGGCCGCCGAAGGCGCGATCAAGGACGCGGTGTCGAACTTCTGGAACAGCGACAAGATGACCGCCGCCGAGGCCATGGACAAGCTGGTCGCGGCCGCCAGGACGAAGTAGTCCTCGCGATGCGGCTCGGGCGCCGCACCCGCGGTGCCCCGCCCTTTCCTCCTGGTTTCGCGGAGCCCGGCATGAGCCTTCCCTCGTCGCCCACCGGCAGCGCCTGGCTGCCGCGCCTGGTGGTCGCGCCCTCCTTCGTGCTGGGCTTCCTCTTCATCTACGGCTTCATCGCCTGGAACGGCTGGTTCTCGGTCTCGGCCTCGCGGCTGTTGCCGAACTACGAGTTCGCCGGATTCGAGCCGTACGTGCAGCTGTTCGAGAGCGACCGCTTTCGCGTCGCGCTGTCCAACCTGGCCGTCTTCGGCACGCTCTTCATCGGCGGCGCGATGGCCATCGGCCTGCTGCTGGCGATCCTGCTCGACCAGAAGATCCGCGCCGAGGGCGCCTTGCGTGCGGTGTTCCTCTATCCGATGGCGCTGTCGATGATCGTGACCGGCACCGCCTGGAAGTGGATCCTCAACCCCGGCTTGGGCGTCGAGAACCTGGTGCAGGGCTGGGGCTGGACCGACTTCTCGTTCGACTGGCTGGTGCAGCCCGAGCGCGCGATCTACTGCGTCGTGATCGCGGGCGTGTGGCAAAGCGCAGGCTTCGTGATGGCGCTGTTCCTCGCCGGACTGCGCGGCATCGACGACTCGATCATCAAGGCCGCCCAGGTCGACGGTGCCTCGCTGCCGCGCATCTACTGGCGCATCCTGATCCCCAGCCTGCGCCCGGTGTTCTTCTCGACGCTGATGGTGCTGTCGCACCTGGCGATCAAGAGCTTCGACCTGGTGATGGCGCTGACCGCCGGCGGCCCCGGCTATGCGACCGACCTGCCGGCCACGTTCATGTACTCGATGGCCTTCACGCGCGGCCAGATCAACCTGGGCGCCGCCTCGGCGACCGTGATGCTCGCGACGATCGCAGCCATCGTCGTGCCCTACCTCTACAGCGAACTGAGGGCCAAACGATGAGCCCCTGCTCGGCCGCCCGAAGGGGCGAACTCCCTCTCGGGGGGACGGCGCGAAGCGCCAAGGGGGTTTCAATGAATCGCATCCACTTTCACCGCCTCGCCGTCTGGGGCCTGCTGATGGGCTTCGCGGCCTTCTTCCTCGCGCCGCTGTACGTGATGCTCGTCACCTCCTTCAAGGGCGCTGACGAGATCCGCGCCGGCGGGCTGCTCGCGCTGCCGAGCGCGCCCAGCCTCGAGGCCTGGGGCATCGCGTGGTCGAGCGCCTGCACCGGCACCGACTGCAACGGCCTCAAGCCCTTCTTCTGGAACTCGGTCGCGATGGTCGTGCCGGCGGTGCTGATCTCGACCGCCCTGGGCGCCGTCAACGGCTACGTGCTCACGAAGTGGAAGTTCCGCGGCAGCGAGCTCATGTTCGCGCTGCTGCTGTTCGGCGTGTTCATGCCGCTGCAGGTGATCCTGTTGCCGATGTCGCAGGTGCTGGGCTGGCTGGGCATGGCCAACTCGATCTGGGGCCTGGTGCTGGTGCACATCCTGTGCGGGCTGCCGAGCACGACGCTGTTCTTCCGCAACTACTACGCCGCGCTGCCCGACGAGCTGATCAAGGCCGCGATGCTCGACGGCGCGGGCTTCTGGCGCATCTTCTGGCGCATCGTCGTGCCGCTGTCGACGCCGATCCTCGTGGTCACGCTGATCTGGCAGTTCACGGCGATCTGGAACGACTTCCTGTTCGGCGTCGTGTTCTCGGGCAACGATGCCAAGCCGGTGACCGTGGGGCTGAACAACCTGGCCAACACCTCCAGCACGGTGAAGGCCTACAACGTGGACATGGCCGCGGCCATGATCGCGGCGCTGCCGACACTCGCGGTCTACCTGATCGCGGGCAAGTATTTCGTGCGCGGCCTGACGGCCGGCGCGGTGAAGGGGTAAACCATGGGCGCTCTCGCCATCCAGGACATCCGCAAGAGCTATGCGGGCACCGACATCCTCAAGGGCATCAGCCTCGAGATCGAGGCCGGCGAGTTCCTGATCCTCGTCGGCCCCTCGGGCTGCGGCAAGAGCACGCTGCTGTCGATGATCGCCGGGCTCGACACGCCGACCTCGGGGCGCATCGAGCTGGCCGGGCGCGACGTGACCTACGCGCTGCCCAAGGACCGCGACATCGCGATGGTGTTCCAGAGCTATGCGCTCTACCCGAACATGAACGTCGCGCAGAACATCGCCTTCGGACTGGAGATGCGCAAGGTACCCAAGGCCGAGCGCGAGGCCGCGGTGCAGCGCGTGGCCAAGATGCTGCAGATCGAGCACCTGCTCGAGCGCAAGCCCGGCCAGCTCTCGGGCGGCCAGCGCCAGCGCGTCGCGATGGGCCGCGCGCTCGCGCGCAACCCCAAGCTGTTCCTGTTCGACGAGCCGCTGTCCAACCTCGACGCCAAGCTGCGCGTCGAGATGCGCGCCGAGATCAAGCTTCTGCACCAGCGCACCAAGACGACCACCGTGTACGTCACGCACGACCAGGTCGAGGCCATGACGCTGGGCGACCGCATTGCCGTGATGCGCGACGGCGTGGTGCAGCAGTTCGGCACGCCCGACGACATCTACAGCCGCCCGGCCACGCGCTTCGTCGCCGAGTTCATCGGCTCGCCGACGATGAACATGCTCGCCGCCCGGCGCGACGGCATCGAGCGCATCGCCGCCCAGGGCGTCGAGCTTGCGCTCAGCGACGCGCACCGCCGCGCGCTGTCGGCCTCCAACGCCGACGAACTGGTCTACGGGCTGCGCCCGGAAGACGTGGGGCTGGCCGCTGACGGGCTGCCTGGCCGCCTTGCCATGATCGAGCCGACCGGGCCCGAGACCTACGCCTTGGTCGAGACCGCCGCCGGGACGATCACCGTTCGCGTGCCGGGCCGCGTGACGGAGTCGGTCGGAACGCCCGTGCGACTGCGCTGGCAGCCGGGCGCAGCGCACCTGTTCGATGGCCGCAGCGAGCAACGCGTGGGCTGAGCCCACCCGACCACGCGGTCGAGGTCATCGCCTGGGGGCCAGGATGGCCCCTGACGCGCCGGGGCACCGGGCCTCGGACGCCGATCGCCGCGCGCGGCCGCGGTGCGCTCAGCGCGTCGACTCCAGCACCTGCTGCACGTAGCGCAGCTCTTCGTCGGCCTGCCCTTCGGCGGGCTTGAGCATGAAGTGGTCCGGCGCGATGCCGCCCGCGTCGATCGCATAGGCCGGCAGGCGCAGCGAGCGCGAGGTTGCGTAGTGCAGCCGCCGCAGCCCCGAAGGCAGCGTGTGGGGCCGCATGTTGGAGTAGTCGAGCGATCCGTAGGTCGGACGCCCGAACAGCTTGACCTTGAAGCTCTGCCGCGCGGCCAGCACGAACTCCTCGCACGAGCTGCCGCAGCCGCGGTCGATCACGACGGCAACGCGCTGGGGCTGCCGCGCGATCTGCCTCGGGCGGACCGTCGCGACGGGCTCGATCCCCGTCGGCAGCACAAAGCTGCCCACGGGCGCCGCGCGCATCGCCTCGAGCACCGGCCGCATGAAGTCGCGACAAGCCTGCGACGGCGGCTGCATCTGCTCGCACACCGCTTGCGAAGCCTCGATGTTGGCTGGCGTCGAAAGGAACTCGGCACCGACGTCGCGGCGCAGGTTGGCATCGATCAGCGCCATCACCGGCTCGTAGGTCGTGTCGGATCCGCCGCCGTTGCGCCGCACGTCGACGATCAGGTTGGGCCGCGCGGCGATTTCGCGCGCATGCCGGCGCAGCAACGCGCCGATCGGCTCGGCGTAGTGGTCCGCGAAGCTCGGCAGCACCAGCAGCGCGGTCTTCGCCGACAAGACCCGGAAGCTCGGCAACGATGCGTCAGGCGTCGCTGCCGCCGGCACGGTCAACGAGGGTGCGATCGCGCTCACGCCCAGATGGCCATGACGGTAGCTGCGCAGATAGCCCCGCAGCAGCTTGACGCAATCGGCATCGCTGTCGATCCCCGCGACGTCGACGCGCGCCTTCGCCAGCGCGGCGTCGAACACCGCCTGCCCCCGGCGCGCGACGTGCTCGCGCGCACCGGCGTCGTTCTCCAGCAGGAAGCCGGGCAGCGCCTCCAGGTCGGTCCGGCAGGACTCGGCCGGGCTCGGGTTCTGCGCCTGCGCGCCGCCGCCCCACAGGCCGCAGACGATCAGAAGGATCCGGCAAGCGTGGCGGCCGGACAGCAAGGATCGGCGTGTTTGCATTGCGGGTTGTCGAGTGTGCGTCTGGCCGGCCAGACCAAGGGCCGCGATGCTACGCCGCTAAACTGCCTCCACCGCCGCGGGCCATGAACCCGCGGCCATCAGCGGAGGCCCCCATGCTCGATACCGTCGAAGCGACCGCGCGGCGCGCGGCCGGCGCCCTGCCCTCCACAGCCCGCCATTGGGCCGTGCGCGGCGTGCGCGAAGTGTCCGAACAACTGAGCGTGCGCGACGACGTCGCCGAGGCACCGCGCCGCTCGCACGACGCCGGCGCGATGGTCACCGTGATCGACGGGGGCCTCGGCTACGCCGCCACCTCCGACGTTTCCGAGGCCGGCCTCGCCACCGCCTTCGAGCGCGCGCATGCGCTGGCGCGTGCCAGCGCCGGCAAGACCGCGCACGACGACGCGGCACTGCAGCCGCCGACCGCGAGCGGGCGCTACGCGAGCGCCGTCGAGCGTCCGGCCGGCAGTGCCACGCTGCCCGAGAAACTCGAGTGGCTGCACGAGGTCTGCGCCGCCGCCAAGGCCGACGCGCGCATCGTCGACCGCCACGCGACGCTGTGGAGCGTGGTCACCGACCAGCTCTACCTCACCAGCGACGGCGCGCGCACCGAGCAACACTGGGAGTTCCTCACGCCCTCGGTGCAGGTCACCGCCCACGACGCCGGCGTCACGCAGGTGCGCTCGAGCGCCGGCCAGTACAACGGCTACTGCCAGCAAGGCGGGCTCGAGGTGCTGGAACGCGCCGGCTTTCGCACGCATGAAGGCCCGCGCGTCGCCCGCGAGGCGCTGGAGCTGGTGGCCGCACCCGTGTGCCCGAGCGGCACGATGGACCTGCTGCTGATGCCGGACCAGATGATGCTGCAGATCCACGAGTCGATCGGCCACCCGCTCGAACTCGACCGCATCCTCGGCGACGAGCGCAACTTCGCCGGCACCAGCTTCGTGACGCTCGACATGTTCGGCCACTACCGCTACGGCAGCGAGCTGCTCAACGTCAGCTACGACCCGACGCGCGCGCATGAATTCGCCGGTTTCGCCTTCGACGACGACGGCCTGCCGGCGCAGCGCGCGCTGATCATCGAGCGCGGCATCCTCCAGCGCCCGCTCGGCGGCAGCCTGTCGCAGGCACGCGCCCGCGCGCTGGGGCATGACATCGGCGGCGTCGCGACCACGCGCGCGTGCAGCTGGAACCGCGCGCCGATCGATCGCATGAGCAACCTGAACGTCGAGCCCGGCACGAGCGGGCTCGACGAGATGATCCAAAGCATCGAGCTCGGCGTGATGATGCACACCAACTGCTCGTGGAGCATCGACGACTCGCGCAACAAGTTCCAGTTCGGCTGCGAGTACGGCCGCGTGATCCGCAACGGCCAGCTGGCCGAGGTGGTGCGCAACCCCAACTACCGCGGCATCAGCGCCACGTTCTGGCGCTCGCTCGCGATGGTCGGCAACGACAGCACCTACGAGGTCATGGGCACGCCGTTCTGCGGCAAGGGCGAGCCCTCGCAAGTCATCCGCGTGGGCCACGCGTCGCCGGCCTGCAAGTTCGCCGCCGTCGACGTCTTCGGAGGGGCCCAGTGATGGACGCACGCGTGCAACTGAACCCGCTCACCCGCCGCGAAGGCTTCGAGGCCCTCGCCGACGCGCTGCTCGGCACCCCCGAGGCCCGCCACGGCGCCGACCGCACGACGCTGCTGGTGTCGGCCGAGTCGAGCGACTTCCTGCGCTTCAACCGCGGCACGCTGCGCCAGGCGACGCAGGTCTCGCAGGCCTACGCGACGCTGGCCGTCGAACGCGGCCAGCGCCGCACCGAGGCGACGGTAGCGCTGTCGGGCGATCTGTCGCGCGACCTCGCAACGCTGTCGTCCGAGCGCGCCGAACTGCTGCGCGACCTCGACCTGATTCCCGACGACCCCTGGCTGCTGGTGCCCGACGCCGCCAGCACCAGCAGCCGCGACGACCACGGCCGCCTGCCCGAGGCCGCGCAGCTGATCGCGCTGGTGCACGGCCTGGCTGCCGGCAAGCACGACTTCGTCGGCTTCTACGCCGGCGGGCCGATGGTGCGCGCCTTCGCCGACACGCTGGGCAGCCGCCACTGGCACCGCGTCGAGAGCTTCCACTTCGACTGGTGCCTGTACCGTCAGGCCGACAAGGCGATCAAGACCGCCTACGCCGGCACGCACTGGGACGACGCGGCCTTCGTCGCGAGGTTCGACGAGGTCGCCGCGCGCGTGCCGCTGCTGGCGCGCGAGCCGCGCACGCTGAAGCCGGGTGCCTACCGCGCCGCTTTCACGCCGACCGCGCTGGTCGAGATCCTCGGCACGCTGGGCTGGAGCGGCTTCTCGCTGAAGTCGCGGCGCACCGGCGTCTCGTCGCTGATGCGCCTCGAACGCGGCGAGGCGGCGTTCGCGCCTTCGCTGCACATCGACGAGGCCGTGGCCAGCGGCACGGCGCCGGCCTTCACGGCCGAAGGCTTCACGCGCCCGGCCAGCGTGCCGCTGGTGACGGCGGGCCGCCTGCCGCGCGAGGGCGGCACGCTGAACTCGCCGCGCTCGGCGCGCGAATACGGCGTCGCGACCAACGGCGCGGATGCCCAGGAGTCGCCCGACTCGCTGCGCGTGGCCGCCGGCAGCATCGCGCACAGCGAGATGCTGCGCGCGCTCGACACCGGCCTGTATGTCAGCAACCTCTGGTACCTGAACTACAGCGACCGCCAGGCCTGCCGCATGACCGGCATGACGCGCTACGCCTGCTTCTGGGTCGAAGGCGGCGAGCTGGTGGCGCCCGTCAACGTGATGCGCTTCGACGACGACGCCCTGCGCCTGCTCGGCGACGGCCTCGTCGGCCTCACTGACGAGGCCGAGTTCCTGCCCAACAGCGACACCTATGGGCAGCGGCAGCTCGGCTCGATCACGACGCCGGGAGCGGTGATCGAGGGCTTTCGGCTCACGCTCTGATCGACGAGGAAGCTTGTGCGCCGCCCTGCTGCGGTGCACAAGCCTTGGCATGCCTGATGCAGGCGGTAAGCCACCACCGCATCGCAGGAGGCCATGCCATGTTGGACACCACCGGCACCCGCTTCTCCCACGTCAAGCCCGGCGACACCGCGTTCAAGGGCGAGGGCTTGCGCGACTTCTTCCTCTACCGCGACCTCGGGGTCGCCGACGCGACGAACGGCAAGGTGATCGCACACCTGGTGAAGGCCAGCGACATCCCGCCCGAGAGCGGCGGCACCGGCTGGCATCGCCACGAGGCCGAGTTCCAGATCGTCATCATGACCAAGGGCTGGGCCAAGTTCATGTACGAGGACAAGGAAACCCTCGTCGAAGCCGGCGACGTGGTGCACCAGCGCCCCGGCATCGTGCACTACCTGTTCGACTACTCGCCGGACATGGAGTACCTGGAGATCGTGAGCCCGGCGGACTTCAAGACGGTGGAGGTCGAGGGGCCATGCGAGATCCCGAAGCCGACACCGTGGAGATGAACGCCCGCCACGCTTGCGGCCTCGTCGCGGCGCTGTCCTCGAGGGGCTTGGCGGCCTTGGGACGACCCGACGGCCGGCTGCCGCCTGATCAGAACTCGACGTCCAGCTCGTCGATCTCCTCTTCCTCGGCCAGCGCGGCCTCGGTCCACTCGACCATCTCGGGCATCGACAGCACGGCTTCGCAATAGCGCCGCGAGGCCTCGTCGAGCGGCACGTGGTAGGTCGCGAAGCGCGTCGCGACCGGCGCGTACATCGCGTCGGCCATCGTGCGCCTGGCGCCGAAGAGATAGGGGCCGCCGTAGCACTCCAGGCAGTCGCGCCAGATCTCGCAGATGCGTTCGATGTCGGCCTGGGCGCGCGCCCAGACCTTGAAGTCCGGGAAGTCGCCCTTGAGATTCATCGGCAACGCCGCGCGCAGGCTCGCGAAGCCCGAATGCATCTCGCCGCAGATCGCGCGGCAGTGCGCGCGCGCGGCCCGATCGGCGGGCAGCAGGCCGGCGCGCGGCTTGACCTCGTGCAGGTACTCGGCAATCGCCAGCGTGTCCCAGACGGTCACGCCCTCGTGGCGCAGGCAGGGCACGAGGATCGACGGCGACAGCAGCAGGATCTCCTTGCGCGCGTCGGCGTCGTCGGGCGGCACGATGCGCTCGTCGAAGTCGAGCTTGGCGAAGCGCGCCAGCAGCCAGCCGCGCAGCGACCAGGACGAGTAGTTCTTGCTGCTGATCGTGAGCGTCGCGCGGGCCATCGGCCGTCTCCTCGCTGGGGCGTCGTCGCAGGCTCCGCAAGCGCTGTGCCACGCGCCCCGTCGCGGTGCCGTCGTGCTTGGCTCGCAAGTTGCACGGACAGCGCATTCCCCCTCGGAGGCACGGCATGATCTACCACGCCTACCAGGCCCACACCGACTGGCTCTGGCCGCTGCGCAGCGCCGCCAGCGCCGCCGCCCCGTGGCTCGGCGACGCCCGTCATGGTGCACGCGACTGGCCGCCGGTGCGCCGTGCCGCCGCATGGTGCGAGCTGGTCTCTCTGGTTCAGATGACGCACAAGCGCCCGGCCTTCGGCATCGACGAGGTGCCGGTCGACGGCGTGCCCCGCCGGGTGGTGGAGGAAGTGCCCTACCGCACGCCCTTCGGCTCGCTGCTGCACTTTCGCAAGCCGGGCGTCGAGGGCCAGCCGCCGCTGCTGATCGTAGCGCCCATGTCGGGCCACTTCGCGACGCTGCTGCGCGAGACGGTGCGCGTGGCGCTCGCCGACCACGACGTCTACATCACCGACTGGCACAACGCGCGCGACATTCCGTTGTCGGCCGGGCGCTTCGGGCTCGACGAGTACGTGGCGCACGTGATCGACTTCCTCGGCCGCATCGGCCCCGGCGTGCACCTGCTGGCGATCTGCCAGCCCTGCGTGCCGGCGCTCGCCGCCGTGTCGCTGATGGCCGAGGACGAGCACCCCGCCACGCCGCGCAGCATGACGCTGATGGCCGGTCCGATCGACTGCCGCGTCGCGCCGACCGAGGTCAACGCGCTGGCGACCAGCAAGCCGATCGAATGGTTCGAGCGCAACCTGCTGGGCGTGGTGCCGCTGCGCTTCCAGGGCGCGCTGCGCCGCGTCTACCCGGGCTTCATGCAGCTCACCGCCTTCATGAGCATGAACCTGGAGCGTCACCTGCACTCGCTCAAGACGATGTACGAGCAGCTGGCCAACGGCGAGCAGGAGCAGGCAGAGCCGACGCGCCGCTTCTACGAGGAGTACTTCGCGGTCGCCGACCTGCCGGCCGAGTTCTACCTCGAGACCGTGCGCCGCGTGTTCCAGGACTACGAGCTCGCGCGCGGCATGTTCGAGGTGCAAGGCCGGCCGGTGCGCCCGCAGGCGATCCGCCGCACCGCGCTGCTGACCGTTGAAGGCGAGCGCGACGACATCTGCGCGCTCGGCCAGACGCTGGCCGCGCACGACCTGTGCGCCGGCATCCGGCCGTACATGAAGTCGCACTACGTGCAGCCCGGCGCCGGCCACTACGGCGTGTTCAGCGGCCGGCGCTGGGAGATGCAGATCTATCCGCTCGTGCGCGACGTGATCCACCACGCTGCGCGATGAAGCCGGACGGCGGCCGGGCGCCGGGCCGCCCCAAGCCCGGCCAGCCCCCTTGGGGGCAGCGCCGCCGCGAAGCGGCAAGCGTGGGGCCTCATCAATGAGACATGAGCACGGCCACGGTCATCTGCTTGAGCACCGACCGCGTCGCGCCGCCGAGCAGCGCCTCGCGGAAGCGCGAGTGGCCGTAGCCGCCCATCACCACCAGATCGTGGCCGCCGTCGGCCGCGCGTGACAGCAGCGCATCGGCCACGCCGATCTCGCTGGGCACGGCCTCGAGCTTGGCGCGCACGCCATGCGAGGCGAGCCAGTCGTCGAGTCCGCCGAAGCCGTCGGCGCGGAACTCGACGCCGACCGCCGGCTTCTCGAAACGGACCACGTCGACCTGTTTCGCGCGGCGCAGGATCGGCAGCGCATCGGCGATGGCGCGCGCGCAGGCGCGGCTGGCGTTCCAGCCGACCAGCGCACGCGTGCCGACGCTTGCCTGCTCCTCGGCAATGTGCGGCACCAGGAGGACCGGCCGCCCGGCGTGCAGCAGCACCTCCGGGGCCAGGCCGGCCAGGTGAGGGGCGGTCTCAGCATGCGGCTGGCCGAGCACGATCAGGTCGGCCGTCAGCGCCGACTCGACGACCGCGACCGCATGGTCGCGTCCATCGACGCGCGCGGCGATCGGCACCACGCCGGCCTGCGCCAGGCGCGAGCGCGCCGTGTCGGCGGCCTCCTGGGCGCGGCGCATCGAATCGGCGAGCGCCCGCTCGACCGTCTCAGCCGCGCCGCCGATCAGGGCGGAAGGATCACCCGGCACCGAAACGGGGTCGGTGGGTGCAAGCACGACGAGCTGCGCGTCGTGCTCGATCGCCAGGCGGGCGGCCACCGCGGTACGAGCTGCGGTGGCGGGCCCACTGTCCACGTGCAGGAGGATGCGCCGATAAGGCATCGCTGTCTCCCGTCGCGCCGGGTCGCGGCGCTTGCAGGGCAATCCTAGCCGCAAGCGCGCCGCAGGCGAACCCGTTTCGACAATCGCAACGTCGGCAAGCGCCCTATTCGCGGTCGGCTGGCGCATAGCCGGGCAGAGCCCCCGAGCCGCTCGGCTCGATGGACGCGGACGGCTGCACTGCGGCCCGGCGGTCGCGTGCGAGGTACGAGTACAGCACCGGCACGACCACCAGGGTCAGCAGGGTCGAGGTGATCACGCCGCCGATGATCGCGCGGCCCATCGGCGCCTGGATCTCGCCGCCCTCGTTGAGCGCCAGCGCCAGCGGCAGCATGCCGAACACCATTGCTGCGGTCGTCATCATGATCGGGCGCATGCGCACCAGGCCGGCCTCGAGCAGCGCCTCGGCGACAGTGGCGCCGCGCCTGCGGGCGTGGTTGGCGAAATCGACCAGCAAGATGGCGTTCTTGGTCACCAGGCCCATCAGCATCACCAGGCCGATCATCGAGAACAGGTTCAGCGTCGAGCCCGAAATCAGCAGCGCCAGCATCACGCCGATCAGCGCCAGCGGCAGCGAGGCCATGATCGCCAGCGGCTGGATGAAGCTGCCGAACTGCGAGGCCAGCACGATGTAGATGAAGATGATTGACAGGCCCAGCGCCATCAGCACGCCCTGAAAGGCCTCCTGCTGGTCGCGCGTCTGGCCGCCGATGTCGAAGCGGTAGCCGGGCGGCAGCTGCCAGGTCTTGATGAGCTTTTGCACGTCGGCACCGACGTCGCCGCCCGGGCGGCCCTGCACGCCGGCGTAGATCGCCTGGCGGCGCTGCAGGTCCTGGCGCTTGATGTTGTCCGGGTTGAAAACCTGCTCGATGTGCGCGATGCGCCCCAGCACGACCGGCGTGCCGTCGCGGCTGTAGGCCACCGGCAGCGACTCGATCTGCGCGATGTTCTCGCGCGACTCGCGCGGCAAGCGCAGCTCGACCTCCACCTGCTCGCCGTCGGGCGCGGTCCAGTAGGTCGCGACATCGCCATTGACGAAGGCGCGCAGGCTGCCGGCGAGCTGTTGCGGCGTGATGCCCAGCTCGCGCACCGCGTCTTGCTTGAGCCGCACCGCGTAGGCCGGCATGCCCGCTTCCACCGAGGTCTGCAGGTCGGCCACGCCGGGGATCTTCTTCACGGCATCGGCGAGCTTGAGCACCTCGCGTTCGAGCACCGCCGGGTCGGGGCCGAGCAGCGCGACATAGATCGGCCGCTGGCCGAGCGCGACGTCGATGCCGGGAATCGAGCGCAGGGCCTCGCGGATGCCCTCTTCGATCTGCTTTTGCGTTCGCTTGCGCTCCAGGCGCGGATGCAGCAGCACACCGAGCTCGGCCGCGTTGCGGCTGCCCTGCCCCGCGTCGCCGATCGTCGCGGTCAGCGACTTGACCTCGGGGAAGGCTTTCACCGCGCGCTCCACCTGCGCGATCTTGTCGCTCGCGCGCTCCAGGCTCACGCCGACCGGCAGCTTGACGTTGAGCTGGATGTAGCTCTGGTCGCTCTCGGGCACGAACTCGGTGCCGACCAGGGGCGTGAGCATCACGGCGCCCACGAAGCTCAGGAAGCCGCCCCACAGGATGATGCCGCGCGGCGTGATCGTCGCGCGCCGCGGCTTGAGCGCCGCGAGCTCGCCATGGCGGATCGCGCGCCACAGGCCGATCGACGGCAGCCAAAGGCGGTAGTGCCTGCCCGAGAAGACCCAGCGGATCTTGCTCTCGTAGAGCGAGTGGAAGACGTCCATCACGCGATCGGTCGCGCGCATCAGCCAGCCCAGCACCGGCAGTTTGGCCAGGCGCGTGCCGGGCGGGTCCTTCCAGATGCTCGAGAGCATCGGGTCGAGCGTGAAGCTCACGAACAGCGACACCAGCACGGCCACCGTGACGGTGATGCCGAACGGGAAGAAGAACTTGCCGATGATGCCCTTCATGAAGGCCACCGGCACGAACACCGCGCAGATCGCGAAGGTGGTGGCCATCACCGCGAGGCCGATCTCGTCGGTGCCCACGCGCGCGGCCGTGTGGTGGTCGGCGCCCATGTGGACATGGCGCACGATGTTCTCGCGCACGACGATGGCATCGTCGATCAAGAGGCCGATGCACAGCGACAGCGCCATCATCGTCATGAAGTTCAGCGTGAAGCCGAACGCATAGACGGCAATGAACGAGGCGATCACCGAGATCGGCAGCGTCAGGCCGGTGATCACGGTCGAGCGCCAGCTGTGCAGGAACAGGAACACGATCGCCACCGTCAGCAGCGCGCCTTCGATCAGCGTGCGCTTGACGCCTGCGAGCGAGTCCTTGACCCACTCGCTGTCGGCGTAGACCAGGCGCAGCTCCACGCCGGGCGGCAGGCCCTGGCGCAGTTCCTCGGCGGCGCGCTTGATCTCCTCGCCGGTGTCGACGATGTTGGCGTCCTGCTGCTTGAAGACGTTGAAGTTGATCGCCGGCTGGCCGTCCAGGCGCGCGAGCGACTGCGGCTCCTGTTCGCGCTCGACCAGCGAGCCCAGGTCGCCGAGCGTGACCACGGTGCCGTTGCGCGTGGAGACCACCACGTCGGCAAAGGCCTTGGCGTCGCGCACCTTGCCCTCGACGCGCACGATCGCCTCGGCCTGCGTGCTTTGCAGCAGGCCGACCGGCACGTCGGTGTTGGCGCGCTGCAGCGCGGCGGCCACGTCGGCCGGCGTGAGCATGTGGGCGCGCAGGCGCTGCGGGTCGAGGTCGATGCGCACCTGGCGCACCGTCATGCCGCCCACATCGACGCGCGCGACGCCCGAGACGCGCTCGAGCCGCTTGCGCACCACCTGGTCGGCCAGCAGCGAGAGCTCGCGCGCGCTGCGGTCGGCGCCCATCAGCGACAGGTAGACCACCGGCTGCGCGTTGTCGTTGTCGAAGCGGCTGACCAGCGGCGACTTGACGTCGCGCGGGAAGGTCGGCGCAAGCACCGCAACCTTGTCGCGCACGTCCTGCATCGCGCGGTTCATGTCGGCCTCGAGATTGAACTGCACGACGGTGTCGCTGCGGCCCTCGCGGCTCGTCGACATGATGCGCTTGACGCCCGCGATGCCGTTGATCGACTGCTCGACCGGCCGCGTGATCTCGGTCTCGATCGCCTCCGGCGACGCGCCCGGGTAGCTGATGCTGACGAACACCACCGGCGGGCTGATGTCGGGCAGGCGCTCGACGCGCAGCTGGGCGTAGGAGAACAGCCCGAGCACGCACAGCGCGATCATCATCATCGCGGCGAACACGGGGTTGTTGATGGAAACGCGCGTGATCCACATGGTGGACGCTCCCGACAGCAGCCGCTGCGATGCCAGCGGCGAGAACGATGGGGCGACCGGCTACAAGGGCCGGTCGGTCCGGCAAATCAGGCCGGCGCTCAGGACGCCGGGCGCGGCGTCGACGCCGAGGCGGCCGGCGCGACGTTCGAATGGCCCGTGACCTCGGCCAGCGCGCCTTCGCGCAGATTGTCGAAGCGCGCCGCGAGCACCATGGACTCCGGCTTCAGGCCCTGCAGCACCTCGACGCGCCCGCTGGCAACGTCCTTGCGGCCGGTGATCACGACGCGGCGCACCAGGGCGCCGTTCTCGACCGTCCAGACGAAGTCCTGGCCCGAGGCCTGGCCGATCGCGGCCACCGGCACCGTCAGGCGCGGCGTGGGGTCCTCCAGCGTGACCGCGGCCTGGGCGTACTGGCCGGCGCGCAGCACCTCGCTCTTGTTGTCCAGCACGACCACCACGCCGATCGCGCGCGTGCCGGCCTCGGCCGACGGCGCGATGCGGTCGATGCGGCCCACGACCGGCTTGGCCATGCCCTCGACCTTGACCTCGACCGCCTGCCCCACCTGCAGCACCGAAACCTCGTGCGTGGCCACCGTGCCGGCCAGCTCCAGCGTCTTCAGGTCGACGATGGTCAGCAATTGCTGCTCGGCACTGAGCTTCTCGCCGGGCACCACGTGGCGCTTGCCGATGATGCCGTCGATCGGCGCCACGAGGGCCGCCTCGCGCATCGAGATGCGCTGCGTCTCAAGCTGGGCCTGGGCCGACTTCAACGCGGCACGGGCCGCGTCGAGCCGCGCCTGCGAGGATTGCAGCGCGGTCGACGAGATGAAGTTCTGCGCCGCCAGCCGCGTGTTCGAGTCGTGCATGCGCTCGGCCTCGATCAGTGTCGCCTGGGCCGACTCGATGCCGGCGCTGCGCTCGTTGATGCGCGCCTGCAGGTCGGCCAGGTCCATGCTGCCCAGCGGCTGGCCGGCGCGCACCCGGCTGCCTTCGGCCACCGCCAGCGACAGCAGGGTGCCGGCGGCCTTGGCGCGCACGACGGCCGTGCGGGGCGCGACCAGCGGGCCGGTGAACTCGACGCGCTGCGGCATCGGCGCCAGCAGCGGCCGCGCCACCTCGGCGGGACCGAACTGCAGCGGCGGCGCCGGCGTCTCTTCCTTCTTCTTGCCGGGGCCGAGGCGGGAGGACAGCGCGACGCCCGCCCCTGCGAGAAGGACCACGACGATCGCGGCGGTGATCGCCCGGCGGCGGCGCTTCGTGGGCGCGGCGACGGGCTGGACGAGGGTGGCTTCGTTCATGGGCCGCGAGTCTAAGTGGGCCGTCTGACGAAAGGTTCCCATCATGCGACGGATTGCAGTTCGGCGGGAGCGAACCGCAGGGCGGCGCGACAGGGGTCCGGCGCCGCGCGACGAAGCGACGCGTCAGCCGCGCGAACCGGGTGAAGCGGGGATGGCCGGCGTCGGCACCGAGACATCGCCGCACTGGGCGCGATGGCGCAGTGCATGGTCGATCAGCACCAGGGCCAGCAGCGCCTCGACAATCGGCGTCGCGCGGATCCCGACGCAGGGATCGTGGCGGCCGTGCGTGACCACCTCGACCGGCAGGCCGGCCTTGTCGATCGAGCGGCGCGGCAGGCGGATCGAGCTGGTCGGCTTGATCGCGATCGAGACGCGGATGTCCTGGCCGGTCGAGATGCCGCCCAGCACGCCCCCGGCGTGGTTGCTCAGGAAGCCCTCGGGCGTGAGCTCGTCGCCGTGCTCGCTGCCGTGCTGCGCCACGCTGGCGAAGCCAGCCCCGATCTCGACGCCCTTGACGGCGTTCAGGCCCATCATCGCGTAGGCAATGTCGGCGTCGAGCTTGTCGTAGATCGGCTCGCCCCAGCCGACCGGCACGCCCGCCGCTTCCACCACGATGCGCGCGCCGACCGAGTCGCCGGACTTGCGCAGCGCGTCCATCTGGGCCTCGAGCGTATCGATCTGGCTCGCGTTGGGCGCGAAGAACGGGTTGTGGTCGACGTGCTCCCAGCCCTCGAAGGTGATCTCGGTGGCGCCCAGCGCGGCCATGCCGGCGCGCAGCTTCACGCCGTGGCGCTCGGCGAGCCACTTGCGCGCCACCGCGCCGGCGGCCACGACGGGCGCGGTCAGGCGCGCCGAGCTGCGCCCCCCGCCGCGCGGGTCGCGGATGCCGTACTTGTGCCAGTAGGTGTAGTCGGCGTGCCCGGGGCGGAACGTGTCGAGCAGGTTGCCGTAGTCCTTGCTGCGCTGGTCGGTGTTGCGGATCAGCAGCGCGATCGGCGTGCCGGTGGTGCGGCCTTCGTAGACGCCGGAGAGGATCTCCACGGCATCGGCCTCCTGGCGCTGCGTCACATGACGCGAGGTGCCGGGGCGGCGGCGGTCGAGCTCTGGCTGGATGTCGGCCTCGCACAGAGACATGCCGGGCGGGCAGCCATCGATCACGCAGCCGATCGCCGGTCCGTGCGACTCGCCGAAGGTGGTGACGCGAAACAGGTGGCCGAGGGTGTTGCCGGACATGGCGCAAGCGAGAGGCGTTCGGCGCGCGAGGCGCAATGCGCCATTGTCGCCGACGCGGCGCCTCGTCCTGAGACGGGGACCGGGCTCAGAAGCGGCAGCCGATGCGCACCTGGGCCTGCACGTCCACGTTGGTGTCGCCGCGTTCCTGCTTCATCCGCGCCGGGGCTCGAAGCTGCGCGGCGCAGTCGCTCGGCTCGAAGCCCAGGCCGCGCAAGAAGGCCTTGGGGGCGTCGGTGGCGATGCGCAGCGCGTGGTGGGCACGGCGCGGCGGCGCGCCGGGAATGGCGTCCACCGGCATCTCGACCACGCTGACGCGTTGCCACAGCGGCCGCGGCGCCGTGATGCGAGCGGGCTCGATCGCGTCCTTCGCACCTTCGGAACCGAACGGGTGGCTCGGCGGGAGGCTCAATCGCAGCGGGGGCGCAGCGGCAGGAGCCTCCACGGCCGGCCGCGGCTCGGCCTGCACAGTGATGTTCGCAGCGGCGAGCGCCGTCCCGAGGGCCAGGACACGGGCGGTCCGGGCACCGTACCAGCTTCCTTGACGCGCGCGGCTTCCCACTCCTGCTCCCCAACGCGGCGACTGATGCCGCTGCCTGAGATGCAGTCTGGGAGCGTTGCCTTAATCCCGCCTTAGGACGGCACGCCCGTCCCGCGAACGCACGACCGGCTTACTGCTGTTGCTGCTGGGCCTGCGCGTCCTCGACCGGCCAGTCGCGGATGTAGGCCTTGAGCATGCGGTTCTCGAAGTCCTGGCTGTCGACCACGGCCTTCGCGACGTCGTAGAACGAGATCACGCCCATCAGCGTGCGGCCGTTCATCACCGGCATGTAGCGCGCATGGCGGTTGAGCATCATGCGGCGCACCTCGTCGATCTCGGTCTCGGGGGTGCAGGTCAGCGGATGGTCATCCATCACGGTGCGCACGATGGTCGTGCCGACCGTGCCGTCGTTGCCGACCACGGCCTGGATCACCTCGCGAAAGGTCAGCATGCCGACCAGGTCGCCGTGCTCCATCACGACCAGCGAACCGATGTCGCGCTCGGCCATCGTGCGCACGGCTTCGGCCAGCGGCAGGTCAGGGGAAACGGTGTAGAGCGTGCCGCCCTTGACGCGCAGGATGTCGCTGACTTTCATGGCGGTGCTCCTTGGGGAAATGCGCTTCGGGTGATGCGGCCAATATAGCCCACAATGCCGCGCGACGAACACGGGCGCCGCCACGAGCGACGCCCCTCAAATCCGCTGTAGAGGAGACCCCGATGCCCGGCGCATCCGATCCCGGCTTCGACACGCTGGCGCTGCACGCCGGCGCCGCCCCCGACCCGGCCACCGGCGCGCGCGCCGTGCCGCTGCATCTTTCGACCTCCTTCGTCTTCGAGAGCAGCGACCACGCGGCGGCGCTGTTCAACATGGAACGCGCGGGCCATGTCTACTCGCGCATCTCCAACCCGACCAACGCCGTGTTCGAGGAGCGCATGGCCGCGCTCGAGGGCGGCGCCGGGGCGATCGCCACGGCGAGCGGCCAGGCGGCGCTGCACCTGGCCGTTGCCACCTTGGCGGGTGCCGGCTCGCACATCGTCGCGAGCTCGGCCCTCTACGGCGGCTCGCACAATCTGCTGCACTACACGCTGCGCCGCTTCGGCATCGAGACCAGCTTCGTGAAGCCGGGCGACCTCGACGGCTGGCGCGCCGCGATCCGGCCGAACACGCGACTGCTGTTCGGCGAGACGCTCGGCAATCCGGGCCTGGACGTGCTCGACATCGAGGCGGTCGCGGCCATCGCGCACGACGCCGGCCTGCCGCTGCTGGTCGACTCGACCTTCACGACGCCGTGGCTGCTGCGCCCGTTCGAGCACGGCGCCGACCTCGTCTACCACTCGGCCACCAAGTTCCTGTGCGGCCACGGCACCGTGGTCGGCGGGGTGCTGGTCGACAGCGGCAATTTCGACTGGGACGCCTCGGGCCGATTCCCCGAGCTGACCGAGCCCTACGAGGGCTTCCACGGCATGGTATTCACGGAGGAGAGCACCGTCGGCGCCTTCTTGCTGCGCGCGCGCCGCGAGGGCCTGCGCGATTTCGGCGCGTGCATGAGCCCGCACACCGCCTGGACCATCCTGCAGGGCCTGGAGACGCTGCCGCTGCGCATGGCGCGCCACGTCGACAACACGCGCCGGGTGGTCGAGTTCCTGTCCAAGCAGGCGATGGTCGAGCGAATCGGCTATCCCGAGCTGCCCGAACACCCCAGCCACGCGCTGGCGCAACGGCTGCTGCCGCGCGGCTGCGGCGCGGTGTTCAGCTTCGACCTCAAGGGCTCGCGCGCCCAGGGCAAGGCCTTCATCGAGGCGCTGAAGCTGTTCTCGCACCTGGCCAACGTCGGCGACTGCCGCTCGCTGGTGATCCACCCGGCCTCGACCACGCATTTCCGCATGGACGACGACGCGCTGCGCCAGGCCGGCATCGGCCCGGGGACGATCCGCCTGTCGATCGGCCTCGAAGATCCGGCCGACCTGATCGACGACCTCGGCCGCGCGCTGAAGGCCGCAGCGAAGGTGGCCGCATGAAGATCGATCTGCAAGGCCGCAGCGCCTACGCCTACACCGGCGGCCGTCCGTTCGACGCCGCCCTGCCCTGCGTCGTGCTCGTGCACGGCGCGCTCAACGACCACAGCGTCTGGGGCCTGCAAAGCCGCTACCTGGCGCATCACGGCCACTCGGTGCTGGCGGTCGACCTGCCCGGCCATGGCCGCAGCGAGGGCCCGGCGCTTTCGAGCGTCGAGGCGATGGCCGACTGGCTGGTCGCCCTGCTGGACGCGCTGGCCGTGCCGCGCGCGGCCATCGTCGGCCACAGCATGGGCTCGCTGATCGGCCTGGAGACCGCGGCGCGGCTCGGCGAACGGGCGACACGGCTCGTGATGGTCGGCACCGCCTACCCGATGACGGTGTCGCCGACCCTGCTGGACACCTCGCGCGACGATCCGCCGCGGGCGATGGCGATGGACAACGTCTTCGCACATTCCACCCTCGCCGCCAAGCCGTCGGCGCCCGGGCCCGGCACCTGGCTGCACGGCGCGGCGATGGCGCTCAAGCGCCGCATGCAGGGCAACTACGCCGCCCGCCACGGCGGCGCCAGCCTGTTTCACATCGACTTCAGCGCCTGCAACGCCTACGCCGGCGCCGAAGCGGCCGCTGCCCGGGTACGCTGCCCGGCGCGCCTGGTGCTGGGCACCAAGGACCAGATGACGCAGCCGCGCATGGCCGCCGGGTTGGCTCAGCTGCTGAAGGCCGACACCATCCGTTTGCCGGCCGGGCATTCCCTCATGACCGAGGCGCCGGACGGCGTGTTGAATGCGATCTGGACCTTTCTCGCCAACAAGACGGAGGCTGCAGCATGAGCACGCAGGGCGCGGTCGACCCGCATTCGTTTCACAGCTTCGGCGAGTTCTATCCCTTCTACCTCGGCGAGCACAGCAACCGCACCTGCCGGCGGCTGCACTTCGTCGGCTCGACGCTGGCGCTCGTGTGCTTCGCCGTCGTGCTGACCACCGGCTCGCTGCAGTTCCTGATCTACGGCCTGCTGTGCGGCTACGGCTTCGCCTGGCTCGGCCACTTCGGCTTCGAGAAGAACAAGCCCGCCTCGTTCAAGCGCCCGCTCTACAGCTTCATGGGCGACTGGGCGATGTACCGCGACATCTGGCTGGGCCGCATCCCGTTCTGATCCGGCGGGCACTGCCATGCACGCCGACGACCGCGTCGGGCACATCGAGCGGCTGGTCGCCGCGATCGACCTGCCGATGGGCCGCTGGGAGCGCCGCGATGACGGCGAGGCGGTGCTGTGCTTCGTCAACCCGCCCTACCTGCGCTGGGCCGGCCGGCCGCGCGAGGCGCTGATCGGGCGCACGCTGCGCGAGAACTACGGCGACAACGCCTGGGCCGCCGCACGCAGCGCCTTCGAGCGGGCTTACGGCGGCGCAACCGTGTTCTACGAACGCCTGCTGACCCACCGCGGCGGCACGCCGCGCTGGGCGCGCGTGCAGGTCTTCCCCGACCGCGACGAGCACGGCAACGTCGAGGCGGTCTACACGATCGCCTTCGACATCCATGACGACGTCACCGCGCGCGAGACGCTCGAGGCCGCGCGCCGCCGGCTCGATCACTTCACCGACAACATTCCCTACCCGCTGACCTACCTGGACCGCGGCTGCGTGGTGCGCTTCATCAACAAGGCCTACGTCGAGGCCACCGGCACGCCGCCCGAGGCCATCCTCGGCCGCCACATCGGCGAGGTGCGCGGCGAGCGCCTGTGGCGCGAGCACTGGCCGTTCTACGAGCGCGCACTGGCCGGCGAGACCGCCACCTACACGCGCCTGGTCGAGCTGCCGCAGGGCGCGCGCTGGCTGCGCACCAGCTACGTGCCCGACCGCGACGCCAACGGCAGCGTGGTCGGCATCTACACCTCCACGATCGACGTGCACGAGCTCACGCTGGCGCGCGAGCGCCTGCAGCGCAGCGTCGAGGAGGACGCGGTGACCGGCGTGTTCAGTCGCCGCGCGATCATGGAGCGCCTCGAGGCGGCGCTGCCGCTGGCCAGCGCCGAGGCGCCGGTCGCGCTGTTCTTCGTCGACCTCGACGGCTTCAAGTCCGTCAACGACACGCTCGGCCATCGCGAGGGCGACCGGCTGCTGCTGGCCGCCGCGGCCGCGCTGCAGTCGGCCGTGCGCGCCGAGGACGCCGTCGGGCGCTTCGGCGGCGACGAGTTCCTCGTGCTCGCGCGCGTGCGCGACGACGCCGGCGCCGAGGCGCTGGCGCGCCACCTGCTGGACGCCGTGCGCGTGTGCAGCGCTGGGCTGCAGGTTGCGCACCGCGTCAGCGCGAGCATCGGCTATGCCCTTGCACCGGAAGACGGCGACCATGCCGCGCGCCTGGTGCAGCGCGCCGACGAGGCGATGTACGAGGCCAAGCGGCTCGGACGCGACCGCGTGCTGCGCTGCGCGGTGCTGCGCACCTCGGTCGCCGCCGGGCCGCCCCAAGGCGACCGGGCCCCCACGGAGGGCAGCGAACGAAGTGAGCGTGGGGGCTCCTCGTCGCCTCAGGCGTCGAGCAGCTGACGCAGGCTGATGTCCTGGAAGCCGGCGCGCTGCCAGAACGCGCGCACGGTCGGCGTCGGCTCGAGCAGCAGCGCGGCCATCAGCGGCTGCGCCGGCGTGAA
This sequence comes from Caldimonas sp. KR1-144, assembly GCF_049446155.1. Classification (NCBI taxonomy): domain Bacteria; kingdom Pseudomonadati; phylum Pseudomonadota; class Betaproteobacteria; order Burkholderiales; family Sphaerotilaceae; genus Caldimonas; species Caldimonas sp. KR1-144. The sequence goes on from NZ_JBMSEE010000001.1 coordinate 185,597, forward strand.
GTCCGGATCGGCCAGCAGCACGAGGCGGGGGTCATCGCCCTCGTCGAGCCGCGCGATCCAGTCGAGCCCGAGCAGGGTCTCGACGATGGGCTCGATCTGCAGCGGATCGGCGCGCAGGCTCTCGGCCAGGCGCGCGGCGCTCAAACCGTGGGTGGATTGCGTGCGCGCCAGCGCGAGCTGGCGCAGCATCGCGATCGCGAGGTCGAACTGGAAGCCCGGCGTTTCCGGACGGCGCACGACGCGCATCGCAAGGCTCGGCGCGTAAGCGGCGATCACTGCGCCGAACAGCACGATGACCCAGCCGAGGTAGAGCCAGATCAGGAAGATCGGCACGGTCGCGAAGGCGCCGTAGATCGTCGAGTAGGTCGGCACCTGGCCGAGGTACCAGGCCAGCCCCTTCTTCGCCAGCTCGAAGCCGACCGCGACGAACAGCCCGCCGGCCCAGGCGTGGACCCAGCGCACCGGCGTGTTCGGCACGTAGTGGTAGAGCGAGGTGATCGCTGCGGCCAGCAGCAGGAACTCGATCACGTTGAGCAGGAAGCTCACGCCGCCGGGCAGCGAGCCCACCACGCCGCGCGAGGCCGAGATCGCGTACGAGGTCATGGTCAGGCTGATGCCTAGCAGCAGCGGCCCGAGCGTCGCGGCGGCCCAGTACACGAGCACGCGCTGCGCGATCGGCCGCGGCTTGCGCACGCGCCAGATCGCGTTGAGCGTGCGGTCGATCGTCAGCATCAGCGCCAGCGCGGTCAACACCAGCACCACCAGGCCCAGCGTGCCGAGCCGGTTGGCCTTGAGCGCGAACTGCGTCAGCGCACCCAGCACCGGCTTGGCGATGTTGTCGGGCACCAGGCTCTGGATGAAGTACTTCTCCAGCGCGCCCTGGAAGCGCGAGAACATCGGAAAGGCGGTGAAGATCGCCAGCGTGACGGTCGCCAGCGGCACCAGCGCGATCGTGGTCGTGAAGGTCAGGCTGCTCGCGGTGAGGCCGAGGCGATCCTCGCGAAAGCGCTGCCGCAGCGTGCGCATCGTTTCGAGCCAGGGCCAGGAGGACAGCGTTTGCGCAAGCCGCGCGAGCCGCTCGCGCAAGGGCACTCGCAGCGCGGAAGGAACATTCATGCTGGCTATCATGCCAGCCATGTCTGGAGAGAACGCCATCGGTGCCGAGGCGGCGCATGCGCCATCGTCGATCGAGTTGTCGCGCCGGCTGGCGCTCGTGGCGCTGGTTGCGCTGATCGCGCTCGGCCTCGCGTGGGAACTGTGGCTCGCGCCGACCGGCCGCGGCACGCTGGCGATCAAGGTGCTGCCGCTTGCGCTGGCCCTGCCCGGGCTGTTCACGCGAAGGCTCTACACGTTTCGCTGGCTGAGCCTGCTGGTGTGGCTCTACGTCGCCGAAGGGCTGGTGCGCGCGACCAGCGAGCCGGCACCGGGTGCGCTCCTGGCGCTCGTCGAGGTGGCGCTCGGCGTCGCGCTGTTCGCGGCCTGCGGCTGGCACGTGCGCGCGCGGCTGGCGCAAGCGAAGCGGGAGGCTTGAGCCCATGGCCTTGATCGAAGAACTGCGCAGCGCCGTCGGCACGGCGCACGTGCTGACCGAGGGCGACCTCTCGGCCTGGGAGCTCGACTGGCGCCGGCGCTGGCGCGGCCGCGCGCTCGCTGTGGTGCGGCCCGCCTCGACCGCCGAGGTGGCTGCGGTCGTGCGTGCCTGCGCCGCGCACCGCGTGCCGCTGGTGCCGCAAGGTGGCAACACCGGCTTGGTCGGTGGCGGTGTGCCCGACGACAGCGGCGAGCAGGTCCTGCTCAGCCTCACGCGGATGAACCGCGTGCGCGAACTCGACCGCGCCAACGCGACGATGACCGTCGAGGCCGGCTGCGTGCTGCAGGCCGCTCAGGAAGCGGCCGCAGCGGCCGGACTGCTGCTGCCGCTGTCGCTGGCCGCCGAAGGCAGCTGCACGATCGGCGGCAACCTCGCGACCAACGCCGGCGGCACGCAGGTGCTGCGCTACGGCACTGCGCGCGCGCTGTGCTTGGGGCTGGAGGTCGTCACGGCCGCCGGCGAGGTCTGGAACGGCCTGTCGGGCCTGCGCAAGGACAACACCGGCTATGACCTGCGCGACCTCTTCGTCGGCAGCGAAGGCACGCTGGGCGTGATCACTGCCGCCACCTTGCAGCTGCAGCCGCAGCCGGCCGCGCGCACCACGGCACTTGCCGCCTGCGCGTCGCTCGAGGCCTGCGTCGCGCTGCTGGCGCGTGCGCGTGCCAGCCTTGGCCCGGCGTTGACCGGATTCGAGGTGATGAATGCGTTTTCGCTGGCGCTGGTCACCAAGCATTTCCCGCAGCTGCCACGCCCGCTGCCGGCGGCGCCGTGGACGGTGCTGCTGGAGCAGTCGGACGCCGAGGGCGCGGAGCACGCGCAGCAGCGCTTCGAAGCGCTGCTCGAAGCCGCGCTCGAGGCCGGCGAGATCGACGACGCCGCGGTGGCCGCGAGCATCGAGCAGTCGAAGGCACTGTGGCATCTGCGCGAGAGCATCCCGCTCGCGCAGAGCGAGGAAGGCCTCAACATCAAGCACGACATCGCCCTGCCCGTCTCGAGCATCCCAAGCTTCGTCGCCTCGACCGATGCCGCGCTCGAGGCGGCCTTTGCCGGCGTGCGGCTGGTCGACTTCGGCCACCTGGGCGACGGCAACCTGCACTACAACGTGCAGTGTCCCGAGGGCGGCGATGCGGCCGCGTTCCTGCATGAGCACGAGGAGGCGGTCAACGCGATCGTCTACGACGCCGTGATCGCGCATGGCGGATCGATCTCGGCCGAGCACGGCATCGGCGCTCTCAAGCGCGATGAACTCGCGCAGCGCAAGGATGCAGTGGCGCTGGGCTTGATGCGTGCGATCAAGCAGGCGCTCGATCCGCAGGGGATCATGAACCCCGGCCGCGTGCTCTAGGCGCGGCGCCGCGCGCCTACTCGCGCATCAGCTCGCACCTACTGCAGCGTGCCCTTGGCCGCCGCCGGCACGGCCATGCTGAAGACCTCGATGCCCTCGTCGCGCAGCGACTGAGCCTGGTCGGGACTGGCCTGGCCGCGGATCGCGCGCTCCGGCGTCTCGCCGTAGTGGATGCGGCGCGCCTCCTCGGCGAAGCGCGGCCCGACGTCCTCGGTGTTGTTGATCACGTGACGCACCGCCTGCAGCCACAGCGCCTCGACGCTGGCACGCTCGGGCGTCGGCGCGGCGGCCGTGGCGGCCGCAGCCGGTGGCGCGCTGGCACCCGACAGGTTCAGCCGCGGTGCGCTGGGCAACCGCTGCACCGACTTGCTGCCGCACAGCGGGCATTCGATCAGACCGCGCGCGTGCTGGTCGGCATGGTCGGCTTCCGAGCCGAACCAGCCTTCGAAGCCATGGCCCTGTTCGCACTGGAGGTTGAGCACCTTCATGATGGGCTGATTATTGGCCTTGCAGGTGCGCCGGTGTGGGCTGCCAGTGCAAGTCCCAACGGCCGTCGCGCCAATGACGCAGCCACAGCAGCGCGATCAGGGTCTTGGCGTCGGTGAGCGAGCCGGCGGCCGCGTCGGCCTCCAGCGCCTCGAGCGTGGTGGTCTGCACGTCGAGAAACTCTCCGTGATCGAGGCGCCGCTCGCCGAGCCTGAGCTCACGCGCGAACCAGATCTCGATGACCTCGTTCGAATAGCCGATCGCGTTGTGCAGCACGCCGGCCCGCGCCCACTCGCCGGCGCGGTAGCCGGTCTCCTCGGCCAGTTCGCGCACGGCGCACGCGAAGGCGCCCTCGCCCGCGTCGAGCTTGCCGGCGGGGAACTCGATGAAGGCGCGATCGAGGGGGTAACGCCACTGGCGCTCGATGACCAGGCGGCCGTCGTCGAGGATGGGCACGACCATCACCGCGCCGGGATGGACGACGTACTCGCGCTGCGCCGTGCTGCCGTCGGGCAGGCGCACGGCGTCGCGGCGCACATCGAGGAAGCCGCCGCGAAAGACCTGCTCGCTCGAGACGCGCGTCTCGCGCAGGTGGGCGTCGTCGTCCTGGGGGTCTTTGGGATCAGCCACGATGCCGACGCAGGTAGCGCCAGACGAAACCCGGGAAGGCCAGCGTCAGGAACAGGCACAGCAGCACCGCGTAGAACTCCCAGCCCTGCGGTGCCGCCTGGCCGATCGCGCCTTCCATCAGGCGTCCGGCCGCGATCACGAGCGCACCGTAGACCGCGAGTTCGAGCAGGCGCCAGGCGACCGACTTGACCGGCACCCGCCGCGGCCCGACGAGGAACGGCCGCTCGTTGACGAACGGCAGGTTGGCCGCCACTGCCGCCAGCAGCAGCACGACCCAGACCGCGAGCGCGGTGTTCATCGAGGGCGTGGCGGCGGCGCGCTCGCGATCAGGTCGCGAGCGTGATGCGGATCGCCTCGGCGCAGGCGGCCATCAGGCCGCCGGGCAGCAGACCCAGCCCCAGCACGGCCGCGCCGTTGACCGCCAGCACCGCTCGCACATGCAGGCTCACCGGCTCGTGCACGCCCAAGGCCGCGTCCACCGGCTCGTCGAAGTACATGACCTTGACGACGCGCAGGTAGTAATAGGCCGCCACGAAGGACAGCAGCACCGCGACGATGGCCAGCACGACATAGGGCGTCGCGCTGGTCGACACCAGCGACTGCAGCACCGCGAGCTTGGCGTAGAAGCCCACCGTCGGCGGGATGCCGGTCAGCGAGAACATCACCACCGCCATCACGCCGGCCAGCCAGGGGCTGCGCTTGTTGAGGCCGCGCAGGTCGTCGATCTCGTCGCACTCGAAGCCCTGGCGCGCCAGCACCATGATCACGCCGAAGCTCGCCAGCGTCGTGAGCACGTAGGTCACGAGGTAGAACATCGCCGAGCTGTAGCCGTTGGCCGCCGAGAAGGTGTTGCCGAACACCACGGTGGGCGTGAGGCCCAGCAGCATGAAGCCGAGCTGGCCGATGGCCGAATAGGCCAGCATGCGCTTGAGGTTGCTCTGCGCAATGGCGGCGAGGTTGCCGATCACCATCGAGGCGACCGACAGCACCATCAGCATCTGCTGCCAGTCGATCGCAAGGCCCAGCATGCCCTCGACGAGCAGGCGGATCGTGATCGCGAACGCGGCCAGCTTGGGGGCGCCGGCGATCATCAGCGTCACCGCGGTCGGTGCGCCGTGGTAGACGTCGGGCACCCACATGTGGAACGGCACGACGCCCAGCTTGAAGGCCAGGCCGGCGACCACGAACACGACGCCGAACACCAGCACCTGCTTGTTGATCTGGCCGGTGCCGATGGCGCGGAACACCTCGCCGATCTCCAGCGAACCGGTCGCGCCGTACATCATCGACAGGCCGTACAGGAGGAAGCCCGAGGCCAGCGCGCCGAGCACGAAGTACTTCATCGCCGCCTCGGTGGCGTTGAGGTTGTCGCGGCGCAGCGCGACCATCGCGTACAGCGACAGCGTCATCAGCTCGAGGCCCAGGTAGACCACCAGGAAGTGGTTGGCCTGCACCATGACCGACACGCCCAGCAGCACAAACAGCGACAGCGTGAACAGCTCGCCCTTGAGCATGTCGCGGTCGGCAGCATAGGGGCGCGCGTAGACCAGCGTCACGCCGACGGCCAGGGTCGCGAAGAACGCCAGCAGGTGGCCCATCGGGTCGGTGACGACCATGCGGTCCATCGCGTAGAGCGTGGCGCCGCCCTTCAGGTAGGCCAGGTGCAAGGCGCCGATGCCGACCAGGGTCATCAGCGTCAGGCCATAGGTGGCCGTGCGCTTGGGCGAGGTCACGAACAGGTCGACCAGCGCGATCGCGCACGCCATGCCGAGCAGCAGGATCTCCGGGTAGATGGCGAGCCAGTTCATCGAGGATTCCATCGCGGTCTCTTCTTGTCGTTCAGTTCAGCTTCGAGACCGCCACGTGCTTGAGCAGCTCGGTGACGGATGTCTGCATCACGTCGGTGAAGGGCTTGGGATACAGGCCCATCCACAGCACGCCGGCCGCCAGCAGCACGAACATGAAGAACTCGCGCTTGTTCAGGTCGACGAGCGCCTTCACGTCGTCGTTGGCGACCTTGCCGAAGTACACGCGCTTGACCATCCACAGCGTGTAGGCGGCGCCGAAGACCAGGGTGGTCGCGGCGAGCAGGCCGATCCAGAAGTTGTACTGGACGGCACCGAGGATCACCATCCATTCGCCGACGAAGCCGCTGGTGCCCGGCAGGCCGCAGTTGGCCATCGCGAACAGCACGGCGAAGGCGGCGAACTTGGGCATGGTGTTGACCACGCCGCCATAGGCCGCGATCTCGCGCGAGTGCACGCGGTCGTAGAGCACGCCGATGCACAGGAACATCGCGCCCGAGACGAAGCCGTGGCTGATCATCTGCACGATGCCGCCGGCGACGCCCAGGTCGGTGAAGATGAAGAAGCCCAGCGTCACGAAACCCATGTGGGCGATCGACGAGTACGCCACCAGCTTCTTCATGTCGCCTTGCACCAGCGCGACCAGCCCGATGTAGAGCACCGCGATGAGCGACAGCGTGATCACGAAGCCGGCCCAGGCGTGGCTGGCGTCAGGGGTGATCGGCAGCGAGAAGCGCAGGAAGCCGTAGGCGCCCAGCTTCAGCATGATGGCCGCCAGCACCACCGAGCCGCCGGTCGGCGCCTCGACGTGGGCGTCGGGCAGCCAGGTGTGCACCGGCCACATCGGCACCTTGACCGAGAACGCCGCGAAGAACGCGAAGAACAGCAGGGTCTGCGCCGGCATCGCCAGCGGCAGCTTGTGCCAGGTGAGGATGTCGAAGCTGCCGCCGGACTTCGTGTACAGGTAGATCAGCGCGATCAGCATCAGGAGCGAGCCGAGCAGCGTGTACAGGAAGAACTTGAACGCCGCGTAGACGCGCCGCGGCCCGCCCCAGATGCCGATGATGATGTACATCGGGATCAGCGTGGCCTCGAAGAACACGTAGAACAGCATGCCGTCGAGCGCGCTGAACACGCCGACCATCAGGCCGGAGAGGATCAGGAACGCGCCCATGTACTGGTTCACGCGCGTCTCGATCACTTCCCAGCCGGCGATCACGACGATCACGGTGATGAAGGCCGTGAGCAGCACGAACCACACCGACAGGCCGTCGACGCCGAGGTGGTAGCGCACGTTGAAGCGCTCGATCCACGGCAGGTTCTCGGCGAACTGCATCGCGGCGGTCGAGGCGTCGAAGCCCGACACCAGCGGCAGCGTGACGATGAAGCTCAGCACGGCGGCGGCCAGCGCGATCCAGCGCACCGCACCGGCCTGCTCGTCGCGGCCGAGCGCGAGCAGGATCAGGCCGAAGACGATCGGCATCCAGATGGAGAGGCTCAGCAGTCCCATTCGTTGTTCTCCGGCCTCTCGATCAGCGGGCCATGCCCAGGTAGGGCCACAGCTGCCAGGTCATCAGCGCAAAGATGCCGAGGATCATGACGAGCGCGTAGTGGTACAGGTAGCCGGTCTGGAACAGGCGCGTGATCGCGGCCGCGCCGGCGACGACGCGCGCCGAGCCGTTGATCAGCACCCCGTCGATCAGGCCGACGTCGCCGCCCTTCCACAGGCCGCGGCCGAGCAGCCTGGCGCCTGCGGCGAACACGTGCTCGTTGATCCAGTCCATGTAGTACTTGTTGTCGAGCAGCTTGTAGACGATGGCGAAGCGCGCCTTGATGGCTGCCGGGATCGCCGGCTGCTTCATGTAGAACCACCACGACACGACCACGCCGGCCAGCGCGAGCCAGAACGGCGCGGTGGTCAGTGCGTGCAGCGCCATCGCGGCGGCGCCGTGGAACTCGTGCGCGAGCTCTTCCATCGCCGGGTGCAGTTCGGCGTTGACGAAGATCGAGTCCTTGAAGAACTCGCCGAACAGCATCGGCTGGATCGTCATGAATCCGATCACCACCGAGGGCACGGCCAGCAGCAGCAGCGGCGCGGTCACGACCCAGGGCGACTCGTGCGGCTCCTCGTGCTCGTGCTCGTCGTGGCCGTGGACCTCTTCGTCTTCGGCCGGGAACGGCTTGTGGCGGAAGCGCTCCTCGCCGTGGAAGACGAGGAAGTACATCCGGAACGAGTAGAACGCCGTGACGAACACGCCCGCGAGCACCGCGAAGTACGCGAAGCCGGCGGCCGGCAGGTGGCTCGCATGGACCGCCTCGATGATGCTGTCCTTCGAGTAGAAGCCGGCGAACAGCGGCGTGCCGATCAGCGCCAGCGAGCCCAGCAGCGAGGTGATCCAGGTCAGCGGCATGTACTTGCGCAGGCCGCCCATGTTGCGGATGTCCTGGTCATGGTGCATGCCGATGATCACCGAGCCGGCGGCCAGGAACAGCAGCGCCTTGAAGAAGGCGTGCGTCATCAGGTGGAACACCGCGACCGAGTAGGCCGAGGCGCCCAGCGCCACCGTCATGTAGCCCAGCTGCGAGAGCGTGGAGTACGCGACGACGCGCTTGATATCGTTCTGGATGATGCCCAAGAAGCCCATGAACAGCGCCGTGATCGCGCCGATCACGAGCACGAAGTTCAGCGCGGTGTCCGACAGCTCGAACAGCGGCGACATGCGCGCCACCATGAAGATGCCGGCCGTCACCATCGTCGCGGCGTGGATCAGTGCCGAGATCGGCGTCGGGCCTTCCATCGAGTCGGGCAGCCAGACGTGCAGCGGGAACTGCGCGCTCTTGCCCATCGCGCCGATGAAGAGGCAGATGCACGCGACCGTGATCAGCATCCAGTCGGTGCCGGGGAAGCCCAGCTTGGCGAGCTCGGGGCCCTTGGCGAACAGCTCGCCGTAGTTGAGCGTGCCGCCGTAGGCCAGCAGCAGGCCGATGCCCAGGATGAAGCCGAAGTCGCCGACCCGGTTGACCAGGAAGGCCTTCATGTTGGCGAAGATCGCCGTCGGCTTGGTGTACCAGAAGCCGATCAGCAGGTAGGACACCAGGCCCACCGCCTCCCAGCCGAAGAACAGCTGCAGCATGTTGTTGCTCATCACGAGCATCAACATCGAGAAGGTGAACAGCGAGATGTAGGAGAAGAAGCGCTGGTAGCCCGGGTCTTCCTCCATGTAGCCGATGGTGTAGATGTGCACCATCAGCGAGACGAAGGTCACGACGCACATCATCATCGCGGTCAGGCCGTCGACCAGGAAGCCGACCTCCATCTTGATGCCGCCGATGACCATCCATTCGTAGACGGTCTGGTTGAAGCGCGCGCCGTCGACGGCCACCGCCTTGAGCGTGATGGCCGACAGCACGAAGGCGATCGCGACGCCGAGGATGGTGACCGCATGCGCGCCGCGGCGTCCGACCGTCTTGCCGAACAGGCCGGCCACGATCGCCCCGACCAGCGGCGCGAGCGGCACGGCGACCAGCATCGATTGCGATAGCGCAGACATTGTTGTTCTCTCCGAAGCCCGCCCGGTAAGCGGGCTCTCGTTGCGTTTCAGTGTGCGGCGGTGAAGGCCGCGTTCAGCCCTTGAGGGCGTCGAGTTCGTCGACCGCGATCGTCGAGCGGTTGCGGAACAGCACCACCAGGATCGCCAGGCCGATCGCCGATTCGGCGGCGGCCACGGTCAGGATGAAGAACACGAACACCTGTCCGGCCATGTCGCCCAGATAGTGCGAGAAGGCCACGAAATTCAGGTTGACCGCCAGCAGCATCAGCTCGATCGCCATCAGCAGCACGATCAGGTTGCGGCGGTTCAGGAAGATGCCGATCACCGACAGCGCGAACAGGATCGCGCCGAGCGACAGGTAATGACCGAGCGTGAGCGTCATGCCTGGCCTCCGGTGGCTTGGGGGGCGTCGCCGGCGGGCGCGGCCGGCGCCGGCGCGACCTCTGGCGCCATCTTCACGACGCGCAGCCGGTCGGCTTTCTTGACCTTGACCTGCGCGCCCGGGTCGACGTACTTGCTGTCCTTGCGGCGACGCAGGGTCAGCGCGATCGCCGCGACGATGGCCACCAGCAGCAGCACCGCGGCGATCTGCAGTGGGTACAGGTACTGCGTGTAGATCTCGATGCCCAGCAGCTTGGTGTTGCTCAGCTTGGCCAGCGCCGGATCGGGCTGCGCAGCCACCGGCAGGTTGAAGCCGCGCTTGATGACCCAGATCATCTCGACGGCGATGATCGCCGCGATGGTGCCGGCCACCGGGAACAGTTTCCAGAAACCTTCGCGCAGCCGGTCGACGTTGATGTCGAGCATCATCACGACGAACAGGAACAGCACCATCACGGCGCCCACGTAGACGAGCACCAGCGAGATCGCGAGGAACTCGGCCTTGAGCAGCATCCACACGCAGGCGGCGTTGAAGAAGGCCAGCACGAGGTACAACGCAGCGTGCACGGAGCTGCGCGCGGTGATGACGCGAAACGCTGCGAACAGCAGGATCGCGGAGAAGACGTAGAAGAGCGCGGTCTTGGTATCCATGGCTTGTGTCGCCTCTGCCGCCTTTAGCGGTAGGGAGCGTCGGCCTCCTTGGCAGCGGCGATCTCGCGCTCGTAGCGGTCGCCCACCGCGAGCAGCATGTCCTTGGTGAAATACAGGTCGCCCCGCTTCTCGCCGTGGTACTCGAGGATGTGCGTCTCGACGATCGAGTCGACCGGGCAGCTCTCCTCGCAGAAGCCGCAGAAGATGCACTTGGTCAGGTCGATGTCGTAGCGCGTCGTGCGGCGCGTGCCGTCGGCGCGCACATCCGACTCGATGGTGATCGCCAGCGCCGGGCACACGGCCTCGCACAGCTTGCAGGCGATGCAGCGCTCTTCGCCGTTCTCATAGCGGCGCAGCGCGTGCAAGCCGCGAAAACGCGGCGACAGCGGCGTCTTCTCTTCCGGGAACTGCACCGTGATGGTGGGCGACAGGAAATGCTTGCCCGTGAGCTTCATGCCCTTGAAGAGCTCGAGCAGCAAGAAGGTGTTGAAGAATTCTTTGATCGAGGCGACAGCGCTCATCGTGCTGACCTCCTTACTTCCAGATGTTCCAGGGCGACTGGATCCACAGGCCCACGACGACCAGCCAGACCAGGGTGACCGGGATGAAGATCTTCCAGCCCAGGCGCATGATCTGGTCGTAGCGGAAGCGCGGGAACGTGGAGCGCACCCACAGGAACACGGTCACGACGCAGAAGGTCTTGAAGCCCAGCCAGATCCAGCCCGGGATCCAGTTGAATATCGCGCTGTCGATCGGCGGCAACCAGCCGCCGAGGAACAGGATCGAGCACAGGGCCGAGACCAGGATCATGTTGGCGTACTCGGCGAGGAAGAACATCGCGAACGCCATGCCCGAGTACTCGATCATGTGGCCGGCCACGATCTCGGACTCGCCTTCCACCACGTCGAACGGGTGCCGGTTGGTCTCGGCCAGACCGGAGATGAAGTAGACGAGGAAGATCGGGAACAGCGGTAGCCAGTTCCAGGAGAGCAGGTTCAGGCCCATGTCGGCGAACATGCCCTTGTCCTGCGAGAGCACGATGTCCGTCATGTTCAGGCTGCCGGTGGTCATCAGCACCACCACGAAGGCGAAGCCCATCGCGATCTCGTAGCTGACCATCTGCGCCGACGCGCGCAGCGCGCCCAGGAAGGCGTACTTCGAGTTCGAGGCCCAGCCGGCGATGATCACGCCGTAGACCTCCATCGAGGTGATGGCCATCAGGTACAGCAGGCCGGCATTGATGTCGGCCAGCGCGACCTCGGGGCCGAAGGGAATCACCACCCACGCGGCCAGCGCCGGCATGATGGTCATCACCGGTCCGAGCAGGAACAGCCCCTTGCTCGAGGCCGTGGGCAGGATGATCTCCTTGAAGATCAGCTTGACCGCATCGGCGATCGGTGTGAGCAGGCCCCAGGGGCCGACGCGGTTGGGACCGGGGCGGATCTGCGTCCAGCCGATGGCCTTGCGCTCCCACAGCGTAAGGTAGGCGACGCAGACCATCAGCGGCACGAGCAGCGCGACGATCTTGGCAAGGTTCCAGATCACCGGCCAGACGCCGCCCAGGTGCAGCGCGCCGAACTGGTAGACGGTATCGATCATTCGAGGGCTCCCGTCAGGCCTTGGCGACGCTGATCGCGCCGAACATCGCGCCCAGCGTGGCGGTTGCGCCGTGGCCGGCCGGCACGCGCACGGTGTTGGAAGCGAGGCTGGCGTCGAGCACGGCCGGCAGCACGGTGCTGGCCGAGCCCTGCGTCACGCGCACTGCGGCGCCTTCGGCCAGGCCGAGTTGCTGCCACAAGGCCGCAGGCAGCGACGCGCGCGGCGGACGCGCATCGGCCGTGAGCTGCAGCGACGAAGCGCGGCGCACGATCGCATCAGTGCTGTAGATGGGCACATCGGCCAGACGCTCGATGCCATTGGCCGGCGCGGACACGCGCACCGCGGCGGCATCGACGGCGGCGGCGTTGTTCAGGCGCTGCGGCAGCGCGGTCACGTCGCCGAGCGCCTGCGCCCTCACCTCTTCCGAGGTCTCGAAGCCGAAGCCCTCGAGGCCCAGCATCGAGCCGAGCACGCGCAGCACCTTCCAGGCCGGGCGCGTCTCGCCCAGCGGCTTGACGACGCCGTGGAAGCTCTGCACGCGGCCCTCGGCGTTGATGAAAGTGCCCGAGGTCTCGGTGAACGGCGACACCGGCAGCAGCACGTCGGCCACCTCGGCATTGGCGTCCTTGAACGGACTCAGCGAGACGACCATCTCGGCGTGGCCGAGCGCGGCGCGCGCGGCGACCGGATCGGCGCTGTCGTAGCTCGCCTCGGCGCCGAGCAGCAGCACCGCCTTGCGCGGCTTGGCGCCCAGCATCTCGGCGGCCGACAGGCCCGCGGCTCCCGGCTGCGCGCCGACCAGCTGCGCGCCGACGCTGTTGCCGCCCTCGCCCAGCACGCCGCAGCGGGCGCCGACCTGGGCGGCGATCCAGTTCGCCAGCGCCAGCAGCGACTCGGCCTCGGGGTGCTGCATCGCGGTGTTGCCCAGCAGCACGGCCTTGCGCTCGCCCGACAGCAGCGAGGTCGCGATCGATTGCGCGGCGGGCGTGACCTCGGCGGCCACGGGCGCGCTCGTGCCCTTGGCTTGCGCGACGGCTGCGGCCACCGACGCCAGCGCACCGACCCAGGCGCTCGGCGCGGCGATCACGCGCGCGGCCACCGGCAGCAGCCAGTCGTCGGCCACGGCGCCCAGCGCGCTGATCTGCGCGCCGCGCTTGGCGGCCTGGCGCAGGCGCTGCGCGAACAGCGGATGATCCTTGCGCAGGAAGGAGCCGATCACGAAGGCTCGCTCCAGCGACGACAGCGCGGCGATCTCGAGGCCGAGCCAGCGCACGCCCGGCGCGGACTCGGTCGAGGCGTGGCGTAGGCGATGGTCGACGTTCTCCGAGCCCAGGCCACGCACGAGCTTGGCCAGCAGGTGCAGCTCCTCGACCGTCTGGTTCGCGCTGGCCAGCGCACCGATCGCGCTCGCGCCATGCTGCGTCTTGATCTGCTTGAGGCCGTTGGCGACGTACTCGAGCGCGGTGGTCCAGTCGACCTGCTTCCACTCGCCGCCTTGCTTGAGCATCGGCGCGGTGAGGCGATCGACGCCGTTGAGCGCCTCGTAGCTGAAGCGGTCACGGTCGGCGATCCAGCACTCGTTGACGGCCTCGTTCTCGAACGGCACCACGCGCATCACCTGCTGGCCCTTGACCTGAACGATCAGGTTCGCGCCGGTGGAGTCGTGCGGGCTCACGCTCTTGCGGCGCGAGAGTTCCCAGGTGCGCGCGCTGTAGCGGAACGGTTTGCTGGTCAGCGCGCCGACCGGGCACAGGTCGATCATGTTGCCCGACAGCTCGGAGTCGACCGTGCTGCCGGCGACGGTGGTGATCTCGCTGTGCTCGCCGCGATGGATCATGCCCAGCTCCATCACCCCGGCCACCTCTTGGCCGAAGCGCACGCAGCGCGTGCAGTGGATGCAGCGGGTCATCTCCTCCATCGAGATCAGCGGGCCGACGTCCTTGTGGAAGACGACGCGCTTTTCTTCGGTGTAGCGCGAGGACGACTTGCCGTAGCCGACCGCGAGGTCCTGCAGCTGGCATTCGCCGCCCTGGTCGCAGATCGGGCAGTCCAGCGGGTGGTTGATGAGCAGGAACTCCATCACCGACTGCTGGGCCTTGAGCGCCTTGTCGCTCTTGGTGCGCACGATCATGCCCTGCGTCACCGGCGTCGCACAGGCCGGCATGGGCTTGGGCGCCTTTTCGACGTCGACCAGGCACATGCGGCAGTTGGCCGCGATGCTGAGCTTCTTGTGGTAGCAGAAGTGCGGGATGTAGGTGCCGGCCTTGTCGGCGGCATGCATGACCATGCTGCCTTCGGGCACCTCGACCTTGCGGCCGTCGAGTTCGATTTCAACCATGTCGTCTTGCCCCGATCACGCTTGTGCGGCCACCGGGACCATGCAGGTCTTGTGTTCGATGTGGTGGGCGAACTCGTCGCGGAAGTGCTTGAGCATGCCCTGCACCGGCATCGCGGCGGCGTCGCCGAGCGCGCAGATGGTGCGACCCTTGATGTTGTCGGCCACCGAGTCGAGCAGCGCGAGGTCTTCCGGGCGACCCTTGCCATGTTCGATGCGGTCGACCATGCGCCACAGCCAGCCGGTGCCTTCGCGGCACGGCGTGCACTGGCCGCAGCTCTCGTGCTGGTAGAAGTAGGACAGCCGCAGCAGGCTCTTGACCATGCAGCGGCGCTCGTCCATCACGATCACCGCACCCGAGCCGAGCATCGAACCGGCCTTGGCGATGGCGTCGTAGTCCATCGTCAGGTCCATCATGATGTTGGCCGGCAGCACCGGGGCCGACGAGCCGCCGGGGATCACCGCCTTGAGCTTTCGACCGCCGCTGACGCCACCGGCCATCTCCAGCAACTTGGAGAACGGCGTGCCCAGCGGGATCTCGAAGTTGCCGGGACGCTCGACATCGCCGACCACCGAGAAGATCTTGGTGCCGCCATTGTTGGGCTTGCCGATCTCCAGATACGCCTGGCCGCCGTTGCGGATGATCCAGGGCACCGCGGCGAAGGTCTCGGTGTTGTTGATCGTGGTCGGCCGTCCGTAGAGGCCGAAGCTCGCCGGGAACGGCGGCTTGAAGCGCGGCTGGCCCTTCTTGCCCTCGAGCGACTCGAGCAGCGCGGTCTCTTCGCCGCAGATGTAGGCGCCGAAGCCGTGGTGAGCATGCAGCTGGAAGCTGAAGCCGCTGCCGAGGATGTTGTCGCCCAGCAGCCCCGCGGCGCGCGCCTCCTCGAGCGCCTCCTCGAAGCGCTCGTAGACCTCGAAGATCTCGCCGTGGATGTAGTTGTAGCCCACGGTGATGCCCATCGCGTAGGCGGCGATGGCCATGCCCTCGATCACGATGTGCGGGTTGAACATCAGGATGTCGCGATCCTTGCAAGTGCCCGGCTCGCCTTCGTCGGAATTGCAGACGAGGTACTTCTGGCCCGGGAACTGACGCGGCATGAAGCTCCACTTCAGGCCGGTCGGGAAACCCGCGCCGCCGCGGCCGCGCAGCGCCGAGAGCTTGACCTCGGCGATGACCTGGTCGGGCGTCATGCCCGCGACCTGCTGGTCGCCTTGCGGCTTGGCGCCATCCTTGCCGAGGATCTTGCGCAGCGCCTGGTAGCCGCCGCGCGCCTCGTAGTCCTTCAGGCGCCAGTTCGCGCCGTTGAGATCGGCATAGATCTGCGCGCCGATGTGCTGGCCGTGGAAGCAGGTCTCGCGGCCGGTGGCCTTGAACTTCGACAGATCGAGCATGGTCGTCATGTCCTCACTTCGAGGCCGCATCGGCCTTGAGCGTGTCGAGCAGCTCGTCGAGCCGCGGCTCGGTCATGAAGCTGAGCATCTCGCGGTCGTTGACCAGCATCACCGGTGCGTCGGCGCAGGCGCCCAGGCATTCGCTGGGCTGCACGGTGAAGACGCCGTCAGCCGTGGTGCCGTAGGGCTCGACGCCGAGCTTGTGGCAGACGTGGTCGAGCGCGGTCTGGCCGTTGCGCAGCTGGCACGGCAGGTTGGTGCAGACGTTCAGCTTGAACTTGCCGACCGGCTGCTGGTTGTACATGTTGTAGAAGGTCGTGACCTCGTGCACCGCGATCGGCGGCATGCCGAGGTAGGCCGCGATGGCGTTCTCGGCCTCGGCCGAGACATAGCCTTGCTCCTGCTGGACGATCGCCAGGCAGGCCATCACGGCCGACTGCTTCTGGTCGGCGGGGTACTTCGCGACTTCGCGCGCGAAGCGTTGCTCGGTGGCGGGGCTGAGCGTCATGTGCTGCTTACCTGTCGATCTCGCCGAACACGATGTCCATCGTGCCGATCACGGCGACCGCGTCGGCGATCATGTGGCCGCGCGACATCTCGTCCATCGCCGCCAGGTGGGCGAAGCCGGGCGCGCGGATCTTGAGGCGGTAGGGCTTGTTGGCGCCGTCGCTGACGAGGTAGATGCCGAACTCGCCCTTCGGGTGCTCGACCGCCGCATAGGCCTCGCCCTCCGGGACGTGGAAGCCTTCGGTGAAGAGCTTGAAGTGGTGGATCAGCTCTTCCATGCTGGTCTTCATCTCGACGCGCGACGGCGGAGCGACCTTGTGGTTGTCGGTGATGACCGGGCCGGGGTTCTTGCGCAGCCAGTCGATGCACTGCTTGATGATGCGGTTGGACTGGCGCATCTCCTCGACGCGCACGACATAGCGGTCGTAGCAGTCGCCGTTGGTGCCCAGCGGGATGTCGAAATCGACCTGGTCGTAGACGTCGTAGGGCTGCTTCTTGCGCAGGTCCCAGGCGACGCCGGAGCCGCGCAGCATCGGGCCGGTGAAGCCGAGATTGAGCGCGCGCTCGGGCGAGACGACGCCGATGCCCACCGTGCGCTGCTTCCAGATGCGGTTGTCGGTGAGCAGAGTCTCGTACTCGTCGACGCGCTGCGGGAAGCGGTTCGTGAAGTCCTCGATGAAGTCCAGCAGCGAGCCCTGCCGGTTCTCGTTCATCTTGGCCAGCGCCTTCGCGTTGCGGATCTTGCTGACCTTGTACTGCGGCATCGAGTCCGGCAGGTCGCGGTAAACGCCGCCCGGACGGAAGTAGGCCGCGTGCATGCGCGCGCCGGAGACCGCCTCGTAGGCGTCGAACAGGTCCTCGCGCTCCCGGAAGGCGTAGATGAGGATGTTCATCGCGCCGCAGTCGAGGCCGTGCGCGCCGATCCACAGCAGGTGGTTCAGGATGCGCGTGATCTCGCTGAACATCACGCGGATGTACTGGGCGCGGATCGGCACCTCGATGCCCAACAGCTTCTCGATCGCCAGGCAGTAGGCGTGCTCGTTGCACATCATGGACACGTAGTCGAGACGGTCCATGTAGGGCAGCGACTGGATGTAGGTGCGCGTCTCGGCGAGCTTCTCGGTCGCGCGGTGCAGCAGGCCGATGTGCGGGTCGGCGCGCTGGATCACTTCGCCGTCGAGCTCCAGCACGAGGCGCAGCACGCCGTGCGCTGCCGGGTGCTGCGGGCCGAAGTTCAGCGTGTAGTTCTTGATGTCTGCCATGGGCTACTCGATGAACGCTGCGCGTTTCAGTGCAGGCCGCCGTAGTTCTCTTCGCGCACGATGCGCGGCGTGATCTCGCGCGGCTCGATGGTCACCGGCTGGTAGATCACGCGCTTTTGCTCTGGGTCGTAGCGCATCTCGACGTGTCCCGAGATCGGGAAGTCCTTGCGGAACGGATGCCCGATGAAGCCGTAGTCGGTGAGGATGCGGCGCAGATCCTCGTGGCCGTCGAAGACGATGCCGTAGAGGTCGAAGGCCTCGCGCTCGAACCAGTTGGCGGCGTTCCAGATCGGCGTCACGCTCGGCACGACCGGCAGGCCGTCGTCGGCCGCGAACACGCGCAGGCGCACTCGCCAGTTGTGCCTGACCGACAGCAGGTGCGAGACCACCGCGAAGCGCGGGCCTTCGGCCAGCGGCGAGGCGCCGTCCTTGTAGCCCGAGTAGTCGAGGCCGCAGAGATCGATCAGCTGCTCGAACGAGAGCGCTTCGTTCGACTGCAGCGTGCGACAGACCTCCAGATAGTCGGCCAGCTTGACGGTCAGCGTGAGCTCGCCGCGCGAGCGCACGAGCGAGACGATCTTGCCAGCCAGCGCCGCTTCGAGGGCGGGCTGCAGCGCGTCGAGTTTGTGGTCCATCGTTTTGTTCAGCGCGCGATCGTGTTTTCGCGGCGGATCTTGGCTTGCAGCTGCAAGATGCCGTAGAGCAGCGCCTCGGCGGTGGGCGGGCAGCCCGGCACGTAGACGTCGACCGGAACGATCCGGTCGCAGCCGCGCACGACCGAGTAGCTGTAGTGGTAGTAGCCGCCGCCATTGGCGCACGAGCCCATGCTCAGCACCCAGCGCGGCTCGGCCATCTGGTCGTAGACCTTGCGCAGCGCCGGCGCCATCTTGTTGCACAGCGTGCCGGCGACGATCATCAGGTCGCTTTGGCGCGGGCTCGGGCGAAACAGCATGCCGAAACGGTCGATGTCGTAGCGCGCGGCGCCCGCGTGCATCATCTCGACCGCGCAGCAGGCGAGACCGAAGGTCATCGGCCACAGCGAACCGGTCTTCGACCAGTTGATCAGCTTGTCGGCCGAGGTGGTGATGAAGCCCTCTTTGAGGACGCCCTCGATTCCCATATCAGTGCTCCAAACCTTTGCAAGCGAGCGGGCCGAGCGCCGGGCCGCTCCCAAGCCGGCCCGCATCCCCCCGGGGGATCGGCCGACGTACTCGTCGGACGAGGGGCATCATTACTCCCAGTCGAGGGCACCCTTCTTCCATTCGTAGGCGAAGCCCACGACGAGGATGCCCAGGAAGACCATCATGGCCCAGAACCCGGTGGCACCGATCTCGCGCAGGGCCACAGCCCATGGGAAGAGGAAGGCGATCTCGAGGTCGAACAGGATGAACAGGATCGCCACGAGGTAATAGCGCACGTCGAACTTCATGCGCGCGTCTTCAAAGGCTTCGAAGCCGCACTCGTAGGGACTGTTCTTCGCCGCATCGGGGCGACGCGGGCCGAGCAGGAAGCCGAGCACCTGAGGCGCCACTCCGACCGCCGCACCCACGAGGATGAACAGGATCACTGGCAGGTAGGCGTCAAGACTCATGGCGGACTCGCTCGGGTGTTAAGCGTTGCCGTCCGGCCAAAACAAAGCGCGCTGGCACAACCGGATCCACCCTGATCCTCGTTGCACGTGCAGCGCGCCCGGTCCCTGCCTGCTCGTATTGCTGTCAGGGCGCTGAACCGCGGCCGGACGACACGACGGTCCACTCATCATTCAACTGGTGCCGACGGCGAGACTCGAACTCGCACAGCTTTCGCCACTACCCCCTCAAGATAGCGTGTCTACCAATTTCACCACGTCGGCCTGACCGAACCCGAGCGGTCCTCCCGCTTTGCTTCGGCCCGTCAGATCGCAGTCAGTGCGATCTGTTTCGGCTGTCCGGCTTGCATGAGGTTTGGCTCACCGAACAGCCAAAGATTCTAGCGTGAAACGACGACCCGATCCAGGCAAACCCCAAGAGATTCACTCGGCCGCATCGCGCTTCACGCGCTCCTGGCCTGGGTCCGCGCCCGTGCTCAGCGCGCAGGGATCTGGTTCGCTGCCGAAGCCGCCGGAGCGGCGGGAACGGCGCTGCCGCTCGCGGCAGGTGCTTGCGGAATCGCTGCTTCGGCCGCGCTGGCGGCCGGTGCGGAGGTTGCGGCGCGTTCGAGCACGCTGCTGCCCGCAGGTTCGCCGCCGCGCAGGTTGCCGAAGTAGGCCAGCGCGAGCGTGCATACAAAGAACACTGCGGCGCACACGGCCGTGGTACGCGACAGGAAGTTCGCGCTGCCGGTCGCGCCGAAGAGGCTGCCCGACGCGCCGCTGCCGAACGAGGCGCCCATGTCAGCGCCCTTGCCGTGCTGGACCAGCACCAGGCCGATCATCGTCACGGCGGCCAGCATCTGCACGACGAGGACGATGGTGATCACGAATTGCATGTCTTAGAGCTCCAGAAAACTTGCTGTGGATTTGTTCTGAGTCAATGGTTCGCCGCGGCGCGGCAGATGGCGACGAAGTCGGCGGCCTTCAACGAGGCGCCGCCGATCAGCCCGCCATCGATGTCGGGCTGGCCGAACAGCTGGGCCGCGTTGTCCGGCTTGACGCTGCCGCCGTACAGCAGCTTCATCTGCGCCGCGCGCGGCGTGGCCGCGGCGAGCTGAGCGCGCAGCAGCGCGTGCACGGCCTGGGCCTGTTCGGGCGTCGCGGTGCGGCCGGTGCCGATTGCCCAGACGGGCTCGTAGGCCACGACCATCTCGCCGGCGCAGTGGGCCAGCGTATGGATGACCGCCGAGAGCTGGCGCTTGACCACCGACTCGGTCTCGCCGGCTTCGCGCTGCGCGAGCGTCTCGCCGACGCACACGATCGGTGTGATGCCCTTGGCGAGCGCCGCCTTGGCCTTGTCGGCCACGAGCTGATCGCTCTCACCATGCAGCGCACGGCGCTCCGAATGACCCACGATCGCGTAGCGGCAACCGAAGTCGGCCAGCATCGGCGCCGACACCTCGCCGGTGAAAGCGCCCTGCTCGTGCGCCGAGCAATCCTGCGCACCCCAGGCGATCGCGCTGCGCGCCAGGCGCTCGGCGGCTTGCGCGAGGTAGGGGAACGGCACGCACACAGCCACCTCGCAGGGCAGCGGCCCGGCGGATTTGAGACCTTCGAGCAATTGCTCGTTGGCAGCGTGGCTGCCGTGCATCTTCCAGTTGCCCACCACGAGCGGGCGGCGCGAATCACTCAATTGAGCGCTCATCTCCTGGCCTTTCTCACCACGCGAGCATGATCTTGCCGACGTGGCGGCTGGATTCCATCAGCGCGTGCGCCTGAGCCGCCTCGGCGGCCGGGAACACGCGATGCACCACGGGCTTCACGCGACCCGCCTCGAGCAAGGGCCACACGCGCTCGCGCAGCGCGCGGCCGATCGAAGCCTTGTACTCGACGGTGCGCGGACGCAGCGTGGAGCCGGTGATCGTCAGGCGCCGGCGCAGCACCTGCCCCGCGTCGAAGCTGGCCGCGACGCCGCCTTGCACCGCGATGATCGACAGCCGGCCGTCGTCGGCCAGGCATTCGACCTCGCGCGCGACGTAGTCGCCGGCGACCATGTCGAGGATCACGTCGACGCCGCGACCGTCGGTGAGGCGCCGCGCCTCGACGACGAAGTCCTGCGTCTTGTAGTTGATCGCGTGATTTGCGCCGAGCGCGACGCAGGCCCGCGCCTTGTCGTCGTCGCCGACAGTGACGATCACGTCCGAGCCGAGCGCCCGTGCGAGCTGGATCGCGGTGACGCCGATGCCGCTGGAGCCGCCTTGCACCAGCAGCGTCTCGCCCGGCTGCAAGCGGGCGCGCTCGAACACGTTGATCCAGACGGTGAAGCAGGTCTCGGGCAGGCTGGCCGCATCGACGTCGCTCCAGCCGGCCGGTGCCGGCAGGCACTGCCTGATCGGCGCGACGCACAGGCGCGCGTAGCCGCCGCCGTGCGTCAGCGCACAGACGCGGTCACCAAGTTTGAAGCCGGCCGCCGCGAGTTCGGCAGCGTCGCCGCCGACGATGCGCCCGGCCACCTCCAGCCCGGGCAGGTCGGAGGCACCTGGCGGCGGCGGATAGGCGCCCTTGCGCTGCAGCACGTCGGGGCGGTTCACGCCGCACGCTGCCACCTCGATCAACACCTCGCCGGCACGCGGCACCGGGTCGGGCCGCTCCGCCAGGCGCAGCACCTCGGGGCCGCCGGGGCGCGAGATCTCGATTGCTTGCATCACGCGTCCTCGTGGTTCGTCATGCCGGGCACCACGCGGCGCCCGGCGTGCGGTCGTCAGGCTTGCGGCTCGTCCGAACCGCCGCCCACGGGAGCATCGGACACCGGCGCGGCCTCGCCACGCTCGGGGCGCTCGCCACGCTCGGGGCGCGGACCGCGGTCGCGGCGCTCACCGCGGAAGTCGCCGCGGTCGCTGCGCTCGCGGCGCGGACGCTCTTCCTCGACGTAGCCTTCCGGCTTGTCGAGCAGCGCCTTCAGCGACAGCTTGATGCGGCCCTTCTCATCGGTCTCGAGCACCTTGACCTTGACGATCTGGCCTTCCTGCAGGAAGTCGGTGACCTTCTCGACGCGCTGGTGCGCGATCTGGCTGATGTGCAGCAGGCCGTCCTTGCCCGGCAGGATGTTCACAAGCGCGCCGAAGTCGAGGATCTTGGTGACCGGGCCCTCGTAGATCGCGCCGACCTCGGCCTCGGCCGTGATCTGCTCGATGCGCTGGCGCGCGATCGCCGCCTTATCGGCGTCGGTCGAGGCGATGGTGATGGTGCCGTCCTCGGCGATGTCGATCTGCGTGCCGGTTTCTTCGGTCAGCGCGCGGATCACCGCGCCGCCCTTGCCGATCACGTCGCGGATCTTTTCCGGATTGATCTTCATCGTGTACAGGCGCGGGGCGAACTCGCTGACCTCGGTGCGCGCGCCGCCCATGGCCTCGACCATCTTGCCGAGGATGTGCAGGCGGGCTTCCTTGGCCTGCGCCAGCGCGACCTGCATGATCTCCTTGGTGATGCCCTGGATCTTGATGTCCATCTGCAGGGCAGTCACGCCGGCGGTCGTGCCGGCGACCTTGAAGTCCATGTCGCCGAGGTGATCTTCGTCACCCAGGATGTCGGTCAACACGGCGAAGCGGTTGCCTTCCTTGATCAGGCCCATCGCGATGCCCGCGACGTGCGCCTTCATCGGCACGCCGGCGTCCATCAGCGCCAGGCAGCCGCCGCACACGGAGGCCATCGACGACGAGCCGTTCGACTCGGTGATCTCCGAGACCACGCGCATCGTGTAGGCGAAGTCCTCCTTGGCCGGCAGCAGCGGCACCAGCGCGCGCTTGGCCAGGCGGCCGTGGCCCACTTCGCGGCGCTTGGGCGTGCCCATGCGGCCCGCTTCGCCGGTGGCGAACGGAGGCATGTTGTAGTGGAACAGGAAGTTGTCGCGGAACTCGCCGGCCAGCGCGTCGATGCGCTGCGAGTCCTGGTCGGTGCCCAGCGTGGCGACCACGAGCGCCTGCGTCTCGCCGCGCGTGAACAGCGCCGAGCCGTGGGTGCGCGGCAGCACGCCGGTGCGGATCTCGATCGGCCGCACGGTGCGCGTGTCGCGGCCGTCGATGCGCGGCTCGCCCGACAGGATCTGGCCGCGCACGGTCTTGGCCTCGAGGTCGAACAGCAGGTTGTCGACCTTGATCGGATCGAACTCGACCCCCTCGGCGGCCAGCGCGGCCTTCACGCCGGCGTAGGCCTCGCGCGTGGCTTGCGTGCGGGCCTGCTTGGAGCGGATCTGGTAGGCGGCCTTGATCTTCTCTTCGGCCAGGCCGTTGACCTTGGCAATGAAGGCCTCGTCCTTGGCCGGCGGCTGCCAGTCCCAGGCCGGCTTGCCGGCCTCGCGCACCAGCTCGTTGATCGCGGCGATCGCCACCTTGCCCTGGTCGTGGCCGAACACCACGGCGCCCAGCATCACGTCCTCGGGCAGCTGGTCGGCCTCGGACTCGACCATCAGCACGGCCGCCTCGGTGCCGGCGACGACCAGGTCCAGCTTCGAGTCGGCCAGCTGCGTCGGACCGGGGTTCAGCACGTACTCGCCGTTGACGTAGCCCACGCGCGCGGCGCCGATCGGGCCGTTGAACGGGATGCCGCTGATCGCAAGCGCCGCCGACGAGCCGATCATCGCGGCGATGTCAGCCGAGACCTCGGGGTTCAGCGACAGCACGTGGATGACGACCTGCACCTCGTTGTAGAAGCCTTCCGGGAACAGCGGGCGGATCGGTCGATCGATCAGGCGCGAGGTCAGCACCTCGAGCTCGCTCGGCTTGGCCTCGCGCTTGAAGAAGCTGCCGGGGATCTTGCCGGCGGCGTAGGTCTTCTCGATGTAGTCGACGGTGAGCGGGAAGAAGTCCTGGCCGGGCTTGGCGTTCTTGGCGCCGACCACGGTGGCCAGCACCACGGTGTCTTCAATGCTGACGATGACCGCACCGCTGGCCTGGCGAGCGATCTCGCCGGTCTCCAGCGTGACCTTGTGCTGGCCCCACTGGAACGTCTTGGTGACCTTGTTGAACATGCTCATGGTGTCTCCGTTGCGGCGTCATGCCGCAAGTGATGCCCGCAAGACGGCTGCGGGACGGACCGGGCCTTCGATCACCGAGCGGGATGCCATTCCAGCGAAGCGGCGGGTCGCCTCGCCTCGTTGGAATGACACAGCAACGCTCACGGTGAGATGGAACGTCAAAGGCCAAAGAACAAAGAGCCTGTGCTGGCGAAACCAGACAGGCTCTTCGTCGTCATGCTTTGCTTACTTGCGCAGGCCCAGCTTCTGGATCAGCGCCACGTAGCGGTCCGCATCCTTGGACTTGAGGTAGTCCAGCAGCTTGCGGCGGCGGCTCACCATCCGCAGCAGGCCGCGGCGACCGTGGTGGTCCTTGGCGTGCGTCTTGAAGTGGGGGGTCAGTTCGTTGATGCGCGCGGTCAGCAGCGCCACCTGAACTTCGGGCGACCCCGTGTCGGCCGCGCCGCGCGCGTTGGCCTTGACGATGTCGGCGGTGTTGATGTCGGCGATGGACATGGCGTTTCCTCGATCGGATGACGGACCGGGAAGCTGCCATGAGGCGCCGCCGCGGTTTCGTCGTGACCCTTGTCGTCGTCGCTGTGACGCCTGACGCCGGTCGGTTGGACTTGCGGTCACAGGTGAAACCGACCCGTGCCGTGCTCGTATCCGCAGGCCTTGCGACCCGCGAAGCCAGGGATTATAGCCATGCGGTACGACGCATCGCTCAGGGCCACATGGCCACCCGCTCAGGGCCGGCGCATCAGGCAGCGCTGCGGCGGCTCGGTCTGCGCCGGCGACACGAAGCGCAGGGTCTTGAAGCCCCAGCCGGAGCCTTCATTGTCGAAGCGCACGCCCGGCTCGCCGGCGCGCGCCATCACGCTGACGTACAGCGGCTGCACGAACTGGTGGTCCGCCGCGCGAATCCAGCCCTCGTGCAGGCCGCCCAGCGTTCGTGGATCGAATCGCAACCCTTCCAGCGCGCGGGCCACCGTCACGGCATCGGCCTTCTCGGCCCGCTCGAGCGCGGCCGCCAGCAGTTCGACCATCGCGTGCATGCGCACGTGCTGGTAGTCGTCCTGCGGGCGCGGGAAGCGGGCGCGAAAGGCCTCGACGAAGCGGTCCGACGCCGCCCCGCCGGCATTCGGATGCCATTCGGCCACGGCCACCACGCGTCCGACGCCGGCCTCGCCGATGGCCGCCGGCGCCCCGAGGCCGTTGCCGTAGAAGGTGTAGAACTTGGCCTCCAGTCCGACCTCGCGTGCGGCGCGCACGAGCAGCGTCAGGTCGTTGCCCCAGTTGCCGGTGACCACCGCTTGCGCGCCGCTGGCCTTGATCTTCAGCGCGTAGGGCAGGAAGTCCTTGATGCGCCCGATCGGGTGCAACTCCTCGCCGACGATGCGCACGTCCGGGCGCTTGGCGGCCAGCATCGAGCGCGCCGATTGCAGCACCTGACGGCCGAAGCTGTAGTCCTGGCCGATCAGGTAGACGCGCTCGAGGCGCGTGTCGGCACGCATCACCTCGGTGAGCGCGGCCATGCGCATGTCGGCATGGGCATCGAAGCGAAAGTGCCAGAAGCTGCAGCGCGACTGCGTCAGCTGGGGATCGACGGCCGAGTAGTTGAGCAGCAGCGCACGCGAACCCGGCTCGCGCTCGTTGTGCTTGTCGAGCGCATCGACCAGGGCGGCGGCGACCGCGGAGCTGTTGCCTTGCAGGACGAAGCGCGCGCCCTGCCCCGTTGCGGCCTTGAGCATCGACAAGGCCTCGTCGACCTGGCCCTTGCTGTCGTAGCGCACCAGTTCCAACGCGTGCATGCCGTCGGCCAGCCGCACGCCACCGCGTGCATTGACGCGCTCGACGGCCATCAGCAAGTTGCGCTCGACCGCCTCGCCGGCATTGGCAAACGGGCCGGACAGCCCCTCGATCAGCGCGAGGCGGATCGGTTCCTTCGGTGAGGCGGCCACCAGGCCGCTGAACAGCGCGACGGACAAGGCCGCCAGGCGCGGCCACCACGGTCGATTCATCGGCTCTTGAAAAACAAAAACGCCGCTCCCAAGTCAGCGGCATGGGTGGCTGGACCACCGTTTTGGATTCTAGGAGAACGCCATGTTCGTGATGCCTGTGACCCGCCGTTCCGTCCCCGCCAGTGCGTTCAACGGTGCCGCGCTGCATGACCTCGGCCGCGTCGTCGATCGATTGTTCGACGACCTCGGCGTCGCGCCGCGCACCACGCTGCGCGCGCCGGCTGTCGACGTGCGCGAGACCGACACGAGCTACCTGCTCGCAGCCGACCTGCCCGGCGTCGCCAAGGAGGACGTGAAGGTCTCGATCGACGGCCACAAGGTCTCGATCGCCGCTGCCGTCAAGGCCGCCGACGCGAAGGAAGGCGAACGCGTTCTGCTTGGCGAACGCTCGGTGACGCAGTTCGAGCGCAGCCTCAAGCTGCCGGTCGAGATCGATGACCAGGCTTCGAGCGCCCGCCTGGAGAACGGCGTGCTGACGCTGACGCTGGTGAAGAAGGGCCGCCCCGGCGCGACGCAGCTCGCGATCAACTGAGCCGACAGCTCAGGCGGCTTCGGCGAGCGGCCAGCGCGGCTGCACGTCGAAGGCGCCGGCCGGGCGCGGCGAGCCCCGGCCGGCCGCCACGCGCATCGCCGCGGCGAGCGCGATCATGGCGCCGTTGTCGGTGCACAGGTGAAGTTCCGGGTAGTGCACGCGCACGCCGCGGCGCGCGCACTGCGTGTCCAGCTGCTCGCGCAGCCGGCGATTCGCGCCGACACCGCCGGCTACCACCAGGCGCGTCAAGCCGCTTTGCTTGAGGGCGGACATCGATTTGGCGACCAGCACGTCGACAATCGCCGCCTGCGTCGAGGCCGCCACGTCGGCGCGGTCCTGCTCGCAGACCCGGTTGGCCAGCTTGCCGACTTGAACGCGCACCGCCGTCTTGAGCCCCGCGAACGAGAAGTCGAGGTCGCCGCTGTGCAGCAGCGGGCGCGGCAGCGCGAAAGCCTTGTCGTCGCCGAACTCGGCCAGCCGCGCCAGCGCCGGCCCGCCCGGGTAGCCCAGGCCCAGCAGCTTGGCGCTCTTGTCGAAGGCCTCGCCGGCGGCATCGTCGATCGTTTCGCCGAGCAGCTCGTACTCGCCGACGCCATCCACGCGCATCAGCTGCGTGTGACCGCCCGAAACCAGCAGCGCGATGAAAGGAAACTCCGGCGGGTCGGCCGACAGGAAAGGCGACAGCAAGTGGCCTTCGAGGTGGTGCACGCCGAGCACCGGCTTGCCCAAGGCGAGCGCCAGTGCGTTCGCGGTCGCGCTGCCCACCAGCAGCGCGCCGGCGAGACCTGGCCCGCGCGTATAGGCCACCAGGTCGAGTTCCTCGAGCGAACGCTTCGACGCGGCCATGACCTCGCGCGCCAGCGGCAAGACGCGCCGCACATGGTCACGCGAAGCCAGCTCCGGCACGACGCCGCCATAGGCCTCATGCATCGTGACCTGGCTGTGCAGGGCGTGCGCGAGCAACAAAGGCGCCGCGCCTTCTCGCAGCTCGACCAGGGCCACGCCGGTTTCGTCGCACGAGGATTCGAATCCGAGGATCAGCATGCCGGCAGTGTAGGCAGGCCCGCCGAGGCGGCCGAGCGAAGGGGTCTCGTCGCAGACGTCCCGCTGCCCCGCAAGCGCTTGCAAGCTCTTTCAATTGGTCACATGCAGCCTGTGGCAAATATCACAAATCGCGGGGCAATCGGACTTCCGGTTGTCATCGACCGTCGCTACCCTGCTGTCAAAAGCCGGCAGTACCTCTGTCGTTTGTCAGAGACCTCTGCGGAGTCGTTGGGATCATGAAGCAATACAAGCTATCGGGCTGGCCTGACCTGCCGCCCCCCTATCACCGCACCGCCTACCGGCGCATGCTGCACCTGATGTCGCAGCGCTATGCCTCGGTGCCGCAGCTCGCGAACGAAAGCGGCCTGGCCCGCCCGGCCGTGATGGCCTTCCTGGAGCTGCTGTCGGCGCGTAGCGTCCTGCGCGAACGCGACGAAGCCACACCTGACTCGTCGTTCTTCGGCCAGCTGCGCCCGATCGAGTGGTTCCGCCGCACCTTCGCGGGCAGTTTCGACCGTCACGCGTAAGCCGAGCCAACCGCTTCGAAGAGCCCGCCGCGTGCGGGCTTTTTTGCGCCCGGGTATTCGTGGGCCGGTGGCATGGGCCTTGCAATAGGGTGGTCGACTGGATCTCCGATGCAGTCGCTATCTCCTCAGCAGGGCATGGCCCTTTCCCCGCCCTTCCGGCAGCCGCCGGAAGGGCGTTTTTCATGACGCCCGTCGGCCGTCAGTGCACCTTCGCAGTGCCCCCGCGGCCCGACCACCACCACAGGGCGGCGCCGGCCAGCACCATCGGCACGCACAGCCACTGCCCCATGCTGAGGCCCAGGCTCAACAGGCCCAGGAAGCTGTCCGGTTCGCGGAACCATTCGGCCACGAAGCGCAGCGTGCCGTAGCCGATCAGGAAGGCCGCGGCGACCCGACCGGTCGGGCGGGGGCGACGCCCAAACCACCACAGCAGCGCGAACAGCAGCAGGCCTTCGAGGGCGAACTGATAGATCTGCGATGGATGGCGCGGGACGTCCGTACCTGATTGCGGAAACACCATCGCCCACGGCAGCGACGGATCGGCCGCGCGCCCCCACAGCTCGCCATTGATGAAGTTGCCCACGCGCCCGGCCGCCAGCCCCACCGGCACGCACGGCGCCACAAGGTCGGCCACCTCGAGGAAGCGGCGCCCGCGCATGCGCGCGAACACCACCATCGAAGCGATCACGCCCAGCAGCCCGCCATGAAAGGCCATGCCGCCCTTCCACACCGCGAACACCTCCAGCGGATGGGCGAGGTACCACTCGGGCTTGTAGAACAGCACGTAGCCGAGCCGCCCGCCGAGCACGACGCCGAGCACGCCGTAAAACAGCAGGTCCTCGACGTCGCGCGCGTTCCAGCCCGCCGAGGCGAAGGGCTCGCGCTTCGCGCGCAGGCGTGCCAGCCAGAGGAACATCGCGAACGCCACCAGGTAGGTGACGCCGTACCAGTGGATCGCGAGCGGCCCGAGGCGCAACGCGATGGGGTCGAACTGGGGGTGAATCAACATCGTCGGCAAGCGGCACGAAAGGCGCGACGATACCCGAGCCGCCGGGCTCAGCGCCGTGTCGCGGCCGCCGGATGGCGCTCGATGTGGGCGATGAAGTGATGCAGCGCCGGCGACGGCTCGCCCCGCCAGACCAGGCTGGTCTGCACGCGCGAGACGGTCGCGGCGGCCGAGCGCTCCAGTGCGCGGTAGACCACCCCAGGGCGCTGCAGCGCCGACACGCTGGCCGGCACCCAGGCCACGCCCAACCCGCCGGCAACCAGGTTGACGATGGTCTGCATCTGGATCGCCTCCTGCGCGATGCGCGGCGCCAGGCCGCGGCGCTGGTAGCCGGCGAGGATCGCGTCGTGCAGCGACGGCGCGATCGCGCGCGGGATCGTCACCAGCGGCTCGGCCATCGCGGCGTCCAGCGCCGCCAGGCTGGCGATGCGCGCACGCGTCGCCAGCACGTGCGCCTCGGGCAGCGCCAGCACCAGCGGTTCTTCCAGCACGGTCAATGCCGCAAGGCCGGCCGGCGCTGCCTGCGGTGCATGCAAGACGAAGCCGGCGTCGATGTCGCCGCGCTCCAGCGCCGGCAGCTGGACGTCGGCCGTGGCCTCGCGCAGCTCGACCGTCACGCCGGGATGCGCCTCGCGAAAACCGCGCAGCCAGCGCGGCAGCGGCCCGTAGCCGATCGACGACACGAAGGCCAGGCGCAGACGCCCGGTCTGGCCTGCGGCGGCATCGCGCGCAATGGCTGGCAGCGCCGCGGCGGCCGCCAGCAGCGCCTGCACCGGTGCGAGCAGCGCCTCGCCCGCCGCGCTGAGCGCGACGCTGCGCTTGCTGCGCACGAACAGCGCCACACCCAGGCGCCGCTCGAGCTGCTGGATGGCCTGCGTCAGCGGCGGCTGGGTCATGTGCAGCCGCGCGGCGGCGCGGCCGAAGTGCAGCGTCTCGGCCAGCACGGCGAACTGGCGCCAGGCCCGAAGTTCAATCGACCCGCTCAATGGCTCGTGATTCATATGCCAAACATATCAAAACCGGACCGCATCGGGATTGGACCGCCCGCCGGGGCGCGCTCGATACTTCTCCACTCGCCAGGAGACCGACATGTCCGAGATGAACCGCCGCTCGAAGAACATCACCGAAGGCGTGGCCCGCGCGCCGAACCGCTCCATGTACTACGGCATGGGCTACAAGGAGGAGGACTTCGCCAAGCCGATGATCGGCGTCGCGAACGGCCACTCGACGATCACGCCCTGCAACTCCGGCCTGCAGCGCCTGGCCGATGCCGCCGTCGAGGGCCTCAAGGCCGCAGGCGCCAATCCGCAGATCTTCGGCACGCCGACCATCAGCGACGGCATGGCGATGGGCACCGAGGGCATGAAGTACTCGCTGGTCTCGCGCGAGGTGATTTCCGACTGCGTCGAGACCTGCGTCGGCGGCCAGTGGATGGACGGCGTGATCGTCATCGGCGGCTGCGACAAGAACATGCCGGGCGGCATGATGGGCATGCTGCGCGCCAACGTGCCGGCGATCTACATCTACGGCGGCACCATCCTGCCCGGCCACTACAAGGGCCAGGACCTCAACATCGTCAGCGTGTTCGAGGCGGTCGGCCAGTTCTCGGCCGGCAAGATGAGCGAGGAAGACTTCTGCCAGATCGAGCGGCGCGCCATCCCCGGCAGCGGATCGTGCGGCGGCATGTACACCGCCAACACGATGAGCTCCTCGTTCGAGGCGCTGGGCATGAGCCTGCCCTACTCGTCGACGATGGCCAACGTCGAGAACGAGGTGGTCGACAACGTCAAGAAGGCCGCCGCGGTGCTCGTGCAGGCGGTCAAGGCGGATCTCAAGCCGCGCGACATCGTCACCAAGCAGGCGATCGAGAACGCGGTCGCGGTGATCATGGCCACCGGCGGCTCGACCAACGCAGTGCTGCACTTCCTCGCCATTGCCCACGCGGCCGGCGTCGACTGGACGATCGACGACTTCGAGCGCGTGCGCCGCAAGACACCGGTACTGTGCGACCTCAAGCCCAGCGGCAAGTACCTCGCGATCGACCTTCATCGCGCCGGCGGCATTCCGGCAGTGATGAAGGAGCTGCTGAACGCCGGCCTGCTGCACGGCGATTGCATGGCGATCACCGGCAAGACCGTGGCCGAAAACCTCGCCGACGTGCCGCCGCTGCGCGCCGACCAGGACGTGATCCGCCCGGTATCCGACCCGATCTACGCCGCCGGACACCTGGCGATCCTCAAGGGCAATCTCTCGCCCGAGGGCTGCGTCGCCAAGATCACCGGCCTCAAGAACCCGGTGATCACCGGCCCGGCGCGCGTGTTCGACGATGAGCAGTCGGCGCTGGCGGCCATCATGGCCGGCCAGATCAAGGCCGGCGACGTGATGGTGCTGCGCTACCTCGGCCCCAAGGGCGGACCGGGCATGCCGGAAATGCTCGCGCCCACCGGTGCGTTGATCGGCCAGGGGCTGGGCGAAAGCGTGGGGCTCATCACCGACGGCCGCTTCTCCGGCGGCACCTGGGGCATGGTGGTGGGCCACGTCGCGCCGGAAGCCGCGGCCGGCGGCACGATCGCGCTGGTGAAGGAAGGCGACTCGATCACGATCGACGCGCACCAACTGCTGCTGCAGCTCAACGTGGCCGACGACGAGATCGCGAAGCGCCGTGCCGCGTGGACGCCGCCGGCGCCGCGCTACACGCGCGGCGTGCTGGCCAAGTTCGCGAAGAACGCGTCGAGCGCGAGTTCGGGCGCGGTGCTCGATCGCTTCGAATGAGCAGCTGAGCCGCGCTGCAAACGACAAGGGCGGCCCGCGGGCCGCCCTTGTCTTGTCACCTGAACCGAATCGTCAGCTCTTGCCGCCTTCGGCAGGCGGCTGCTGCGTGTTCTCGAACGTGCTCTGGCTGCTGTCGAGCCGGCTGTGCAGGATGGAGTCCTTGAACTTCTGCCGCTGCGCTTCCCGCTTGCCTTCAACCTCGGCAACTTCCTTCTTGCGCATCGCCTTGAACTTCTCGGCCTGCTTCTTCTGCTTGGAGTGGGCGCGGTAGTCGATGCCCAGCGCCGCCAGGTTCTTGCGCCGGCGCTCCTCCTTGCGGTCGTCCATCTTCTCCATCTCGAGGCGCTTGGTGCGCCCGCTCGCGTCGGACCACCACCACCACAGGGCCGCGAGGATGAAGGGCGACAAGATGGCCCACCACGGCCAGGCCGCCGGTGCGCCGAAGTCGAGCAGCTTCAGCAGCACGAGCAGCACGCCCACGACGATGAACAACATGAGGCTTCCTCCGACGACTTCGCGGGATGATCGGCGACACCGTCAACCCGTCTCACTACAATGCGTTGGAGCACTGTAATCGATGTGTAACTCCGCCTGAAAGGACATCGTTCATGAAGCTGCGTCTGTCTCTCGTTGCAGTGATTGCGGGTTTGTCCGCAGCACCTGCGTTCGCCAACCTGGAGCTCGCACAGAAGAAGAACTGCATGGCCTGCCATGCGGTCGACAAGAAGCTGGTCGGTCCTTCCTACAAGGACGTCGCCGCCAAGTACGCCGGCCAGAAGGACGCGGTCGACAAGCTGTCGCAGAAGGTCATCAAGGGCGGCTCGGGCGTGTGGGGCCAGGTGCCGATGCCGGCCAATGCCCAGGTCAGCGAGGCCGAAGCCAAGACGCTCGTGACCTGGATCCTGGGCGGCGCCAAGTAAGCCGTTCGATCCCGCAAGACAAAGGGCCCGCAGATGCGGGCCCTGTCTTTTCTGGCGCAGCGATTCAGTTGGTCTGAGCCAGCTGCTCCAGGATCGCCGGGTTCTCGAGGGTCGACGTGTCCTGCGTGATCGTCTCGCCCTTGGCGATCGAGCGCAGCAGGCGGCGCATGATCTTGCCGCTGCGCGTCTTGGGCAGGTTGTCGCCGAAGCGGATGTCCTTGGGCTTGGCGATCGGGCCGATCTCCTTGGCCACCCAGTTGCGCAGTTCGTTGGCGAGCTTCTTCGCCTCCTCGCCGGTGGGGCGCGGACGCTTCAACACGACGAAGGCGCAGATCGCCTCGCCGGTGGTCTCGTCGGGGCGGCCCACGACGGCCGCCTCGGCCACCAGCTCGGTGTGCGACACCAGCGCCGACTCGATCTCCATCGTGCCCATGCGGTGGCCCGAGACGTTGAGCACGTCGTCGATGCGCCCGGTGATCGTGAAGTAGCCGGTCTTGGCGTCGCGGCTGGCGCCGTCGCCCGCGAGGTAGTAGCCCTTGAGCTCACTCGGGTAGTAGCTCTTCTTGAAGCGCTCCGGGTCGCCCCAGATCGTGCGGATCATGCTGGGCCAGGGCTTCTTGATCACGAGGATGCCGCCCTGCCCGTTGGGCACGTCGCCGCCGGTTTCGTCGACGATCGCCGCGGTGATGCCGGGGAACGGCAGCGTGCACGAGCCCGGCACCAGCGGCGTCGCGCCGGGCAGCGGCGTGATCATGTGGCCGCCGGTCTCGGTCTGCCACCAGGTGTCGACGATCGGGCAGCGCCCGCCGCCGACGTGCTGGTGGTACCACTCCCAGGCCGCCGGGTTGATCGGCTCGCCGACCGAGCCGAGGATGCGCAGGCTCGACAGGTCGCTGCGCTTGGGATGCACCGCCTCGTTGGTCTCGGCGGCCTTGATCAGCGATCGGATCGCGGTCGGCGCGGTGTAGAAGATGGTGACCTTGTGCTTCTCGATCATCTTCCAGAAGCGCGCGGCGTCCGGATAGGTCGGGATGCCCTCGAACACGACCTCGGTGCCGCCCATGGCCAGCGGGCCGTAGGTGATGTAGGTGTGGCCGGTGACCCAGCCGATGTCGGCGGTGCACCAGAACACATCCTCGGGCTTGAGGTCGAAGGTCCACTTCATCGTCAGCGCCGCGTGCAGCAGGTAGCCGCCGGTGCTGTGCTGAACGCCCTTGGGCTTGCCGGTCGAGCCCGAGGTGTAGAGCAGGAACAGCGGATGCTCGGCGCTCACCCACTCCGGGTCGCAGGTCTTGGGCTGGCTTGCCGTGAGCTCGTGCATCCACAAGTCGCAGCCGGGCTTGAACGCCACGTTGCCGCCGGTGCGGCGATAGACGATCACGTTCTTGATCGACTCGCAGCCGCCCATGCCGAGCGCCTCGTCGACGATCGCCTTGAGCGGCAGCGCCTTGCCGCCGCGCTGCTGTTCGTCGGCGGTGATCACCATCACCGCGCCGGCATCCTCGATGCGGTCGCGCAGGCTTTGCGCGGAGAAGCCGCCGAACACCACCGAGTGCGTCGCGCCGATGCGAGCGCAAGCCTGCATCGCGACCACGCCCTCGACCGACATCGGCATGTAGATCACGACGCGGTCGCCCTTCTTGACGCCCTGCGCCTTGAGCGCATTGGCGAGCTGGCAGGTGCGCGCCAGCAGTTCGCTGTAGCTGACCTTGGTGACCTCGCCGCCGTCGGCCTCGAAGATGATGGCCGTCTTGTCGCCGAGGCCGGCCTCGACCTGGCGGTCCAGGCAGTTGTACGAGACGTTGAGCGTGCCGTCCTCGAACCACTTGAAGAACGGTGCGTTGGAGCTGTCGAGCACCTTGGTGAACGGCGTCTTCCAGCTCACGTACTCACGTGCCAGGCGGGCCCAGAAGCCTTCGTAGTCGGTCTCGGCCTCGCGAACCAGCTTGTCGTAGGCCGCCATGCCGGCCACGTGGGCGCTCGAGGCAAGGTCGGCGGGCGGCGCATAGAGCCGGGTCTCGTGCTCGCTCATGGGAACGTCTCCTTCGATGGTGCTGTCTTCGCGGCGCGCACACTGTCGCCAAGCGCTCTTACGGTCGCCTGACGCATGCGCGACAGCCCGCGTTCGGCCGCACCTTGGGCCACACCTAGAATCCCGCGCAACCCCGTATTAGCCCTAGCGACCCGCGATGACCGACACGTCCGCCGCAACCGCGGCCAGCAAGCTGCCGCCCCTGCCCAACCTGATCTTCGCCAGCCGCTGGCTGCAGCTGCCGCTGTACCTCGGCCTGATCCTCGCGCAGGCGGTCTACGTCTTCCATTTCTGGGTCGAGCTGGTGCACCTGATCGAGGCCGCGTTCGGCAGTCAGGACGCGCTCGCCTCGCTGATCAAGTCGATCGGCTACAAGCTGCCGGCGATCAAGGACGCCGCCGGCAACGTGATCGGCACCGAGGCGCCCAAGCTCAACGAGACCACGATCATGCTGGTGGTGCTGGGCCTGATCGACGTGGTGATGATCAGCAACCTGCTGATCATGGTGATCGTCGGCGGCTACGAGACCTTCGTCTCGCGCATGCGCCTCGAAGGCCACCCTGATCAGCCCGAGTGGCTCAGCCACGTCAACGCCTCGGTGCTCAAGGTCAAGCTGGCCACCGCAATCATCGGCATCAGCTCGATCCACCTGCTCAAGACCTTCATCAACGCGGAGAACTACACCGACCGCGTGCTGATCGCGCAGACCGCGATCCACATCGCCTTCCTGCTCTCGGCGATGGCGATCGCGGCGGTGGACCGCATCCTCGGCCTCAAGTCGGCGGCGGACCACTGAGCCAGCGTGACGCGTCGGTGCCCAGCGGCACCGACGGCCGCACCCAGCGCGCAGGCGTCGCCGCCAGGCCGCCCGCATGGCGCACGGCCGCGAGGCGGCCGAAGCCCGAGTCGCTTTCCTCCAGCAGATCGCGCACGTCGTCGAAGCCGGGATCGCGCACGGCGAAGCCCTGCTCGACGCGCCCGAGCGAGCGCAGCCACAGCCCGGTACGCGCGAGCGACACGCGCACGTGCCAGCTGCCGCCTTCATGCGCGCGACGACGCAATGCCTGCAGCGCGCCCAGCGCGAGCAGATAGCCCGAGGCGTGATCGAGCGCCTGCGCCGGCAGCGCGCGCGGCTGCGCGTCGCCGGCGGCCTCGGCCTCGGCGAGATTGAAGCCGCTGGCGGCCTGCACCAGCGAGTCGAAGCCGCGGCGCTGCGCCCAGGGCCCCTGCGCGCCCCAGGCCGACAGCGTGGCGACGACCAGGCCCGGGCGCAATTGCGCCATGGCCCGCGCGCTGAAGCCCAGCGCATCGAGCGCACCCGGCCGGTACGAGCGGATCACGACATCGGCCTCGCGCACCAGCGCGCGCAGCGCATCGGCGCCCTCGCGCGTGCGCAAGTCGAGCTGCGTCGAGCGCTTGCCGCGACCGGTGTCGATCACCAGCGGCGCGACTGACGGCAGGTGCGCCGCGGTGACGAGCAGCACCTCGGCGCCGTGCGCGGCCAGCGTGCGCCCGGCCACCGGGCCGGCGATGATGCGCGTGAGGTCGAGCACGCGCAGCCCGGCCAACGGCGACGCGCCCAGCGCGAGCGGCGGCAGCGCGCGCGGCGCGGCGTCGTCGAGCCGCTCGAAGGCCAGCAGCGGCTCGCGCGCCACCGCGAGGCCTTGCGCATGTGCGTCCCATTGCGCGAAGGAGCGCAGCGCATTGGCCACCAACCCGGCCTCGGCCGCCGCCTGTTCGAAGTCCTCGGCCCGCCAGCGCGCGAGCGCTGCCGCCACCGCGTCGCGCTCGTGCGCACAGCCGAGCAGGCGCAGCACGCCGTCGCGGTGATGGGGGAAGTTGGTGTGGACGCGCACCCAGCC
This sequence comes from Caldimonas sp. KR1-144, assembly GCF_049446155.1. Lineage (NCBI taxonomy): Bacteria > Pseudomonadati > Pseudomonadota > Betaproteobacteria > Burkholderiales > Sphaerotilaceae > Caldimonas > Caldimonas sp. KR1-144. The sequence goes on from NZ_JBMSEE010000001.1 coordinate 222,429, forward strand.
GCCTTCGCAGCGGTACAGCCCGGCGATGCGGTCCCACAGCTCGGGCGCCGGCTGGCCGTCGACGCGCAGGTAGCGTTCGCTGCGGAACGCCACCGCCGCGTGCCGTCGATCGACCTGAACCGTCTGCGCCGGCCCGCCGCGTTCGCGGCCGAGCTCGCGCGCGGCCAGCGTGGCGGCGGCAATGCTGGCCTGCGCGGCCACGTCGACCGCGAACGACGACGGCAGCACCGGCGCGTCGCCGGAAAGTGTCACGGCCTGGAGCGCTCCAGGCTCGCCGCCTGCGCCAAGCCACAGCGCCGTCAACGCGTCAAAAGCCTTCATCGCGTGCGGCGGCGCAACAGGTTCAGTCCGCATGGGTGGTGCGTTCATCGATCCGGGGCGGTCCGTGGGGGATGCTCGCGTCGCTAAACTTGACGGGTTTTCCCGAGGCAAGCCCGCCGATCCTACCGAGCCAGCGACCATGACCACCGCCATCCGCTACGACGACCTCGTCGACTCCGTCGCCGCCGCGCTGCAGTACATCAGCTACTACCACCCGACGGACTACATCAGCCACCTGGCGCGCGCCTACCAGCGCGAGGAAAGCGTCGCGGCCAAGGACGCGATCGCGCAGATCCTCACCAACAGCCGCATGTGCGCCGAGGGCCGCCGGCCGATCTGCCAGGACACCGGCATCGTCAACGTCTTCATCAAGATCGGCATGGACGTGCGCTGGGAAGGCTTTCCCGGCTCGATCGAGGACGCCATCAACGAAGGCGTGCGCCGGGGCTACAACGATCCCGAGAACAAGCTGCGCGCGTCGATCGTGGCCGACCCGCATTTCGAGCGCAAGAACACCAAGGACAACACGCCGGCCGTCGTGCACATGAGCGTGGTGCCGGGCGACACGGTCGAGGTCACCGTCGCGGCCAAGGGCGGCGGCTCGGAGAACAAGAGCAAGTTCGTGATGCTCAATCCCAGCGACTCGCTGGTCGACTGGGTGCTCAAGACCGTGCCGACCATGGGCGCCGGCTGGTGCCCGCCGGGCATGCTGGGCATCGGCATCGGCGGCACCGCCGAGAAGGCGATGCTGATGGCCAAGGAATCGCTGATGGAGCCGCTGGACATGCACGACCTGCTCGCGCGCGGCCCCAGCAGCAAGCTCGAGGAGCTGCGCATCGAGCTCTACGAGAAGGTCAACGCGCTGGGCATCGGCGCGCAAGGCCTGGGCGGGCTGACCACGGTGCTCGACATCAAGATCGCCACCTATCCCACGCACGCGGCGAGCAAGCCGGTCGCGATGATCCCGAACTGCGCCGCCACGCGCCATGCGCACTTCGTGCTCAACGGCAGCGGCGCCGCCTACCTCGAGCCGCCCAGCCTGGATCTGTGGCCCGACGTGCACTGGGCCCCCGACTACAACAAGAGCCGCAAGGTCAACCTCGACACGCTGACCAAGGAAGAGGTCGCGAGCTGGCAGCCAGGCGAGACGCTGCTGCTGTCCGGCAAGATGCTCACCGGCCGCGACGCCGCGCACAAGCGCATCCAGGACATGCTGGCCAAGGGCGAGAAGCTGCCGGTGGACTTCACGAACCGCGTTATCTACTACGTCGGCCCGGTCGATCCGGTGCGCGACGAAGTGGTCGGCCCGGCGGGCCCGACCACGGCCACGCGCATGGACAAGTTCACCGACATGATGCTCAGCCAGACCGGCCTGATCGCGATGATCGGCAAGGCCGAGCGCGGCCCGGTGGCGATCGAGTCGATCCGCAACCACAAGAGCGCGTATCTGATGGCCGTGGGCGGCGCCGCCTACCTGGTGGCCAAGGCGATCAAGGGCGCCAAGGTGGTCGGCTTCGCCGACCTGGGCATGGAGGCGATCTACGAGTTCGACGTGCGCGACATGCCGGTGACCGTGGCGGTCGACGCCGGCGGCACCTCGGCGCACATCACGGGGCCGAAGGAATGGCAGGCCAAGATCGGCAAGATCCCGGTGGCGACCGTCTGACCTCGGGTCCGAACCCGGGCGAGCCGCGCCGCGCGCCGCGCTGCCCTTTGTGCGGCGCGGCCAACGGCTGCGCGGTCGCCGAAGCGGGCCGCTTCGACGTGGCCTGCTGGTGCCGCGACGTGCGCTTCACGCCCGAGCTGATCGCGCGCGTGCCCGAGTCTCAGCGCGGCGAGGCGTGCATCTGCCGCGCCTGCGCTGCGGCGGCGCGCGAAGCCTGAACGGGCGATGAGCTTTCCGACGCGCTTCGCCCTCACCAAGCTGCAGCCGCCGCGGCTGCGGCCCGGGCTGATCGAGCGCACGGAACTGGAGCAACGCCTGCTCGACGCCACCGTCGACGCGCGCCTGGTGCTGATGAGCGCGCCGGCCGGCGCCGGCAAGACCGTCGTGCTGACGCGGCTGCTGAGCCGACTCGGCAGCGATGCCGCACTGGCCTGGTTCGCGCTCGACGAGGACGACGACCTCGGCCGCGTCGCGGCCGGTCTGGTGGCCGCGCTCGAACCTTTCGACCTGCCGTGGCGCACCTCGCCCGACGCACTGGTGCTCGCGGCGCAAGACGGCCAGCGCGCCAGCCGCCAGGCCTTCGTCGCCGCGCTGGTCAACGCGCTGGCCGCCAGCGGCCGCGAGCGCGGGCTGATCGTGCTCGACGACGCGCACCGTGTCACCGACCCCGCAGTGTTCGAGCTGATCGACGCGCTGCTCGAGCGCCTGCCGGCGAACTGGTCGCTGCTGATGTCCACGCGCATGGACCCGCCGCTGGCGCTGCCGCGGCTGCGCGCGCGCGGCGAGCTGGCCGAGTTCCGGCAGGAAGACCTGGGCTTCAGTCCCGACGAGGTGCGCAGCCTGGTGCAGCTGCAGCGCCCCGGCTGCAGCGACGACGAGGTGCAGGCGCTGCACGCGCGCACGCAGGGCTGGGCGGCCGGCCTGGGCCTGGCGCTGGGCGCCGCGTCGCCACAGCGCGCCTCGCTGGCCGGCAGCCGGCTCGATCGCCACGCCTTCGACTACCTCGCCAGCGAGGTGCTCGACGACATGCCCGCCGAGCTGCGAACCTTCTTGCTGCGCTGCTCGGTGCTGCCCGAACTCACCGCCGAGCGCTGCGCGGCCGTCACCGGCGACGCGCGCGCCGCGGATTGGCTGGAGGAGATCGAGCGCCGCGGCCTGTTCGTCGCCGTGCTCGACGCCGACGAACGCACGCTGGTCCTGCACGACCTGTTCCGCGACTGCCTCGACGACCGCCTGCGCCGCGAGCTGCCCGAGGAGCTGCCGCGGCTGCTGGTGCGCGCGGCCCAGGGCGAGCGCGATGCGACCCGCCAGGTCGGTTTCCTCGCCCGCGCGGCCGACTGGCCTGCGGCCGAAGCCGCGCTCGCCGCCGCGTCGAACGACCTCCTGCTGCAAGGCGCGCTGCACGAGCTGCAGCGCCTGATCGAACTCTTCCCGGCGCCGTGGCGCGACGCCTCCGCGCGACTGCAGCGCATCGCGGCGATCGCGCACTGCCAGCATTGGCAGTGGCACGAGATGGCGCAGTGCCTGCGCGACGCGGTGCGGCTCGCGCGCGTGTCGGGCCCGCCCGAGGAGCTGGCGCTGTCGCTCGCCTACCTGGCCACCGCCGAGCGCGCGATCGGCCATGCCGCGGCGGCGCAGGCCGCGATCGACGAGCTGGCCGCGCAGCCGGGCCTCGATGCCGAGACGCGCGGCATCGCCTTGCTGGCCGACTGCGGCCTGCACTTCGACCGCGGCGAGATCGCGCCGGTGCCGGCGCTGTTCGCGCAGGTCCTCGACGCCATCGAGCCCAGCGACGACCTGCTGTTGTGGTGGAAGGTCCAGCCCGCCTCGGCCTGGTCGACGATCCGCGGCATGCGCGTGCAGATGCTGCGCTACCTGAGCGGCGCCGCGCGCCGCCTGGGCGAGCGCTCGATGCCGTTTCGCGGCTCGGTGCACATCCAGCGCGCCTGGTGCTACCTGTGGGGCGGCGAGGTCGACCGCGCGCTCGACGAAGCCGCCACCGCCGAGGCCGACGTGCGCTGGCTGGCCTGCTCGGCCGACATCGAGGTCAATGTCGTCGTGTTCCGCATGCTGGCCGACGCGCTGCGCGGCCGCGCCGAGGCGGTGGCGCCGGCAATCGAGGCCCTGCTGGCGCGCGAAGACGGCACGACCGCCGAGCGCGCCGAGCGTTGGCGCCACCAGGCCGCGATCTTCGCGGTGCGCCTGACCGAGATCATGGGCAGCGATGCCGCCGCGCTGCGCCGCTTCGGCGCGCTGCAGATCGACCGCCCGCTCGAACGACCGCCGGTCGGCGAGGACCTCGGCGACGACGGCAAGCCCAAGGGCCGCGTCTCGACGCTGCACGCCCGCGTCGCCGCGGCCGAGGGCCGCTGGCACGACGCCGCCGAGCTCTACCTGCGGCTGCTGCCCTACGCACCGCACCTGGACCTGATGGGCCAGTGCATCGAGGTGCAGCTACGCTGCGGCCATGCGCTGGCGCGCGAGCGGCGCCTCGCGGAAGCCGCCGGCGCGATCCGCCCGGCGCTGCAGCGCATGGTCAGCGAAGGCGAACACGGCCATGCGCTGATGTGCGGCCACCAGGTGCTCTCCGAGCTGGCGCAGCAGCCCTGGGGCGCCTTGCTCGACGATGACGAGCAACAGCAGCTGCGCCGTGCCGCCGCGCTCTCGCGCCATCTGCGCGATCCGGCCGCGCTGTCCGCGCCGGCCGCCGAGCCCGCACCGGGCGCGCTGCGCGCCGCGGGCGCCGACGACCCGCTCAGCGCGCGCGAGCGCGAGGTGCTCGAGCGCATCGCCGCCGGCGACAGCAACAAGGTCATCGCGCGCTCGCTCGACCTGAGCCCGCACACCGTGAAGCGCCACGTCGCCAACATCCTCGACAAGCTCGCGCTGGCCTCGCGCGGCCAGGCGGCCGCCTGGTACCGCGACCACGGCTGAACGCGCGCACGCTGGCTCGGCCGGCGCACCACCCGCCCCCTCTGCGGCCCATCAAGGGGCGTGGGAGCCATCTCCGGCGAACGCAAGCCGATGGCTCCTCCGGGCGATGGCAGCCCGCGACGATCCCGCAACACTGCGGCCATCGTCACCGAGGCTCGGCCCCATGCACGTCATCAACCACAGCGCCTTGCCGCGCACCGGCTGCGACGGCTGCCAGCGACAGACCGTCGCCGGCGCTGCCGTCGGCCCGGCGCCGTTCGAGGTGGAGCTGCTGTGCGTCGAGGCCGGCGCCCGGTGGACAACACCGGCGCAGCCGCATCCGCGCGTGCTGCTGGTGCTGGCCGGCACCGGCAAGCAGCGGCTGGAGGCCGACCCGCAGCACTTCCACGCGCCGTGCACGCTGATCGTGCCGGCCGGCGTGGCGCACGAGATCGTCAACAACGGCGTGCTGGCGCTGCGGCTCGTGGCGATCTTCATGCCGCGCGCCTGAGAGCCGGCCGTGTCAGCGTACCTGCACGCCTTTCCAGAACGCGACGCGCCCGCGGATCGCGGCGGCCGCCTCGAACGGCTCCGGGTAGTACCAGACCGCGTCGGGGTTGAGGTCGCCGTCGACGAGCAGCGAGTAATAGCGCGCCTCGCCCTTCCAGGGGCAGGTGCTGCGGTGGTTGCTCGAGACCACGTACTCGCGCTTGAGCGCGGATTCGGGGAAGTAGTGGTTGCCTTCAACCACGACCGTGTCGTCGCTCTCGGCGATCACGGTACCGTTCCAGATGGCTTGCATCGCGTGCTGTGCTGGTTCAACGAAGAGGATGGGAACGAGACGGCGCCGCAGGCAGCGCCAGCCAGTGCAGGCTGAACAGGCCCTTCGCGTCGCACCACGCCGGCCCCGGCACGAAGCCCGCCTGCGCGGCCAGCGCGCGAAAGCCCGCAACGCTGTACTTGTACGAATTCTCGGTGTGCAGCGACTCGCCCTCGGCGAAGGCGAACTCGTGCCCGCACACCCGCACGCGCTGAGCGCGCCGGCTGATCAGGTGCATCTCGATGCGCTGGCGCGAGGGCACGTAGCAGGCGTGATGGAAGAAGCCGTCAAGCGCGAAGTTCGCGCCCAGCTCGCGGTTCGCGCGTGCCAGCAGGTTCAGGTTGAAGGCCGCGGTGACGCCGGCCGCGTCGTTGTAGGCAGCATGCAGCAGCGCCGGGTTCTTGACGAGGTCCACGCCGATCAGAAGGCCGCTGCCGTCACCACCTTGCCCCAGCAGCGCGGCGGCGCGGCGCAGGAAGGCCAGCGCCTCGGGCGGATCGAAGTTGCCGATCGACGAGCCCGGAAAGAAGCCGATCCGGCGCCCCTGCGCCTTCGGCAGATCGAAGTCCGAGGTGAAGTCGGCCGCCACCGGCTCGACCGCCAGGCCGGGATACGCCGCGCGCAGCCGCTCGACCGCGCCCAGCAGGTGCTCGGTAGAGATGTCGATCGGCACGAAACGCCGCGGCCTCGGCAGCGCGTCGAGCAGCACGCGGATCTTGCGCAGCGAGCCCGCGCCGAACTCGACGATCTCGGCGTCGGGGCCGATGCAGCCGGCGATCTCGGCCGCGTTCGTCTGAAGGATCGCGAGTTCAGTGCGCGTCGGGTAGTACTCGGGCAGCTCGCAGATGCGGTCGAACAGCGCCGAGCCTTGCGCGTCGTAGAAGAACTTGGGCGGTACCGCGCGCGGCTGGCGCGACAGGCCGGCCAGCAGCTCGCGAGCGAACTCGCAGTCGATCACCGCGGCTTCGGCTTGGGCGTCGTCGGCCACCGGCCGCAAGAGCGCTTGTCTGCTCATGAATCCCTCGCGAGTCGAATGCCGGCGAACTGCCATCGCGCGGCCGGTGGAAAGAAATTGCGATAGCTCACGCGCGCGTGGCCCGGCGGCGTGGCGCAGCTGGCGCCGCGCAGCACCAGCTGGCCGACCATGAACTTGCCGTTGTACTCGCCTACCGCGCCTTGCAGCGGACGAAAGCCCGGGTAAGGGTCGTAAGACGAGCGTGTCCACTCCCACACCTCGCCCGTGCCGCCGAGCAGCCCCTGCGAGGCGGCGGCCTCCCATTCGAACTCGGTGGGCAATCGCGCGCCGGCCCACTGCGCATAGGCCCAGGCCTCGTAGAAGCTCAGGTGCGCCACCGGCTCGGCCGGCTCGAAGGGCCTCGGGCCCTGCAGCGTGAAGACCACCGGCTCGGCATCGGCCGGATCGCCCCAGTACAGCGGCGCGCGCCAGCCCTGCGCCTGCACCTGCGCCCAGCCGTCGGACAGCCACAGCTCGGGCCGCTGGTAGCCGCCATCGCGGATGAAGCCCAGGTACTCGGCGCAGTTCACCGGCCGATCGGCGATCGCATGCGGCGCAAGCAAGGCGCGATGGCGCGGGCGCTCGTTGTCGAACGCGAATCCCGCTGACCTCGCGCCAATGTCGACGACGCCGCCGTCGCGATCGATCCAGCGCAGCGGCCCGCCCGCATTCGCGCGTGGATGCACCCGCATGGCCGCGCCAGACCCCACATACGCCGGCTGCAGCGGGTTCAGCGACAGCAGGTGCTTGAGATCGGTGAGGATCAGCTCCTGGTGCTGCTGTTCGTGATGCAGGCCAAGCTCGACCAAGGGCGCGGCGCGCGACCAGGCCGCGTCATCGGCCTGCTCGATGAAGCGCGCGAGCGCTGCGTCGACATGCGCGCGATAGCCGCGCACCTCGTCGATCGACGGGCGCGTCAGCATGCCGCGCTGCGGCCTCGGATGGCGCGGCCCCAGCGACTCGTAGTAGGAGTTGAAGAGGCGATCGAAGCGTGCGTCGAATTCGCGGTAGTCCGCCGCGTGCGCGCGCAGGATCACCGCTTCGAAGAACCAGCTGGTGTGCGCGAGATGCCACTTGACCGGACTGGCGTCCGGCATCGACTGCACGCATTGGTCTTCAGCCGAAAGCGGCGCGGCCAGCTGCAGCGACCGCGCGCGCACCGCTTGCGCCCGCTCGGCCCAGCCAAGCCGAGAGCTCGCGTCGAGATGTGAAGCTTGATCCACGTTCCGGTCACCTCCCGCCGGGCCTGCGCAAAGCCGCGAAAACGAAGCGGCCGAAACCCAGCCGCCGGGGCATTTTGAACGTGAGTCGCGCGCGCTGCGAAGACCTTACTGACACCGTCTTGGCAGCTGGCGTGCCTGCCGCCCGTACAGCGGGCTGCGTCCGCGCGGTCGCGCCCGGCTTGTAAACGGCCCGGTCCGCCATATCCTCTGTGGGCACTCTTGTTTGCGTCGACGCCTCGGGCAGACGCGCAAGGAGGTCGTATGTCGAGCACGCGAACCGGCAGCCTTGCGCAGCCGCGGTTCTTCGCGCGGATGATCTCGGTCGCCGTCGCCGGCGCCCTTGCATCGTGCGGAGGTTTCGGCGATGCCGACCCTGAGGAGGCCGCACCGACCGTCGCCGCCGAACGGGCCGCGGCCGTGGCGCCCGTGCACAGCTGCATGCAGCGTGTCACCAGGGCGCTGAAGCTGGGCGACAACAGCGCGCAATCGCTGATGGATTGCCTGATCGGAACCTACGCCGGCAAGACCACTGGCGGCGAAGCGTGCTCGCTGCGCATCGCGGCCACGCAAGGTCAGTTCAGGTTCGCGCGCACGAGCCATTCGATGAGCATCGAACGCGACGACACCGCCGCGCCACCCAAGGATCGAGCCAGCCACGCCATGCAGGTCGCCGATGTCGAGCTGGGGCATGTGGGCCTTCAGCTGAGCCGCCGCGGCACGAGCGGCACGAAAGTGGTCGAGACCCTGGTGCTCAATTCCGGCGAGCGCAGCGACGGCTCGTCCAACCTGATCGAGATGACCTACGAGCGCGTGCAGGACGGCGAGGTCCGCATTGCCCGTTGCCGGTTCGACCAGGCCTGAGGCCCCCTAGCTTCGATACCCGACCTTGTAACTACACATTGCCGCTGTATCTTTTTATGACGCTTGCAGTCGCGCCGGTTCGCCACAGCCGACGCGCCCGGGAGGTCCAGCGATAGCTCATAGCAGTCCTCTGACTTTTGAGGAGGTTGTATGCCGAGCCATCGATCCAGCGGCCTTGCCGCGCTATGCAAGATCACCAGCAAGTGGGCCATCGCAACGATCGCGGGCTTTGTGCTCGTGATGCCGGTGGCATGGTCCGTCCATGACAACGGCATCTTCGAACTCGACGGCAATGTCGCCGACCCTGCGGGTGGCGGCGATGACTGGGCGACCGTCGTCAATCCGACCGGCGGCTCGTCCGCGATCCTCGCGCGCACCGGCGTCACCGCGGATCCTGCGCCGCAGACCATCTTCACGGGCGGCGGCTCCAAGGACGACCTCGACCTCAACGGCCCGCTGTCCGGCGCGGGTGGGTGGAAGCACAAGAACGGCTCCGTCCCCGACAAGGACGACATCACCAATGCCTATGCCGTGGCGTACAACGTCAACGGCAAGCTGGTGATCTATGCGGGCGCCGACCGCTTCGACAACAGCGGCGACGCGTTCATGGGCTTCTGGTTCTTCCAGAACCAGATCGGCCTCGGCCCCATCTCGGGCAACTCCGGCGGCTTCACCGGCCAGCACGCCGTCGGCGACGTGCTCGTGCTCGCCAACTTCACCGGGGGCGGCACGACCGTCAACATCGAGGTGCTCAAGTGGGTCGGCACCGGCGGCAACGTCAACGGCACGCTGCAGCGCATTGCCGGCATCGCGGGCGGCACACCCGCCACCTGCTCGGCGGGACTCACCAACGATCTGTTCTGCGGCATCACCAACACGACCGCAGGCGAGACGCCGCCTTGGACCTACCTTTCCAAGAGCAACACATCGTCGTTCCCGACCGCCACGTTCTTCGAGATCGGCATCAACATCAGCGACGTCTTCGCGGCCGCGAACGCCGGAAGCGTGCCCTGCTTCTCGACCTTCATGGCCGAGACGCGCGCGTCGTCGCAGGTCAGTGCGACGCTGAAGGACTTCGTGATGCACAGCTTCCCGGTGTGTGGCATCGCGGTCACCAAGCAGTGCCTCAACCCGATCCTCGCCTCCGACACGACGATCGGCTACACCGTGCGCGGACAGGTGCAGAACACCGGCTTCGGCACGCTGACGAACCTGTCGCTCACCGATGCGCCTCGGCCTCTCGGCGCGATCACGTACCACAACTGCGACGCCAACGGCCTGCCGACGGGTGGTGCGATCTCGTTCAACGGCTCGCTGAATCCCCTGGCGTCGGTGTGCTACCAGTCCAGCTTCACGACGCCGGTCAACGGCGAGAACGACACGATCACCGCGACGGCGAGTACCGGCAGCGCGAACGTGACCGCTCAAGCCACGGCCGACTGCCCGAACCTGCAGCTGTCGCCGTCGCTCGACGTCACCAAGTCGTGCTCGACGACGTTGGCCCAGGTGTCGCCGTACCTCGTCGTGAAGGTGCTGGTCGAAGGCTCGGTGTGCAACACGGGCGACACGGTGCTGACCAACGTCTCCGTCACGGACACGGACGTCTCGGGCAACCTGCTCGGCTCGGCGCAGACCTTGACGCTTCCGGGCACGACCGGTGCGTGCAAGAGCTTCAGCGCGTCGTACTTCCCGACGACGGCGGAGAACCGCCAGCAGCCTGGGACGAGCACGCTGGTGCCTGGCCTGGCGCGCTTCAGCGACACGGTCACCGCCACCGGCACGGCGCCGCTGGGCTTCTCGGTCCAGCCCGACACGGCCACTGCCGAATGCACGCTGTGCCCGACCTGCTCGCCTGACGCATGCCCGAACGGCGTCTGCCCGACGTCAAGCGGCGCGACGACGAGCAGCACGCTCAGAAAGCGCTGATCGACGCTCGCCGAGACGGCGACGACACAAGGGCGGGGATCCTCCCCGCCCTTGTTCTTACTGGACCGCGAAGGTCCCGCTCGCGCTGGCCGTCGAGCCGTTACGGCTTGCGCTCGCCCGCACCTGCCAGGCGCCCACGACTTCCTTGCGCGAGAGGCGGTAGCTCGACGTGGCCACGCCGTTCGAATCCGTCGAGGCGCTTTGCGTGACCTGCGTCCCGTCTGGCCTGACGAGGGTGAAGCCCACCGTCGCGTTGGCCACGGGCACACCGCCTGCGTTCACGCGTGCGGTCATGCGCACGGTGTCGTTGCGCGCGTAGACGGCCTTGTTGGTCGTCACGCTGGCGGCCAGCGCCGCCGCGGCGACCGAGTAGCTCGCGCTGGCCGACCCGACCAGGCTGGCGTTCGCACCGTTGACGGCCTTGGCGGTGATGCCGTAGGTGCCTGCAGCCGCCGTGACCGGCGAGGTAACGGTCAGCGTGGTCATCGCCGAGGCGCCGGGCGCGAGCGAGACGACCGGATTCGCGAAGCTCGCGCTCCAGCCCGCCGGCACCACCGACTGCAGCGAGATGCTCGTCGCAGCGCAGTTGCTGCTGTCCTTGTTGGTGACCGAAACGCCATAGGCCACGGCCGTGCCGGCGCTGACCGTGGCGCCGCCGGTGATGCCGATGGCCGGCGCCGCGGGCACGCAGGCGGCTGCGCTGCTCATCGTCACGGCCACGCGCGCGCTGGCATCGCTCGCCGATTCGAGCGTCACCATGACGCCGCTTTGCACGTCGTTGAACACCTGGCCGTAGACCAGGGCCGCGTCGCCCATGTCGAAGGTCGGCACCGTGCCCGGCGTCATGTCGAGCAGGAAGCTGCTGTTGATGTCGCCGTCGGTGCCGGTGCGTACCAGCAGGCTGTTGCTGACCAGATTGGAGGCGTAGATGGTGGCGAGCGAGCTGTCGTAGCCCAGCGGGCGGCGGTACTCGACGTAGTACCAGGTCTTCGCGCCGGTGACGGGGTCGGTGCTCTTGAGGATCTTCAGCGCCTTCGACTCGACGGTGGCGCTCTCGTACGCGCCGATCGTGTAGGAACCGCTGGCCGTCACCGGCGTGATCGCCGGCTGCGTGCCGTTGTTCAGCCAGCCGAGCCGCTCCTTCTGGAAGGCGTTGAAATGCGTCGCGCCGGTGTTGCCCATCACGTCGGCGACATCGCCGTAGTCCTGCACGACGCAGTTGGGGCCGAAGGGCGTGGCATCGCAATCGGACGCATGCGAATGCTGAAGGCCGAAGTTGTGGCCCAGCTCGTGCGCGATGACCTTGGTCTCCAGGCGGCCGTTGATCCACGCATCGGATGGCAGGCCGCCGACCGTGCCGACGCCCGACCAGACACAGCTGTCATTGCGCGGGAAGACATAGACCACGCGGCCGACCCCGGAGAGGCTGATGCCGGCGCTGCTGGCGGCTGCCTTGGCCGCATCGGCGATGTCCGACGTCAGGCAGGTCTTGGCGATCGGCAGCGTGAGCCAGCCATGGACATTGCCCGACAGCCAGGTCTTCTGGAACGAGTTCTCGCGCATGAAGCCACTGACCTGGTTGAAGACCACGTCCTGCGCCTGCGCCTGCGTGTAGGGCTGGCGCGTGTCGTCGCTGAAGTTGACCAGCAGCACGGCCACCTTCTGCTCGCCCATCGTGTTGGCCAGCGGCGCGCTCGCGACGACGCTCACCGAGCCGCTGTCGGTGCTGCTCAACGCCAGCACGTTGCCGCTTTGCTGTCCGCGCACGCGCAGCCGGTCGCCGCTGCGCCACTCCTGCGGCGCATGGCCACGCAGGCGCAGTTCCAGGCGGCCGTTGGCCGTCTTCAGCAGGTGGCGTACCTTGCCGCCGGACGGATGGTCTTCGACCAGAATCTCGAGCGTGCCTTCGGCGACCGTCGATGCGGAGGAACTCGGCGCGGCGGGAGGCGCTGCATGGGCGCCGAGCGCGGCCAGGCCCGTCGCCATCGCGGTGAACCAGGTGCAGAGGGAAGATCGGATCGAGGTCGAGGTGGGGCGGGCGTAGCGATGCATCGGAGGTCCAGTTCAGATCCAGACCTCCGCCCCTTCAGCACCGGGAGTGCACTGCGGTCTTCCTTCGGTAACCCGGCCATCCAGCAGCCGCTGGACCCGTCGGCTTTGCGCCGCCCGATTGCTCGGGCTTTGCCTTTGTCGGGAAGAGATCGTGGTTCAACAAATCGAAGCCCGGCCAGCTTGACATTCGATCGTTGGTGTCGATCGCGTCAACAGCGGCACAAGAGGCCCCACCTGCAAGCTGATGCTACGAAGCGCCGACGCAAGACCGGTATCGGTCTTCAACATCGGTTACCAGCTGCGAGCGCGCTGGGTCGCGCCAGGCCCACCCGCCACGCCTTGGGCGGCGTGGCCTGCCCGGAGGGACTCGAACCGCCAACAGGGCACTCCAAAGCACAACTTGGCACAACATCTCATAGAGACATGGTGTGCTTGGCTAGGCTGGATTCGTCGGATTCTTCCCCGGATTCTTCCCCGCTACCGTTGCGGCCACGCCTTGACCAGCCCGGCGTGTTTGCGCCGGCTAGCGGAGCATCAGCGCGTCGTACTGCCCGCGCTCCCGAGCTTCGCAGGCCCGGAGGGCAGCGAGTACGGCGTCGGCTCGGGCAGCTTCCCGGACAAGAAATCCCGCATCCGGTCCTGAAAGCTCGGCTCCGCTGGTGCCGGTGCAGGCGGCTCGCTCAGTGTCGGGCAGACGATCGGGGCGGTTGCGCAGCCCGTCAAGGTCAGCAGCGAGGCGAGCATTGATGCGGCGAAGGTTCGCGAGTTGCGCATCGGCGATCTCCCTTTCGGACTTGCGTGCAGCGGCTTCGCGCTCGCGCGCGTCCTGAGTTGCGGCGAGGGCGACCGCTTTGCCGGCGCGGTCGTCGGCGCGCCATTGCTGGAACCGACCGGCGCCGTATGACGCGAGGCACAGCGCCATGACGGCGAGCCAGACGCGCGGGTCCAGGAGGCTCACAGCAGAACCCTCACGGCCTCTTCGAAAGCTTGCCGACGCTCAGCGGCGTGCAGCATCGCGCGGTTGACCTTGCGGGTGATCTTGTCGATCTGGCTGCTGTCGGCGAGCTCGTTGCAGCCGTTGGCCGCAAAGAACTGCGCCGCCGTGAGGCAGGAGTGCCGCGGTGTTGCCACGAGGTCTGGCTGGTCCTTGTACGGCATGCCCAGCGCCGCGCCGGCAGCCATGTAGTTGGCTCGCCCTGTGAGCTGAATGAGCCCGCGACCACGGTAGCGCCAGCCGTCACCACTGTTGGGATCGCCGTTGCCGTTCTTGTTGGCATAGACGACGTTGGCCAGCGCCTCGGGCTTTCCGACGAGCGTGCCGGCCTGCTGCAGGCTGGACACTCGGTCGCCGAAGACCTCGCGGATGCGCTCGGCGCGCCGATACGTCAAGTCCTCCTCGAGGTCGGCAAACCGCCTTGACTCGACTTTGCACTGGGCAAGGAAGGCTGCGAGGCGCGGCGGCGTGTCGATGTCGAATGCCTGGCATGCCTCGTTGATCGGATAAACAAACGTCCGAGCCTGGGTCGGGCCGATCCCGCAGGCGACCAACTGCGCCAGGGAGATCAGCATGCGACCACCTTGACCAATGACAGGTCCACGCGCTGGAGGCGCTTGATCGCCGCGAGTGCGCCGGCCTTGCGCGAGTATCCGAAGCCTGGGTCAGCGATGATCTCGCCATTGCGCGCCTTCAGGCGCCAGCGCCACCGGCCGGCGGCGTCTCGGTAGATCTCGAACTTCATTTCGTCGCCACCCAGGCGCTGAGCTGCGGCACGGTCAGGCCGGTGTCACGCACAAGCCAGGGTCCGCGCAGCAGGATGGCCTGCCCAACGGGCGAGTCGAGCGGATACAGGCCTTGCTTGATGAAGGGCGTGCCCTTGGCGTAGCCGAAGGGGCCGGTGTAGCTGTGGGCCTTCACGCCATCGATCCAGGTCTCGAGGTAGCCTTGGCCGGCCGGCGACAGCTTGAAGCGCTGCACGAAGTTGATCCAGCGCCCCGTTGCGATCGGCCCGAGATCGGCGTTCACGACCTGGTTGACCTGTGACGTGGTGCCGTGGCGGATGTCCAGGCGCCACTTGCCGCTCATGACCTTGAGCGCCATGGCCGGGTTGAGGAAGCCGGAGCCGTCCCAGTGAACCTGCGCGAGCAGGTACGTCGCCGTTGTGGCATTCCAGACCGGCAGGTAGATCTGGAAGGAACGCACGAGCGGCGTTTCCAGCGGCGGGGCGCCGGAGCGGCTGAAGTTGAGCTCCGTGCGCGGCTGGCCGCCGATCACCGGATCGCCGGGCTGCTGCGCGAGGCGAAGCACCTTGCGCGTCGCGTCTGCCGGATCGACCACCAGGCTGATGCGTGCGGTGCCGTTGCACAGGATCGCCTCAGGCGCCGACGTGCTGATCAGGTTGACTCCGCAGGCCTCGTAGCCGAGCACGGGCGTCTGCGCCTTGAGGGCCTTGGCTGGGTCGACGCCGAACAGCACGTCGGCCGCGGCGACGGTCGGTTCGGCCGTCTTGGGCTGCAGCGCTGCAATCGCGGCATTGGCCGCCTCGACTTGCTTCGTGAGCGCGGCCACTGCCGCATCGGTCTTGTCGGCGCGCTGCTGCAGCGCCGGCACGGCCGGATCCTGCGGGACCGTGATCGTCTGGGCCGGCGCGCCGGGGACGACGATGGACTGCTGGGCGTTCGCGACGGCAGCGAAGAACAGCGCCGCGAGCAGCACCGAGATGAACAAGGGTCGAGCGCTCATTGCTTCCCTCCGGAAACGTGGTGGAGATGGTCGTCGTGCAGGTCCACCCAGTCGCTCGGCACGCGGCGCAGCGGATGACCGGCGCGCGCGCGTCGCAACAGGTAGCCGAGGATCACGACCGCGATCCCCGCGTTGATCAGCAGGATCGACCTGGCCATTCCGACCAGGTCATCGGCCTTGAGGCCGTCGACCATTCGCAGCGCGATCGAGCCGAAGCCAGCGCACAGGCCGATGAGGCCGACCTTGATGACGATGCCGTCGTGCACACGAGGCGACAGGATCGCCCACAGCAGCACGGCGGCGATGAGGCCGCAGGCAGCGGCGTTGATGAGCGCGAGCAGCGTGTCCATCTCAGCTCCTCCGACTGATCCAGCCAGTGACGATCTGACCGAGGGGCGTGTCCTTGATCGCCTGCAGTAGAGCTGCTGCGAGAGACATCCCGACGAGACCGAAGAGGAACGCTGCGCCGCTCGAATAGGCCGGCGATTTCATGTTCAGCCACTCGACGATTGCCGGCGTGAGAAAGCCGGCGCACAGGGCGCCCGAGAAGACGTTGAAGGCGCGTTCCCGCCAGCTCGCGCCAGGCGTGAACTTGACGGCCGTTACCAGGGCGCCGAGGGCTCCGATGGCGAACGGGCTCGTCGCGATGCGACCAATGGTGTCTTTGTCGAAGTCCATCAGCACCTCACGACAACTGCCACTGCATGGCGCTGATCTCGATGGCGATCTCGTCGCCGGCAAGCCAGTTGCGCGTGACCGGCGTGCCGCCGCTGTTGCGGATGTACGCCCACACCTTGAGGTTGCCGCCGGTGCTCGCATCGAACAGGCCGACAGCAACAGCGCCGCTCACATCAGCACTGGCCGATGCAGCGAAGGTGATCTTGTCGTTGTTGCGCGTGATGCCTGGCGTCGTTGTGCCCGTGCTCGCGCCAGTCGTGCCGGCGCCCTGCGTGCCGGACCACTGCGTGGTATTGCGCGCGCGGGCCTGCCGCGTCACGCCACCGGCTGTGATCTCGGTGCCGTTCGGCGAACCTCCTGACGGGATCGCGCTGAGCAGCGTGTAGTAGAAGTTCGCCGGCAGTGTCGGTGCCGACGCTCCCCGGAAGTAGTAGTCGATCAGCTCGTTGATCGCCGCGACAGCCAAAGGCATAGCCTCCTCCTTTCGAGGATTGGTTTCGTTGAAACGGATGCGGTCAACCGCCGCCGGGGTTGTCGAGCTGCTCCACGACGACCGTGTAGGTCGCCATGCCCTGCACGGTTTGCGTCGCGACATCGCGCATCTGAACGCGAATGCGGGCCGTGAGCGTGTATTCGCTCGACGCGAGAACGTCGAGTTCGGTTTCCCGGTCGGTGCCAAGGGACAGCCACGTCGACAGCGTCGGCATCGTGATCGACCCGGTGCCGTCGCCCACGGGGTCCGGGTGAGGATCTCCGTTGCCATCAACGCCAGTGAACGACAGCAGCTCGAGATAAATCTCGTACTCGGCCGCCACGGTGGGCGTGACCGGCGACACGGCTAGCCACGCGCGCGGGTCCGGGAAGATTTCGACACCGCGGAAGATCGTTCCGTCGTTGAGGAAGTTGAGGTAGCCGCGCGGGTTGATGGCCTCTTCGCCAACGGTCGTGAAGGTCTCGCTGGTGATGATCACCGGGATCTCACCGCCGCCTCCTCCTCCACCACCGCCGCCGCCGCCGGATTGCGAGCCATCGCTCAGCGGATCCTGGATCTCGCTGCCGGTTGGCAACCATGCGTTGTCGGCCGTATGGACACGGTCGTCCTCGACGAAGAATGGCACCTCGACCTCGTCGATCGACTGTGGACGAGGGCCGCCGACAACCACCTTGCGCGTGACGTCGGCGAGCGAGCCGAATAGGTAGCGTGTGCGCTCCCGGTCAGCGTCGTCGAAGCTCGGCGTGAAGCCCGGCGCGCTGGCCAGCACCATCTCGAAGTCGGAGGTTCCGGGCGTGGCTTCGATCGCCGCATCGAGGCCGCCGGTGTGCTCCTGCAGGCGAACGTAGTGCGTCTGCCCCGATGTCCACACCAAGGGCTCCGTAACGGTCAGCGTTTGCGTGCCGGCATCCCAGTCGACGACATCGCCGGTCCGGCCCCAGGCTGCGGTGTCGTGGCCCATGCCGACAAGGGAGCCCTTCGTCACGAGCAGGCCATCGAGGTCAGCGACGAACGAGCCTTGCTCACGCCGGTACAGGCTGCGCGCCAACAGGTAGGCGGCATGCCGCATCGCCTGTTTCTCGCCGATGATGCCGTCGGCCTTGACGTCTTCGATGATCGCCGGCGCAGGAACACCCACCGGCCGCAAGGGCACACCGACCTCGTTCGCGGCGTAGACGTGGATGGCGCCGTCGTGGACCTGCGCGTAGATCGTGCGGTCCTCCCAGTAGCGGCCGTCGCGGAACGACACGGCGATGGCGTCCGGCGTCTCCGAAGTCGGCAGCGCCCACGACAGGCCGAAGCTGTCGGCATCCATGTTGCGCGGCATGAAGACCGCGACCGGCGCGTCCTGCTGTTCGTCGCGCACCAGGCTGTAGATCGAGCCTCGACGAAGCATCGTGCTGGCACGCCCGGCAGCCGCGACGATCTGCGCGGCATCGTCGGTCGTGAGCTGTCGGTCGAAGCTGAAGTCGAATCTGTCTTGACGGGCATCCCACACCTCGGCGAGATCGGCGAGTGTGGCCAGGTCGATCCGCTCGTCGGGCAACCGCCGACCGTAGGTCTGATCGCGCCACAGATCGGCCAGCGCCCAAGCTGGATTCCGCGTGAACTGCGGAGGCCCCCAGGTCTCGGAATCGGCGTCGTACACCGACACGAGCCGACGCGACATGACGCGCACGCGCCGTTGACTGAGGCCGCTGAGTTGAGAGGTCGCGCGAATCCGAAGCGCGATGCCGGTCACGTCGGTTCTCGCGACGCCGGGGGTGTCTAGCAGGCCTCGCAACTGCAGCCACTGCAGATCGTTGACGTGCAGGTCGTTGTCGGAGCGGGGATCGATGCGACGCACCCGCACCTGATAGCGCCCGGGGTCGACGACGTACTCACGGCTGTAACGGATCTGCTGGCCGGTGTCTTGCTCGAGGATCTCCGTTCCCAGCACCGACCACGACCCGATAGGCTGGCCGGCACTGTTGATCTGGCGAGCGGAGACCTGCCAGGACACCTGCCGCTCCGACGTGCTGCCGTCCGAATCGATGTTGCGCAAGCCGCGCGGCATCAGCATGTCAACGAAAATCTTGCTGACCGACGTGCCTGCCTTGTTGAGCGTCAGCGGGCCGATCCAGTTCGAGTCGATCAGGTCCTGGCCCGTCACCTCAGCAGAGGTGATCATCCCCGTCTCGATGATGGTTTGATCCGCCCACGTCTCGACGCCGGGGAAGCCCGTCGGCTGCGTTCGCGTGGACTGCCCGGGCCCGACGATGACGACTTCGAAGTCCTGGAAGTTGCGAACGTCCGTGTCGTCGATTTCAACTGACAGGATCTCGTACTCGCCGAGGCCAACAGCCAAGCCGGCGCAGAAGTACTGGTCCCAGGTCGCGAACTCGTACTCGGCGTACGGCGGACAGATGTCGTCGGGGTAGAACTTCTCCTGCCCGTAGCGAACCGGCACTGGCTCGCCGAGGCGGGCTCGGTTGCCCTGCAGCGCGACAGAGTACGTCGGGCTCGACTGCAGGGTCTGCGGCGCCTGGGCCATCTCGACCGGGAAGATCGCGTTGACGAGCAGGTTCCCTGCCACCGCCACCGTGGCCGACACCGCCGCAGCAGCCAGGGAGCCCTTCGCGACGCCGAGGAACTGAGGCGCGTATATCGCCGCCACGAGCACGGCAATTGTCGCGATGATCCGCAGCGGATTTGACCCTCCGCCGCCGTGCGCAATCTCCGAGAAGACGATGCAGTCGCCGGCTCGAACCGGCTGCCACCAGTCGGTGCGGCTGATGTACTCGCCATTGATGCAGCAGATGACCCGGCGGCCGTTCCTCGGTGCCAAGTCGTTGATGCAGAGGAACTCTCCGACGAAGCGGACATCTCGTCGATCGATCTCGACTTGCATCGGGCCGACATGCGCCCAGCCGGCAGGAATGGTGCGGCGAAGCTCGAAGCTCATTCGCACCTCCAGATGCGTGGGTGTCCATAGCCGCCGGCCAGCAGGTCGGCGAGGTCGTCGTGGCGGACTCGGCCGATTGAGCGGCCGTCGCGCTCGTAGCCGTGGGCGTGAAGCACTCGCAGGCGTCGGCCGATGCGCACGAACACACCGACGTGCGGTCCGTCCTTCCCGCGAACGGTGAGGATGTCGAACTCGCGAGGTCGATCCTTCACGGGCCGCCAGCCATCACGCGCGACGCTCTCGCGCACCGCGGCCCAGTCGGTGAGTCGGCCGACGTTGAGCAGACGCGGCACCGACTTGCCGGCATGCTTCTGCTCCACGTCACGCACCAGGCCCTTGCAATCGAACGCAGCGGGGCCCTCGGCATCCCTTTTCCAAGGCTTGCCGATGTAGTAGTTCACCCAGCTCATTGCGCAGCCGCGAGTCCCGGGAAGCCCTCCGGCGTGTAGAGCACGCTCGGGAACGGGTAGTTGGTGATGTCGCCGAAGCCGGCCGTGATCTCGACCGCGCTGCCGTTGGTGCTCGCCGACGTGACTTCCAGGCGTAGCGGTGGCATCTCGTGCGGGGCGCTCGTGTCGCTGGGCATGTAGGTGCGCGCGATGCACACCACCGGCTCCTGCGTCTGCGCGGCGGCCCTGAAGTACGGCGTCAGCGTGCGACCGACGTTGTCGACGCGAATCGCTGCCTGCGGATCGCGGTTCTCTTCGCTCTCTTCCGGGATCACGATCTCGAGCGGCACCGGCTGGAAGGTGACGGCCTCGCCGGCATCAAGCGGCGCGCCGGCTTCGATCGTTGCCGAGAGCGGTTCGAAGTCGTTGACGACGTAGGCCGCGACCTGGTTGCCGTTCTCATCTCGGAATGCCGAGTGGTAGAAGGCCAGCGTGATCAGTTCCGGCTCATCGGCGGTCGCATACGAACGCGACTCTGCCAGCGCCTCGGACTGGCTGATGCCGCGGCGCGGGGGGAGATAGGTTGGCATCAGAGGTACTCGGCCGCCAAGTCTGCGTAGATGTGGTCGCCAGGCTCGCTCCCTTCGTCGTCTATGACACGCAGGACGAACACCAGAACTTCGCTTGTCGGTGTGTACGTCGCCTCATAGAGGAACTCATCGGGATCGGGGTACGCGCCCTGCTGCACCAGGGTCACGGGTTCTCCGTTGATCCACAACGTTGGCGCGTTGTCGGCCTTGACGTGGATCGCGATGTCATCCAGCACCGGCAAAAATTCGGAGCGCCGCATCCAGATCGCGCGATTGAGCGGGACGATGGTGTTCGGGTCGGGCCAGACGCCTGCGTGGTAGGGGTGAGGCCCGTCGCCGAACGGCGCTTGCGCGATCGGCCACGCGATGTCGTTGTATTCGGCAGACGAGTAGTCCGCGCCGCTGCCTAGCAGTTCGACGCGGTACTTCCAAAACTCCTCCTTGCCGATCGACCACGTGGCTTGCGGCGGCATCGCTGCGCCGCGCTGCTCCAGCGTGGCCGTCACTCGGAAGTTTCCCGACGGAAGCAGCACCTCGCTGACATTCAAATAGCGCGCCACGCGTGTGATCACGCCGCCGCCCCCGGGCAGTGCAATCGAGAACCACCGGCGACCATTGATCAGCGATCCCCGATACCACGACCGCCAAGCCGCCATCTCTTCCGGCGTGTAGGTGAACGGGTAGCGATGAATGGCGCCGGCGAAGTCACGCTGACGAGGTCGAAGCTGCCTGTTGCCTTCAATGGTCGATCCGGCACGCCTTGGTCGCGGCGTCAGGACCCCCGGCCCTGGCCCTGGCAGGCTCGTTGGGTAGGCGATCTCCGGCATATCAGCCGATCCGCTCAACCATGACGCGCAGCCGGCGTGCCTTCGAAGTCGATAGCGCCGATGGCGCAGCAACAACCGTTGCATCGACATAGCCCGACGCGCCGAGAGCAACGATCGCCTCGACAGTCGTATCCCGGTTCTCGTAGGCATACGATCCGACATACTCCCTGCTGACCCTGTTGGTCAGGTCGATGCCGTTGAGGCGGATCTGCGTGTCGATGTCGGGCTTCGTGCTCGTGCCGCCCGCGGTGTCGGCGATGTAGTTGACCTGATACTTGACGCGGTACACGCCGGGCGTGAGGTTCACGCGAGAGTTCGTCAGCGCAGCGGCGCTTGTCGTCAGCGTCTGGACGTCGAAGCCGGCGCCCGTGCCGTAGAAGTAGTCATAGGCACCTTGGCGTGCGTAGGTGATGACCTCGCTGCCTGAGCCCCCCGTGTTGTAGAACATCGTCCAGCGACCGATCTTCGGATCGAACGCCATGTGCGCGCGCCAGATGTTCGTTTGCTCAAGCCCCGTCGTTGGCGCGTTGGTCGGCGTGAAGTACGGATTCGACGGATCCTTGCTCCATGGCCCATTGATCGACGAAGCGTAGGCGTAGCCGACTCGGCTGGTGTTCGGTTCCTGGCCTGCGCTCACGGGCCGCGTGTCGCCCGCGTTGTAGACCATCATGTAGGTGCCATCCGGCCTCAGGCGAATCTGCACGCCTCCCATCCAGCCGTAGTCCCATGCGGCCGAAGTGCTCGGCTCGAGAACGTCAGTGCTCGACTTCGTGAAAGGGCCGTCCGGGTCCGTGGCCGTGGCGCGCAGCATGCGAACCGCCAGACCGAAGGTCGCAAGCGAACTGCTCGGCGCGCCCATGTACCAGAGGTACACGGTGCCGCCCTTGTAGATCGCGAAGGGGGTGTCGGTGTTGAACTCGTCCTTGTCGCCGCTGCCGCCCTTGGCGATCACCTTGCTCGCGACCGTCCACGTGCCGGTCAGCGTCGCGGCCGTGAAGTGGAAGATCTCCTTCGAGGCGAGCGTGCTGTCGAAGAAGACGGCATAGGCGTGGTAGTTGCCGCCGACCTGCACAGGCGCGCCGAGCTCGTCGACCAGGATGACAGGCTTGTGATAGCCGGCCATGCCGGTGATCTCTGTCTTCGTGGCCCACGGACCCTCGGTTGTTGGTCCAGTTCGGTAGTAGCACTTGACGTGGGGCGCCGAGCTCAGTGTCTCGAAGTGGTACTTGATGAACTGCGTTCCGTCCCACACCACAAACGGATCGCCGCAGATCTGGCTGCCGACACTGTCGACCGTGACGCCGCTCGGGCCGTACCAGAGATAGGCGGGATCGGGGTATGGCGTCAGCGCGCCACCGGCGCCGCCCGGCGCCAAATCTGCAATGTCCTGTGCGGTGACCTTGCGCGAAAGGTTCGGCGTTCCGGGCACCGACACTTCGAGCAGCTCATCGCCGGCAAGCGGCAGGTCTGCGTCCGTCAACTCGCTGATCTTCTTCGTCATGCTTTACTCCAAGACGCGCGTTTCGTCGTCTTCGGTGAGACGGTCCTCGTCGTCTTCGGTGATTCGGGCCTCGACAGACGCAGGAAACTCGGCGCCACCTTCGAACTCGATTCCGCCCGCTGCGAGGAGGGCTGGCGGGACGAATACCGCGCCGCCACTGAACGCGATGTCACCGGAACCAGCCAGCGCGGCTAGTTCGAAGGAGGCGCCGCCTCCGAACACAATGCCGCCCGAGGCCTCGATGCCAGGGGCCACTCGCTCGGTGCCAATGTCCTCCACCAGCCACAGCGTGGCGCTGACCGTGTAGCGGCCGCACTCGTCGATCTGCACCTCGTAGCCGGCGTCGTCGATGAAGCGCGCGGTGTACCAGCGCCGACCGAAGGCCTCGCGATCCGCGACCTGGATATCGAAGTCCTCGGTGCCGACGACGATGGTTTCCTCGAACCAGTCGTGGAAGGCATCGAAGACCGCTTGGTCCTCGATGAACCATGAGACCGTGCAGACATCGGGCACGCTTCGAAAGCGGGGCCGCATCCGCGACTCCCCGGCATCGCGGTCCCGCTTCCGAGCGTTTGGCAGCGGCTGGAAGCTGTGGCCGTCACGAAGCGCCGGAGGCATCGACTCCGGCAGGACATAGATGCTCGCCACACGTCACCCGCCGCGGCGCCGCAACTGGCTGCCGTTGTTCATGCCGAAGCGGCCGGCCGTGGCCCGCGCGATCGGCCCACCACCCGCCATCTCGCTGCGCAGGTCGCCCTTGATGCGGCGCACGAACACCTCGAGTTGGCCATCAGCGCCCTGCCGCGTCTCGACCGCCGTGTTGCCAGCGTCCTGGTTGTAGATGCGCGGCTGCAGGACCACCGACGACGCACCGCCGCCGGCCTGTCCGCTGGGGATCACGCGACCACCGTCCGGGTTCATGAGGTAGTCGCGGCCGGCGCGGTCGCGGTAGACCTCCGGGCCTTCCTCGTTGACGCGGTAGTAGCTGCCCCGGCGCACGCTGCCGCCGCCGGCCCGGCCACCGCCGTAGGACATCGTGTCGAAGCTGTTCTCGTAGTTGACCGACGAAGGGTTCGTGGTCGACATGTTCGTCAGCGCTCCGCCGATGTACTTGACGAAGGCGTCGATCAGCTGGTTGCCAGCGGCCGCGACGGGATCGATCACCGGCCGCAGGATCGTGCTGGCGAAGCGTGCCTTGAGCTCGTTCAGGAAGATGTCGGTGAAGTCCTCGCCGTGCCGGAAGCCGTCACGGAAGCCCTGCTCCATGCTGTCGGCGATGGAGCTGCGGTAGGCGTCACCCGTCTTGCTGGCGGCCTGCCTCGCGTCTTCGGATGCCTTCGCCGCGCCGCGCTGACCGAGCAACTCTTCTCGCTGGCGCAGCAGCTCTATCTGCTGGCGCAGCGCTTCGGTCTCCGCGCCGACGCTGCCACTGTTCTCCAGCATGGCCAGCTGCTCTTCCTTGAGCGTGCGGATGCTGCGGATGCGCGCCTTCTCGATGCTGGCCTTCGCCTGCTCGCTGGCGCCGATGAGTTCGATCTCCTCGCGCAGTGCCTGGTTCTGCTCGGCGAGCCTATCCGCCTCTTGAGCCGCCAAGTCGGCGGCTTTCATCATCAGGGTCGCCGCGGCTTCGCGCGCGCGCTGCTCCTCACCGGCCAGCGCGATCAGCCGCTGCTTCTGGTCGAGCTCGGCCGCGCCGTCCTGCAGCACCTTCTTCTGCGCCGCGCCGAGCTTGCCGAACTTGCCAAGCGAGATCTCTGCGTTGACGCGCTCGAGCTCGGTTTCCTTGCCGAGCAGCGCGATGCGCTCTTTCTGAGCCTCGACGGCGTCGCGGTACGGATCCCGCTTCGACCCGCCACCGGAGGTGGCCTTGGCCACCGGGTTTCGCTCCGCATCGAAGCGGCCGAAGCGCCGGCGGTTCTCCTCATCGATCAACGCGACGTTGCGCGCGATCTCCTCGAGCTCCGGCTTCGCTGCGTCGATGCGCTCGCGAAGATCCTTGACACGCGATTCAAGATACGGGATGTCGACAAAGCGGGCCATGACACCCGCGGCGCCTGTCTTCTGGCGCTCCACCGCCAGCTGATCCTCGTATCGCTTCAGCGCGCGCTCCTGGAACGACACGCGGCCCTGACTGCCCGGCGCCGACAGCGCGCCGGCGGCGTCATCGAGGATCGATCCGATGCCCGACAGCGCCTTTGCCAGCAGGCTGGTCGCGCCGGTCGCCTCGTTGAGCTTGCCGATGACAACCGACAGCGAGTTGCCGACCTGCTGCATCGCGCCGGCAACCGTGGTCGGGATCTTGTCGAACTCGGTGTTCAGCTTGCCGGCCTGCGACTGCAGCGCGGTGAAGACTCGATCGGCCGTCAGCTTTCCCTGCTCGCCGAGCTGTCGCAGCTGGCCCACGTTGACACCGAGACCATCCGCGATGGCCTGAGCGAGCCGCGGCGCCTGCTCGAGGACCGAGTTCAATTCCTCGCCGCGCAGCGTGCCGCTCGAGAAGCCCTGGCCCAGCTGGACCAGCGCGGCGGCCGAGGCCTGCGCGCTGGCACCGCTGATCACGAGCGCCTTGTTGATGCTCTCGGTGACGCCGAGCACTTCACCCTGGCTGACGCCGAGGCGCTGCGTAGCGCGCGACAGGTTGCCGAATAGGTCGGCGGTCTCGCCCAGCCCGGTGCGCGTCTTGTTGGCCGTGGCCAGCAGCGCCGCCTGAGCCTGCTCCAGACCGGTGATGCCGCGCGTGACCAGCGACAGGCGCGCGTTCATGTTCGAATAGGCGTCCGCGGTCTGGATCACCTCGCGCGCCAGCGCGGCCGCGCCGATGCCACCGAAGGCGCGGCCGAGCAGGCGACTGGTGTTCGACAGGCCGGCCACCATGGTCTCGGTGCGCTGGCCCGACTTCGTCAATGCGTCGAGCTCCTTGCGGGCTCGGTTGACGTCGCCGGTCTGGATCTCGATGCCAAGGGCTGCTACGTCGGCCATTACTTTGCCTTCGTCCTTTCGGCCTCGCGGCGCCGCGCCGACTCCTCGGCGTACATGCGGCGGTAGGCGCGGTCGATGCGTTGGAGCGTGGTCACTTCATCCACCGACGGAGAGCGGCCCGTCAGCCGGGCCCAGGCCTCAATCTCGGCATAGCTCAGCGGCTGCAGGCCGTTGAAGCCTTCCGCGCGCGCTTCGTCGAGTTCGCGCCACCACTCGGTGAGGTAGGCCAGTCCAGGGTCAATGCCGGGTCCGTCGAGGTCGGGGTGGCGCCGGCCGGTGCTGCGCTCGAGCTGCTGGAGCACCTCCCAGCGCGAGCGGACCCGCGATGGCTTCGCCGAGCCCTGAACGTATGGCTGCCGCATCCGCTCCCAGTGGGCGACGAACGCGGCGACCTGGTCGCTCAGGGCGTCAGAAAAACCTTGGCGTCCTGCGCGCCGGCGTAGACCTGCACCACGAGCCAGTCGTAGCCGGGGTGAAGGTAGTAGCGTGCGACCGCCTCGGGCGTGCAGGCCAACGGCTGGCCGTTCTCCTCGAAGTTCTCCCAGTCGATGGTCGACGCGATCGCCATCTCGCGATCGCGCACCTTGTCAAGGGCTTCGAAGTCGACCTTGTCGCCCTTGGCGGCCTTGATGGCTGCCGCGACGCGCTGCTTGTGGTCCTCTTGGACCTTGCGCAGCGGGTCGCTCTGGGCGCCGCGGATCTTGATCCGCAGGTCGGTCGGCCGGCCGTCAGGGCCGACGATCGAGATCCACGCGCCCTGGTTGCCCAGGGCGTTCATGTCGTGCTTCGCGAGATCCATCAGGCCACCGTCGAATCGCAGATGGCGATGGTGGTGGCCTCGATCACCGTCGATGCCCCGACATACTTGCCGGCCGAGAAGTCGCCGCTGAGCGTGACGGCAGGCCCGTCCGTGCCCTTGTCAGCGCTGTTGATCTTCGCGTTCGGCAGCTTGATGATCAGGAACTCGCTGCCAGGCGTGCTGTCGGCGAAGAGGTAGATGAAGAGCGCCGCTTCGGTCTCGTCGTCGAAGTTCTGCAGCACCGCACCGCCGTCGAACAGCGCGCCCATCGAGCCCGACACCCGCACGCCGTTGCGGAAGACGTCCGGCGACACGTTGGCGCCGATCACCGCCTTGACCTCGCCCTGGTTGTCCACGGTCAGCGAGAGCTGCGTCATCACCGCCGAGTCGGCGCTGCCGTAGCGGATCTTGCCCTCGGGGCCAGCGAGCAGCGCGCCGGTGGGCGCCGCGGTCGGCGTGGTGAAGTAGTCGTCGGCGCCGTCGAGATCGGCATCCAGGCCCAGCATCGCGAAGGTCACGTTCGCATGTGCGCCCGGCGCGATGTCGAACGCCGCGCTGTTGACGATGCAGTCCTGGTAGACCGAATGCTGATCGACGTCGGCGTGATCGTCCGCGATGGTGAAGTAGTCCTTCGTGTGCGCGCTCGACGGGATCTGCAGCTTCTTGCCGGGCACCGCCAGCGTGACGTTGTCGCCGGCGGCGTCGTCGACCATGCCGGAGGTCCACGGGTCCGCGGCGTAGGTCATCGAGCCCGCGGCGACCGTGAGCAGGCGCAGGTTGACGCCTTCGTTCTCCGTCGCGCCGCTGCCTGCGGTGAGGAAGCGCACGATGTCGCCGACCTTGAAGCCGGCGGTGACGAAGCCGTTGCCGCTGTCGGTGATCGTGCGCGTCGCCGCGTTGACGGCGATCGTGGTGCCGGTGATCGTGCCCGCCGCCGCCCAGGCCGCGCGCAGCAGGCCGGCCAGCAGGTCGTTGTGGCCGCCGATCTGCAGCTCCTGGCTCAGGTTGAAGCCGACCTGGCGCAGGCCGTGCCGCGGGTTGCCGTACTGAGCATCGCGGCGCACCGAGTCGCTTTCGAAGGACTCCTTCGTGAGGCCACCCGAGGTGTCCGGCCGGAAGTTCTGGTACTTGCCGCTGTTGGTCAGCGCGAGAGTGCCCAGGGCCGCCTGCTTGCCGATGGCAATGGTGCGGCTGGTGATTTCAGCGTTCGACATGGCTTACGCCCTTTCCTGGTAGCCCATGAAAAAGGCCGCCATGAGGCGGCCCGGAAACCTGCTGCGCGGCCCTCGCCGGTCAGCTGAAGACGTTCGCGTGATATGGGATCGAGACCGGCACGACGAAGCGGCCGTCTTCGTTGCGCCCGGCGGCAATCGCCGGCGTTCCGTCGACGATCACCGTCACGCCATCCTTGATCCATGACGAGCCGCGCCTGAACTGCGCGCGGATCGCTTCAGCCCGCGCCTCGGCTGCAGACGGGCCCGCGTTCTGCGGATAGATCAGCGTCACCTGCAGGATCCCGACTTCGCGGTGCAGCGACGCGCCGATGCTGGGGTTCTCTGGCTGCGCCGGCAGCAGTGCGACGCGCTGATAGCCGCCGGACGCAGGCGGCGTGAAGTCCATGTTCTGCCAGGCGGTCGGCAGCGCCGGCGTGATGCTGTTGAGCCCAACCTCCAGCGCGGCGCGGATCTTGAGGATGCTCATCGGTTGCCGCCGCTGTTGAAGGGCGTCTGCCGCACCGCGCGCGCCTCGGTGTTCACGAGGTTCAGGAACTCGCGCGCCGTGACCCGGACCATGCCCTGCGGAGACTGCCCGCTGTGGCCGTACTCGAGGCGCTCGATGTAGGGCAGGTTGTTCATGATGAAGATGCTCGGCCCCGACCTGAAGCCGGCCAGGCGGCGCGTCGCGGCCGCCACGGTGCTCGCGCCGGTCGGATCCTCGACGCTGAGCTGGCCCGTCGCCGGCGAGCCGATCGTTGTCTGCCAGTTCCCGCGCGCGCGGCCGGTGTCGACCGGGGTTCGCAGCACGATGCGCGAGTTCATGTCGACCGCGACCTTGCGGATCACGAGGTCTGCATTGCGGCCAGCCTTCTCGGCGAAGCGCTGCAGCGACCGGCCGAAGGTGAACTGGGTCGCCATGATCAGGCCCGAACCTGCGCTTCGTAGAGCACCGGCAGGCCCGCCGGCGCGATGTTCTTCGTCTTGATCACCGTCAGGCCTGAGCCGCCCCACAGGAGCACGTCACCTGGTTTCGGCTCGGTCAGGCCGACCGCGGCGATGTAGGCCTGCCGGTCAGTGGCGAGGATCTGTGTGCCGTCGACGTACTTGTCGCCGTATGGGAAGACGGCCGCGGTGCACGAGTCAACCACCGGCGTCGCGGTCGTCTCGCCCGTCTCCGGGTCATAGGTCGGTGTGCCAGGCCGCGTCAGCGTGGTCTGCGCGCCGAAGCGCTGCAGCAGGCGCTGCGCGGTCTGCGCGGTCGCGGCGTAGTTGAAGGCGGTCACAGCAGGACGCCCTTCTGCTGCGCGTAGTCGGAGACCTTCGCCTCGGCTTCCGGATCTCTCATCCAGAGCAGGACCAGCGCGTTGAGCTCGACGTCACAGGCTGGGCAGATCGGACGCCAGGTGTTGCCGTCGGCGCAGCACTGCCACTGGAACTTCGCGCGCGCGCCGCAGCGCACGCACTTCAGGCGTCGGATTGCATCTTCGGTGTAGGGCTCGTGGCTGCCGGCGCGCTTCATGACGGCTTCCTCTCGCCAGTCTCGAACGCCTCGCGCCCATCCATCGCGTGATGCACGAACAGCGCCGGCTCTTCCGCGTCCTGAGTCGGCTTGCACCAGCACCGCATGTTCGCGTCGTGCTCGCGCAGGTCGCCCAGCGGCACCACATGCGCCTGGTCGGCTTCTGCGATCACGCGCGCGTCACCTTCACGAACGACTGGCCGCCCCCCTGCAGGAACGGCTGCAGCAGGCCGTCGACGACCTGGTACTTGACCTGCTGCCGCGCGCCGGGCGCGTACTCCACCTCGATCGGGCCGACCTTCTCGCTCCTGACTTGGCCGGAGAGGTCGGGAGCAAGGTCGCCACTGATGGCGCGCAGCGCGAGCTCGGCGCACGCATTACGCACCGCCACCGGCACCTCGTCGTCAGGCCAGTAGATGCTGCCCGTCAGCGATGGGGGCTGCCGCGGCACATACCCGCGCGGCCAGTCCAACGCCTGCGAGTCCGTCATCCGGTATCCCAGCCACTGGCCGGCATAGGTGCCGTCGATGAACCCCGTCGCCTTACGCAACAGCTGCTCTCGCGTCGTATCGTCGACGACAGCGGCCCAGGCCGCATTGCCGCGCGCGGCGTGGTACGCCGTGGCTTCTGCGACCGAGATGTAGGAGTCCGCGTCCGGCAGGCCTGCGCCGGTTTCGACGACGAGGGCCATGGCTTCAGGCCGCCGCGGTGTTCAGCATATCCAGCAACTTCGCCTTCGAGACGTTGCCGGGGAACTCGAGACCCTTCGCGGTGGCCAGCTCCTTGAGTTCGGCCGCGCTCATCTCGTCGAGGGGCTTCTCGCCGCCTTCGGTCGACGCTGCCTGCTCGCCGTAGGCCTTGTGGACCTTCGGATCGAAGTCCTCCGCGTTGATCACCACGTAGTCGCCCTGATCCTTGCCCCAGGGCATGACCTTCATCTGCTTCATGGTTGGCTCCTTCAAGAGAGCGGGGGCCGAAGCCCCCGCGATTCCACGATCAGCTCGGTCCTGGATCAGCCCAGGAGCAGGGCGATGTGCTCGGTCTTCACCGCCTTCACGCCCCAGGCCAGCGCGACCTCGTACTGCACCTGGCGGTACTGCGCGTACATCGAGATCTCGAAGCTCAGGCCGCTGCGCGGATCGGTGACGATCTGCCGGTCCAGCGCGAGATCGCCCTCCTCCGGGAGCGCCGGCGCGCGGGTCGCAAGCGCGATGGCCGAGCGGGCGAAGGCCATGTTGCGAGCCGCAGCCGCGACCACCGTGATCGCCGTGGCCGAAGCCGCAATGGCCTTGCGCAGGCCGGGCGCCGCGAGCGTGATCGTGCCGCCGTTGGACACATCCGCGTCGCCAGACGCCACCACGTACTTGTTGGTGTCGCCCGCGAAGGTGATCACGTCGCCAGCCACGATCGTGCCGGTGCCGGCCGAGGCCAGCGTGATGACCGTGGCGCCGATGGCATAGCCGGCGGTGTTGGTCGTCGCACTGGCGCCGGTACCGGCCGTGCTCGTCGCAACGGCGGCCGATTCGCGCAGGTCGATGCCATGCACCGGCAGCAAGATGCCCTGACGCAGGATGCTATCGCTGCCGTTGGCATCGACGCGCGCCTGCTTGCCGAGGAACTTGGCGCCGGCAGCGGTGTTGATAACGAGCTGGTGCTGACCGCCCGGCGCGCCGTTGTCCTTCAGGATGCGCAGGGTCTCCGACGCGTCCGTCCAGTCGTCGGCGGTCGCGAACGGCGTGGTGCCGGCCGTGCCGTAGGCGCGCGACGCGTAGATGTGCAGCGCACCGAGATCGCTCTCGACTTCGTTGCACAGCGTGCGCATCGCTTGCGCGAACTGGTCGCGCATGACGTTGCGACGGCCGGGTCCGCCGTTGTTCAGGCCCAGCGACTGCTCGCCGTTCCAGCGCACCGGCACGCGACGTGCCTTGGTGATGGTCATCGACACGTTGCCGATCGTCTGATCGCCGTCGTCCGGCGGCGTGACGCCGGGCGTGATGTCAGACGCGCTCGCCGCGGGAGCGACGTGCGATCGCACCGTCTGGCCGACAGCGGCGCGCTCGAAAGTCATGTCCGTGGAAACGGCCGGGATGAAGCCGACCAGTTCACGGGACACGACATCGAGCGCGTTGTAGATGTCGGGGATCAGGTTGGTGATGGTGTTCGCGCCGAACACGCCGTGAGCCTTCAGGTCGGCGGGGTCGCCTCGCATGAAGTCCCAGACGCGCGACGCAACGGTCGCCATGGTGGCGATGGGGTAGACCGCGATGGCCGCGGCGACCGCGAGCAGAGCCGCGGCACGAATCTTCAGAGTGCGCATGGTGTACCTCTCAGAAGTGAGAAGGCCCGCTTTTGCGGGCCCGGTGTTTGCAATCGGAGAGAGGCTCAGTCCGTGATCGTTGCGCCGTCGCGCACTGCGGCCATCTGTGCCGCCGGGTCGAGCGCGCCGAACTGAGCTCGGGTCAGAGTCGTCTTACCGCCACCACCGCCGCCGTTCTGCGTGCCGCCGCCAGAGGAACCGGTCCCTTTCAGGATCGACGCCTTGTGCGGGTACGCCTCGACGAGCAACTCGATCGCCTCTTCGGCGTCGGCGAGCTCGCCAGGCTTGGCGCGCGAGTACAGCTTGTTGCCTGAAGCGTCCAGTGCGATGAGCTTGCCGTCCTCGACCTTGAAGCGAGAGCCGAAGAGCGCTTGCGCGATCTCGGCGCCGGCCGGGCCTTGAGCGGCGAACTTCTCCGCGATGAACTTCGAGCGCGTGAACACGCCACCAATGAGGTGCGAGTCAAGCTGGCTCTTGAGCGTGTCCCGCTCCTTGACGACCGGTGCGTACTTCTCCTCGAGCGCCTTCACCGCCTCGGCCTTGACCTTCTCGACTTCGCCGGCATCCACCAGCTTCTTGTCGTCGAGGTTCTTGACCGTGGCCAAGGCCTTGATGGCGGCCGCCGGGTCCGTGATGCCTTCGAAGGCTTTGAGGCTTCCCTCGGCCTTCTCCGCGCGCTCGCGGTGCCCCTTGGCTTCGCCATTGAGGCGGCTGATGGTGGCGACAGCACTGTCGCCATCGAAGGGCGATTCCTTGCCCTCGGCGTTGATGAACACCGGAAGCTTTTTGCCCTCGAACTCTTGGAGAACGATTGCGCCAGTTGCGTCGTACTTGAAAGGCATGGTGGTGTTTCCTTGGGCATCCGCCCAGGTTCGCGGTGAGGCATCCGCCCCGGAGCGCCGTCGGCCATCCGGCCGGTGCGGCAGAAACGAAAAGGCCGCCGTGGTTGCCCAGGGCGGCCTAGAAAGCGAAGAGCCCGCGCGGGGCGGGCTCAGTGGGTGTTCGGTGCGTGCTGTGGCGCTACGGGTGCTGGGCGCCCGTGAAGATGTGGCAGCGGCCGTCGATGGTCCGGGCGAGCACCTCGCCTTCGTTCGTCTCGGGCACGATCTCCTGGCCGATCAGCCGGCCGAGGATGTCTCGGTGCTCCATCTGGACCGTCGCGGGGCGCGTCTGCGGCTTGCCGTCGACCATGACCTCGATCTCCATCAACCTCTCCAGGTTCAGGCGAGGATCACGCGCTCGCCGCGCATCATGCAGAGGTAGCAGGCCAGCTGCCTCGTGCCGCCCTTGGTCTTGCCGGCTTGGAACAGCACGCCGCTCTTGACCTCGATCACCTCGCGGCCGCCGCAGCGCCTGCACTGGATCATCGAGGCCGGCTTCGGCTGCGCGGCCACGCGCCGGCGCACCTTGGTGGCGGCAGGCTCTTCGGTGGGCGGGACGAGCTTCAGGCGGGTCGGCACGGTTGGCAGTCTACGCCGGTCGGTTTGCCTTGACGTGGCCCCAGTTCTGGCCCGTGCTGATAGCTGAGATCAGCGTCTTCCTCACTCCGTAGTCGGCCGCGATCAATCGGTGCGGCTCACGACACAGCAGGCGTCGCTTGATCTCAGCCACCTGAGACTCGTTCAGCTTCGCCCGCGGGTTGTTCGATCCAAGCACGAGATCCTCGCGCGCCTTTTTCCTCGGCTCGTCCTCGAAGGTCAGCAGCGTCTGCCGCTGCTTGATCGCCCGATCCGCCCGCATGTGGCAGGTCTTGCACAGCGTCACGAGGTTCGCCGGCCGGTTCGCTCGAGGATAGTCGGTGAACTCGGAAAACGGCACCTTGTGGTGCACCTCAAGAGCTTGGGCCCAGCGCGCTTCGTGCTCCGCTTGGGTCATGTGACAGTGCTTGCACTGGTACCCATCGCGCTTGCGGATCGACTCGGCGACCTGCGCCCAATCCGGCCCGCGATAGGACTTGTTGCGCCGCAGGCAGGAGCCCTTCCACATCGGGTTGTTCGGGCCGACCCACTGGTCTCGGGTTTCCTTCATCCGCTTCGCGGTGCGGCGACCCTTGGCAATATGAGCGCACTCAGCGGAGCAGCTCTCGCGCCCGGTGTACGCCTTGAACACGCCGAGCGACGGCCTGAACTTGAGCGGTGTGAAGACCGCGCCGCAGATGGCGCAGGTGTGAGGGAGCACCCTCGTAGAATTCTTCTCAGCCATCGCGACTCCAACTAGTCGAAGTGGTTAGAGCCTCGTCGGTGTTGGTAGCACCTTCGGGGCTCGCCTATTTTCGGTCAGACCCCCGCTTTGCGGAAGGCTGCGGCATCCCTTTCTCGCAGGTCATCGAGGTCCAGGAACGCGCCTTTGTCGGTCCAAAAGCGATCGATCTGCAGGCCGCCCTTTCGCAGCAACTGACCGCGCGTCGGCCCGAGCACATCGTCTTGCCGTGCTGCGCTCTGGCGCAACAGCCATTCCTTGTACGTGGTCGCGGCCGGCACAGTGCCGTCCATCGAGGCCCGATCACCTGGCGGGAGTTCGTCCACATCGATGCCGAGCTCGCGGTACGAGCGCGTGATCGGGATCTTCGTGCTCCGGCAGCACCAATGCGCGCGGCCCGGTCCGCCCATCCACTTCAGGTTGTGCCCGATCGGACGATGCGTGACCGGGTGGTACTGCTTGCCATCACGCGGCACACAGATCTCGACCGTGGTCCGCGCATCAAGCACGCTGGTCCAAGCTAGTGCCTTGATCAGATCCTCGTTCTCGGCGAAGAACCGATCCTGCACAAAGCCGGCGACGTGCGAGACAGCGGTCCTGACGACTGCCTCCGCATGTCGCCGATCAATCTCGATGATGCCGTCCTGATAACCGCGCGCCCGAGTTCCCCGGATGCGCTGGACGATTTGCTGAATCGTTTGCCCTTCCACGTAGCCGAGCCGGATGGCGTCTCGAATCCGCGCGCGCCGCCCTTCTTCCAAGCTGCTTGCCCACTCCATGAGTAGCCGGCCGCGCATCGGTTGCGACAGCGCGGCACCGTAGACCTGCTCGACCGCGATCTGCGCGATGCCGACCTGCGCGATGACTTGCGACGGGATCACCGACTCGAACAGCTGACGCTGGTAGTTCGCTTCGTAGGTCGCCAGCTCGCGCAGCTCGACGGTGAGCTCGCGGCCGACCGCCTCGTAGGCGCGCAGGTTGATCGCGCGGATCGACCCGAGCAGCATCTCGAGGCGCTCGACGGTGAAGGATTCGGCCGGCAGCCGGTCCAGCGCCCCTTGGAGGGCGGCGGCGAGCTCGGCGTCAGCGCGGTTGAGGATTCCGATCAGGCGACGGACGACACCCGTGCTGTAGCGCTGCAGGTTGACCTGATGCGCGATCTCCTCCTCGCGCAGTTCGAAGTTGACGGAGGGCATCAGGCCCCCGCTGGTTCAGGTCGCCGGTTCGGGTCCTCGGTTGGGTCCGGCAGTGTGCCCAGCGCTGGGCCCTGCTCCTCGATTCGATCCTTCTCGGTGTCCCAGTCCACATCGGGCGACAGGATGCCGCGGCGCTGCAGCTCCCCGTGGTAGGTCTCGTCGCTGATCTTGCCGGCCTTCGCCGACTCCAGCAGCAGCTGCGCGGAAGCTTCGGCCAGCGTCGCCGCGCCGAAGTCGTTGAACAGGGTGACGTGGCCGCCCTGCTCGAGCTTGAGCCACTCGGCCATGTACTGCAGCGCCAAGTCCAGCGCGTCCTCCAGGCCCTGCACGATGCGCTGCAGCGCGCACATGCCGACGGCGTTCTCGGTCGTCACCTCGGTGGCCGTGATGACGCCGGGCTTGATCACCAGCAATTCGGCGCCGGCCTGGCGCATCTCTTCCTTGAGGTCGTCCAGGCTGGTCTTGCCGGCAGTGATCGCGGCGCCACTGTGCTCCGTGAACTTCATGTCGGCGTTCATCGGCAGCTTCACGGCCGCCGAGCTACCGACGGTCAGCTTCCACTTCTCGTCGTCGATGCCGATGATGGTCAGGATCGGCACGCGCGCGACGTGCAGCAGGTTGTCCTGGTCGCTCTGGCTCTGCCAGTGCTTCACGTTGAGGTGCGCCAGCTCGAGCATCGGCGGCTTGGCAACCATGAAGCCCAGGCGCTTGCCGTAGACGGGCACGAACGGCACGAAGTCGAGCGTGGTCACGCCCTTCTTGTGCTGGATCCACTCGTCCTTCTGTGTGCCCTCGCCCTTGCGGTAGGTCGACCACTTGCCGGGCTCAAGGACTCGGATCTGCGTGACCTCGGCCGCGCCGAACTCCCCGTCATCCTGTTCGACCGTCTCGAAGAAGCGCAGCTGCAGCAGCTTCCACTCGCCCTTCTCGCGCCGCGCCTTCCAGCCGAGGATCTGCGTGCACCGGATCTGCACCAGGTACGGCCGCAGGCCTGCCTTTCGCTCGGCCGCCATGGTGGTGACGCCTTGCGCGTTGCGTTCGACCGCGGCCTCGTTGGCGTCCGGGAACTCGACCAGGATGCCGGCCAGGCCGAAGCCCAGCGCCGCCTCCATGATGTCCGACGCGAACGCATCGAGGTTGCGACCCTGAAGGTCGACGTCGTCGAGCAGGGCCTGAATCTGCTCCGGCACGTCCTCGCCCACCGTGATCGGCTTGCTGAAGGGCTTGCCGGTCAGAGTCTCGACGGTGCGCGTGTACGCCGGGAACAGCACCGAGACCTTGCGCCGGAAGTCGTAGTCCTTGTCGTCCTCGTTCGGCCACTTCGGCAGCAGCGCCTCGCCCGCCGCGCGCATCGTGTCGGTGCCGCCCAACAGAGAACCCACCAGGGCCCAATGCTTCTCCATCGCCAGCACGGCGGGCGACTTGTCGGCGACGGTTTTTGCTGCCATAGGTTCAGGCGCGCAGGCGCTCGACAGTTGCGGTGCGACGCACGATCGGCCACTGCTTCACGAGGAAGTAGCCGCCGGCGTCGTTGACGTGATCTAGCCCGGCCTTCTTGTCGGGCTCCCCGCTCTTCGGGTCGTAGATCTGCTGCTCGAGCGCCTCGGTGAAGTTCGGGCAGTGCCGGGTGTTCACCTTCAGCCGGCGCTCGCCTTTGTCGTTCAGGATCAGGGCGTTGACCGCGTTGACGCGGTCCTTCACAGCCGGGTTCGTGGGGTTCACGACGACCGGCAGGCCGGCCTGCTTCAGGATCGACAGGTCCGACTCGCTCGCATCCTTCGAGCTGGTGTTCTGGCCACTGGCGTCCGGATAGACGCGGATCTCGTGGCGGTCCTTCGCTTCACGGCCGGTCTGGTACCGGTCCTTGAGAAGCTTTGCCATCGCCGGCGTGTCGCGCACGCCCGTGTGCTCGGCCAGCGCCAGCGGCGCGCCATCTCGCACGACGTACACAACGGCCGCCATCTTGTTGACGTTGAAGTCCATGCCGATGTGCAGCACCTCGCCGGGCTTGATCTCGGCGTCGGTGTGGTTCAGGCGGCGGTCGAACTCTGGGTAGACCGACCCGCTGGCCAGGTTGACGAACCGGCCGCGCAGGTAGGCCTCGATCAGCTGCGGCGGGTAGCTGGCGCGCAGCGAGTCGATGTAGTCGTCGGGGAGGTTCGCCTCGTTGTCGAACGTCGAGGCTTGCACGATGCCGTACAGCCCGCCGAGCTTCTCGGGCTGCTCCGCCACTTCCTTGACGAACTGCCGGTAGACGAACTTGAAGCCCTCGGGCGTCGTCGTGACGTCGATGCCGTTGCGCAGGCCAGGCACCGAGTAGCGCATGCGCGCGATGATCTTCCGCCACGCCAGCGCCGCCTTGTCGATCTTCAGCAGGTCCAACTCGTCGACCTGCGCGTGCCCGATCTTGAAGCCGGCGATGTCGCCCGGGTTCTCCATCGAGCGGCAGATGATCGTGGTCCGGTACCGGCGCCCGCTGTAGACGTGGACCTCTTTGTTCGACTCGTTGACCTTGATGGTCAGGTTCCAGTCCTGCGCGACCTCGTCGATCGTCGGATAGAAGATGTCCCGGATCATCGGGAACGTCGGCGCAAAGTAGCCGGCATTGATCCGTGGCCGTTCCCACGCGTGCTTGCACAGCGCTGCGCCACCCGCCCAGGTCTTCCCGCCGCCGAAGCCGCTGACGAACGCCCGGTACTTGCGCTCGAGCGCGAGGAACTCAGCCTGCGGTTCGTTGAGCGTCGGCATCGTCACTGCGCCGGCGCGCGCTCTTCACCTCCACCACGACCTTGACCGGCGGCGGCGCGTCGTCGTTGCCGTCCGTTGAGTCCGGCTGCCGGCGCCAGCGCGTGGGCTGGCGGTTCCACAACCAGATGCCCGCCGCCTGCGTGTCCGGCGGGTAGTGCCGCGTCACCCGGGTCTTCGTGATCTCGCCTTGGTAGGACGTGATGACGATTTCCTCGTGCGAGTAGCCCCGGGCGCGGTGATGCAGGCTCGCGGCCACTTGGCCGTCGGCGATCACCTTCCCGCGTGTGAGGGACTCCAGAAACTCAGGGTGCTGCCGCTTGTACGTGTTGAACGTCGCGACGCTGACGCCGATGACGGGCGCCATCTCCTCGTCGGTGAGACCGAGCAGCGCCAGTTCGTAGACCTGACGCAGGAAGTCGGGTTTGAACTTGGTCGGTCGCCCGACCTTCTTTGCCGGCGGCGCCTTCTTGCGCGCCGGCGCCTTGCGTGTGGCCATTGGAGTTCCTTTCCGGCATCCACCGGGCCCGCCATCCAGCGGGGTTGAAGGAAGCGATGGGTGGCTGCTTCGGCCACGTCCGGGGCGCCACCGGGGCGCCACCGGTTACCGGGACAAGCCCGGCAGCAGCCGGCCGATTCGCTCTCGCACCGGCTTGCCCGTCGGAGTGCGCGTCGGGGGAGATCCACCGCCTGGGTGACCACTCGGCCCCAGGCAGACCCGCGCCGGCTGCGGGCGATGGCTTCGGGTCAGGTGCAGCGCGCGAAGGCGCGGCGGTCGAACTCGGTGACGTACAGGCCACTGATCGCCGGCTTCGCGGTGCTGCTGGGCGCCGGCCGGCTGGGCGGTTGGCTCAGGGTCTTCGCCATCCGGTCGAACGCATCGGCGCGCAGGCCGGCTGCCGGTCGCATCGAAGTGCTGTCGTCCTCGTCCGGTGCGAGCTGATCGTCGACGGCGGTGCTGCTGACGTTGTCCATGCGTACCTGCCTTTCGCGATGGAGTAATGTCGCGGGATGGACGACAAGGAACTCGAAGGCTCGTTCTGGGAGCAGTTCGACAAGGCTCGCGACCTGACGAAATGGGTGCACGGCCTTTTGGGCAGAGGTCTGCGAATCGCGCCTGACCCCATAAGCTGTACGGCCGCAGCTCTGTACGGCCTCGGGCACCGGCACTTCGATTCGATGCTGACTATCCTCAGCACCGACCTCAACCTCGCCGGATCTGCTTTCGCGTTAGCACGGCCCCAGCTGGATGCCTATGTGCGCGCCGAGTGGCTCATGACCGCTGACGACCCGGAGGCTGCCCTCAAGGAGTTCCGCAGTGGCGACCGCCTTTTCACGCGCCCCCTCGCCAACCTGGCGATGGCGAAGCGCGGCGCGGAGTACACCAAGGACTTGACCCAGATGCTCGACACGAACCTCAACCTGCTGCACGGCCTCACGCACGGAGGCAAAGAGCAAATCGACAGCTGGTACGACGGTGAGCGCCTGGGGCCTGCTTATCGATTCCGAGACATGATGGCGATGGTCGACATCGGCTGGCGCTTCGCACTCAAGTGCGGCATGGGTGTCGCAAGTTGCTCGACAACTCCGTCATGGGCACAGTCGCTCTATGAAGATGCGACCGGGCGCATGCCGCGCTTGTTCAATGACGTTCTCGCCGAGCTAGGAGCGAAAGAGCCCGCCAAGTAGCGGGCTTCGAAGACACCGACCCCTCGAAGGTTCGCAGGTCCAGCCTGCTCAGGCGATGGCTCGCCGGTCGGATTCACTCAGCGGGACGCACCGGGCTGAGCGTGCCGCAATTCTAGGCAGGTCTGCCGTCACCCCGCAAGTAGCGTCTCATCTGACGGTCGATCTCGGCCAGCATGCTCTCCATTTCGGCCAGCAGGTGCTGGGCGAACCAGCGCTCGACGGCATCCTTGCCCAGGTTCGTCTTGCGCTTGCCGCTGCCTGAGCAGGCCCGGCAGATGGACTGCACGGAGCCGTAGCCGCCATTGCGCCCTCGCCCCTGGCACGAGCTGCAGGTCGGGTCGAGGAAGACGTTCAGCACGCGGCCGGCGAGCCGCACGACGTCGGCGTCGTTCTGCATGAAGTGGCGCCGCGTCGCCTGCACGCACGCCCAGCGCCCCAGGGCGGCCTTCGTGGCGTCGAGGCTCTTCATGCGCTGCAGGATCAGCAGGCGCGCCGTGACGTGCGCGGCCTCGGCTTGGCGGCGCATGGCCTCGGCGTCGGATCGCATGCGCGCCGCCCTGTACTCGGCGGCCTCCACCTCTTCCTGCTTCGCCTCGGGTTTGAGCTTCAGCACCTCGGCCGCGGCTTCGATCTGGGCGTCAATCGCTTTCGCCGCGCGCACGATCTCGACGTTGGCCAGGTGCTGCTCACTCTTGACCGAATCGAACTCGCAGGCCAGCCGGTAGAGCATCGTGCCAAGCGTCTCGTGGCACCAGCCGGCCGCGATCAGCATGTCGACGTCGCCGCGTTGCTCATCGACCTCGAGGTCGCTGCTGCGGATGGCGCGCGTGTAGCGCTCCTCGACGGTGGGGCGGTCTTCGGTGCCGGTCATGGTGTCGTTTCCTTCGGATGAAGCAGGTCCCACCACTCCCACACCAGCAGCTTGGACTGCTTCACGGGGAGCTTCGGGAAGATGCGTTGAAGCGCGTCCCTGAGGTCGTCGGGCTCGCCCTTCTCGATCGCCTTGTAGGCGGCCAGTGACTTGGCCAGCATGCGGGCCTTGCAGCCCTCGCACGTCAGCGTGTAGACGCAGTGGCAGCAGCCCTGCCGCCGCGCGTCGGCGCAGTCCTGGCAGGTCATTCGGTGATCCTCACGACGCGGAAGCAGCGGCCGCCGAGGTCGAGCAGCTGGCCGACGTGGAACTCCAGCGGCAGCGGCGAGTGGCGGCTCTGGGCGATCGAGATCTCGACGACCTGCCAGTTGCCTCTGCCTCGCGGGCGAAGGGTCAGCGTCATGCTGGCAGCCTGATACCCGCCTCGCGGTGCTTGCTGCCGTCGCGATCAGCGTGCCGACACTCGGCATACATGCATGGCGGTGCCTCACAGGGATACGCCGGCTGCCAGGTCAGCGGCTGGTCGACGGGTGAGGCGTCGGCCCGCGCCTTCGAGTGCGCTGCGCACCGATCGCCGCGGCTGAGGCAGGCGTAGAAGTGCAGATGGCTGCCGCAGAGTTGCGTCATTGCACGCGACCCTCCACCAACAGCGCCCACACGCACGCGAGTGCGATGGCGAGCTCGTAGAGCAGATGGAACACGGCCGCGCGCCGCGTCGGGCGCTTCGCGTCGCCCCTCGGCAGCACGTCTTTCGACAGTGCCGCGAGGCTCGCGCCGGCGCAGATGCCGTGCAGGACCATGAAGAAGACCAGCAGCGCGGTCGAGACCATCAGAATGCCTCCAGCAGCTCGGGGTTCAGGACTGCGGCGGGACGCGGCAGCGAGTCGGATACCGTCACCGCGACGGCCAGCGCGGGCCACGCGTGCGACTTGACGCCGTAGGTGCCGCCGGGCGCCCTTTTCGTGCCAGGAGCGCCGAGGCGGTCGATGAGCGCCTGTCGGATGTTTGAGTCCTTCGCGCGCGGCGAGCCGCACAGGTGCAGCTTCACGTCCTTGCGGTAGACCAGTCGGACCTTTCCGGGCTCGGCGAACTGCTGCTGAAAGCGGCCGATCCACACGCAGGTCTCGAAAACCTCGCGCCCGACGGCCATGCCGTAGCTGGCGACCATCTCGATCGCGAGGAGGTCGAAGCCGACTCGCTGGTAGAGCCGCGTCAGCATTGCGTCGTTGGGTTCGACGCCGCTCTCGATGACCTTGCCGAGGCCGTAGCGGCACCAACCGCTTTCTGTGGTGCCGGGGTCGATCGCGAGGATGGTCGTCATGCAGCGGCCTCCTCGAGGTAGCGACCGACGCCCATCGACGCGAACCCGCCGATCACAGGCCCGTCGACG
The DNA here is from genome assembly GCF_049446155.1 of Caldimonas sp. KR1-144. Taxonomy (NCBI): domain Bacteria; kingdom Pseudomonadati; phylum Pseudomonadota; class Betaproteobacteria; order Burkholderiales; family Sphaerotilaceae; genus Caldimonas; species Caldimonas sp. KR1-144. The sequence continues at coordinate 264,309 of NZ_JBMSEE010000001.1, forward strand.
CGGTACCGCTCGACCTGGCACGGCGGGCAGCTGATGTGCTTCGCGGTGTCCATGCCGACGATCTGCGCCGGCTTCTTCGCGGCAGGCGTCTTCACCGGCGCGGGCAAGAGCTGCTTCGGCGCCGGCTTCGGTGCCAGCTTCAGCGGTTCGACCTGCGGCGGCGGCTGGGCGACGCGCTGCGCCTTCGGCACCCACACCTGCTTCTTCGGTGTCCAGCCTTCGGCGCGGCGCTCGTGGTGGCGGCGCCGGCGGCGCGCGTTCACGTGCTCGCTGCGCCCCTCCTTGTTCTGCCGCTGCAGCTCGGCCGCCACCGGCGCCCAGGCCTCGGCCCACTCGGCGCGCGCGAAGTACTTGACCCATCGCGTGTGATGAGGGCCAGCGCGGAACACGCGGCCCTGCTTCGTCAGCTGCGCCATCACGACGCTGCGGCTGGTGAAGTGCATCTCGACCGCAGCGAAGATCTGCTGCGCACCGCAGCCGGACTCGCCTGCCGTCGAGACGAAGAAGAGGATGTGTTCGATGATGGTCATGCTGCGATCACTCCGTTGCCGCGGATCCGCGCTTCGATCAGCTGCCGGTAGCTGCGCACGAGTTGGTCGGCCTGCTCGCCGGTCAGGTTGCGCCGCACCGTCGCCATGCCCGGCTGGTTCTCCAGGAACGCGGCCATGCCGGCGTTGTCGGCCTGCTCCTGGGTGCCGACGATCAATCGGTGGTTCTGGTGGTCCCACAGGACCACGTGGACGGGCGATTCGCTCATTCGAACGACTCCTTTCGGGTTCGGACCTGGCTGGTCGGGATCGGCGTGTCCTTCGGCCAGGGCATGAAGCGCACGTTCTCGCCGACGAACATGCTGGGAACCTTCCCGATCGCGCCGTCGCGCAACTTCGCGACGATCAATTCGGCGTAGTACTTCCACTCATCGCCGAGGTCTGGCTTGTAGTAAATCGGCCGGTGCACGAAGAGCACGATGTCTGCGTCCTGCTCGATGTCTCCGGACTCGCGCAGGTCGGGCAGCATCGGCGTCGGATCCGGGCGCTTCTGCACGTCGCGGTTGAGCTGCACCAGCAGGATCACGACGGCGCCGAGTTCCTTTGCCAGGCGCTTCAAGCCGCGCGTGATCTCGCCCACCTGCTGCACCCGCGGCGCCTTCGGGTCCGTGGGCTCCATCAGGCTGAGGTGGTCGACGACCAGCACGCGGATGCGGTGCTTGCGCTTCGCCGCGCGCGCCTTGCTGCGCAGCTTGTTGATCGTCAGGCCCGGAACGTCGTTGACGAACAGCGGCAGGGTCCGCAGCTTCTCGACGCTGTCGGTGACGTTGCCCCAGTCGTAATCGCGCAGGCGCTCGGGGCGCTTCAGGCGGCTGAGGTGGATGTGCGACTTCATCGACATCATCCGGGTCCACAGCTGCTGCCGGGGCATCTCGCCGGTCCAGAACGAAGTCGGCTCGCCCGCCTCGGCCGTGGCCAGGCTGATGGTGGCGCCCAGCGCGCTCTTGCCCATGCTGGGGCGCGCGCCGATCACGATCAGCTCGCCGGGCCGGCCGCCGCCATCGAGGCGCTCATCGAGCTCAGGGATGCCCAGCGAGATCACGTCGAGCTTCTTCTGGCCGGTGGCGACGTCGCTGATGTGGTCGACGAGCTGGACGATGCCGGCCTCGGCTGGCTCCCAGTCGTCTTCGCGCACGCCAGCGTCGATCGACATCAGCTTCTGGACTGAGTCCTCGAGCAGCGTTTCCAGCGCGGTGCCGTTCGGGTTGAAAGCGGCTGTCGCGATCTCGTCCGCGTTCGCAACGAGGCGCCGCAGGATCGACTTCTCGCGCACCATCTCGGCGTAGCGCCGTGCGTTCGAAGCGCTGGGCACGCTCTGCGCCAGGTCGTTGAGGTAGGCCCGCCCGCCGGCGTCATGCAGCTTGCCCTGCCCTTCGAGGCACTCAGCGACCGTCACGACGTCAGCCGGCTTGTTCGCGTTCACGAGCATCGCGATCGCCACGAAGATCAGCCTGTGCTCGTGCCGGTAGAAGTCAGCCTCGACGAGGATGTCGCCGACGCGATCCCAAGCGAAGTTGTCGATCAGCAGCCCGCCCAGAAGGGACTGCTCGGCCTCCCGCGAGTGCGGCGGCACGCGTAGGCGCGCCACAGCGTCGTCATCGCGCTGCATGGCTTCCTCCCGCGTCATGCGGCGGCCTCCTGCGTTTTCTCGATTACCTGCTTCATGCCGCGCGCGCTCAGCAGGTACTCGACGTCCGGCTTCCAGTTCTCGTGCCCGGCGCCGCGCGGGGTGCGGCCCATGACGAAGTCGTTGTCACGCGCCCGGCTGAAGTACTGGTCGATCCAGGCCAGAGCCTGCTCCGCCGTCTCCGCGCGGCGCGTGCCGTCGCTCTTGCGGCTGGAGAGAACCCAGCCCCAGAAATCGCGCATCACCTTCTGGCGTCCCTTCCAAGTCGGCCCGTCGCGCAGACGGACCTTGGGCAGCTCGGGAAGGAGGCGGTGGTAAGCGTCGACGATGGCGTCGTACGGGCATGGGACCGTGGGCCTCTTCGGGCCGCCCTGGTCGGCGGCATCGCCGACGAGACCGAAGGTCTGTTCCTGCTCCTGATCCTGCTTCTGTTCCTGTTCCTGTTCCTGTTCCTGTTCCTGGTTAGCGACAGGGTTCGGCAACGGTTTCGAAACGGTTTCCGAAGGATCGAGAGGCTCAGGCTCCAGGCCTACTGCCCAGCCCTTCTCGGCAAGGAAGTCGGCGCGCCAGGCGCAGTTGCGCGGCACCTGGTGAACCACCTTCGCGGCGGCCTTGCGCTGGTTCGGGTTCTCGGGCGGATTCCACTCGAGGTGCTTGAAGATCCAGACCCAGTTAGTCCGGTCGCAACGGGTCGCGAAACCGTTCTCCAACAGTTCCGCAAACCCTTTCGCAACCCTTTCCGGGGTCCACTTCGTGTCCTCGGCGACATAGCCGTCGGGCAGCCTGAAGACGCCCGCGATCGTGTTGTGCGAGCAGGTCATCAGGTACAGCGCGAGAAGCTTCCCGTCATCGCTGAGGCGCGCGACGGACTCGCTTGACCAGAAGGCGCTGTGGACGCGGCCGTAGTCCCTCATGCTGCCTCCTCGAAGTCGAAAAGCGTCGGCATCGCGTGCTCGCGCTCCGCCGCCTGCAGGTAGTGCACCTGGTCGCGGAAGTAGTCGGCGTTCAGCTCGCTGCCGCCGGCGCGCCGACCGAGCTTGATGGCACGCACGCCGACCGTGCCCAGCCCGTGGAACGGGTCATAGACGAGGTCGCCGAGGTTGCTGAAGCGCTCGATCAGTCGATCGACGATGTCGAACTGCAGTGGGCAGACGTGCTTCTCGACGGCGCGGTTCGCCTGCTCGCCGTTGAGCGTGCGCATGCGTGCGACGTCGGTCCAGACGTTCGGATCCGGGCTGCCCTGCGCCAGGCAGGCGAACAGCTTCGGCAACGCGTCGCGCTCGGCCAGCGCCTCGCCGATGGCGACGTGGCGCTGGTAGTCGTACACGTGCCGCAGGCTGTCCGCGTGGAAGAAGCTCGGCAGCTTGCCCGGGCCCATGGCGGCCATCTCGTCGGCCGTCAGGAGACGGTCGCCGCTCGAGCGCCAGTAGTTGTGCGCGTCGACCTGCCAGCGCGCGAGGCTGTAGCTGTCGGGCGTGTGCTTGACCGGCTCGTCCGCATAGCCGCGCGCCAGGTCGGTCTGGGGCTTGCGGAACACCAGCACGTACTCCGAGCACCCGGTGCCCATCTTCGTGCCGTCCTTGAGCATCTCGCTGTAGCCCAGGCGGTAGGTCTGATTGTTCTCGCGCACCACGTCGGTGGTGACGACGATCGAGCAGATCTTGTGCAGGCCGTGCTTGCGGAGATGGAACGCGGCTTCCTCGTGGAAGTAGTCCATCGTCGGCGCGCCGAAGCCGGTCACGCTCTGGAACAGCACGCGGTCCTTGACGTGGATGCACGCCATGCGGCCGGGCTTGAGGATGCGCACCAGCTCAGGCGTCAGGAAGTCCATCTGCCGCCAGAAGTGGTCGTTGCCCTCGGTGTGGCCGAAGTCGTTGTATGACGGCGTGTATTCGTAGTGGTTCGCGAACGGGATCGACGTGACGATCAGGTCGACGGAGTTCGCCGGCCGGGCCCGGGCTTCGAGCACCGCATCGTTGTGCGCGACCTCGAAGCGCTCGCCGGTGACGACGCGGCGCTCCACGCCGATGGTCCTGGCCAGCGAGTCCTGCATCGCCAGGTTGTCGAGGCCGTAGGTGCGCACGAGCTCGGCCATGGCGACCTGCTGCTCATCGTGGCGGCGCCACTTCGCCTTGAGGCTGGCGACGATCTCGCGCTCGGCCTCGGTGTGCACGATGTCGATGCGGCACTGGCCCTGCTGGCCGAACCGATAGACGCGGTGCACCGCCTGGATGAAGTCGTTGAACTTGTGCCCGATGCCCGCGAAGATCTCGCGTGCGCAGTGCCGCTGGAAGTTGCAGCCGCTGCCGGCGATCACGGGCTTGGTCGACAGCAGGCGGAACTTGCCGTCGCTGAAGTCCATGATCCGGTCCTCGCGCTCGTCGAGGTCCTGCGTGCCCCACACGCTCACCGCCTCGGGAATCGCCTCCTGGATCGCGTGGCGCTCGTCCTCGAGGTCGTGCCAGACGATGAAGTGATCCTCGGGCGACTCGGCGATCAGCTCGCGCACCTTCTCCACGCGCGCCGGCATGCTGTCGCGCTTCTCGCGCGCGGCGGCCGGCAGGTTCATGGCGACGTCCTGGATCAGCAGGCCCTGCCCCACCTTGTCGGCGCCGGCGGCACCGTAGTCGCTCGGGATCTCGTGCCAGCGCACGTCGAGCTCAGGCAGCACGTAGCCGGTGTCGTCGTGGCCGAGGTCGCTGGGCTTCGTGATGAACACGGCCCAGCTCGCCACCCAGAGCCAGAACTCCTGCACCTTGTGCGGGTACAGCGTCAGGTTGCCGGCCTTCTCGCTATCTCGTTGGAAGAAGCGTGTCAGGGCCTGGCCGGTGTCCATCACGCCGAGGTAGCCGGCGTAATGGATCAGCTCCTTGTAGCGGTTCGGGTCCGGCGTCGCGGTGGCGACCTCCTTGAACTCCACCGGCGCGAAGGCGGGCAGGAACTCCTGGTAGGTCTTCGAGCCGAAGCTGCGCAGGATGCTGGCCTCATCGAGGCCGGCGGCGCGGAACAGGCTCGGCGTGACCTTGCCCTCGCGCACACTCTCGTAGTTCGTCAGGTAGATCGTGCGCTCGTCGCCGATCTCTTCGTCGCGGCGAATGAAGCGCAGGTCGATGGCGTGGTCGCCGGTGAAGCGCAGCGCGGCCTCGCGGAAGAACTCCTGGCGCACGCCGAGCGGCAGTACCTGCAGGCGCAGGCCTGGTCGGTGCACGCCGATCAGGCGGTGCCACTCGAGCTGCGTCGCGGTCTTGTGCAGGCCGAAGCTGGCGAACACCGCGCGGCTGCCGCCCTTGAGCATCCAGCGCACGATGTCGCGCGTGTGGGGCTTCAGCGCCGGGTTGATCTCCTCCGGGTCGACGTCGAAGCCAGTGAAGCGCGCGAGGTTGATCTTCTCGCGCAAGAACTGCAGGTACGGATCGGTCACCGTGCAGCCTCCGCGAGCCGGCGTGCGGCACCCTGAAGACGCGCGTTGAACCAGCGGCGCAGCACGTAGCTGCGCACCACGCTGATGACGGTGAACCACGCACCGATCGCGACGTTGGTCGACAGAGGCACATGGATGCCGAACAGAGGGAAGATGGCCAGCTGCGACGCCAGCGCGACGCCGTAGCCGATCGCCACGTTCAGCAGGGACTCGATGAGCGAGCCGAGGCAGGTCTGATTCATGCGGCATCCCTCTCTGCGTGCGCCACCGCACCGATGCCGCACAGACGATCGGCGCATGCTGCGGCGGTGCGATGTGTGGCCGCGATGGCGGCGGCGGGCGAAGCGAGGTCGCCTTGCTTGCAGTTCATGCGCCCTCCTTCAACGTGGGCAGCACGCGCGACAGCTCGGCCAACAGGCGCTCGGCGCTGCTGATGGCACGCGCGCGACGGCCTTCGTCACCACCGCCCATGAACTTGGCAGCGAGGTACTCCATGACCGCAGCCACGTCGCCGGTCTCGGCGAGGTAGGCCTCGAGGTCGTCGCAGTTGAAGCGCTGGGTGTCCTTGTCGTCGGGATCGACCCCGGCGGTCAGCTTGCGCGACAGCATCGAGGGCGACATGTCCATGCCGGCCGCGATCGTCTTGGCCGGCTTGGAGTGCACGTTGACCCGGTGCGCGAGGTAGGCCCGCAGCGTCTTGAATCGCTCCGGCAGCGCCGGCTCGAAGTTCAGCGTGAGCTGGGACACGGGAACTGACGTCATTGCGTGTTTCCGTCTGTTGCCGTCTGCGCGGCGGGCAAAAAAACGAGACTGCTTCGCATGGACACACGCAAAGCACGAGAGGCAGCCCGCGCAGACGAAGACCTGCAGTCGTGGCTGCGCCACTGGTTCGCCGTCGCGGCGAAGCGGTTCGAAGACCAGGCAAAGGCGATCGACGGCGAGGCCGACGAGCTGCGCGCGCACGCCGAGGCAGTCAGGCGATGGGCGGCGTGATGCATTCAGGCCGCCTGCGGGCCGGTGAGGCCCTCGTCGTTGGCCGCTTCCCGCGGCAGACGGCACTGCGCGTCGATCGCCATGACCAGCGGCATGCCGCGGCCGAACGAGACGAACGGCACGCCGTGCTCGCAGCAGGCCTTTGCCAACAGCATGGACGGGGACTGCGGGGCCATGGGTTAGGCCGCCTGCTCGTCTCGGACCGCGGGGCCCGGCGCCGGCGTCGGGAGGCCTTGGGCCTTGCGATAGAGGGCTGCCTGAACCCGGTCCACGATGCGCGGCGGAAGCACGTCTGGCCACTTGTCGACCGCCTGGTAAGTGACGCCGATCGCTGCGGCGGCCGCGGCCGTAGTTCCGCCCAGCTGTTCGATGGCTTCGGTTTTCAGCATGACTCATTGAACCATAGTTCACGCATGGATGCAACCATAGTTCAGCAACCGCGAGCGCTGCGTATCCGATATCTCCTGCGCAGTGACGGCACACTCTCAACCATGGTTGATGACAAGGACCCCGCCAAGGACCACGAGAAGGTCGAGTACGGAAAGCGGCTGCGCGCAGCAATGAAGGCAGCCGGCAACATCGGCGTGCCCGCCTTGGCCGCGGCGCTGGACATCAGCTACACCGGCGCCAAGAAGCTGTTCGACGGCCGGGCTACGGCAACGTGCAGGAACAACGCCTTCGTCGCGCGCTTCCTGGGCTGCGACTCCGACTGGCTGGCCACCGGTGAGGGCGAGATGCACTCGACCAGGCAGTGGCCTTTCCGCCGAGTCACCCCGGCGATCTGGTTCCACACGCCAGAGAACATGCGCAACGCCGCCGAGGCGCTGGTTATGAGCGAGGGGCGCCGCCTGTTCGAGATCGCAGCCAAGGGAACGACCGCTAAGCTCGCGGAGCAAGAAGCGTGGTTCAAGGACATTCGGGCTGAGTACCAGCGCGAGACGCAGGCTACCGGCTATGTCCCCCCGGAGGAGCCGAACGAGGCGCCTCCTCCAGCGCCATCACCGCCCCCGCCGCGCGCGAGTGCTGCGCCAAGGGGTGGCAAGGTCAGGGGCACCGGGTTCGATCTTGGTGCGAAGCCTCAAGCGCGGTCGAAGAAGGCGAAGCCATGAGGCTGGAGCTGGTCCGCGGCCACATCTCGGCAGTGACGATCGAGGCGCTCGAGCAGCTGCTCGAAGACGCGCGGGCGGGTCACTACACGGGGTTCGTGATCGCCCTAACCCGCCCGCGTCGGCGCTTCTCGGTCCACTGCGTGGGGGAGGCCTGCGAGTCCCCGACATGGAGCCGGGGGATGTGTTTGTCGATCGATGATGAACTGCGGTCGATGATTCGAGAGGACGATCGGCCAACAGGCTTTTAGGGAACCGGATCGGCGATGGATGACAGGCCCTCGCCAACCGTGAACGATGACGCACACACCGCTTCTTTTGGCCGTCTCCCCCTCTTCTTCGTGGGCCGCCCCAGTTGACATCGCCCACACACTGGCGAGCTTAAGCCCTGAAGCAACACGAGATGAAGACCGCCTTTATCGCTGCCCTGGCGGCGGCCGCGTTGGCCGGATGCTCTACCGAGCCGGCCGGCACTCGCCTTGAGCCGACCGGTGTCATCGTCGCGAGCCAGCCCGGCACGATCACCGGCGACCCGCAGATCGTCCGCGACGGCGACGAGTGGTTGATGTACATGTTCCGCACCGCCAAGGGCGCGCCGCACGTGCGCACGCTCTACGCGACCGCGAACGGCCTGCGCAACAAGTGGAGTGAGCCCGTCTCGCTCGAAGGCCTCGACGGATATCACAAGTTCGTGGTGCTGACCGATGAGCACGGGCGCCCGGCGCGCATCGGCGGCGCCTACCACGGTTACGCCGCGAGCTTTGACGGCGACCTGGCCAGCAAGTCGATCGCCCATTTCTCGGCACCGGGGCTGAAAGGGCCATGGAGCCGCACCGGCACGGTCATCGCCAAGGGCGCGCCGGGATCTCGTGACGGCTTCAGCACCGACACGCCCTCGGCGGTGGTCAAGGACGGTGTCATCGACCTGGTCTACATGGGCGCGCCCGACCAGCCCTTGCCGCTATTCGGCCTGGCCGAGCGGATGCTGCGCGCGACCGCCCCGAACCCTGCGGGCCCGTTCGCCAAACAGCCCGACGACGTGATGCTCCCGTCGACCGACGTCAATGCCTGGGATCACGGCTGGCTCGGCGGCGCCCAGCGCATTCGGCTGAGCGACGGCTCGTGGATGATGGTCTACAACGCCGGGAGCTCACGGCCCGAGCGGCCGGGCGAAGAGCCGTTGACCAGCCGCATCGGCTACGCCTACGCGCCCACCCATCAAGGCCCCTGGACCAGGGACCGCGGCAACCCCTACCTGTCGCCCAGCCCGCAGAACCCGATGCACGTTTGGCGCGGCTTCATGGCCCAGGAAGACGGCGACTGGCTGCTCTTCTACAACTTCGGCTCCGGGACCGAGCGGATCACCTATGCTGAGCCATTGACTTGGTGGGGCGCGGCGGTAGAGTCGCTGCAAAGGACACAGCAATGATGGCATCCGAATCGCCGATGGAGCAGCACCCGAGCTTGGGCTCGGGCGTTGTCGTAGGCCCATGGTGGACCGGCCGCAACATCACGCTGTACCTATGTTCCGAGGTCGATCCCTCACGCATCACGCGGATCGATGTGGATGACGACTTCCATAAGACGGTGACCGAGCTGCCGGCCTTGGATCGCTGACCAAGCCCAGCGCTCTCCGACCAAGCCCGCCTTGAGCGGGCTTTTTCACGTAAGCACCCCACTACGTACCTCTATAGGTAATCGCTGCGCACGCCCAAAATGAACCATAGTTGCATCAACGCTTGAACTATGGTTCAATGCGTTCACGGTTCAACGAACAGGGGACTCAGATGGCAGCGATGCACCAGCCGGCAGACCGGTCCTTCTGGCCGGGCGAGGCCCACGGCAGCCCGATCAAGGACGCCGAGCGGCACCTGAGGCTCATCGACCAGCGCGACGCTGAGGCGATCGATGCACGGACCGTGCTGGCGCGCGAGTTCGACCAGGCGGTGATCAGCGGCCCGCAGACCGTGATCGCGACGCCGGGTCTCGGCCCGCAGCGCCCGCGCGCCACGCTGGCCTACGTGATGGGCGACGACCTTGCCGGCCCCGACAGGCACTTCGACGACCTGTTGCGCATCGCTGCGATGGCGGCGTGCGATTCGACGTGCCCTGCCCTGCAGGCGGCGGCGCAGCTGTTCTGGCGCGGCGCGCGTGACCGCTATGTGGCCTTCCACGAGGAAGAGATGGCGATCGAGATGGGGGGCGCGGCATGAACACGGTCCTCTTCGAGAACCCCGGCGAGATCGACATCCGTTCGATCAGCACCTTCGGCGTGAGCGTGAAGGAAGGCAGCAACCCGATCGGCTTCTTCGGCACTGGCTTGAAGTACGCCATCGCCGTGCTGCTGCGCCTGAAGCACCAAATCACGGTCTACAGCGGCGAACAGGTCGTGACCTTCGGTCTGTCGACCGAATCCGTCCGCGGACAGGTCTTCGACATCGTCACGATGCAGGTCGGCGACGGCGAGCCTCAGCACCTCGGCTTCACGACCGAGCTTGGCAAGACGTGGGAGCCGTGGATGGCCTACCGCGAGATCGCCTGCAACTGCAAGGACGAGGGTGGCACTGCGACGCGCGCGCTCAACTACCCAGCGCCCGAGGCCGGACGCACCAAGATCATTGTCGAGGGCGACCTCTTCGCCGGCATCCATTCGGACCGGCACATGTTCCTGCTCGAGGATCAGGCCTACGCCGTTGCCGACACGGTCGAGATCCGGCGCCGCACCGGCCCCGGCTTCTTCTACCGCGGCGTGCGTGTTCAGACGTTCCCGAAGTCCGGCCTGTTCACGTACAACGAGACCGGGCACCTCGAGCTGACCGAGGACCGCACCGTCAAGCATCAGTGGATGCCGGCGCACCGCATCGCGACCGCGCTACTTCGCAGCGATGACGAAGAGATCCTGCGCACCGTGCTGACGGCGCGTGAGGACACGCTTGAGGGCGTCCTTGACTTCGACGGCTGGTCGGTCGAACCGAGCCCGACGTTCCTGAAGGTCGTCGGCGACCTCACCGCGCACAAGGTATCCGGCATCAACGCCACGGCACTGCGTGTGTGGAAGACGCACACGAAGTCGGAGATCAAGCCACGCGAGATCACGCTGACGCCGGTGCAGCGCAAGAGCCTCGAGCGAGCCATCACGTTCTGTGAGGGCTGCGGTTGGCCAGTCAGCGCCTACCCGATCAAGGTCGTCGAGGCACTGGGCGATGGCGTGCTCGGTCTCGCCGAGAGCGGAACGATCTTCGTGTCGGAACGAGTCTTCGAGATCGGTGGCACGAAGCAACTGGCCGCGACGCTGATCGAGGAGTTCCTACACCTGCGCCACGGCTGGAAGGACTGCACGCGTGAGCTGCAGAACTACCTGTTCGAGAAGGTCGTCAGCCTCGGCGAAGAGGTTGCGGGAGAGCCGCTGTGACCGCTGCCAACCCCATCCTGATCGTGCTGCTCGGCACGTTCGACGCTGTGCTCTGGACGCACGTGGTGCTGAAGGCGGTGTCGCTGTGAGCACGCCGATCGACACCCGCCTGCACCGCTGCACCGAAGTGCCGGCCTGCATCGGCGAGGAGTGCCGCCAGGGCCACGAGGCCTGCCCGCACCCGGAGCGCTGCAAGGCCGACCTCGACGACATGTTCGACACCGCGCGCGGGATCGTTCTCGCCGTCGTCGTGCTGCTGCTGTCGATCGCCGCGAGTGCTGCGCATCCGGGCGCGTTCTTCGGAGGCTGACATGGCCGCGACCAACGACACCACGCGCCGCCACCCGCGGACCCGCGAAGAAGCCTTCCCGGATCCGATGGCTTGGTGGCAAGGACCGAAGGAGCCGACCGAAGTGATCGGAGAGAGCTGGAACTTCCGCCGCACGCGCCGCGTGCGCATCGCAACGACCCCGAGCCTCGCGCGCCGCCTCCTGCGGCTGGTGTGGCCTTGGGCGAACTGACCCGCCGTCATGGACGGCGCCGACCCCTGGCAGCTACAGCAGCAGCTCGAGCAACAGCAATACGAAGCACAGCACGAAAGGCAAGCACATGAGCATCGCAACTCTGATCCTCGGCGAGTCGGGCACCGGCAAGAGCACGAGCCTTCGCAATCTCGACCCCAGCAAGACGCTGCTGATCCAAGCGATCCGCAAGCCGCTGCCGTTCAAGTCGACCGGTTGGAAGGTTCGCCCGTCGCTGAAGGCTGAAGGCAACGTCATCCAGACCGACAACCCGGAGTTGATCGAGCGCGTGCTGCGCTCGTCCGGTGACGAGATCGTCGTGATCGATGACTTCCAGTACGTCATGGCGAACGAGTACATGCGCCGCAGCGACGAGAAGGGCTTCGACAAGTTCACGGACATCGGCAAGCACGCCTGGAACATCCTGCGCGCCGCGTCCGATCTTGCTGACCGGCGCCGCGTCTACATCCTCGCGCACACGCAGAGCGACGACACCGGGCGCGTGAAGATCAAGACGATCGGAAAGATGCTCGACGAAAAGATCACCGTCGAAGGCATGTTCACCATCGTCCTGCGCACGGTGGTCCGCGACGGCTCCTACCTGTTCGCGACGCAGAACAACGGCAGCGACACCGTCAAGTCGCCCATGGACATGTTCGCGGACCAGCTGATCGGCAACGACCTGGCCTCCGTCGACGAATCCATCTGCTCCTTCTACGGCATCGAGCCACTGAAGGACGCCGCCTGATCACCCACCACGCACAGCAACGAAAGGAAGCACTGTGTACGCACTGAACACCGACCAGGCACGCAAGGCCGATCAACACGGCAGCGTCATCCACGAGACCGGCAAGTACATCGGCACGTTCACGCGCGCCGAAGACGTGAAGGCCTCGAGCGGCACGCAGGGCATCGACTTCTCGTTCGTCAGCCGTGACGGCCAGAAGGCCCGCTTCGCGCTCTACACGAAGAAGAGCGACGGCACCGTCATCAGCATCGGCTTCGGCTTCGTCATGGCGCTGATGACGTGCCTGAAGCTGCGCGACATCAAGCCTCAGACGGTGCGCGTGAAGAAGTGGGACTCGACCGCCAATGCCGAGATCGATGTCGACGCCTCGTGCTTCCCCGACCTGATGAACAAGCCGATCGGCGTGCTGCTCGAGGCCGAGGAGTACGAGAAGAAGGGCGGCGGGATCGGCACACGCATGGTGCTGGCAGGCGTCTTTCAAGCCGACACCGAGCTCACCGCGAGCGAGATCCTCGACAAGAAGGTCAAGCCCGAGCAGCTGAGCCGCCTCGTTTCCAGGCTGCGCGACAGGCCGATCAAGACGTCCAAGAGCTCCACGAAGCCCGCCAGCAACGGCCAGGGTGGCGGTGGCGGCTCGTCGTTCGACGACATGGACGACGACATTCCCTTCGTGACCGCATCGCCGGCCTTCGACATGGCCGCACCGAGCGCTCGTCGCATGTCCCGCTACGCGTGAGCAGCCACCCCCAAGGAGATCATCCATGACCGCTCTGTATGTCCTGGCGCAGGAGTACCGCGCCGCAGCCGCATCGCTCGCTGATCTCGACCTCGACGAGCAAACCCTGGCCGACACCCTCGAGAGCCTCTCCGGCGATCTCGAGGTGAAGGCGGTCAACACCGCGATGGTCGTGCGCAACATGCAGTCGCTCGCGGCATCGATCAAGGAAGCCGAGGCTTCGATGGCCGCGCGCCGCAAGGCGCTGGAAGCTCGCGCCGAGCGGCTGACCGCCTACCTGCTCCAGAACATGCAGGCGACGGGGATCACGAAGATCGAATCTCCGCACTTCGCCCTGACGGTGAAGAACAACCCGGCCAGCGTCGTGATCAACGAGCCCGGGCTGATCCCTGCCGAGTTCATGCGGCAGCCGGAGCCGCCGCCGCCGGCGCCCGACAAGACGGCCATCAAGGAAGCCATCAAGGCGGGCAAGGAAGTGCCTGGCGCTCACATGGTGCAAGGCGTTCGGCTCGAGATCAAGTGATGCGTCGCTCCGGCTTCAAGCGCCCCGCCTACCAGCCTCCGATGGCCGCACCGTTGCGCGTGCTGCCGGGCTTTCGCCTCGGCACGCCCGTGGCTGGTGACGTCGTGGCCGCGCCGAAGTCGGTGTTGATCCGCTCCGAAGACTACCGGCGCTTCGTCGCCTCGTTCCCCTGTTTCTGGTGCGGCGTCGCCGGCTACAGCCAGTGCGCGCACGACAACTTCGAGAAGGGCATGGCCTTGAAGGTCTGCGATACCCGCTCGTTCCCCCTGTGCGGCCCGCGCTTCGGCCTGGTCGGCTGCCATACGCAGTTCGACCTGCTGATCGAGATCTCGCGCGACGAGCGCCGCGCTCTTGGTGCCGAGTGGGTGGAGCGCATGCGCGGCATCGCGCGCGCCGCCGGCCGGCCCGAGGTCCTACAGCTGGAGGCCTCATGAGCGAACGCCGCTTCTTCGTCCTGGCCCACCCCGAAGCGCGCCGCCGGGCGCACGCCGCCATCGATGAGTCGCCCGATGACTACACGGTGCTCATCGCGTCGCCCTCTATGAACGACGGGCAGAAGCAGCGCTTCCACGCGATGTGTGGCGACTTCGCGAAGTCCGGGCTGATATGGGACGGCCGCGAGCGTACCGCCAGCGAGTGGAAGGTGCTCCTGATCAGCGGCCACGCCAAGGCCACTGGCGACGACGTCGAGTTCGTTCGCGGCCTGGAGGGCGAGCTGGTCAACGTGCGCGAGTCCACCACAACGATGAGCCGCCGGCGCGGCGCGAGCCTGATTGAGTACGGCCAGGCCTTCGCCGCCATGAATGGCATCCGCCTCAACGACCCCCGGCTGAAGGAACTCGAGCGCGAGTACGGCAGCCGGTCCCGTCAACCCGCCTAACGCTTTTCGGGCGACCCGCTGGCCAGGAATCCCGTCCCCAACCTCCCTGTTGCCTGGCCAGCGCTCTACGGAGCCGCCCTCTTCTTCACCACCGGAGCACCGAATGTTCGAACTGTCCGAAGTCACGACGCTGAAGCTCACCAACGTCTCGCCGCGCAAGGAATGCCACGGCGAGGACCTGGTGCAGGCGATCGACCTCTCCCTGAAGTGGGAGACCAGCAACGAATCGCTCAGCGAGTTCGACGGCTGGTTGCGCAGCTCGCTGTACTACAGCGCGGCGGCCGAGGCAGGCCAGGGCACGGTCGATGGCGTGCCGGACTTCTCACTGCCGAACCTGCGCAGCCCGAAGCTGAAGATGCCGCTGAAGTGGGACTGGGAAGGCGCCGGCTACACGATGCGCATCGACCATGGCCTCGGAGGGAAGTCCGACCTGGTGCTCCTCGGCTGCAACCTGAAGAAGGTCACCTTCGACTGCCGCGAGGGTGGCACGGTGTTCGTCGAGTTCATGGTCCAGTCGAACACCGACATCACGGAGAAGATCGTCGGCAAGCTCTGCGCGCTCGAGGGCACCGAGATCGAGGCGACGCTGCTGGCGCCGAACGACGTCGACACGATCGACGGCACGAGCGGCCATCCCGGGGCGAAGCCCACGGACGGCATCGCCGAGGGGAAGGCAGCGGGTCAGGATCCGCTTGAGGGCCTCGAAAGCAACGAGCTCACGCCGGAGAAGGCCCTGGCGGCCTCGGTTGGGGCCCAGTCGTGACCTTCAGCCGCGTCCGCAAGAAGGTGCTGTGCCTGTTCGGCGCCGTCGGTGGCGGCGCGCTGGGCTTCAAGCGCGCCGTGGTGCGCATGGGCATGCACGAGGGCACCTGGGAGTGCATCGGCAGCATCGACGTCGACGAGGGCGCGAACCGCGTCTTCGCGCGCCGCGTCGGCGCACCGGCGACGACGATCGACCTGGCCGACCGGTCCCAGTACATCGCGATTCACGGCCATGAGCCTCCGCCGGTCTGGCGCGAGGCAACGCCGGAAGACATCCGGCGCGCCGCGGGCGGCATGCGCCCTGACTGCATCTTCCTGAGCGCCCCCTGCAAGGGCTTCTCCGGACTGCTGAGCGAGGCGAAGAGCACAACGGCCAAGTACGTGGCGATGAACGGGCTCGCCGAGCGGGGCCTTTGGCTCGCGCTCGAAGCCTGGGCCGATGACCCGGTGCCGCTGATCCTGTTCGAGAACGTGCCGCGCCTTCTGACTCGCGGCCGGCCATTCGTCGACCAGCTGATCGCGATGCAGCAGGCCTTTGGCTACGCCACCGCCGAGACGGTGCACGACTGCGGCGAGCTGGGCAACCTCGCTCAGTCTCGCAAGCGCTGTCTCATCGTGGGCCGGCATATGGCCAAGGTGCCGAACTTCCTCTACGAACCGCCGAAGCGCCCGCTGCGCGCCGTCGGTGACGTGCTGAGCAAGATGGACCTGCCCGGCGTCGAGGCTGCGGGCCCGATGCATCGCGTGCCGAACCTGCAGTGGAAGACGTGGGTTCGCCTCGCGTTCGTCGAAGCAGGCTCCGACTGGCGCTCGCTGAACAAGCTCGCGATCGAAGACGGCCACCTGCGCGACTTCGTGATCGTGCCGGAGATGCACAACGGCGTGCTGGGCGTGCGTGACTGGCACGAGCCAGCGGGCACTGTCACCGGCAACGCGCGGCCCGGCACCGGTTCGTTCAGCGTCGCCGACCCGCGGTTCGATCAATCGGAGAAGTGGCACGACGGGCACTCCTACGGCGTGCGCCGCTGGGACGAGGCGAGCTCGACGGTCACCGCCAAGCTGGCGCCCGGCAGCGGCTACGGCACGGTCGCCGATCCGCGCTGCGGCGCGACGAAGCACAACAACTGCTTCAAGGTGGTCCGCTTCGACCAGGCCGCGGGCACCGTCACCGCGGGCGGGCATCCGAGCGCCGGCGGCCAGGCCGTCGCCGACCCGCGCCCCGACTGGAATCGCCACGGCAACAACCTGTGCGTGATGGACTGGGAAGAGCCTTCTCGCACCGTCATCGCAGGAGGCAAGGGCGTTCAAGGCGGCTGGCTGTCGGTTGCGGATCCGCGCTCAGGCATGGCAGGCGATCGAGAGGCCTACCTCACCGGCGGCCACTACGGCGTGCTGCCGTGGGGCGAGCCCGCTGGTGCGGTCGCCGCAGCCGCATGCCACGACAACGGCCGCTGGTCCGTCGCTGACCCGCGCATGCCCGAGGCCACCGACAAGCTGGTTGCGCGGATCCGGGCGCTCGATGGCACCTGGCACCGGCCCTTCACCACGCTCGAGCTGGCGGCCCTGCAGTCGCTCTTCGATCCTGACGACCCGGCCGACGTCGCTGCCTTCACGCTGGCGTTCACCAGCGAGAGCAAGAGCGACAGCGTGCATCGCGAGTGGACGGGGAACGCTGTGCCGCCCGACGGCGCGACGCCGATCGCCGAGGAGATGCTGCGCACTCTGATGTTGGCCGACGCCGGCGAGACGTTCCAGTTGAGCGCGTCGCCGATCTGGGTCCGCCCGGTTGTTGCGGCGCTGATGCTGGCCCAAGGGAGCAACCCATGACCAGAGCAACCGAACTAGCGAAGAAGGTCGGCGATCACGCAACGATCCTGGATCACGGCTGCGAAGCCAGGGCGTCATTGATCGAGGCTGCCAATCTTCTCCGCGCCCAAAACGCAGCGCTCGTGCAGGCGCAGCAATCCCTCGAAGACCAAATCCAGTGGGTCCATGCGTTCGCGAAGGGCCAAGGCGACGCGTCCCATCGCACCGTCCGAGCATCGCCGCGCATGGGCAGGGCAAAAGCAACGCTCGCCACCCTCAAGGAGCTGACCAAGTGAGCACCGAACTCAAGCCGGGCGACCGCATCAAGGACAACGATCCCCGCATGCCAGGTCGCGTTCTGACGATCACCGACATCCTGCCGAACGGTGTCGTGGCCCGTGATGCACGTGGGCGCGAGTTCGGCTACCTGCGCCGCCGCATCCACACCGATGGGAAGCCGCGAAAGTCCGGCTTCTCGCTCATCAAGGGGAACTCCAAGTGAGCACCGAACAACTGCGCGAAGCGCTGGAAGCGCGACTTGCCGAAATCATGCCGCTGTTCGTCGAGGCGCGCGATGCGTTGCCGGCGATCAGCGAGGCGGCGCGGAAGCTGCACGGGATTTCGCCGACGCTGGCCGAGCGCATGGATGCGGTTGGCACGAAGGACTGGCGGGCCGCCCTCGCCTCCACCGCCGCGCTAGCGCAGCAGGGAGAGCAGACATGGCAATTGCATTTCAGCGATGCGCGCGACTTCTGCCGCTTTGCGTCGATGCTGATCGGTGCCGCCTACACCGACGCACAGATGGCGGTTGACCGCATCAATCACGGCACCCTCGGCGGTGAGCAACCGTGGGGCAGTGTGTCTGCCGCCACCCCCTCTCCATCCGCCGCGCTTTCCGGTACGGCAGAGGCGGGAGAGCCGGGCATCCTCGATTGCTCGCATCCGGTTTGGTGGCTTGAGAGCGCGATCGACGACTACATCGACGGTTACACGTTTGAGGCCGACGAAGGTAGCTACACGCCCACAGACACGGAGCGCGCCGTCATCAAGGACGCGTTCATGGGCCTGCTCGCCGATACCGAATTCTGCGCAGCGATGGCTGATGTCGGAATCGTCGCCGCCCACCCATCGCCAGCAGCACCGCAGGGGCAGGGGGAGCCGATCGAAGGAGCGCCGCAGACCGGCAAGCGCAACTGCCCCGCCTGTCGTAACGCGGACTCTTGGGGCTTCCCCGACAAAGCGTTCTGCGCCTCGTGCACGCTGACCATCGATGGGAATGGGACGAAGTTCGAGCCACTGAACTCGTGGGCTGGTTCAAACACACCGTCCCGCGACGCGGTAGCAATCCTTGCGCACGACATTCGCCAGCAAAGGCTCGCCGCCCGCCCCACTCCCGCAGCAGGGCCGACCGATGTGCTCCGGCTGCTCAATGCCGAATTGGTGCCGACGCTGATCGCGGTGCTTCGGCGGCGTGAACACACGATCTCCGACGACGACCGAGGCGCAATGCTCGAAGCAGCCGATGAAACCGTCGCGTCGTTCGCCAGCGATCTTCCGATGCTTCGGTTAGACGGCAAGACGCTGCCCGAGTTCATCGGAGCCGAGCTGTTCGAGTTTCAAGAGGCCCCCGAGCCGGACCTAAGTGCAGCCGGCGCCGAGTTCGCCAAGTGGTTCGCCGCGAACTACTACGGCGAAGTCGTTTTCGGCGATCCAGGCTGGCACGCGGCCATCATCTTCCGCAACGCTTGCGCGCAGATCCGCCTCGCCGCCAGCCCCACCCAGCCAGCCACCGAGCCGGCGGCGCTGAGCGATGCCTACAAGGCAATTCGCGCTGCGCGGCGCTGGCTGACGACTGATCTACCCGAAGCAAAAGCGAACGCGCTGGTGGAGCTGCGCAAAGTTAACGACGACCTGTACGCCGCCCAGCCAGCCAAGCAGACGGTGAGCGAGCCGAGCGAGGGGCAGGTCGAGGCGGCGGCGAAGGCGATCTGCCGCGGCGAATGGGGTGTCGGCGAGTACGCCGAAACCTGTTTCAGCAAGGACCGCAGTTATTACATGAACGTGGCGCGCAAGGCCCTCACCGCCGCCAGCGAGGCGGGGAACAGAAACGGCGGTGCAGCGTGAGCCCGAAGTACCTCGAAGAACTCGCCGACATGGTGGACCCTGAGTCTCTCTGGCGCCTACCGCTGATCGAGCAATTGGACTTGCCGTTTGAGAAGCGCAGGCAACTCGACGCCGGGATCGCGCTGCGGCGATACGCAAGCCACATCGATCGGCTGCGGGCCGTGCGCGAAGAAGGTCGCAGCCTGCTCATCACGCCGCTGTCCGCCGACAGCATCGCCAGCAAGCACGTCACCACACCCGCCGGTCATCGCCGCCTGCGCGAAGTCGCCACCCGAAAGGACACCCCGTGACCACTGATCGCGACCTCACGCCGCGCGAGCTGGCGAAGCTTGTCTCGCTGTCCGAAGAACTCTGTGACGCGGGCGACAAGTACCTCACCCTGATCGAGCACCGTGGCGGCTGTCGGTGCTGCGTCTCGCCGCCGTGCTTCGCCTGCAGCGAGCCGCTGACATGGGCCGAAGCCGAAGCACTCGGCTGGATCGAAGACGAGCCCGCCCCGCAACCCGACTACCTCGGCGCTGCTGCCGAAGTGACCAAGAGGTTCTGCCGATGACCACTGATCGCCCCACCCCCGCCCTCACGCTGCCCGTCATGAAGAACGGCATTCAGTACAACGAGCCCGCCATCCGGGTCTGCTGTCTAACGCTCGACGGCGCCACGATGACCGTGCCTGCCAAGCACTGGAAAGACGTGGTGCACGAGATCGTCGATGAGGACGAGGAAGGCTGCGGCGAGACCTCCTACACCCTGGCCTTCAAGACCATGCTGATGAAGGACTACGAAGCGCTGGGAGAGTTCGATGGCTTCTGATCGCCCCACCCCCGCAGAGCACGCGAAGCAATGGGCCATTGACAACGCGCCCGCGATGGCCGAGCGCGTCACCCGCCTGTGCGGCAAGGTGATTGAGCAGAGCATGGTCGGCATCCTTGAGCACTGCGCCGAGTTGATCGAAGAACTCAAGGCGCTTGAGAAAGCACGCGCCGCTGACCGCGCCGCGCTGGCCGAGGAGCTGATGCCGTTGATCGAGGCGTATGGCGCTGCACGACAGCGGCTTACGCGTGCTACCTACATGGAGCGGCGTGGTTCTCCGATCAGC
This sequence comes from Caldimonas sp. KR1-144, assembly GCF_049446155.1. Classification (NCBI taxonomy): domain Bacteria; kingdom Pseudomonadati; phylum Pseudomonadota; class Betaproteobacteria; order Burkholderiales; family Sphaerotilaceae; genus Caldimonas; species Caldimonas sp. KR1-144. Next base: position 284,612 of record NZ_JBMSEE010000001.1, read on the forward strand.
CAGTCTGTTGCCGACGTGAACGCAGCCCGCGCCGCCATCGTCGCGAAGCTGGGGGATGCGAAGTGAACTGGTTATTCATCCAAACGTTGCCGGCGCTCGACAACAGCGGCACATGGCTCGCGCGTTGGCGATGGGACAACTATTGGGTTACTGGGCGCACAAGAGCCCACGCCATTCTTAACCTGAAGGGGTCGTCGTCATGACCAAGCTAATCCGCGTGTTCGGCCTGTATCGCATCAAGTCGAACGCACTTCGCCGGCTCACCATCGTCGTGACGCTACCGCTGCTGTTCATCTGGAACATCACGCTCATGCTGCTCGGCGTTGCGATGTTCTGGTGGCAGAACCAGCGCGAGCTTTTTCGTAGCGCCGCGCATTACTGGAAGACCAGCGAGCGAATCCCGGAGGACGTGTCATGACCACCCCCAACCTGCCTGAAGATCAAGAGCGCGAGGCGTTCGAGGCGTGGTGCATGAAGCGCTGGGCCGGCGACCGTGACGCGCTCACGATTCGCGGCGATGGCGAGTACCACAACGGCCACGTCCAATTTGCGTGGTGCGCCTTCCAAGCCGGCCGCGCCGCTGCTGAGGCTCTGCGAGCAGTGGGGGCGGAACCGGTGGGTCATTTGCACAGCAACGGCGATTTCTGCCAGGACCGCCAAGTCCTGTCTGACTCGTGGCCCATCCCCCTCTACGCCGCCCCACCCCGAGCAGTCCCGCAGGGATGGAAGCTGGTGCCGGTGGAGCCGACCGAAGAAATGCTTGCCGCGGCTGACGAAGGCGACCGCGAGTACACGCTGCGCAACTTCGGCGACATCATGACCGTGCAGCAGGGTCCCTATGACCACTGGGTCGCAATGCTGTCCGCCGCCCCGTCCCCGAAAGAGCAGGGAGAGAGCGTATGAGCGACTACCTGAAAGGTCTTACCTGCCGCAGCAGTGCCGACTACGCGCTAGCGGCCGAAGTCGCTCGGCAGATGGAGCGCGAAGAACAGGAATGGATCGCATCGATGCGAGCCCAAGGTGCAAAGGCATCCCATCCGAATGACGGCTGGGTAAATCGAGAGGAGCGATCGTTGATTCTCTGCTATCCGCAGTTCGACGATGGCGCCGATGTCGGCGATCTGGTCGCGCTCGGGGATCCGTGGGGGAAAGCGTGGCTCGTCCAACTTGGCAAGAAAATCGGCAGCCGCGAATGGGAGTTCGAGATGATCGGCTTGGCGCAGTGGGATGAGAGATGAAAACCATCACCATCCCGCGCCATGAGCTTCCGACGCACTTGTCGGTAGATGACCTATCGCATGCCTGCGAAGCCATCGGCATCGACTTCGACATCGTCCTCAGAGTGCCTAACCCGCTGGCTGGCGCGTGGCCGCCAAAAGGGGCTCGCACGACGTTTCGGATGGAGTACCGCGCTGCTCCGTCTGAGGCCGCGAAGGAGACCACCAGTGCCAGCCATTCCGATGGAGAGTGACGTGAGCCAGACCCACATTCCGATCAAAGCCGTGTTCACCCCCGAGCACGCCAAGCTCGCGAGCCAGGAAGCCGGCAAGCCGTACCTGCCGAGCAACGGCACCGAGGGTGCCTGCTTCCAAGAAGCCTGGTGCTGCAGATGCTCGCGCGATGCCGTGATGAGCGGGCGCGTGAGCATGGAGGAATCGGACGGCGAAGGCCTGTGCGAGATCCTCGGCAACAGCTACATCGACGAAGTGCCCGAGTGGATCTACGGCGAAGACGGCTACCCGAAGTGCACGGCCTTCTCGCCGCTGGACGACCCGAGCCCGGTCGCCGACGACCGCACGCTGCCGCTGTTCGACTGAGATGAGCGCCGCCGCCGTAGACCGCCCTGTCCAGGTCGCACCGTCCCGGTTCGTTACCATCCCGCTCGCCGCGACACTTACCGGCCTGACGGCTTCGGCCATCCGGACCAAGATCGCCCGCGGTGTTTGGGTCGAGGGCCGCGAGTACGTGCGCGCGCCCGATGGTCACGTCATGGTGGACATGCGAGGGTATGAGCGATGGGTCGCACCGGCAGCGGCGTAGAGATCCGAGATCGGTCGATCCGGCTGTCGTTCACCTTCGAGGGCAAGCTGCGGCGAGAGACGATCAGGACGGACGGCGAGCCCGTCGCGCCGACGCCCGCGAACATAAAGTACGCCCACCGCCTGGCCGCCGAGATCAAGGACAAGATCCGGCACGGCACCTTCAGCTACGCCGACTACTTTCCGGCCAGCCAGCACGCCACGACCGGCCACGGCACGACCGTAGCTGACCAGCTCGACCTGTGGATCGGCCTGCAGACAGGCAAGGAGTCGTCGACCCTCAAGGGCTACAACGTCGCGGCGCGCTGGTGGAAGGCTCGCATCGGCGGACTGCCGCTCAAGAGCCTGAAGCACAGCGCCATCCTCGCGGCGCTGGCGACCGAGCCAACATGGAGCGGCAAGACCAGGAACAACAAGGTCAGCGTGCTGCGCCAAGCGCTCGCGCTCGCCCTGCGCGATGGCGCGATGACGGCCGACCCGCTGGCCGGGCTGGATGCCGCGAAGCACCAGCGCCCTCCTCCGGACCCGTTCAGCCTCGATGAGGCCGAGGCCATCGTCGCCGAGCTGTTCAAGCGCTATGACCCGCAGATCGGCAACTACTTCGAGGCGAAGTTCTTCACCGGCATGCGCACCTCAGAAAGCCTCGCGGTCCGCTGGGAGTCGATCGACTGGCGGCTGCAGCAGATGCTGGTCGCCGAGGCCATCGTGCTGGGCGAGCACAAGGACCGGACCAAGACGCACGTCGCGCGCGTGGTGCAGCTCAACACCCGCGCGCTGGCCGCGCTCGAGCGCCAGAAGGCAGCGACGTTCCTGCTGAAGGATGGATGGGTGTTCATGGACCCGCGCACGCGTGAGCGCTGGGTCGACGACGAAGGGCCGCGCGAGAACTTCTGGCGCCCGACGCTCAAGCGCCTTGGCATCCGCTACCGCAGCCCCTACGAGACGCGGCACACCTACGCGACCATGATGCTCATGGCGGGCATGACGCCGGCCTTCTGCGCCAAGCAGCTCGGCCACAGCGTGGAGCAGTTCCTACGCACGTACGCGAAGTGGATCGACGGCGGGCGCAACGATGTAGAGATGGGCAAGCTGGAAGGGCTTATTTCCTCCCCAATTCTTCCCCGAGCCTCGAACTCGAATGGCTGATTTCCCTATGAAAACTGGGTGGCCTGCCCGGAGGGACTCGAACCCCCGACCTGCTGCTTAGAAGGCAGCTGCTCTATCCAGTTGAGCTACGGGCAGCCGTTACGAAATAACTCAGGCCCAAAGTGTAAGGGCCGCCCATGGCGGCCCTTGACGATCGCAGATCGGGAGGCGCCCTACTTCGCGTACTTCCAGCCGCCGTTCTCGATCTTAACCATCACGCGCGCGCGCTGGTCGAGGCCGAGGTGGTCGGTCGTGGTCATGTTGAAGATGCCATGGGCGCCGGCAACGTTGCTGCTCTTCTCGAGCGCGTCGCGCAGCGCGGCGCGGAACTCCTTGCTGCCGGGCTTGGCGCCGGTCTTCAGCGCCACCGGCACCGCCGCTTCGAGCAGCTTGGCCGCGTCCCAGGCGTGGCCGCCGAAGGTCGACACCGAGCCCTTGCCGTACTTGCCTTCGTAGGCCGACACATAGGCCTGTGCCGACTTCTTGACCGGGTTGTCGGCCGGCAGCTGGTCGGCCACGAGCATCGGGCCGGCGGGCAGGAAGGTGCCTTCGCAGTCCTTGCCGCACACGCGCAGGAAATCGGCATTGGCAACGCCGTGGGTCTGGTAGATCTTGCCGGTGTAGCCACGCTCCTTGAGCGTCTTCTGCGGCAGCGCCGCCGGCGTGCCGGAGCCGCCGATCAGCACGGCGTCGGGCTTGGCGGCGAGGATCTTTAGGATCTGGCCGGTCACCGCCATGTCGGTGCGCGCGAAGCGCTCGCTGGCCACGACCTTGAGCTTGCGCAGCTCGGCGATCTTGCCGAACTCGTTGGCCCAGCCTTCGCCATAGGCATCGGCGAAGCCGATGTAGGCCACGGTCTGGATCTTGTTGTCGACCATGTGCTCGACGATGGCCGTGGACATCTGCGCGTCGTTCTGCGGCGTCTTGAACACCCAGCGGCGCTTGGCATCCACCGGCTCGACGATGGTCTTGCTCGCAGCCATCGAGATCATCGGCGTTTCGTTCTCGGCGGCGACGTCGATCATCGCCAGCGAGTTCGGCGTCGTGGTCGAGCCGATCACCACGTCGACCTTGTCCTCGGTGATGAACTTGCGCGCGTTCCTGGCCGCGGCGGTGGTGTCCGAGGCGTCGTCGAGGACGATGTAGTTGACCTTCTGCCCCGCGATCGTGGCCGGCAGCAGCGCCATCGTGTTGCGCTCGGGAATGCCGAGCGACGCCGCCGGGCCGGTGGCCGAGAGCGTGACGCCGACGTTGATGTCGGCGTGCGCCATCGCGCTGAGCGCCGCCATGGCAACGCCCGCGAGGGCCAGGGTGATTCGCTTCATCGTTGGGGTCTCCGTGAGTTCTTGCGTGGGTGGAGGCCGGGCCAGTCTAGGTGCCGCTTGGCTGCGCAGCCACGGGACTGACCCGCAACCGTGGCGCGCCGCATCGGCCTCAGCCGCGCTTGGCCACCAGCGTGAGGATGTCGTAGCTCGCGACCAGCTCGCCGTGCTGGTTGGTGACCTCGACGTCCCAGGCGACAACGCCCTGGCCCTGGCCGTTGGCGTCCTTCTTGTTGCGGTCGATCTTGCGCTTGGCGGTCAGGCGCGCCTGGATCGTGTCGCCGATGCCCACCGGCTTGACGAAGCGCAGCGTGTCCAGGCCGTAGTTCGCGAGCACCGGCCCCGGCGCGGGCGAAACGAACAGCCCCGCCGCGGCCGACAGCACGAAGTAGCCGTGCGCGATGCGCTTGCCGAAGGGCGACTCCTTCGCGGCGATCTCGTCGAAGTGCATGTAGAAGTAGTCGCCCGAGATGCCGCCGAAATTGACGATGTCGGCCTCGCTCACCGTGCGGCGATGCGTCAGCAGCGAGTCGCCGATCGCGAGATCCTCGAAGTGCTTGCGGAAGGGATGAACCACGCCCTCGTTCACCTTGGCGCCGCGCACGTGCTCGCGCGTCACCGCGGCCAGCATGGTCGGCGAGCCCTGCACCGCGGCGCGCTGCAGGTAGTGCTTGACCGCGCGCACGCCGCCCAGCTCCTCGCCGCCGCCGGCGCGACCCGGGCCGCCGTGCTTGAGCATCGGCAGCGGCGAGCCGTGGCCGGTGGACTCGGCCGCCGCTTCGCGGTCGAGCACCAGCAGGCGGCCGTGGTGGGCCGCGGCCACGGGAATCGCGCGCGCGGCGACCTGCGGGTCCTTGGTGACCAGCGAGCCGACCAGGCTGCCGCGGCCGCGCGCGGCGAGCGCCAGGGCTTCGTCGAGATCGTCGTAGGCCATCAGCGTGCTGACCGGGCCGAAGGCCTCGATGTCGTGGACGGCGTCATGGGTCAGCGGGTTCTTCGCGAGCAGCAGCGTCGGCGCGAAGAATGCGCCCTCGGCCACGCCCTCGCCCATCGGCTTGGCCGCCCTCGCACCGCCGGCCACGAGCTCGGCGCCGTCGAGCAGTTGGCGCACACGGTCGGTCACGTCGGCCAGTTGCGCGTGCGAGGCCAGCGCGCCCATGCGCACGCCTTCGATCGACGGGTCGCCCAGCGTGGTCTTCGCCAGCCGCTCGGCCAACTTCTTCGCGACCGCGTCGACGTGCTTGCGCGGCACGATCGCGCGGCGGATCGCGGTGCACTTCTGGCCGGCCTTGACCGTCATCTCGCGCGCCACTTCCTTGACGAAGAGGTCGAACTCCTCGTCGTCGGGCGTGACCTCGGGCGCGAGGATGGCGCAGTTGAGCGAATCCGCCTCGGCGTTGAACGGGATCGCCTGGCGCACCACGTTCGGATGCACGCGCAGCTTTGCCGCCGTGTCGGCGCTGCCGGTGAAGGTGACGACGTCCTGGCCGTTCAGGCGATCGAGCAGGTCGCCGGTGCCGCCGATCACGAGCTGCAGGCTGCCGGCCGGCAGGATGCCGGACTGGTCGATCAGCCGCACCAGCGCCTCGGTCAGGTAGCTGGTCGCGGTGGCCGGCTTGCCGATGCACGGCATGCCCGCGAGGAAGCTCGGCGCGAACTTCTCCAGCAGGCCCCAGATCGGGAAGTTGAACGCGTTGATGTGCACCGCGACGCCGCCGCGCGGCACCAGGATGTGCGTGCCGGCAAAGTGCCCCTGCTTGCCCAGCGGCAGCACCGGCCCTTCGTGCACCACGTTGCCCGAGGGAAGCTCGTTGCTGCCCATGCTGGCGTAGGCGAACAGCGTGCCGGTGCCGCCCTCGATGTCAATCCAGCCGTCGGCACGCGTCGCGCCGGTGTGGGCCGAAATCGCGTAAAGCGTTTCCTTGTGCTCGACGAGGAACTTGGCCAAGGCCTTCAGGCGCTCGGCGCGCTGCTGGAAGTCGAGCGCCATCAACGCCGGCAAGCCGGTGCCGCGCGCAAAGCTCACGGCCTCGGCGAAGTCGAGCGATTCGGCATGCGTGTGGAACACGGTGCGGCCATTGACGGCGCTGCGCAGCGCCTGAGCGGCCTCGCGGCCCTGCCAACGGCCGCCGATGAAGCTCTGGAGAACGGGAGCTGCCGTTGTGGTGCTCATCAGGTTTCCTTTTCAGTGATTCGCTTTGCACCGCGCTGCGCCGCGGCGCGCGGCTTCGCCTTGCCCGGCGCCTTGACCGCACCGACGCCGCCGAAGAACAGGTCGGCCACGATCGGCCCCATGTCGGCGTGCGTCAGCGCACCGTCCGGCCGAAGCCAGGTGAACATCCAGTTGATCATCCCGAACAGCAGCATCGCGAGCGGCTTGGACAGGCCGTCCTTGCCGAGCGCGGGCTTGAGTTCGGCGATGGTCTGCGCAAAGCCGTCGACCACGCGGCGTTCGCGCGCGAGGATGGCTTCGCGCGTGGCCTCGGGCAGGAAGCGCACGTCGTCGGTCAGCACGCGGTGCGCGTTCTGCGCGTCGGCGTACTCCTCGACGAAGCGCTCGATCAGCGCGCGCGCGCGGCCTTCGCCGGGCGGGTGCGCCGCGAGCACCTGATCCACCAGGGCCTCGAGCCGCGCGACGTGGCCGTCGGCGATCGAGACCAGCAGGTCGTCCTTGTCGCGGAAGTAGTGGTAGAGCGACGCCTTGCTCATGCCACAGGCTTCGGCGACCTCGTTCATGGAGGTGCCGGGGTAGCCGCGTTGCGCGAACAAGTGGGCCGCGCGTGCGAGGATGAGCTCGCGCTGGTCGTCGTAGCCGGCGGATCGGGGGCGGGCCATCGGCTCAACGCTCGTCGAACGACAGCACCACGCGCTCAGTCAGCGGGTGCGACTGGCAGGTCAGCACGAAGCCGGCCGCGACCTCGTGCTTGTCGAGCGCGAAGTTGCGCTCCATGCGCACTTCGCCTTCGATCACCTTCGCGCGGCAGGTGCCGCACACGCCCGAGGTGCAGGAGAACGGCACCTCGAGGCCCGCGGCCGAGGCGCAGTCGAGGATGCTGGGCTGCTCGCGGCGGAACTCGATCTCGCGGCGCAGGCCGTCGCGCACGATGACGATCTTTGCGAGCTCGGCATCGCCCGGCTTGGATTCGTGGATCACCGCGCCCACCGGCGATGGCGCGCCGGCGGCTTGGGCGACGCCGAAGCGCTCGATGTGGATGCGCTCTTCCGGCACGCCGGCGGCCAGCAGCGCGGCCTCGGCCTCGTCGTTCATCTGGTAGGGGCCGCAGATGTAGGCGTGGTCGATGCTCGCCGCCGGCACCACGCTGGCCAGGAACTCGGCGATCTTGTCGCGGTTCATCAGCCCCATGTTCAGCGGCGCGTCGGTGTGCTCGTCGGAGAACACGTGGTGCAGCGCCAGGCGCGAGAGATAGCGGTTCTTCAGGTCCTCGATCTCTTCCTTGAACATCGTGGACTGCAGCATGCGGTTGCCGTAGATCAGCGTGAAGCTGCTTCGCGGCTCGCGCGCCAGCACCGTCTTCATGATCGACAGGATCGGCGTGATGCCGCTGCCGCCGGCGATGCCGACGTGGTGGCGCTGCGCGCCCGGCTCGATCGGCACGAAGAAACGGCCCTGCGGCGCCATCACCTGCAGCGTGTCGCCGGCCTTGAGATGCTCGTTGATCCAGTTGGAGAACACGCCTCCCTTGACCTTGCGCACGCCCACGCGCAGCTCGCCGTCGTCGACGCCGGCGCAGATCGAGTACGAGCGGCGCAGGTCCTGGCCGTCGATCTCGGTGCGCAGCGTCAGGTACTGGCCCTGCGTGAAGCCAAAGGTCTCACGCAGCTCGGGCGGCACGTCGAAGGAGACGATCACCGCCTCGGCGGTGTCGGGCTCGATGGCGCGCACCTTCAGCGGGTGGAAGAGGACACTCATGATCAGATGGGTTTGAAGTGCTCGAACGGCTCGCGGCACGCGATGCAGCGGTAGAGCGCCTTGCAGGCCGTCGCGCCGAAGGCCGAGAGGCGTTCGGTGTCGGCGCTGCCGCAGCGCGGGCAGGCCACGGTCTCGGCGTTGCGGTGCAGGTGCAGGCGGATCGGCACCGCGCCATCGGCCACCAGGTGCCCGGGCGGCGCGATGCCGTACTCGCGCAGCTTGCGGCGCGCGGCCTCGCCGATCCAGTCGGTGGTCCAGGCCGGCGCGCGGCGCAGCGTCGTGCGCGCGGGACCCAGCCCGGCGGCGTCGACCGCCTCGCGCACCAGCTGCTCGATCAGCTCGGTCGCCGGGCAGCCCGAGTAGGTGGGCGTCAGCACGACCTCGAGGTCGTCGTCGTGCTCGATCACCTCGCGCACGATGCCCAGCTCGCACACCGACAGCGCCGGCACCTCGGGGTCGAGCACGGTGTCGAGCACGGCCCAGGCCTGTTCGACGCGCGGGCTGCGCACCGCGACGGCCGGCGACTCGACCAGCGTCATCACCACACGCCTCCCGGGAACGCGCGCTGCAGGTGCTGCATCTCGGCGAGGATGAAGCCCATGTGTTCGGAGTGCACGCCGCGCTTGCCGGTGCTGCGAAACGCCGCGTCGGCGGGCGCCGCGAGGCCCGCCTCGTCGAGCACCGCGGCGATCTCGGCGCGCCAGGGCTCCTGCAGCTCGGACCAGCGCGGACCGAGGCCGCTGGCCGCAGCGGCCTCGTCCACCGCATCGGACTCGAACAACTCGGCCGCGTAGAGCCAGGCCTGCTTCAGCGCCGCCTCGGTGCGCGCGCGCGACTCATCGGTGCCGTCGCCCAGGCGCACCAGCCAGTCGGCCGAGTGCTGCTGGTGGTAGCGCGCCTCCTTGAGCGCCTTGCCGGCGATCGCGGCGAGCTCGGCGTCGCTGGAGTCGCGCAGCCGCTCCCACAGCAGCTTGAGGAAGGTCGACACCAGCGTGTTGCGCACGACGGTGAAGGCGAAGTCGCCGCGCGGCAGCTCGACCAGCGTGGCGTTGAAGTAGTCGCGCTCGTCGCGCAGGAAGGCGAGCTGGTCCTCGTCGTGGCCTTGCCCTTCCACCGCGCCGGCGTGGCTCAGCAGCGCGCGCGCCTGGCCCACGAGGTCGAGCGCGATGTTGGCCATCGCGATGTCCTCCTCGAGGACGGGCGCGTGGCCGCACCACTCGGCCAGGCGCTGGCCGTGGATCAGGCAGGTGTCGCCGATGCGCAGCAGGTACTGCAGCGCGGGCGTCTTGGAAAGCGAGATCGATGCCTGCATCGCCGGCCTCACATGTGGTCGACCGAGGCCGGCAGTTGATAGAAGGTCGGGTGGCGGTAGACCTTGTCCTCCATCGGATCGAAGTACATGTCCTTGTCGCCCGGATCGCTCGCAACGATCTGGTCGGAGCGCACCACCCACACGCTCGTGCCCTCCTGGCGGCGCGTGTAGACGTCGCGCGCGAGCTGGATCGCCATCTTGGCGTCGGGCGCGTGCAGGCTGCCGCAATGCTTGTGGTCCAGGCCGGCGCGCGTGCGCACGAACACTTCCCACAGCGGCCATTCGCGTTGTTGCGGATCTTGGGTCGTCATCTCGAATCCTTTGCTTCAGGCCGCGGCCTTTTCTTTCGCGGCGCGCTTGCGCTCATGCGCCAGGGCCGCTTCGCGCACCCAGGCACCGTCTTCCCACGCCTTCACACGCGTGGCCAGGCGCTCGCGGTTGCAGGGTCCGTCGCCGCCCACCACGCGCCAGAACTCGCTCCAGTCGATCGCACCGAAGTCCCAGTGGCCGCGCTCCTCGTTCCACTTGAGGTCCGGGTCGGGCAGCGTGACGCCGAGCACCTTGGCCTGGTCGACCGAGGCGTCGACGAACTTCTGGCGCAGCTCGTCGTTCGATACGCGCTTGATGCCCCAGCGCATCGACTGCGCGGTGTTGGGCGACTGGTCGTCCGGCGGGCCGAACATCATGATCGACGGCCACCACCAGCGGTTCACCGCGTCTTGCACCATCGCGCGCTGCGCGTCGGTGCCCTTTTGCATCATCGTCAGCAGCGCCTCGAAGCCCTGTCGCTGGTGAAAGCTCTCCTCGCGGCAGATGCGCACCATCGCGCGCGCATACGGCGCATACGAGCAGCGGCAGATCGGCACCTGGTTCATGATCGCCGCGCCGTCGACCAGCCAGCCGATGGTGCCGACGTCGGCCCAGGTCAGCGTCGGGTAGTTGAAGATCGAGCTGTACTTCGCCTTGCCCGTGTGCAGCGCGTCGAGCATCTGGTCGCGCGCGGTGCCCAGCGTCTCGGCAGCGGAATAGAGGTACAGGCCGTGGCCGCCTTCGTCTTGCACCTTGGCGAGAAGAATCGCCTTGCGCTTGAGCGTGGGCGCGCGCGAGATCCAGTTGCCCTCGGGCAGCATGCCGACGATCTCGGAATGCGCGTGCTGGCTGATCTGGCGCACCAGCGTCTTGCGGTAGTGCTCGGGCATCCAGTCCTTGGCCTCGATGAACTCGCCGGCGTCGATGCGCGCGTCGAAGCGCTGCTCGAGCTGCGCTTCCTCGGCCGAGCGCACGGGCTTCTTGCCGTCGCCGGCGTCCTTGCCCATGGTGTCCATGGCTTGGGTGTACATGCTTGGCTCTCCTTGAACCGTCTCAACCCTTGGGTCTTTGGTCGATCACGCGCCTGGCCTTGCCGACCAGCGTGCGCTCGATCGATTCCGGCGCCAGCACCTGCACCGTGGTGCTGACGCCGACCATCGTCTTGATGCGCTGCTGCACCCAGCCGGCCGCGTCGGCCGCGGTGGCCGTGGCGTTGGGCAGCAGCTCGCAGCGCACTTCCAGCGTGTCGAGCCGGCCGTCGCGCGCGACCACGAGCTGATACTGGCCCGAGAGCTGGCCGTGCGCGAGCACGATCTCCTCGATCTGCGTCGGGAAGACGTTGACGCCGCGGATGATCAGCATGTCGTCGCTGCGGCCGACGATCTTGCCCATGCGCCGGAAGCTGCGCGCGGTGGGCGGCAGCAATCGCGTGAGGTCGCGCGTGCGGTAGCGGATCACGGGCAGCGCTTCCTTGGTCAGCGTGGTGAAGACGAGCTCGCCTTCCTCGCCATCGGGCAGCACCTCGCCGGTCTCGGGGTCGATGATCTCGGGATAGAAGTGGTCTTCCCAGATCACCGGGCCGTCCTTGGTCTCGATGCACTCGTTGGCGACGCCGGGGCCCATCACTTCCGACAGGCCGTAGATGTCGACCGCATCGATGCCGGCGCTGGCCTCGATCTCGCGGCGCATGGCTTCCGTCCAGGGCTCGGCGCCGAAGATGCCGACCTTGACGCTCATCTCGCGCGGGTCGAGCCCCTGGTGGCGGAACTCCTCGACGATCACCTGCATGTAGCTCGGCGTGACCATGATGATGTCGGGCCGGAAGTCCTGGATCAGCTGGACCTGCTTCTCGGTCTGGCCGCCGGACATCGGGATCACGGTGCAGCCGGCGCGCTCGGCGCCGTAGTGCGCGCCCAGGCCGCCGGTGAAGAGGCCGTAGCCGTAGGCGACGTGGACGATGTCGCCGGGGCGGCCGCCCGCGGCGCGGATCGAGCGCGCGACGAGATCGGCCCAGCGGTCGATGTCGCCTTTCGTGTAGCCCACGACCGTCGGCTTGCCGGTCGTGCCCGACGAGGCGTGCACGCGCGACACCTGCTGGCGCGGCACCGCGAACATGCCGAACGGGTAGTTGTCGCGCAGGTCCTTCTTGGTCGTGAACGGGAACCTGGCAAGGTCGGCGAGCGACTTCAGCTCGCTCGGGTGCACGCCCTTCTCGTCAAAGGCGCGCTTGTAATGCGCGACGTTGTCGTAGGCGTGCTGCAGCGACCACTTCAGGCGCTGCAGCTGCAGCGCGGCGATCTCGTCGCGGCTGGCGCGCTCGATCGGCTCGAGGTCGCCTGGGGCGGGTTGCCGGACCGGCATGGGGATGTCTCCTGTGGGTCTCGTCTGCGCAAGCTCAGGGCGCGACGGCCGGCTTGCCCTTGATGGTGTACGAGCGCCCGCGGAACACCGCGATGCGCTCGCCGCGCTGGTTGCTCACCTCGACGTCGTAGACGCCGGTGCGGCCAGCCTTGGACACCTCGGCGCAGCGCGCGGTCAGCACGTCGCCCAGGCGCGCGGGCGCCATCAGGTCGATGGAAAAGCCCGAGGCCACGGTCAGCTCGTTGTACGAGTTGCAGCCGAACGCGAAGGCCGAATCGGCCAGCGACGCGATCAGCCCGCCGTGGCAGGTCTCGTGGCCGTTGAGCATGTCTTCGCGCACCGTCATCTCCAGCGTCGCCGCGCCGGGCGTGACCGAGACGATGCGCATGCCGAGCGCCTGCGTGGCGCGGTCGTTCGCGTGCATGCGCTCGCGAACGAGGTCGGCGATCTGTTGCGGCGTGGGCTCCATGCGGCTCAGCGGTCCTTGTATTGCGGCGCGCGCTTTTGCAGGAACGCGCTCGCGCCCTCGAGGTAGTCGTGCGCACGGCCGAGTTCGCCCTGAACGCGCGCCTCGAGGGCCAGGCCGTCGTCGAAGCCGAGCTCGACCGCGGCGTCCATCGCGCGGCGCGTCTCGGCCAGGGCCTTGGTCGGCATGCCGGCCAGGCGCTGCGCGAGCGCGCCCACCGTGTCGGCGAAGGCGGCGTCGTCCACGACTTGCCAGATCAGGCCGATACGCGCGGCTTCCTCGGCGGGCAGCTTGTCGCCGGTCATCGCCAGGCCGATCGCGCGCGCGCGGCCCACCAGGCGCGGCAGCAGCCAGGTGCCGCCGCAGTCGGGGATCAGTCCGATCTTCGAGAAGGCCTGGATGAAGCTGGCCGACTTGGCCGCGACCACGAGGTCGCAGTTGAAGGCCATGTTGGCGCCGGCGCCGGCCGCCACGCCGTTGACCGCCGCGATCACCGGCACCGGCATCGAGCGCAGCCGCTTGGCCAGCGGGATGTAGTGGTCGTCGAGCAGGCGGCCGATGTCCTTGGGGGTGGCGCCGGGCGTGAGGTCGGGCGCGATGGCGGGATCCGACAAGTCCTGCCCCGCGCAAAAGCCGCGGCCGGCGCCGGTGATCACGACGCAGCGCACGGCGGCATCGGCCGCAGCTTCGTCGAGCGCTGCGCGCAGCGCCCGGTGCATGTCGGTGGTGAAGCTGTTGAGCGCGGCCGGGCGGTTGAGCGTCAGCGTGCGCACAGCGCCCTGCTGGGCCGAGAGAACGAGTGCTTCGGACATGGCGTCGATCAGGGGTTGGGAGCTTGGGCCGATTGATTAACCGACCGGTCGGTTGAATAATACGGAGCACTTTGATCTGGCGCAAGCCGAAGAGCCCCGGGATAACCCGCAGCGCCTCACAGGAGACACCCATGCCCTGCTATGCCATCGACGGCGTCACCCCCGTGGTCGACCCCAGCGCCTACGTCCACCCGAGCGCCGTGCTGATCGGCGACGTGATCGTCGGCCCCGGCTGCTATGTCGGCCCCTGCGCGAGCCTGCGCGGCGACTTCGGACGCATCGTCCTGAAGGCCGGCTCGAACGTGCAGGACAGCTGCGTCGTCCACGGCTTTCCCAGCGCCGACACCGTGGTTGAGGAGAACGGCCACATCGGCCACGGCGCGGTGCTGCACAGCTGCGTCGTCAAGCGCGACGCGCTGGTGGGCATGAACGCCGTGGTGATGGACGAGGCCGTGGTCGGCGAGCGCGCGATCGTCGCGGCCTGCGCCTTCGTGCCCGCCGGCATGCAGATCCCGCCAGCCGTGCTGGTGGCGGGCCTGCCGGCCAAGGTGAAGCGCCCGCTGCGCGACGACGAGATCGCCTGGAAGCTCGAAGGCACCCTCACCTACCAGGATCTCGCACGCCGCTCGCTCGCGACGATGGTCGAGGTGCAGCCGCTGCCAGGTCCCGAGGCCGACCGGCAGCGCGTGCCCGCGCCGGATGTCAAGCCACTGATCGCGGCGAAGCGCGGCTGAGGCGGACGGACCACAATGGCCGCGTAGTGATCGGGGATGCGTGCCATGACGTACGAACGAAGCCTGCTGCTGGCATGGACGCTGCTCGCGTCGGCCTCCCCAGCGGCCCTGGCCGGCGAATGGCAGGTGGCGCAGATGGATGCCATCGCCAAGGCCATTCAGTCCTCCAAGCCGAAGGCCGTGTCGCCGGCCGACGTGCTGTTCGGCTTCGATCCCGCGCTAGGTCTCAAGGGCCAGAAGGTCACCGTGGGCTACGAGGCCGCCGGCGTCAACACGGCGAGCAACACAGCCGCGGACGCGATCGACTACCTCGGTGAGCCGCGCATCTCGCTGGTGCCCGACCCGACGGACAAGAACCGCAAGGTGCTGCGGCTCAAGCAATTGCCCGACGACCCGCAGATCGCCGGCCAACCGCGCACCGAGCTCAACTTCTATCGCGGCCGCCCGGCCACCTCGCCGCCGCGCGACAGCTGGTTCTGGCGCGTCTGGCAGGTCTACCTGCCGAACTGGACGCCGACCGACGCCACCTACATCGTCGCGCAGATCCACAGCACCGCCGGGCGCAATCCGCCGATGGCGCTGGCTATCCGCTCCGGGCGCTACACGATCGACGTGCGCAGCGCGACCAAGGTGCCGATGACGCAGGCCGATCAGGTTCATCGCGTCGTGCGCAAGGACTTGGGGCCGGCGGTGACGGGCCGCTGGACGACGATCGTGCAGCACGTTCGCCTCGACCCTGAGGGCGGCGGCCTGCAGACCTGGATCGACGGCGAGCAGGTGCTCGACTACCGCGGCCCGTTCGGCTATGCCGACGGCGAGCACTACTTCAAGCAGGGCATGTACCCGCTCGATTCCAAGGTCGGGCAGGAAATGCTGCTGCGCGGACCCTGGTTCGTGCGCGACTCGGGCTATGAGGAGCCGCAGCTGCGGGCGTGGATGGCGGGCCGTTGACCCGGGCCGCCGATGGGAATTTGGTCGGGGTGACACGATTCGAACGTGCGACCCACTGCTCCCAAAGCAGTTGCGCTACCAGGCTGCGCTACACCCCGAGACCGGCCGCGATTCTACCGGTCGCATGTCGTTTCATCAGGCGCGCTTGACCTTGCCGTAGATCCACAGCACAAGGACGGCCCCCAGCACCGAGGCGATGAAGCCCACTGGCGCGCCCGCCGCATAGAGGCCCAGCGCCTGGCCGATGAAGCCGGCCACCAGCGAGCCGACGATGCCGAGCACCGTCGTGAGGATGATGCCCAGGCTTTGGCTGCCCGGCAGGATCGCTCGTGCGATGAGTCCGACGACGAAGCCGATGACGGCCATCCAGAGATAGTGCATGAAGCGCTCCTGACCAGGGTTGAGGTCGGCGCACTCTAAGCGCGCCGCGGCGCCGGCGTCTATCGCGCGCTTGCCCGGTTCAGGCTGCGATCTGCGCCCAGGCCTTTTCCAGCCGCTTGACCGACACCGGTTGCGGCGTGCGCAGCTCCTGCGCGAACAGGCTCACGCGCAGCTCTTCGAGCAGCCAGCGGAACTCGTCGAGCCGCGCGTCGGCAGCGCCCTTGCGCTCGGCCAGGCGGCGCAGGAAGCGTTGCTCCAGCGGGCGCAGCTCGGCCAGGCGCTGCGCGTCGCGCGCCGGATCGGCACGCAGCTTGTCGAGCCGCGCGGTGACGGCCTTCAAGTAGCGCGGCAGGTGCTGCAACTGGCCATAGGGCGTGGCGGCGAGAAAGCGCTTGGGCACCAGGCGCTGGAGCTGGGCGGTCACGTCGTCAGCCACGTCCTTGGGCGCGCGGCTGTCCTTGAGCTTGCGCGCCGCGTTGGCGTGCTCCTGAAGGATCGCGGCCGCCTGACGCGCAACCTCCTGCGCGATCAGGTTCAGCCGCGTGCGGCCTTCGTCGACCGTGCGCCGGAACGCCGCTGCATCGGCCGGCAGATCGCCTTGCAGGAAGGCGCGATCGAGCGCGACCTCGATGATCTGCTCGCGCAGCTCCTCCTGCGAACCACCGAGCGCCATGAACTGCACCGCCATGCGCTGAAGGTCCGGGATGTTCTTCTCCAGGTACTTGAGCGGCTCCTTGATCTGCAGCGCAATCAGGCGCCGCAGGCCGGCGCGATGCTTCGCGGCGGCGACCTCCGGCTCGTCGAAGACCTCGATCTCGACATGCGTGCCGTGGTCGATCAGCGCCGGGAAGCCGACCAGCGATTGCGCACCGCGGCGCACCTCCATCAGCTCGGGAAGTTCGCCGAAGCTCCAGTCGGTGAAGCGTTGGGGAGCCTGCGCCAGCCCCTCACCCGGGCCCTCTCCCCGAGGGAGAGGGAGTTGCCGGCTCCCTCTCCCGCTCGCGGGAGAGGGTTGGGGTGAGGGTTGCGGCGCAGCACTGCCGACCTTCAGCGCCGCCAGCGCCTGGAATGCCGATCGCGCCTGCCCGCCCAGCTCGGCCTTCAGCGCCGCGAGATGGCGGCCCATGCCGAGCTGGCGCCCGTGCTCGTCGACGACGCGAAAGTTCATGAACAGGTGCGCCGGCAGCGTCTCGAGCTTGAAGTCGTTGCGCTGCACCGCGAGCTGGGTGCGCTCGCGCACGGCCTTGAGCAGCGCATCCATCAACGCGCCATCGCCAAAGGCGGTGAGCTCGGCGAACTCGGCCGCGAACTCGGGCAGCGGCACCAGGCGCGAGCGCGGGCGCTGCGGCAGGCTCTTGACCAGCGCCAGCACCTTGGCCTCGAGCATGCCGGGCACCAGCCATTCGCAGCGCTCTTCGCTGACCTGGTTGAGCGCATAGATCGGCACGGTGACGGTGACGCCGTCCTTGGCATCGCCCGGCTCGTGCAGGTAGCTCGCCGCGCAGTCGACGCCGCCTAGGCGCAAGGTCTTGGGATAGGCCGCCGTCGTGATGCCGGCGGCCTCGTGGCGCATCAGCTCTTCCTTGCTGAGCATCAGCAGGCGCGGCTGGCGCTTGGACTCCTCGCGCCACCAGCGCTCCATCGTCGCGCCCGAGTGCACGTCGGCCGGCAGTTGCTGGTCGTAGAAGGCGTAGATCAGCTCGTCGTCGACCAGCACGTCCTGACGGCGCGACTTGTGTTCCAGCTCCTGCACCTGGCGCACCAGCTTCTGGTTGTGCGCAAGGAACGGCAGCTTGGTCTCCCACTCGCCGGCGACCAGGGCCTCGCGGATGAAGATCTCGCGCGCCGCCTTGGGATCGATGCGCCCGAAGCTCACCCGGCGGTTGTTGTAGAGCACGATGCCGTAGAGCGTGGCGCGCTCGAGCGCCACGACGTCGGCCGCCTTCTTCTCCCAGTGCGGCTCGAGCATCTGCTTCTTCAGCAGCGGCCCGGCGACAAGTTCGATCCAACCCGGCTCCACGCCCGCGAGTCCGCGCCCGAACAGCCGCGTGGTCTCGACCAGCTCGGCCGCGATCAGCCAGCGGCCCGGCTTCTTGCTCAGGTGCGCGCCCGGATGGCGCCAGAACTTGATGCCGCGCGCGCCGAGGTACCAGTCCTCGTCGTCGCTCTTGCAGCCGACGTTGCCTAGCAGGCCGGCGAGCATGGCGAGGTGAACCTGCTCGTAGGTGGCCGGTGACGCATTGAGCTTCCAGCCATGCTCGGCCACCACTGTGTGCAGCTGCTGGTGGATGTCGCGCCACTCGCGCACGCGGCGCGGGCTGATGAAGTGCTCGCGCAAGCGCGCCTCGTGTTTGCGCGCCGACAAGCGATGCTCGCCGTGGCCGCCGCGCGATTCCTCGAGCCACTTCCACAGCTTGAGGTAGCCCATGAACTCCGAGCGCTCGTCGTCGAAGGGCTTGTGCTTGGCGTCGGCCTGCTGCTGCTGGTCGGCCGGGCGATCGCGCACGTCCTGGCCGCTGAGCGCCGAGGCGATCACCAGCACTTCGGTCAATGCGTGGCGGTCGCGCGCGGCGAGGATCATGCGGCCCACACGCGGGTCGAGCGGCAGCTTGGCCAGCTCGCGGCCGACCGGCGTGAGCTCGTTGTCGTCGTCGGTCGCGCCCAGTTCATTGAGCAGCGCGTAGCCGTCGGCAATGGCCTTGCGCGGCGGCGGCTCGAGGAAGGGAAAGTCCTCCACGCGCCCGAGCCCCACCGACTTCATGCGCAGGATCACCCCGGCCAGCGACGAGCGCAGGATTTCCGGGTCGGTGAAGCGCGGCCTGCCTGCGAAGTCCTTCTCGTCGTAGAGGCGGATACAGATGCCATTGCTCACGCGCCCGCAACGGCCCGCGCGCTGGTTGGCCGCCGCCTGGCTGATCGCCTCGACCTGCAGCTGCTCGACCTTGTTGCGATAGCTGTAGCGCTTGACGCGCGCGAGACCGGGATCGATGACGTAGCGGATGCCCGGCACCGTGAGCGAGGTCTCGGCGACGTTGGTCGCCAGCACGATGCGCGGCGCGCCATGCGGCTCGAAGATGCGGTGCTGCTCGGCCTCCGACAGGCGCGCGAACAGCGGCAGGATCTCGACGCCCGGCGGGTGGTGCTTGCGCAGGTGCTCGGCGGCGTCGCGGATCTCGCGCTCGCCGGGCAGGAAGACGAGCACGTCGCCGGGACCCCCGCCACGGTCTCGCCAGAGCTCGTCGACGGCATCTGTGATCGCGTCGTTGACGTCGTACTCACGACTGTCCTCGAACGGCCGCCAGCGCTGCTCCACCGGATAAAGCCGACCCGACACCTGGATCACCGGCGCCGGGCCCTTGATCGAAGCGAAGTGGTTGGCGAATCGCTCGGCGTCGATCGTTGCCGAGGTCACGATCACCTTGAGGTCGGGCCGCCGCGGCAGGATCTGCTTGAGATAGCCGAGCAGGAAATCGATGTTGAGGCTGCGCTCGTGGGCCTCGTCGATGATCAGCGTGTCGTAGGCGCGCAGCAGCGGATCGCGCTGGGTTTCGGCCAGCAGGATGCCGTCGGTCATCAGCTTGATCGAGGCGCCTTGCTGCAGGCGGTCCTGGAAGCGCACCTTGTAGCCGACCACCTCGCCCATCGGCGACTGCAGTTCCTCCGCGATGCGCTTGGCGACGCTCGATGCGGCCAGGCGGCGCGGCTGCGTGTGGCCGATCAGCTTGCCGGTGTGTGCGGTGCCGCGGCCCAGCGCCAGCGCGATCTTCGGCAGCTGCGTGGTCTTGCCCGAGCCGGTCTCGCCGCTGACGATGACCACGGGGTGCTCGGCGATCGCGCGCGCGATCTCGTCGCGCCGCGCACTGACCGGCAGCGACTCGGGAAAGGTGATGGGGGGCAGGCGCGGCGAACGCGCGTCGGGGGTCTCGGTCACGGGGCGCGGATTATCCGCGTCCCGCGACGAGCCTCACTTGAGCTCCTGGCTGTAGGTGATGAGGTTGAGCACCGCGCCTTGCGGGTCGGCGATCACCGAGAAGCGGCCGACGCCGGGAATGTCGGTCGGCGGCACGTAGACCTTGCCGCCGAGTGCGGGCACGCGCGCGACGACGGCATCGACATCGTCCACCGTGACGTAGCAGCCCCAGGCCGGCGGCATCGGGCCGGCTTCGGGCGGCGTCTTCATCACGCCGCCGACCGCGGTGTCGCCGACCTTGAGCACGTGGTAGGTGCCGGCCTCCATGTCCATCTTGTCGCTGCCCCAGCCGAGCAGCTGCTTGTAGAAGGCGAGCGCCGCATCCGGGTCGCTGGTCATCAGCTCGCTCCAGCTGAACGCCCCATGGGTCTTGAACACTTCCATCGCGGTCTCCGCTCGGTTGGTGGGAAGGGCGCATCGTGCGCGGTGACACCGCGCGCGTCAACGACACGGCGATGACGCCTGCGGCACAATCCGGAACCCCCTTCGAGCCGCCATGAGCCTGGTCTTTCCGCACACCTTCGTCCCGTGGTTTCGCGCGGTCGCGCCGTACATCCACGCCTATCACGGAAAGACCTTCGTGATCGGCATGGCCGGCGAGCTGATCGCCGCCGGCAAGCTCAACGCCTTCGTGCAAGACCTCGCGATCCTGCACGCGATGGGCATCAAGCTCGTGCTGGTGCACGGCTTTCGCCCGCAGGTCAACGAGCAGCTCGCCGCCAAGGGCCATCCCTCGCGCTTCAGCCACGGCCAGCGCATCACCGACCCGATGGCGCTCGACGCCGCGCAGGAGGCCGCCGGCCAGCTGCGCTTCGAGATCGAGGCGGCGTTCTCGCAGGGCCTGCCGAACACGCCGATGGCCAACGCGACGGTGCGCGTGGTCTCCGGCAACTTCCTGACCGCGCGGCCGGTGGGCATCGTCGATGGCGTCGATTTCATGCACTCGGGCGTGGTGCGCGGCGTCGACGCGGCCACGATCCGCAAGGCGATCGACATCGGCGCGCTGGTGCTGCTGTCACCGTTCGGCTTCTCGCCGACCGGCGAGGCCTTCAACCTGACGATGGAAGACGTCGCCACCTCCGCCGCCATCGCGCTGCAGGCCGACAAGCTGATGTTCCTGACCGAGATTCCGGGCATCCGCGAGAAGCTCGACGACCCGGAAAGCGCGATCGACACGGAGCTCGCGCTGGCCGACGCCAAGCGCCTGCTCGCACGGCTGCCCAATGCCGAGCAGCCCACCGATCTGGCCTTCTACCTGCGCCACTGCGTCAAGGCCTGCGAAGAAGGCGTCGAGCGCTCGCACATCCTGCCCTTCGCGGTCGATGGCGCGATCCTGCAGGAGGTCTTCACGCACGACGGCATCGGCACGATGGTCGTCGACGAGAAGCTCGAGAGCCTGCGCGAGGCGACGCACGAGGACATCGGCGGCATCCTGCAGCTGATCGAGCCGTTCGAGCGCGACGGCACGCTGGTCAAGCGCGACCGCACTGAGATCGAGCGCGACATCGACCACTACACGGTGATCGAGCACGACGGCGTGATCTTCGGCTGCGCGGCGCTCTACCCCTACCCTGAGGGCCGCACCGGCGAGATGGCCGCGCTGACCGTCAGCGGCCAGGTCCAGGGCCAGGGCGACGGCGAGCGCATCCTCAAGCGCATCGAGCAGCGCGCACGCGCGATGGGGCTCGACAGCATCTTCGTGCTCACCACGCGCACGATGCACTGGTTCATCAAGCGCGGCTTCCAGCAGGTCGACCCCGACTGGCTGCCCGAGGCGCGCAAGCGCAAGTACAACTGGGACCGGCGCTCGCAAGTGCTGGTCAAGCACCTCAAGTAATTCCGGAGATTCCGCCATGGCCCGCACCGTTCAATGCGTCCTGCTGAAGAAGGAGGCCGAAGGCCTCGACTTCGCGCCCTACCCCGGCGAGCTCGGCAAGCGCATCTACGACAACGTCAGCAAGGAAGCCTGGGCCCAGTGGCTCAAGCACCAGACCATGCTGGTCAACGAGAACCGCCTGAACCTCGCCGATGCGCGCGCGCGCCAGTACCTGGCGCGGCAGATGGAGCGCTACTTCTTCGGCGAAGGCGCAGACCAGCCGGCGGGCTACGTGCCGCCGAGCGCCTGATCGGCGCCCGCCTGCGCGCGATACGGACGAGAATCGTTCTCGTTTGCTTCTATACTGCGGCGCGTTGCCCATCAACCGCCGCACCGTCGCCGGTGCGTCCACCGCGATGACTCTTGCCCTGCGTTCCCTTCGTACCGCATTGACCGGCATGGCGCTGGCCGCCGCCGCGTTCGCCGCATCGGCCCAGTCGGCAGGCG
Source organism: Caldimonas sp. KR1-144 (assembly GCF_049446155.1). Classification (NCBI taxonomy): domain Bacteria; kingdom Pseudomonadati; phylum Pseudomonadota; class Betaproteobacteria; order Burkholderiales; family Sphaerotilaceae; genus Caldimonas; species Caldimonas sp. KR1-144. Next base: position 306,669 of record NZ_JBMSEE010000001.1, read on the forward strand.
AGCTGAATCTCTACTCGGCGCGCCACTACCAGACCGACGAAGCGCTGTACGAAAACTTCACCAAGGCCACCGGCATCAAGATCAATCGCGTCGATGCCGACGACGCAGGCATCCTCGCGCGACTGCGCAGCGAAGGCGCGGCCAGCCCGGCCGACGTGATCCTGCTGGTTGACGCCGCGCGCCTGTGGCGCGCCGAGCAAGAAGGCCTGTTCCAGCCGGTGAAGTCCAAGCTGCTCGAGGAGCGCATCCCGGCGCAGCTGCGCGACAAGGACGACGGCAGCGGCTCGGCCTGGTTCGGCTTCTCGACGCGCGCACGCGTGATCGTCTACAACAAGCAGACCGTCAAGCGCGACGACGCCGACACCTACGAAGAGCTGGCCGATCCGAAGAACAAGGGCAAGGTCTGCACGCGGTCGGGCTCGCATCCCTACAACCTCTCGCTGTTCGGCTCGCTCTACGAGCACCTGGGCGCCGAGAAGACCGAGGCGTGGATGAAGAGCACCGTCGCCAACATGGCGCGCGAACCCAAGGGCGGCGACACCGACCAGATCAAGGCGGTGGCCAGCGGCGAATGCGGCATCGCGCTGTCCAACAGCTACTACGTCGCGCGCCTGATGCGCTCGACCAAGCCGGAAGACCGCGAGGTGATGGAAAAGGTCGGTGTGATCTTCCCGAACCAGGCCACATGGGGTGCGCATGTCAACGTGGCCGGCGGCGCGGTGGCCAAGCACGCCAAGCATCGCGAGGCAGCCGTCAAGTTCCTCGAATACCTTGCGAGCGACGACGCCCAGCGGTATTTCGCCAACGGCAACAACGAGTATCCCGCCGTGCCGAGCGTGAAGGTCGCGAATCCGGCGCTCGATGCGCTGGGAGCATTCAAGTCGGAGCTGATTCCGATCTCGGTTGTCGGCGCCAATTCGGCTCGCGTGCAGCAGATGCTGGACCGCGCCGGATATAAGTGATCTCGGACCACCCCGTCGAGAACCCGGCCGCGGCCGGGTTTTCTTTTGCCTGAACCGCGCGAGTGACTGCCGGTCGGTCGATAGAATCAAATTCATTGGCCGCGCGCGCGGCGGATTCTGGAGACGATGGAATGACGACTTATCAGGAACTGCTTGCCAAGAAGGCCGCGCTCGAGAAACAGGCGGCCGAGCTGGAACGCCAACTGGCCGAAGCGCACCGTGCCGAGCGCGCCGGCGTGATCAACCAGATCAAGGGCTTGATGGCTGAGCACGGGATCACCATCGCCGACCTGAACACCGGCAAGGCGCCGCGCACGGCCAAGGCCACCCGCGCATCGGACGGCGGCAGCAAGGTCGCCCCGAAGTACCGCGACAACAGCACCGGTGAAACCTGGAGCGGCCGAGGGCTCAAACCCAAATGGCTGCAGGCCGCGATCGCGTCGGGCCGCAAGCTCGAGGATTTCAAGATCTGAACCTCGCTGTGCCCCGCGCCGTGCGGGGCGGAATTGCGACTCAGAAAGACAAACGGCGCCTTGCGGCGCCGTTTGCGTTTGGCCATCTACCGAAGTATTTGGCGTCCCCTAGGGGATTCGAACCCCTGTTACAACCGTGAAAGGGTCGTGTCCTAGGCCTCTAGACGAAGGGGACTGAAACCTTCATCACTTGAACCGCGCGCCACCTGGAGTGGTGGAGGTAAGCGGGATCGAACCGCTGACCTCTTGCATGCCATGCAAGCGCTCTCCCAGCTGAGCTATACCCCCGTTATTGAGGCAACGCTGTTCAAGCGAGACAAAGAGTATAGCCTGACTCGAATCAACCGCGCAAGCGCTCGAGCACTTTCTCGCGCGAGAACAGTGCCAGCACGGCATCGATCGACGGCGTCTGCGCGCGACCGCACACGAGCACGCGCACCGGCAGCGCGAGTTGCGGCATCTTGATGCCGGCTTCGGCGATGGTCGCCTTGATCGCGGCGTTGATCGACGGTGCATCCCAGGCCGCAAGCGCCTCGAGCTTGGCCGCCAGTGCGACGAGCGAGGGCTTGATCGCATCGGTCACGTGCTGCGCGAGGTCTTGCTCCGACGGGTTCACCTCGGCGTAGTACATCGTCAGCCACTGCGCGAGCTCGACCGTCGTGTTGCAGCGGTCCTTGAACAGTGCGCAGCGTCTGGCCAGCAGTTCGTCGGCTTCGGCCTTCACGTCCAGCCGGGCGAGCTGGGCGGCGACCAGCGCCGCGAGTCGCGCATCGTCGGCCTGCTTGATGTAGTGCGCATTGACCCAAGAAAGCTTGGCCGGATCCCACTGCGCGGGGCTCTTGGCAAGGTGCGAGCCGTCGAACCACTGCACCATCTGCTCGCGCGTGAACAGCTCGTCGTCTCCGTGGCTCCAGCCGAGTCGCGCGAGGTAATTCAGCATCGCCTCGGGCAGGTAGCCGGCGTCTTCATAGGCCGTGACGCTGACCGCGCCGCGGCGCTTGGAGAGCTTGAGGCCGTCGTCGCCGAGGATGATCGGGCAATGGCCGAAACGCGGCAGCGGCGCCCCCAGCGCGTTGAAGATGTTGATCTGCCAGGGCGTGTTGTTGATGTGCTCGTCGCCCCGGAAGACGTGAGTGATCTTCATGTCCCAGTCGTCGACCACCACCGCGAAGTTGTAGGTCGGCACGCCGTCGGGACGCAGGATGATGAGATCGTCGATCTCTTCGTTGGCGATGCTGATCGGCCCCTTGACGAGGTCGTCCCAGCTCACGATGCCGTCGAGCGGATTGCGAAAGCGAACCACCGGCGTCACGCCTTGCGGGATCGCAGGCAGCGTCTTGCCCGGCTCGGGGCGCCAACGGCCGTCGTAGCGCGTCTTCTCACCGCGGGCGCGCTGCGCCTCGCGCATCGCATCGAGTTCCTCGGGCGTGCAGTAGCAGCGGTAGGCGGTGCCGGCTTCGATCATCTGCTCGACCACGGCCTGGTAGCGCTCGAGGCGCTGCATCTGGTAGATCGGGCCTTCGTCGTAGTCGAGACCGAGCCAGTGCATCGACGCGAGGATCTGGTCGACCGAGTCCTGCGTCGAGCGCGCGACGTCGGTGTCCTCGATGCGCAGCACAAAGTGGCCGCCGTGATGGCGTGCGAATGCCCAGGAATACAGCGCCGTGCGCGCCGTGCCGAGATGCAGGAAGCCGGTCGGCGACGGCGCGATTCGGGTACGAACAGTGGTCATGCAGAGAGTGCGTCGAGGCCGCGCGAGAGATCGGCCTTCAGATCCTGGAGGTCTTCGAGCCCGACCGCAACGCGGATCAGGCCCTGCGTGATGCCGGCGGCCAGGCGCTGCGGCTCGGTGAGGCGGCCGTGCGAGGTGGACGCCGGATGTGTGATCGTGGTCTTGGTGTCGCCGAGGTTGGCCGTGATCGAGCACACGCGGGTGGCGTCGATGACGCCGAAAGCGTGGCGCCGCGCGACATCGGCGCCCTCGCCTTTCACGACGAAGCTGACCACCGCACCGCCCGAACCCTGCTGCTGCGCCATCGCCAGCGCGTGCTGCGGATGCGATGCGAGCCCCGGGTGGTAGACGCGCGCGACCGACGGATGCGACTCAAGCCAGCGCGCCAGACCCAGCGCCCGCTCGCTTTGCGCGGCCATGCGGATGCCCAGCGTCTCCAGGCCCTTGAGCACGACCCAGGCGTTGAAGGGCGACAGCGACATGCCCGCGCTGCGCATCATCGGCATGAAGGCCTTGTCGATCAGCTCCTGCGAGCAGCACAGCGCGCCGGCCAGCACGCGGCCCTGGCCGTCGAGGTACTTGGTGCCCGAATGGATGACCAGGTCGGCCCCCATCTCGACCGGTCGCTGCAGTGCCGGCGTGCAAAAGCAGTTGTCGACCGCCAGCAGCGCGCCGGCGCCGTGCGCCAGCTCGGCCAGCGCGCGGATGTCGCACACCTCGGTGAGCGGATTGCTCGGCGTCTCGGCGAACAGCAGCTTCGTGTTGGGCTTGATCGCCCCACGCCACTCGCCCACGTCGGTCTGCGAGACGAAGCTCGATTCGACGCCGAACTTGCCCAGCTCGCCTTGCAGCAGCTTGATCGTCGAGCCGAACACGCTGCGCGAGCAGACGACGTGGTCGCCGGCCTTGAGCAGGCCCATGCACAGCAGCAGGATGGCGCTCATGCCGCTGGACGTGGCGATGCAGGCCTCGGTGCCTTCGAGTGCAGCAAGCCGGCGCTCGAACATCATCACGGTCGGGTTGGTGAAGCGGGAGTAGACGAAGGCCTCCTCCTCGTTCGCGAAGCGCGCCGCCGCCGTGGCCGCGTCGGGATGGCAGAAGCTGCTGGTGAGGAACAGTGCCTCGGAGTTCTCGCCCCATTGCGACGCGGGCAGGCCTTCGCGCACGGCGCGCGTGTCGAGCCGCACGTCGCTCGGCAAGTCGACGCGGGGAATGCCGCGCGGCTTCGGGTCGGTCATGTGCTCAGCCCTCGTTGGCGCTTTGCAGTGCGAGGCGCATGCCGCCGCCGTCTTCTTCCTGCGGCTGGCTGGTGCGCTGCGTCTCGATCGCGGCGAAGTCGGCTTCGCTGACATCGCCGGTGATGTAGCTGCCGTCGAAGCACGAGGCCTCGAAGCCGGCCAGGTTGGGATTGAGCGATCCGACCGCGCGCTTCATCGCCGCGAGGTCCTGGTAGATCAGCGCATCGCAGCCGATGTAGGCGCGGATCTCCTCGATGCTCTTGCCGTGCGCGATCAGCTCGCTCTTGGTCGGCATGTCGATGCCATAGACATTGGGGAAGCGAACCGGCGGCGCGGCCGAGGCCAGGTAGACCTTCTTCGCGCCGGCCTCGCGCGCCATCTGCACGATCTCCTTCGAGGTCGTGCCGCGCACGATGGAGTCGTCGACCAGCAGCACGTTGCGGCCCTTGAACTCGCTGGCAATCGCGTTGAGCTTCTGGCGCACCGACTTCTTGCGCATCGCCTGGCCCGGCATGATGAAGGTGCGCCCGACGTAGCGGTTCTTCACGAAGCCTTCGCGATACGGCTTGCCGATCTTCTGGGCCAGCTGCATCGCCGAGGGGCGGCTGGATTCGGGAATCGGGATCACCACGTCGACCTCGCTCGGCGGCATCGTGGAGATCAGCCGCTGCGCCAGCGTCTCGCCCATGTTCAGGCGCGCCTGGTAGACCGAGATGCCGTCGATCACGGAATCCGGCCGCGCGAGGTAGACGAATTCGAAGATGCAAGGGTTGTGCGAGGGCGACTGAGCGCACTGCTTGGCGTGGACCTTGCCGTCCAGGTCGATGAACACCGCCTCGCCCGGCGCGACGTCGCGCACGAACTTGTGGCCGGTGCCCTCGAGCGCGACCGACTCGCTGGCCACCATGACTTCCTTGCCGTTGGGCGTGTCGATCTCGCCCAGGCACAGCGGACGGATGCCGAAGGGGTCTCGAAACGCCAGCAGGCCGTGGCCGGCGATCAGGCACACCACGGCATAGGAGCCCTTGATGCGCCGATGGACCGTGCCCACCGCCTTGAAGATCGCCTCCGGCGTCAGCGGCAGGTCGCGCGCGGCGAGTTCGAGCTCGTGCGCGACGACGTTGATCAGCACCTCGGTGTCGCTCTCGGTGTTGAGGTGGCGACGGTCGACCGCGAACAGTTCGCGGCGCAGCGCATGCGCATTGGTGAGGTTGCCGTTGTGCACCAGCACCAGGCCGAACGGCGCGTTCACGTAGAAGGGCTGGGCTTCTTCCTCGCTGTAGGCATTGCCGGCGGTCGGGTAGCGAACCTGGCCCAGGCCCACGGTGCCCGGCAGGCCGCGCATGTTGCGGGTGCGGAACACGTCGCGCACCATGCCGCGTGCCTTGTGCATGAAGAACTTGCGCCCGCGCTCATCCGGACCTGCGGTCACGATGCCGGCCGCGTCCTGGCCGCGGTGCTGCAGCAGCAAGAGCGCGTCGTAGATGAGCTGATTGACCGGCGACTTGGAGATCACGCCGACGATGCCGCACATGGAACTACCCCTTCACGTCCGCCTGATCGGCGGCAAATCCGAGACGCAGGTGTTGCGTCAGGTCCGCCGGCAACAGCGGCTTCAAGCCCGAGAGAACATACTGCAGGGAACTGGCCCCGTGCGACGCGCGCCAGGTCGGCGACGTTGCCCAAGGGGTCAAGCTGACGATGGTGACGATGACCAGCGCGATCAGGACGCCGCGCGCCAGGCCGAACACCGCACCGAGCGTGCGGTCGAGCGCATTGAGCACCGAGGCCTGCACGAGCCGGCTGATCAGCCAGGTCACCAGGCTCCAGGCCACCAGCGCGACCAGGAACACCAGCACGAAGGCGGCGCCGATGTTCAGAGCCGATCCCGGCTCGCCGACCCGCAGGTGCGCAGCCACCATCGGCCCGAGCGCCTGCGCGGCGACGTAGGCCACGACCCAGCCGATCAGCGAGAACACCTCGCGCGTGAGCCCGCGCCACAGGCCGACGATCACCGAGACGCCGACGATCAGCGCCAGCGCGATGTCGACCCAGCCGATGTGAATCGTGTCCATCGGATCTCTAGAGCGTGAGCACCGAGGCCGTCATGCCGGCGCTGCGGATCTGGCCGGCCGCCTTCTCGGCGTCGGCGCGGCCGTCGTAGGGGCCGACGCGCACGCGGATGCGCTTGCCCTCCTTGGTCTCGACGACCTGCGTGTAGGTCTTGAGGCCGAGCTTCTCGACCTTGAGCCGCGCTTCGCGTGCCGATTCAGTTTCCGCGAAGGCGCCCACCTGCACGACGAAGCGGCCTTCGGCACTGCTGGCAGCCTTGGCCGGCTCGGTCTTCGCCGACGGCGCGTCGCGTCCCTCCAGCAAGGCGGCGGCGCGCTGCGAGTCGGCTTTGGGCGGTTGAGGCTTGGGCTCCGTGGCCTTGGACTCCGCGGCCTTCGGTTCGGCCTTCGGCTCGGTCTTGGGCTCGCTCTTGCCTTCGTTCTTGGCGGCCACCGCCGCCGGCTTCACGGCAGGCTCGTCGCGCGTCTCGGGCGGCAGTTCGGCGCGCTGCGAGGCGGCCGGCTTGGCAGCGGGCGGCGGCGTGAGCGGTGCGGCACCGTCCTTCGCGGGGATCTCGATCGGGATGCCCACCGCGACCGGCCGCGGCGCGGTGTCAAAGATCATCGGCAACCCGATCACGCCGATTGCCACGAGCACCGCCGCGCCGATCAGGCGCTGCCGAGCGCGGGTGCGGGCGCGCTGCACCTCGTCACCGGCAGAGGGTTGCGAGGGCTCTGAGGCTTGGCGCTTGAAGAAGTCGAGGAGGCCCATGCGGGATCGGCGGCTCGAAGGGCGATCGTGTCGGCCTCGATGCGCGGTTGCGGATCGAAACCGTGATCAGGAAGACAGATGGCGCGCCGCGCGGCGGGGCAGTCCGCCTTCGAGCACGCCACCCACGGTGTGAAAGGATCCGAACACGACAATTCTATCAGCGGGGTCCGCCGCCTCGAGGGCCGCGACCAAGGCCGACCGAGGGTGATCGTGGGTGCGGATCACGATCTGCGGCGGCAGCGTCGCACCGCGCGCGCGAGCCGCGGCGATCGCGGCCTCGAGGTCGGTGCGCAACTGCTCGACCGTGGCCGCGCGCGTCGTCGCGAGCGCGCTCAGGTGCCAGGTGTCGACCAAGGGCAGCATGCGCTCGAGCATCGCCGGGATGTCCTTGTCGTGCATCGCGCCGAACACGGCCTGGGTTCGCGGATGAAAGCCCATCTGGTCGAGGTTCTGCGCCAGCGTGGCCACGGCGTGCGGGTTGTGCGCGACGTCGAGCACCAGGGCCGGCTCGCCCGGCACGATCTGGAAGCGCCCCGGCAGCTCCACGCTCGCCAGCCCGACGCGGATGGCCTGCGCCGGCACCGGCAGCCGGTCACGCAGCGCCTCCAGCGCCGCCAGCACGCCGGCCGCGTTGATCAGCTGGTTCGCGCCGCGCAGGGCCGGATAGGCCAGGCCGGCGTAACGGCGCCCTCGCCCGGCCCAGGCCCACTGCGTCTTGTCGCCGCTGACATTGAAGTCGCGGCCGTGCAGCCAGGCATCGGCGCCGATCTCGGTTGCGTAGTCGATCACCGAGCGCGGCGGCACCGGGTCGCCCACGATCAGCGGCCGGCCGGTGCGCGCGATGTGCGCCTTCTCGCGACCGATGCTCTCGCGGTCGGGGCCAAGGTAGGCGACATGGTCGATGTCGATGCTGGTCAGCACGGCGCAGTCGGCATCGAAGGCGTTGACCGCGTCGAGCCGTCCGCCGAGGCCGACCTCCAGCACCACGGCGTCGAGCCCGCAGTGCGCAAAATGGCGCGCGATCACCAGCAGGGTGAACTCGAAGAAGGTCAGCTCCTCGTCGCCGCGCGCCGCCTCGACGGCGGCGAAGTGAGGCAGCAGCGCGTCGCCGTCGACCACCGCACCGTCGACGCGGCATCGCTCCTCGAAGCGCACCAGGTGCGGCGAGGTGTGCACGCCCACGCGGTAGCCGGCGGCGCGCAGGACGGACTCCAGCATCGCGCAGGTCGAGCCCTTGCCGTTGGTGCCGCCGACGATGATCAGCGGCACGTCGAACGCCAGGCCCAGCCGCTGCTTCACGCGCACCACGCGCTCGAGCGTGAGGTCGATCGTCTTGCGGTGCAGTCGCTCGCAGTGGGCCAGCCAATCGGCCAAGGTGCGCTCGGGCGTTGCGGTGCTCATCGCGGGCTCAGATGGGGATCGATTCTCGAAAACAAACAGGGCGGCTCGCGCCGCCCTGCAGGTGCAGCGGCCGGACTCGTCAGGCCACCGCGTCGGCGCTTTGGCGCTGCAGCTTGGTCAGCAGCTGGGCGATCGTCATTCGCAGCTCGCGGCGGTCGACGATCATGTCGAGCGCACCCTTGTTGAGCAGGAACTCGCTGCGCTGGAAGCCCTCGGGCAGCTTCTCGCGCACGGTGTTCTCGATCACGCGCGGGCCGGCAAAGCCGATCAGCGCCTTGGGCTCGGCAATCACCACATCGCCCATGAAGGCGAAGCCGGCCGACACGCCGCCCATCGTCGGATCGGTCAGCACGCTGATGTAGGGCAGCTTGGCCTTGGCCAGGCGCGTCAGGGAGGCATTCGTCTTGGCCATCTGCATCAGCGACAGCAGGCCCTCTTGCATGCGCGCGCCGCCGGTGGCGGTGAAGCACACGAACGGGACCTTCTGCTCGATCGCGGTCTCCACGCCTCGCACGAAGCGCTCACCCACCACCGAGCCCATCGAACCGCCCATGAAGTCGAACTCGAAGCATGCGGCGACCAGCGGCACCGTGTGCACCGCGCCGCCCATGACGATGAGCGCGTCGGTTTCGCCGGTGGCCTCCATCGCCTGCTTGAGGCGCTCGGGGTACTTCTTGCTGTCCTTGAACTTCAAGGGATCGACCGGCACCACTTCCTCGCCGATCTCGTAGCGGCCCTCGCCGTCGAGGAAGGCGTTGAGCCGCTCGCGCGCGCCCATGCGGTGGTGGTGGCTGCACTTCGGGCAGACGTTGAGGTTCTGCTCGAGGTCGGTCTTGTAGAGCACCGTCTCACACGAGGGGCACTTGATCCACAGGCCCTCGGGTACCGAGCGGCGCTCGGCCGGATCGGTAGGCTGAATCTTGGGCGGCAGCAGTTTTTCGAGCCAGCTCATGCTTGGGTCCCTTCCACAGTGAGTTCGTCCAGCGCGGCGCGGATCGAAGCAATGAATTGTCGCCCAGCCGCGACCCGCTGATGCGGCAGGGCTTCTTCGAGGATCTGCACGAGGCGCGAACCGATCACCACCGCGTCGGACGCCGCCGCCACCGCCTTGGCCGTCGCGGCGTCGCGGATGCCGAAGCCCACGCCCACCGGCACTTTCACGTGCGCCTTGATGCGCGGCACCGCCTGCGCGACCGCGGCCGTGTCGAGGTGGCCGGCGCCGGTCACGCCCTTGAGCGAGACGTAGTAGACATAGCCCGTCGCGATGCGCCCGACGTCCTTCATGCGCTGCTCGGTCGAGGTGGGCGCTAGAAGGAAGATCGGATCGAGCCCCACCGCCTTGAGGCGCGCGGCGAAGTCCTCGCACTCCTCGGGCGGATAGTCGACCACCAGCACGCCGTCGACGCCCGCCGCCTTGGCGTCGGCCACGAAATGGCCCTCGCCCAGGCGCTGGTCGTAGCGCTCGATCGGGTTGGCGTAGCCCATCAGCACCAGCGGCGTGTCGGCGTTGCGCGCGCGAAAGCCCTTCACCATCTCGAGCACCTGCGCCAGGCCGATGCCCTTGGCAAGCGCGCGCTCGGAGGCCTTCTGGATCACCGGGCCGTCGGCCATCGGGTCCGAGAACGGCACGCCGAGCTCGATCACGTCGGCGCCGGCCTCGGCCAGCGCGAGCATCAGCTCGACGGTCTGCGCCGGGTCCGGGTCGCCGGCGGTGATGTAGGGGATCAGCGCCTTGCGGCCGGCCAGCTTCTGGAAGGTGGAAGCGATGCGGCTCATGACACCACCTTCACGATGCTGTCGCCACCCTTGACGGACTGGCCCTTGCACGACGGGCGACAGTAGAACTCGGCGCCCGAGAGATCGGCCACGGTGCCGATGTCCTTGTCGCCGCGACCGCTCAGGTTCACGAGCAGGTGCTGGTCGGGGCGCATCGTCGCGGCGAGCTTCATTGCGTAGGCGACCGCGTGGCTGGATTCGAGCGCGGGGATGATGCCCTCGGTGCGGCACAGGCGATGGAAAGCCGCGAGCGCCTCGTCGTCGGTGATGCCGACGTACTCGGCGCGGCCGATGTCCTTGAGGTAGGCGTGCTCAGGCCCCACGCCCGGGTAGTCGAGGCCGGCCGAGATCGAGTGCGTTTCGATGATCTGGCCGTTGTCGTCCTGCAGCAGGTAAGTGCGGTTGCCGTGCAGCACGCCCGGCGAGCCGGCCGTGAGCGAGGCCGCGTGCTTGCCGGTCTCAAGGCCCTGCCCCGCGGCCTCGACGCCGATCAGGCGCACGTTCTCGTGCGGGATGTAGGGGTAGAAGATGCCCATCGCATTGCTGCCGCCACCCACGCAGGCGATCACCGCGTCCGGCTGGCGGCCGATGCTCTCGGGCATTTGCACCAGGCACTCGTCGCCGATCACGCGCTGGAAGTCGCGCACCATCGCCGGGTACGGCGCCGGGCCGGCGACCGTGCCGATGATGTAGAAGGTGTTCTCGACGTTGGTGACCCAGTCGCGCAGCGCCTCGTTGAGCGCGTCTTTCAGCGTCTTGCTGCCCGACTCCACCGGCACGACCTTCGCGCCGAGCAAGTGCATGCGATAAACGTTGGGGCTTTGGCGCTTGACGTCCTCGGCGCCCATGTAGACCACGCATTCGAGGCCGTAGCGCGCGCAGATCGTCGCGGTGGCCACGCCGTGCTGGCCGGCGCCGGTCTCGGCGATCACGCGCGGCTTGCCCATGCGCCTGGCGAGCAGCGCCTGACCGATGGTGTTGTTGACCTTGTGGGCGCCGGTGTGGTTCAGGTCTTCGCGCTTGAGGTGGATCTGCGCGCCGCCGATCTCGCGGCTGAGCCGCCCGGCGTGGTAGACCGGGCTGGGTCGGCCGACGAAGTGCGCCAGCTCGTGGCGGAACTCGCGCTGGAACTCGGCATCGGCCGCGTAGTGCGCGTAGGCGGCCTTCAGTTCATCGAGCGCGTGCACCAGGGTCTCGGCGACGAAGCTGCCGCCATAGGGACCGAAGTGCCCGCGCGCGTCGGGTTGGGCGTAGGCAAACATGTGGAACTTTCGAAAAGAGGTCTAGCGCGGCGGTGGCGTCGCGAGCCGGGCATCGGCCTCGCGCACCGCATCGCAGAACCGGCGGATCGCATCGGCGTCCTTGACGCCCTTGGCGATCTCCACGCCGGAACTCACGTCAACGGCCCATGGCCGCAGCGCGAGCACCCCCTCGGTCACGTTTGCAGGATTCAACCCACCAGACAAAACGACCGGACGGGGCACGTTTGGTGGAATGAGTGACCAATCGAAGACCTTTCCGCCGCCGCCATAGCCCTCGACGTGGGCGTCGAGCAGCAGCGCCTGTGCGCTGGGGTAGCGAGCCGCGAAGTTTAGCAAGTCGAACCCTGGGGCCATGCGCGCGGCGCGCAGATAGGGTCGCCGGGCTGCATCGCAGTCTTGGGGCGTCTCGTCGCCGTGGAACTGCAGCAGCAGCGTCGGGATCGCGCGGCAGGCCTGCGCGATCTCGCCGGCCGTCGCGTTCACGAACAGCCCCACCGGCGTGACGAAGGGCGGCAGCCGGCGCGCGAGCTCCGCGGCGCGCGCGAGCGTCACCGCGCGCGGGCTGGCCGCATAGAACACGAAACCGACCGCGTCGGCGCCGGCCGCGACAGCGGCATCGACGTCCTGCTCGCGGGTCAGGCCGCAGATCTTGATCCGGGTACGTTGGCTCATGCGCCGGTGAAGGGCAACCAGTCGAAGGCGGCCGTGCGCTGCGGCAGGCCGAGCGCCGCATCGTAGTACGGGCCGAGGAAGTACAGGCCGTCGGGGGCGAAGGTCGGCGCCGCGGCATCGCGCGAGCGCGCGGCCAGCACCTCGGCCATCCACGAGGGCGGCCGACTGCCCTGCCCGACGGCCACCAGGCAACCCATCAGGTTGCGGATCATGTGGTGCAAGAAGGCGCTGCCGTCGAAGTCGAAGCGCCAGTAGGCGCCGTGCCGCGCGATGCCGATTGCGCGCAGTTCCTTGACCGGCGACGCGGCCTGGCATTCGCTGGAGCGAAACGAGCTGAAGTCGTGGGTGCCGATCAGCACGGTCGCCGCGGCGCGCATCGCGTCGCCGTCGAGGGGCCGGAACACCCAGCCGACGAGGCCCGCGTCGATCGATGTTCGCTCGGGCGACTCACGCAGCACGTAGCTGTAGCGCCGGCCGCGCGCGTGATTGCGGGCGTGGAAGTCGTCGGCCACGGGCATTGCCCACTGCACCGCGATGTCGGGCGGAAGGTAGCGGTTGGTGCCGCGCACCCATGAGAACGGCTCGCGCTCGACGCCGACGTCGATGTGGACGACCTGGTTGAGCGCGTGCACGCCGGTGTCGGTGCGACCAGCGCACATGGTCGCAACCGGCGCGGCGACGAAGGCCGTCAGCGCGCGCTCGAGGTGGTCTTGGATCGTGCGGCCGTTCGGCTGGCTCTGCCAGCCGAGGTAGCCGGTGCCGCGATAGGCGATCCCGAGGGCCACGCGCATCGTGGCCTCCCGGGACCCGGCGTCTGGCGCTGCATCGACGGCCCGGCGTCAGCCGAGCTCGTCGAGCATGCCTTGCGCCTTGGACTTGAGGGCGCCGCCGGCCTTGGCGACCACCTCCTGCAGGAGGTCGCGCGCACCGTCGACGTCGCCGATCTGGCGGAACTCGTCGGCCAGTTCGAGCTTGCGCGCCAGCGCCTCGTCATCGACGCCCGGCGACGCGATGTCGAGGTTGCCGAGATCGGGCAGATCGCTGACCGAGCCGCCGAGATCGGCCGCCGGTGCCGGCGTGTCGAGCGACAGCGGCGGCAGGTCGAAGTCGAGCGAAGGCTCGGGCTGCGCGGTAGGCGCCGGCACGACGGGCTGGGTGCGCTGCATCGGCGGCACCGACGGCGCCTCGTCGAGCGCGGCAGGCACCGAGATGTCGAGGTCGAGGTCGACGGCCGGGTCTTCCTGGTAGGCCGAGCGCTGCGCGTCGAACTTGGACGGCGTGGGCAGCACCGACTGCGGCATCGTGCTCGCGCCCAGCGGCTCGACGATGCCGCCGCCGTCGACCACCGCGGTGGCCGGACGGCCACCCGGCTGGTACAGCGGGTTCTCGGCGTCGATCGACTGGCCCAGCTCCTGCGCCTTGCGCCACTCTTCGCCATCGCCGCCGGTCAGCGCGAACATCTGGCCGGCCAGTTGCTCGAAGCCGCGCGTGTCGCGCCGCTTGGCATACACCTCGAGGAGCTTGGAGCGGATCGCCATGCGCTCGGGGTTGGCGCGCATCGCCTCCTTGAGGATCTCCTCGGCCTGCAGGTCGCGCCCGTAGGCGAGATAGACGTCGGCTTCGGCCACCGGATCGACATCGCCGATCGCGTCGAGCTGGCTCAGCGAGTAGCTCATCGACGAGGGCACGCCCGTTGCGTCGCGCGTGTCGACGCGCTGGCCGCCGCTGGCGCCGAAGAACGAGTCGGGTTGCAGGCGGCTTTCGAGGAACGAGGTCTCGCCGGCGTCGCTCTTGCCCTGCTTGCGCAGGCGGTAGAAGCCGAACGCCGCAAGCAGCGCCACCAACAGGCCGGCGGCGGGCAGCACCAGCGGGTTCTCGAGCAGCCCGTCGAGGATGCCGGGCTCGGGAGCGGTTGCAGGCTCTGGGGTCTTGGCCACGGCCGGCGCGGGGGCCGGCTTGGAGGCCTCCGGAGCCGGCGCCGCGGCGGCGGCAGGTGCACTGGCCTCGGCCGCCGGCGCGGGCGGCGTCACCGCAGGCGATGCGGCCGGTGCCGGGGGCGTTGCAGCGACCGGCGCAGGCGCCGGTGCAGCGGTCGGCGCAGCCGCGGGCGCCGGCGCTTGCGCAGGAGGCGTCGCCGGTGCCGGCACCGGCGCGGCGCCGAGCGGCACGCCCGGCTTTGCGGCACCGGCGGCCGGCGCGCTGCCCGCCGTCGCGCTTTGCAGCTTCTTCAGGTCTTCGACGTTCTTCGAGAGCTCGGCGACGCGCGTCGCGGCGTCCTTCTGCTCCTTGGCCGCCGCGGCCTGCGCCTCGGTGCCTGCCTTGCCAGGCGCCACGGCGCCCTTGCTCAGGGTGAGCTTGTCGCCGGTAGCCGCGGCCTGCGGCTTCTTGTCCTGCACCTCGGCCTGCACCTGGCCCTTGGCCTGACGCGTGGCGGCAGGCGCCGCGGCGGTCGCGCCGCTGGCGAGCTTTTCGCGGTAGGCGCCGAAGTCCGAACTCTGCGCGCGGATCACCTGGCGCGCCTCGCTCTGCGAAATGGCCTTGGCCTCGTCGGCGCCCGGGACCTTCAGAACCGAACCGGCCTTGAGCCGGTTCATGTTGTTGTCGAGGAAGGCGTCGGGGTTGGCGCGGTACAGCGACACGAGCATCTGCTCGAGCGTCACGCCGCCGCGTGCAGTGCGGCCAGCGATGCCCGACAGCGTATCGCCGCGGCGCACCTCGACTTCCGTGACGTCGGAGCGCGCCGTCGTGGCGGTCGGCGCTGCGGGCGCCGCGGCGCGCGGCGACGGGGCCGGCGCCGCCGGTGCCACCCGCGGCTGTTGCGGCGCGGCGCTCGGCGCGGGCGCCAAGGGCGCCGCCGGCGTTGGCGCCGGCACCGGGGCCGGCGAGATCGCCACCGGCGCGGCCGGTGCGGGCTGGACGCTGCGTGCGACCGGCGGGTCGAACAGCATCGTGTACTCGCGCACCAGGCGGCCCGACGACCAGGTGATCTCGAGGATCAGGTCGACAAAGGGCTCCTGAACGACGCGATCGCTCGCGACGCGCAGGAAGGTGCGGCCGTCGGGACGGCGTTGCAGGCTGACCGTGGTGCCGGTCAGCACGGCGTTGTAGTCGACGCCGGTGCTGCGATAGGTATCGGGCGAGGCGATGCGCACGCGCAGGCTCGCGGCCTCTTCGGGCGTGATGCTGCTGACATCGATCTCGGCGCGCAGGGCTTCGCCGAGCGCCGACTGCACGGCCACGCGGCCCAGGCCCAGCGCCGCCGCGTCGAACGGCAGCGTCGCCGCGGTGACCAGCATCGCCGCTGCGGCGACACGATTCCAAACCCAGGCCGCCGGCCGCCGGCCGGCTGAATTACGTCGTTGATTCAAGGCGTCTCCCGCTGCGAAATAGAGCGTCGCACGACGCCCTCTTGCGCCCGTCCCTGTCTTCGGGCGCCCCTTCGGAAGCCATGCCCGAAGAAAGCGAAATCACAATAACATCAGGCCATTACGGTGACAAGCTGAAGCAATGGCTGACGTTCTTGCGGAACGTGCAGCCGCCACGAAGCGAGCGACTGCACGTTGCGGGGTGGCAACGCGCAAGCGCCGCCGCCCGATCAACGATCACTGCTCGAGCAGGATTCGCAGCATGCGGCGCAGCGGCTCGGCGGCGCCCCACAGCAGCTGGTCGCCGATCGTGAAGGCGCCGAGGTACTCGGGCCCCATCGCCATCTTGCGCAGGCGGCCGACCGGAATGGTCAGCGTACCGGTCACGGCCACCGGCGTGAGGTCGCGCATCGACGCCTCGCGCGTGTTCGGCACCACCTTCACCCAGGCGTTGTCGGCGGCAATCATGGCCTCGATGTCCGCCAGCGGCACGTCCTTCTTGAGCTTGAAGGTCAGCGCCTGGCTGTGGCAGCGCATCGCGCCGACGCGCACGCAGAAACCGTCGACCGGTACCGCGGGCGCGGCGAAGCCTTCACCCTGGCCGAGGATCTTGTTGGTCTCGGCCATGCCCTTCCACTCTTCCCTGGACATGCCGTTGCCGAGATCCTTGTCGATCCACGGGATCAACGAGCCGCCCAGCGGCACGCCGAAGTTGGCGGTCTCGGCTTCGCTCAGCGCGCGCTGCTTGGCGATGATCTTGCGGTCGATCTCGAGGATCGCGCTCTTGGGGTCGTCGAGCAGGGACTTGACCTCGGCGTTGAGCGTGCCGAACTGCGTCAGCAGCTCGCGCATGTGCTGCGCGCCGCCGCCCGAGGCGGCCTGGTAGGTCTGGGTGCTCATCCACTCGACGAGGCCGGCCTTGTACAGCGCGCCCACGCCCATCAGCATGCAGCTGACGGTGCAGTTGCCACCGATCCAGTTGCGCCCGCCCTTAGCCAGCGCGTCCTTGATCACCGGCATGTTGACCGGGTCGAGGATGATGACCGCATCGTCCTTCATGCGCAGCGCGGACGCCGCGTCGATCCAGTGGCCGTTCCAGCCGGCGGCGCGCAGCTTGGGGAACACCTCGTTGGTGTAGTCGCTGCCTTGGCAGGTGATGACGATGTCGCAGCGCTTGAGCGCGTCGATGTCGTGCGCGTCCTGCAGCGTGGTCTCGTTCTTCGCCTGCGCCGGGGCCTTGCCGCCGGCATTGCTGGTCGAGAAGAAGAGCGGCTCGATGAGGTCGAAATCGCCTTCGGCCTGCATGCGGTCCATCAGCACGGAGCCGACCATGCCGCGCCAGCCCACCAGTCCTACGAGTGCCATATCCGTTCGCCTTTACTTGAAGTCAACTCGATCCCGAACCCCGCTTTCGGTCCCCCGGCTCGTTCGCCGGGGTCCAGGAGGTGGGCGAGACGAACCGGAGCTACCTAGCTCTTCTTGGTCTTGATGGTGATGGTCTTGCCGGTGATCGCTTCGACCACGGCATCGCCCATCGCGCGGGTGCCCACCTTCGTGGCCCCCTCGGACCAGATGTCCGGCGTGCGCAGGCCCGCGGCCAGCACCGCGCCCACCGCGGACTCGATGCGGTCGGCGGCGTCGGGGCGTTGGAGGGAGTAGCGAAGCATCATGGCGGCGGACAGGATTGTAGCCAGCGGGTTGGCCACGCCCTGCCCCGCGATGTCCGGCGCACTGCCGTGGCTGGGCTCGTACAGCCCCTGGTTGCGCGCATTGAGCGACGCGCTGGGCAGCATGCCGATCGAGCCGGTCAGCATCGCCGCCTCGTCCGAGAGGATGTCGCCGAACATGTTGCCGGTGACGACCACGTCGAAGCGCTTGGGCGCCTTGACGAGCTGCATCGCCGCGTTGTCGACGTACATGTGGTCGAGCTCGACGTCCGGGTATTGCGCGTGCACCTCGGTGACCACGTCCTTCCAGAACTGGAAGGTCTCCAGCACGTTGGCCTTGTCGACGCTGGTCACGCGCTTGCTGCGCTGGCGCGCGGCCTGGAAGGCCACGTGCGCAATGCGCTCGATCTCCGGCTTGCTGTAGCGCATCGTGTCGAAGGCTTCTTCACTGCCGGGAAAGTGGCCGTCGACCGCGGTGCGGCGCCCGCGAGGCTGGCCGAAATAGATGTCGCCGGTCAGCTCGCGGATGATCAGGATGTCCAGCCCCGCCACCAGTTCGGGCTTCAGGCTCGACGCATGCGTGAGCTCCTTGTAGCAGACGGCCGGGCGGAAGTTCGCGAACAGGCCCAGCTCCTTGCGCAGACCGAGGATGGCCTGCTCGGGGCGCAGCGCGCGTTCGAGCTTGTCGTACTTCCAGTCGCCCACGGCACCGAACAGCACCGCGTCGGCGTTCTTGGCCAGCGCCAGCGTCGAAGGCGGCAGCGGATGGCCGCTCGCCTCGTAGGCCGCGCCGCCGACCGGCGCTTCTTCCATCTCGAGCGGCAGCTCGAGCGCGCGCAGGACCTTGACCGCCTCGGCGACGATCTCGGGGCCGATGCCGTCACCCGGCAGGACTGCAATCTTCATCGTGTTCATTCCATTGCTTGCGGCGGCGGGCTCAGCGGCCCGTCCACCATTCGACGATCAGCTTCTCGCAGACCTTGACGCCGGCATAGAACAGCGTCGCGGCGAGCGCCTGCGCGATGAGCTCGATCAGCTGCTGCGCGGCGCCGTCGTCCAGGGCCATCACACCGTGCTCGCGGATCAGCGCGAGGTTGGCGTTGAGCTGGTGATAGAGGTTGACCGACAGCGCGCCCAATCCCAGCAGGCACACCGTCATCAGCGCCAGCGTGGCCAGCGGCTTGCGCCGCAGCCAATGGTTGAGCCGCTGGCGCCAAGGCATGGTCAGACGATGCGGTGCGCGAGCCAGGGCTGGCGCGCCAGGCGCTCGGCCTCGAAGGTGCGGATCTCATCGGCATGGCGCAGCGTGAGGCCGATGTCGTCCCAGCCGTTGAGCAGGCACTGCTTGCGAAACGGCTCGACCTCGAAGGCCAGCTCGGTGCCGTCGGCCTTGACCACCACCTGGCGCTCCAGATCCACCGTGAGGCGATAGCCCGGGAACGCAGCCACCTCGTCGAACAGCCGCGCGACCTGCGCTTCGGGCAGCACGATCGGCAGCAGGCCGTTCTTGAAGCAGTTGTTGAAGAAGATGTCGGCGTAGCTCGGCGCGATCAGCGCGCGAAAGCCGAACTGCTCGATCGCCCACGGCGCGTGCTCGCGGCTCGAGCCGCAGCCGAAGTTCTGCCGCGCCAGCAGGATCGACGCGCCTTGATAGCGCGGCTGGTTCAGCACGAAATCGGGATTGGGTTTGCGCGTGGCCGGGTCTTGCCCCGGCTCGCCGTGGTCGAGGTAGCGCCATTCGTCGAACAGGTTGGGGCCGAAGCCCGAACGCTTGATCGACTTCAGGAACTGCTTCGGGATGATCGCGTCGGTGTCGACGTTGTCGCGGTCGATCGGGGCGACCAGGCCCTGGTGGACTCGAAAAGCTTGCATCGCTGGTTCCTCACATCACGCGGCGCACGTCGACGAAATGCCCGCTCATCGCGGCGGCGGCGGCCATCGCCGGGCTGACGAGGTGGGTGCGCCCACCCGCGCCCTGGCGGCCTTCGAAGTTGCGGTTGCTGGTGGAGGCGCAGCGCTCGCCGGGTTCGAGCCGGTCGGCGTTCATCGCCAGGCACATCGAGCAGCCGGGCTCGCGCCATTCGAAACCGGCCGACTTGAAGACGGCGTCCAGCCCTTCGCGCTCGGCCTGCTCCTTCACGAGGCCGGAGCCTGGCACCACCAGCGCCAGCTTCACGTTCGACGCAATGCGCCCGCCCACGCGGCGCACCACGGCCGCGGCCTCGCGCAGGTCTTCGATGCGGCTGTTGGTGCACGAGCCGATGAAGACCTTGTCGATGCGGATGTCGGCCATGGCCTTGTTGGGCTCGAGCGCCATGTAGGCCAGCGCGCGCTCGATCGCGCCGCGGCGCACGGCGTCCTTTTCCTTGTCGGGATCGGGCACGCGGTCCTCGATCGAGACCACCATCTCGGGCGAGGTGCCCCAGGTGACCTGCGGTCGGATCTGCGACGCATCCAGCTCGACCACGCGGTCGAAGTGCGCGCCCGGGTCGGATTGCAGCGTGCGCCAGTAGGCCACCGCCTGCTCCCACTCGACGCCGCGCGGGCTGAACGGGCGGCCCTTCACGTACTCGATCGTCGTGTCGTCGACCGCCACCAGGCCGGCGCGCGCACCGGCCTCAATGGCCATGTTGCACACCGTCATGCGCCCTTCCATGCTGAGCGCGCGGATCGCCGAGCCGGCGAACTCGATCGTGTAGCCGGTGCCGCCCGCCGTGCCGATCTTGCCGATGATGGCCAGCACGATGTCCTTGGCGCTGCAGCCCCTGGGCAGCACGCCTTCCACCTTGACGAGCATGTTCTTCGCCTTGCGCGCCAGGAGCGTCTGCGTGGCGAGCACGTGCTCGACCTCGCTGGTGCCGATGCCGTGCGCGAGCGCGCCGAAGGCGCCATGCGTGGACGTGTGGCTGTCGCCGCAGACCACGGTCATGCCGGGCAGCGTGGCGCCCTGCTCCGGGCCGATCACGTGCACGATGCCCTGGCGCTTGTCGCTCATCTTGAACTGCGTGATGCCGACGCGGTCGCAGTTGGCGTCGAGCGTGTCGACCTGCAGCTTCGAGACCGGATCGGCGATGCCGAGACGGCGGTCGGTGGTGGGCACGTTGTGGTCGCTGACCGCCAGGTTGGCCGACAGGCGCCAGACCTTGCGGCCCGCCAGGTCCAGGCCCTCGAAGGCCTGCGGGCTGGTGACCTCGTGCACCAGGTGGCGGTCGATGTAGAGCGTGGAGGTGCCGTCGTCCTCGGTGCGGACGACGTGCTCGTCCCAGATCTTGTCGTAGAGCGTGCGGGCGGCGTTCATCGTGCGGGCGTTCATGGCTGGCGGCGGTCGGTGCGACCGTCGTGGTGACGGTTGGACTTGCGGGAACGTGCGGTGTGGATTGTCTCGCTTTCGCGCGGGGCGACGCCGGGACACAGCGCATCAACGAAGCGCTGCACCACGCTGGGCAGCACCTCCTGCGTGCGCACGGCGAGCAGGTAGTCGCGCCGCGCCCAGGGCTCGTCGAGCGCCAGCACGCGAATCGCGAAGACCTGCGCAAAGCGCTCGGCCACGGCCGACGGCAGGATCGCGACGCCGAGGCCGGCGCCGACCAGCTGCGCGATCGCGTCGAAGCCGCGCACCTGCAGTCGCGCATTGAGCGTTCGCCCGCGCCCTTGCGCCTCTTCGCGCATCAGCTCGTGCACCGCGGCGCCGACGTGCAGCCCGACGATGTCGTCGTCGAGCAGCGCCTCGAAGCGCACGCGCTTGCCTCTGGCCAGCCGGTGCCCCTTGGGCACGATGGCCGCAAGCGTGCCCTCGCGATAGCGCCAGGTCGTGAGGCGATCGTCGAGCAGCGGCGCGACAAACACGCCGACGTCGGCGCGACCCTCGGCCACGGCGGCCTGAACCTCGGCGCTGGTCAGGTCTTCGAGGCTGATGCGGATCTGCGGATGGGCGCGCGAGAACGCGGCCAGGTCGGGCGGCAGGCACTCGGCGATCGCGCCCGCGTTGGCGGCGATGCGCAGGTGGCCCTTGATGCCGCGCGCGAACTCGACCACCTCGCTTTCGAGCGCGTGCAGCGACGAGTTGAGCGAGCGGATGTGGCGCACCAGCGCACGGCCGGCCTCGGTGAGCTCGACGCCGCGCGCGCGGCGCTCGAACAGCGCCACGCCGAGGCGCGCTTCCAGGTCCGAGACGCGCTTGCTCGCCGCCGCCAGGGCCAAATGCTCGCGCTGCGCGCCGCGCGAGATGCTGCGCGACTCGGCGATGGCGAGCACGAGGTTGAGGGTGACGAGGTCGAAGCGCATGGGGAAGATGGCCGCTGACCCTCACCCCAGCCCTCTCCCGCACGCGGGAGAGCGAGCAATTCCCTCGCTCCTGCACGCAGGGGAGGTGAGCAACTCCCTCGCCCCCGCAGGGGGAGAGGGTTGGGGTGAGGGGGCTACGGCCTCGAGCGACGTGATGCAAGACGCCTCCCCGACCCCGGCCGCTCACACCGGTAGGCGTGGAAGCCGGACGGCCGATCCGCCCCGGTAAGGCCGGATCTCGAGCGTCTTGCAGGGCAAGCGTAGCTTTCGCGGAGAAGCTTGTGTTTCCGAAATTCTGAAGCAAGGTTTCGCGCTCAGCGAAACCGCGGCAACTCACATGGCGTTTCAAGCCGACTTGATCGCTGCCGATGCCGTTCAGGCGCGGCCCTGTCACTTCTGACAGGTCCTCCTCAATTTGAGGATCGCTTTCCCGCATCGTCCGGCTAGCCTGCGCGGCCACAACACGAAGGCCTCCAGGGAGAACGGCGAGTGACGACGTCTGCAGCGGCGCACCTGAATCAACCGACCACCGAAGTTCCAACCACCAACACCCCTCGCACCACGCCGCCCGCGGCCATCGACACCTCGCTGGCCGCCCTGTGCGCCATGGCCCGGCTGCATCACATCGCGGCCGATCCCGCTCAGATCGCCCACCAGCTCGGCAAGGGCCCGAGCGACGCCTGCAGCGTCGATGACCTGCTGCTCGCCGCGCGCCAGCTCGGGCTGAAGGCCAAGCGCGTCAAAACCGGCCTCGAGCGGCTCGGCCAAACCCCGCTGCCCGCGCTCGCGCTGATGCGCGACGGCCGCACCGTGCTGCTGGCCCAGGCCGACGGCCAGCGGGTGCTGCGGCAGGCCTTTGGTACGCCCGGCAGCCGGCCGACGATCGAGCCGCTCGAGGTGTTCAACGGCGAGTGGAGCGGCGAGCTGATCCTCGTGACCAGCCGCGCCAGCCTGGCCGGCGAGCTGGCCAAGTTCGACTTCAGCTGGTTCATCCCCAGCCTCGTGCGGCATCGCAAGCTGCTCGGCGAGGTGTTCGTCGTTTCGCTGTTCCTGCAGCTGTTCGCCCTGGTCTCGCCGCTGCTCTTTCAGGTGGTGATGGACAAGGTGCTGGTGCACCGCGGCCTCTCCACGCTCGACGTGCTGGTGTTCGGCCTCGTGGTCGTGGTGGTGTTCGAGAGCGTGCTCACCGCGCTGCGCGCCTACGTCTTCAGCCACACCACCAGCCGCATCGACGTGGAGCTGGGCTCGCGCCTCTTTCGCCACCTGGTTGCCCTGCCCCTGGCCTACTTCCAGGCCCGCCGCGTCGGCGACTCGGTCGCACGCGTGCGCGAGCTGGAGACCATTCGCAGCTTCCTCACGGGCAACGCCTTGACGCTGGTGATGGACCTGCTTTTCTCGGTGGTCTTCGTCGCGATCATGCTGCTGTACAGCGTGCAGCTGACGCTGATCGTGCTGGTGAGCCTGCCGCTCTATGTGGGCCTGAGCCTGCTGGTGGTGCCGGTGCTGCGCGCGCGCCTGAACGAGAAGTTCGCCCGCGGCGCCGAGAACCAGGCGATGCTGGTGGAAACCGTCACCGGCATCCAGACCGTGAAGGCCGGCGCGCTGGAGCCGGCCATGGCCCGGCGCTGGGACGAGCAGCTCGCGGCCTACGTCTCGGCCAGCTTTCGCACACAGACGCTGGCCGGCTTTGCCAACGAAGGCGTCAACCTGATCGGCAAACTGGTCAACGCCGCGACGCTGTGGTTCGGCGCGCGGCTGGTGATGGAGCAGGAACTCACCGTCGGCATGTTCGTCGCGTTCAACATGTTCGCCGGCCGAGTGGCGCAGCCCATCATGCGCATGGCGCAGATGTGGACCGACTTCCAGCAGACCGGTCTCTCGATGCGCCGGCTGGGCGACATCCTCGACACCCGCACCGAGACGCCGCCCAAGGCCGCCGCGACGCTGCCGCCGCTGAAGGGCCAGATCGCGCTCGACAACGTGACCTTCCGTTACCGGCCCGAGGCCGCGCCGGTGCTCCAAGGCGTGAGCCTGGTGGTGCGCCCGGGCGAGGTGATCGGCATCGTCGGCCGCTCGGGCTCCGGCAAGAGCACGCTGACCAAGCTGGTGCAGCGGCTCTACGTGCCCGAGGCCGGGCGCGTGCTGGTGGACGGCGTGGACATCGGCCTCGTCGACGCCGCCCAGCTGCGCCGCCAGATCGGCGTGGTGCTGCAGGAAAACTGGCTGTTCAACCGCAGCGTGCGCCAGAACATCGCGATCACCGACCCGGCCGCCCCGATCGAGCAGGTGATGCGCGCCGCGCAGCTGGCCGGCGCGCACGAGTTCATCGGCGAGCTGCCCGAGGGCTACGACACCGTGGTCGGCGAACAGGGATCGACGCTCTCCGGCGGGCAGCGCCAGCGCATAGCCATCGCCCGCGCGCTCTTCAGCGACCCGCGCATCCTGATCTTCGACGAGGCGACCAGCGCGCTGGACTACGAGAGCGAGGCCATCCTCGCGCGCAACATGGCCGCCATCTGCCGCGGGCGCACGGTGATCGTCATCGCGCACCGGCTGAGCGCGGTGCGGCGCGCGAACCGGATCGTGGCGATGGACAAGGGCCGCATCGTCGAGATGGGCACGCACGAGGCGCTGCTGGAGCGGCGCGGCTTGTATGCGCATTTGTGGAGCATGCAGACCGGCGATGCCACCGCTCATGCGACGCCCGGTGCGGTGGCCACCTCCGTTCGGGCTGAGGTATCGATGCCCCCCGCCGAACCACACCAGGTTGCAGGAGACCAGCCATGACGACAACGGCGCCGTCGAGCTCGGCACCCCATTCGCCCTGGCTCGCCCTCCTCCACCGCTACCGCGCCATCCTCGCCGCCGCCTGGGCCGCCCGCCACGAACTCGCCGGCCCCAGGCACCTGGCCGACGAAGCCGCCTTCCTGCCGGCCGCCCTCAGCCTGCAAGCCACGCCGGTCCACCCTGCGCCACGCCGCGCGGCCTGGACGATCATGGCCTTGTTCGTGATCGCCCTGCTCTGGGCCTGCTTCGGCAAGGTCGACATCGTGGCCGTGGCGCAGGGCCGCATCATCGTCAGCGACCGCAGCAAGGTGATCCAGCCGCTGGAGACCGCCGTGGTGCGGGCGATCCACGTGAAGGACGGCGACCACGTCCAGGAAGGCCAGCTGCTGGTGGAGCTGGACGCCACGGCGCCTGAAGCAGACGCGCACCGCGTGGCCCAGGAACGCGCCGCGGCCGTCTCTGAGGTGCTGCGGTCGCAAGCCTTATTGGAAGCCTTGGGCGGCGGCCGCCTGCCACGCTGGCCGGGCCACGCGGACCTGCCCCGCGCCGACGACGCGCTGGCGCAATCCCAACTGCGCGCCGAATGGGCCGACATCACCGCTCGCCTCGCGAAGCTCGACGCCGAGGCGCACCGCCGCCGCACCGAGATCAGCACCGTGGAGCAACAGATCGCCAAGCTGCAGGCCACGCTGCCGATCGTGCGCCAGCGCGCGGCCGACTTCGAGGCACTGACGGCGCAAGGCTTTGTCTCCAGCCACGCCGGGCAGGACCGAACGCGCGAGCGCATCGAGCTGGAGCGCGATCTGGAAACCCAGCTGGCACGCCGCGCCGAAGCGCAAGCCGCGCTTGCAGAGAGCGAACAGACGCGCGGTGCCTATCGGGCCGAAACCGAGCGCACGCTGCGCGAGCGCCTGGCGCAAGCCGAATTGCGTCGCCAGCAGCTCGGGTCGGAGGCCGAGAAGGCGGCGCTTCGCAGCCGACTCACCCGGCTCTCGGCGCCGGTGAGTGGCACCGTGCAGCAATTGGCCGTGCACACGGCGGGCGGCGTCGCGACGGAGGCACAGGCACTGATGGTGATCGTGCCGGACCACGCCGAAGTGACGGCGGAGGTGATCGTCGAGAACAAGGACGTGGGCTTTGTGCGCGCGGAGCAGGAGGTGACGGTGAAGCTGGAGACGTTTCCGTTCACGCGCTATGGGACGGTGCCAGCGACAGTGCGATCGATGGCGGCTGATGCGGTGGCGGATGAGAAGCGGGGGGCGATCTTTCCGGCAACGTTGGTGCTGACGCAGACAGCAATTGATGTCGACGGCAAACAGGTCCGGTTGGCGCCTGGCATGAACGTGACAGCGGAGATCAGGACAGGAGGGAGAACTGTGATCGAGTATCTGACTGGGCCGCTGCTGCTACGAGCCAACGAAGGACTTCGCGAACGATAGATGTCGCCGGAAACCAGATTGCCGAAGCAGACCCGAAGACCACTCAACCAAGCACAAACGCAAATGAACAGCAACGGTAATTCGCACGACGCCAACAGATATACAGAGCAGGGCCTGATTGCAGGCTTCCTACTTGGGGTACTTATTGTCAGCATCGACACATCCGACTTCTCCATCCGCTGGTTCAAATACCTATTCCTAATTCCGGGATTGATAGCCGCATCCGGCCTCGCCGCGCATGCATCTACAAGCAGAAAGGAAACACGCAATAAATTTCATAAGCTACTTTCGTCTCACGGAACGTACCGCACATGCATTACGATCCTGGCAATAGCTATATCTTCAGGGGTATTCGTAATCTGCGCTCACATCATCAAATAGGGAGAACCTGAGATGCCAACCAACCCTGTCGTTATCATCGGCGACGCCACCAACGTGTTCTCCGATGCAAGAGGTTTTGTGTCTGGAATTCAGAATGGCATCAATGCCGTGAACGCCGGCGACCTCGCGGGCGGAATGGCGGCACTTTCAGCCATTCTTGCGACACACTCGTCAGTTTTTGCACAGCTGGCGCCAGTTGCTTCCGGCTTGACAATTGCCGCGGATTTGGCGAAGTTGCAGGACGCCATTGCCACAAACAACTTTGATCAAGGAGTAGATGCGGCCTTGGGGCTCATAGGCGGCGTAGGTGGATTACTTGCACTCTCCCCACTGCCTCAAACAAAAGCTCTTGGCATTGCGATCAGCGCACTCGCCAACGCATCCAAGGAAATCTACAAGAACCGAGAGGACATTGCTGGCGCGCTGAGTGACATCAACAGAGCGCTAAGCACCGACCCATACAGCCCGGTAACCATCCTGGATCCGCAATCGCTCATTGACAACGGACTGCTGGATCCAAACACGCTTTTGCCGAGAGTTGATCCTGAGAGGTTCAACCCCGAGGACTATCCCGACCTGAAGTACAAACAGGTATGGGGCCCTGACCCCGCCGCCAGCGATGGCTACCGCTCAGCCAAAACACCCCCACCCCGCGACCCCCTCGCCATCGACCTCGACGCCGACGGCATCGAAACCCTCGGCATCCCCACCGACGGCTCCTCGCCCGTCCTCTTCGACCACAACGCCAACGGCATCAAGACCGGCACCGGCTGGCTCACCGGCGACGACGCCTGGCTCGTGCGCGATCTCGACGGCAACGGCAGCATCGACTCTGGCCGCGAACTCTTCGGCGTGGACACCGTGATCACCGCCACCGGCTACTACAGCAACGGCACGCCCTACACCTACACCCGCAGGGCCACCTCCGGCTTCGAGGCCCTGCGCACGCTCGACGAGAACGGCGACTCGGTCTTCAACGCCTCCGACAGCGCCTTCACCCAGGTCAAGCTCTGGCAGGACCTCAACCGCGACGGCATCAGCCAGGCCAGCGAGCTCTTCACCCTGGCCGACAAGGGCATCGCGAGCATCTCGCTGAACGAGACCACTGCCACTACCAACCTGGGCAACGGCAACAGCATCACCGGCACCGCCGTCGTCACGCGCAGCAACGGCAGCACCACTGCGATCGACAGCGCCGACCTCACCGCCGGCAACCTCAACCTCGCCGACAACCCCTTCTACCGCGAGTTCACCGACGAGATCCCGCTGACCGAGGCGGCGCTCGCCCTGCCCGAGATGGGCGCTTCGGGCTGGATACGTGACATGCAATCGAAATTGACTAAGTGCGGGCCAGGCAACTGCATACGCCGCCAACCCCGGCTCCTTTGACGCCTTTGCAGCTTCGAGAGACGCAATGAAGTCTGAATCACTACTTGCGGCATTAATCCATATAGCCAATGCAGCATGGATAACGCGGTTCTCGTTTCTATTCTCAACGAGAAGAAACGATGACTACCTTCATGATCAGCTACTTTTAGCAAGTCTAGCGCTTGTGATTCTATTCAACACCATTCGCTGGATTTTCCTATCCCGAGCTGAGCATAAAAATACCTACACAAGTCAGCTTGAACTGTCCATTGAGTTGCGATCGACTGCAGCCAAGGCGTTCGGATTCATCCCCTACTTAATAAAAGCCATACCGTCGGAGCAAGTAATTAGCGCTCGCGCAGCCTCGCTCCTAGCAGACACAGGGGAATTACGCACAGAGCAAGAGCTAGATCTTCTGCGCGCCCTGCTGTCAACGCCAAAATTGATGATGATCCACTGGCTCATATTGTTGTTCATTGTCACCATATTTGCCTCAGGTCAAATACCGACATCCATCGGTTCGATCGAGCAGCTTTGGCCACTGCATCTTCCAATCATTGTTGCGGCCATTGGAGTTTCAATATACAGCGCAGTAGCAGTTATCTTCACACTCATCTACGAATAGGAAGATTATCATGTCACTCGTCAGCACTGGATTTATTATCACGAACAAAGGCATCATTGCCATTCAAGGTTCCCCTTCAGCCCTGGCTCAAGTTGGAAAGCAATTGGGAGACGACGTCGTCAATGCCGCCGCTCAAACAGGCCACGAGGCCATGTCAGCCGTTGAACTTTCAGATCTTGCGAAATCGTCCATCGAGGCCGGAGCAGATAGCAACCCAACTCTTGGATCAATAAAGGTGGTTGGCTCCACCGCGTTCGGAACTGCAGTAGGAATAGGGGCCTCCCCCTTCGTTACACCGCTCGGAGGCGCTGTCGTTGGCTATGTGGCGGGAAAGTTTTATGAATGGCTATTTGATCGAGTAAGAAGCATCGAACCGAACCCATGGACGGGTGAAAGCGGAGGAGACCCAATACTCTCACCCGAAGAACGGAACGACATCCCACCCGAAGAACAGGTTTCAGTTCCGTTTATCTCACCGGACGGCACAAATACCGACTGGCGCACAGCCCTTACCCCACCCCCACGCGACCCCCTCGCCATCGACCTCGACGCCGACGGCATCGAAACCCTCGGCATCCCCACCGACGGCTCCTCGCCCGTCCTCTTCGACCACAACGCCAACGGCATCAAGACCGGCACCGGCTGGCTCACCGGCGACGACGCCTGGCTCGTGCGCGATCTCGACGGCAACGGCAGCATCGACTCTGGCCGCGAACTCTTCGGCGTGGACACCGTGATCACCGCCACCGGCTACTACAGCAACGGCACGCCCTACACCTACACCCGCAGGGCCACCTCCGGCTTCGAGGCCCTGCGCACGCTCGACGAGAACGGCGACTCGGTCTTCAACGCCTCCGACAGCGCCTTCACCCAGGTCAAGCTCTGGCAGGACCTCAACCGCGACGGCATCAGCCAGGCCAGCGAGCTCTTCACCCTGGCCGACAAGGGCATCGCGAGCATCTCGCTGAACGAGACCACTGCCACTACCAACCTGGGCAACGGCAACAGCATCACCGGCACCGCCGTCGTCACGCGCAGCAACGGCAGCACCACTGCGATCGACAGCGTCGACCTCACCGCCGGCAACCTCAACCTCGCCGACAACCCCTTCTACCGCGAGTTCACCGACGAGATCCCGCTGACCGAGGCGGCGCTGGCGCTGCCGGAGATGGGCGCCTCCGGCTGGGTACGCGACATGCGCGAGGCGATGAGCCTGGGCACCGAGCAGGCGCAGGCGTTCACCGATGCAGTGAGCGCGTTCGCGCAGGCGAACACGGCCGATGACCAGAAGGCGCTGCTCGATGACCTGCTGACCGATTGGGCCAAGACGACCGGGCGGTACAACGGTTCGAGCATGCCTTACCTGGGCGGCTCCATTGTTTCGACGTATGCCAACGGTGACCCGCGTGAGGTCCGCTACACCACGGCCAATCCTGGTGTCACAACCACCATTCGCGCGGACATTCGTCTCGGCTCGGACAGCTACTACACGGTGGAGTACCGCCCGATCATCGGCGCCGTGGAGCTGCTGACGGCGGAAGGCGCAGAAGTGATGCGACGCATCGCCGTGCTGGAGGCCTTCAACGGTTCACGCTTCATCGACTTCCTACGGACCCTGCCGCCACCCGGGCAGAGCTTTCCGACCGACGGGGGGTCTGGCGGCGGGGCCGGCACGGTTGGAGGCACGGCGCCGTCGACTCAAACGTGGGACATCACGATCAGCACCCAGCAGATTGAATTCGTCAATCGCGCGTACGAAGCGTTGGAGAACTCGGTCTACAACGCGCTGGTGATGCAGACGCGGCTCAAGCCGTATCTGGATGCCGTGGAACTGGTGATCGACGAGACGGGCATCCATTTCGACACGACGGCGGTGACCGCGCTGCTGGAGACGACCAAGACGGCTGACGAGCGCAAGGCGCTGACGGATCTGATCGACCTGAATCGGTTGGCCTTGCCTACGTTGGATGCCGTTGGGTTCGATGGGCTCGATCTTCTAAGAACGTGGATCGATGCTTTGCCAGTTGACTCGCCACTCAGAGGCGATCTCTCAAGCTGGCACGTAATGACGAGCCAAGCCATCAGCGGGACGTCCGCCGACGAGGTCTATCTTGGGTCGGACGATGCCAACGCATTCAACGCGGGTGCCGGTGACGACATCGTCAGCGGTGCCGCAGGCAACGATGATCTGCGAGGCGACGACGGTGACGACCAAGTTGTCGGGGGCGAGGGCAACGACGAGTTGTGGGGCGGGCGCGGGAACGACCGCCTCAATGGCGGGGCCGGCGACGATGTACTTCGAGCCGACTCAGGTATCGATACCTTGAACGGTGGCGACGGCAGCGACACCCTGATCGTGGGCAGCGAGGCCAGCGCCACGCTGCTCGGCGGCGCCGGCAACGACACCCTGCAAGCCGACAACGCCTACTGGACCGGTGCCAACACCTTCGAAGGCGGCACTGGCAACGACGTGATGCGCGGCGGCCACAACGCCGACACCTACCGCTTCAACCTCGGCGACGGCCAGGACAGCATCACCGACCAGCAGTGGTACAAGACCGGCGGCTTCTTCACCGATCGCCTCGTCTTCGGCCCCGGCATCGATCCGAGCGACATCACCGTCACCCGCTCGGGCAACCACCTGGTCTTCAGCCACGCCAACGGCAGCGACCAGGTCACCGTCCAGAGCTGGTTCGCCAAGACCGACGGCGAGTTCTTCATCGAGCAGGTCGCCTTTGCCGATGGCACCACGTGGACGGCTGCCGAGCTGTCCGCCCAGGCCCTCGTGGTCAGCGGCACCGAGGCGGCCGACGCGATCAGCGGCACTGTCTTCGCCGACACCATGTACGGCCTGGGCGGCAACGACACGCTCACCGCGGTGGGCTACGGCGACACGCTCGACGGCGGCGACGGCAGCGACACCCTGAACGTTGGCACCGAGGCCAGCGCCACGCTGCTCGGCGGCGCCGGCAACGACACCCTGCAGGCCGACTACGCCTACTGGACCGGTGCCAACACCTTCGAAGGCGGCACTGGCAACGACGTGATGCGCGGCGGCCACAACGCCGACACCTACCGCTTCAACCTCGGTGACGGCCAGGACAGCATCACCGACCAGCAGTGGTACAAGACCGGCGGTTTCTTCACCGATCGCCTCGTCTTCGGTGCGGGCATCGATCCGAGCGACATCACCGTCACCCGCTCGGGCAACCACCTGGTCTTTAGCCACGCCAACGGCAGCGACCAGGTCACCGTCCAGAGCTGGTTCGCCAAGACCGACGGCGAGTACTTCATCGAACAGGTCGCCTTTGCCGATGGCACCACGTGGACGGCTGCCGACCTCACCGCCCAGGCCCTCGTGACCAGCGGCACCGAGGCGGCCGACGCGATCAGCGGCACTGTCTTCGCCGACACCATGTACGGCCTGGGCGGCAACGACACGCTCACCGCGGTGGGCTACGGCGACACGCTCGACGGCGGCGACGGCAGCGACACCCTGAACGTTGGCACCGAGGCCAGCGCCACGCTGCTCGGCGGCGCCGGCAACGACACCCTGCAGGCCGACTACGCCTACTGGACCGGTGCCAACACCTTCGAAGGCGGCACTGGCAACGACGTGATGCGCGGCGGCCACAACGCCGACACCTACCGCTTCAACCTCGGTGACGGCCAGGACAGCATCACCGACCAGCAGTGGTACAAGACCGGCGGTTTCTTCACCGATCGCCTCGTCTTCGGTGCGGGCATCGATCCGAGCGACATCACCGTCACCCGCTCGGGCAACCACCTGGTCTTTAGCCACGCCAACGGCAGCGACCAGGTCACCGTCCAGAGCTGGTTCGCCAAGACCGACGGCGAGTACTTCATCGAACAGGTCGCCTTTGCCGATGGCACCACGTGGACGGCTGCCGACCTCACCGCCCAGGCCCTCGTGGTCAGCGGCACCGAGGCGGCCGACGCGATCAGCGGCACTGTCTTCGCCGACACCATGTACGGCCTGGGCGGCAACGACACGCTCACCGCGGTGGGCTACGGCGACACGCTCGACGGCGGCGACGGCAGCGACACCCTGAACGTCGGCACCGAGGCCAGCGCCACGCTGCTCGGCGGCGCCGGCAACGACACCCTGCAGGCCGACTACGCCTACTGGACCGGTGCCAACACCTTCGAAGGCGGCACTGGCAACGACGTGATGCGCGGCGGCCACAACGCCGACACCTACCGCTTCAACCTCGGTGACGGCCAGGACAGCATCACCGACCAGCAGTGGTACAAGACCGGCGGTTTCTTCACCGATCGCCTCGTCTTCGGTGCGGGCATCGATCCGAGCGACATCACCGTCACCCGCTCGGGCAACCACCTGGTCTTTAGCCACGCCAACGGCAGCGACCAGGTCACCGTCCAGAGCTGGTTCGCCAAGACCGACGGCGAGTTCTTCATCGAGCAAGTCGCCTTTGCCGACGGCACGGTGTGGACGGCCGCCGAGCTAACGACCATGGCTCTGGTGGTCAACGGCACCGAAGCGGCCGACACGATCAGCGGCACCGTGTTCACCGACACCCTGCACGGCCTGGGCGGCAACGACACGCTCACCGCGGTGGGCTACGGCGACACGCTCGACGGCGGCGACGGCAGCGACACCCTGACCGTGGGCAGCGACGCCAGCGCCACGCTGCTCGGCGGCGCCGGCAACGACACCCTGCAGGCCGACTACGCCTACTGGACCGGTGCCAACACCTTCGAAGGCGGCACTGGCAACGACGTGATGCGCGGCGGCCACAACGCCGACACCTACCGCTTCAACCTCGGTGACGGCCAGGACAGCATCACCGACCAGCAGTGGTACAAGACCGGCGGTTTCTTCACCGATCGCCTCGTCTTCGGTGCGGGCATCGATCCGAGCGACATCACCGTCACCCGCTCGGGCAACCACCTGGTCTTTAGCCACGCCAACGGCAGCGACCAGGTCACCGTCCAGAGCTGGTTCGCCAAGACCGACGGCGAGTTCTTCATCGAGCAAGTCGCCTTTGCTGATGGCACAGTGTGGGACACATCTCAGATCGCCGCACTCACCCTTAACGCCATCAACGGCACGGCGAACCCCGACACCCTCACCGGCACCGCCTCCGCCGACTGGCTCCAAGGCCAGGCCGGTGCCGACACGCTCGAAGGCGGCGATGGCCATGACCGCCTCGACGGTGGCACCGGCGACGACACCCTGCGCGGCGGCGCCGGCGACGATGTCTACGAAGTCGACGCCGCGGCGGACACCATCACTGAAAACGCCAGCGAGGGCACGGACACCGTGCGTTCGTCGGCGTCATGGACGCTCGGCGCGAATGTCGAAAACCTCGTCCTCACCGGCACCGCGGCCATCGCCGCCACCGGCAACGCGCTGGCGAACCGGCTCACCGGCAACGACGCCGCCAACCGCCTCGACGGCGGACAAGGCGCCGATGTCATGACCGGACGCGGCGGCGACGATGTCTACGTCGTCGACGATGCCGGCGACACGGTGGTCGAACTCGCCGGAGGCGGAATCGACAGCGTGGAAAGTTCCGTCAGCCATGCACTGGCCGACCAGGTCGAGAACCTGCTGTTCACCGGCACGGCCGCCATCAACGGCACCGGCAACTCACTCGCCAACCTGCTCACCGGCAACAGCGCCAACAACACGCTGACCGGCGGCGCCGGCAACGACACCTTGGACGGCCAAGCGGGTGCCGACACGATGATCGGCGGCACCGGCGACGACTGGTACGTGATCGACGCGTCCGCGGACGTGGTGACCGAGGCCGCGGGCGAAGGGCGCGACGGCGTCCGCAGCACGGTCTCGCTCACACTCGCGGCCAATGTGGAAGACGCCCTCCTGCTGGGCAGCCAGAACCTGATGGTCAACGGCAACGCCCTCGACAACCATTTGGTCGGCAACGGCGTCGCCAACACGCTCTACGGCTTTGCCGGCAACGACACGCTGGACGGCGGCGCCGGCATCGACAGCCATTACGGTGGCGCGGGCGACGACACCTACGTCGTCGAAGTCTCGGGCGACAAGGTGTTCGAGCTGGCGAACGAAGGTGTCGACACGATCCAGTCCTACGTCAGCTGGTCCCTGGGGGCCAACTGCGAGAACCTCACTCTGCTGGGCACCGATGCCATCAACGCCAGCGGCAGCTCGCTGGGCAACGTGCTCACGGGCAATACCGCCAGCAACACGCTGATGGGCTACGCCGGTGACGACACGCTGATCGGCGGCGGCGGTGCCGACACGCTCAACGGCGGCACGGGCCATGACACCTTTGTGGTCGACTCCATCGACGATGTCGTGGTTGAAGCCGCTTCGCAGACCGATGGCGGCAACGACACGGTGCTGTCGTCGGTGTCGTGGACGTTGGGTTGGCACACCGAGAACCTCGTCCTCACCGGCTCAGTAGCGCTCGATGGCACAGGCAACGAACTCGCCAACACGCTGACCGGCAACGCGGCCGCCAACACACTCAGCGGCTTGACCGGCAACGACACGCTCGACGGTGCGGGCGGCAATGACACGCTGATCGGCGGCACCGGGGCCGATGTCTACCGCTTCGGCAACGGCTACGGCCTGGACACCGTGCAGGAGAACGACGCCACAAGCGGCGTGGTCGACGCACTGCAGTTCGGCGCCGGCATCGGCCAATCCGACCTCGCGTTCGCGCGCGTGGGCAACAACCTCGAAGCGGTGCTCAGCAACGGCGCCGACAAGATCGTCGTCAAGGACTGGTACCTCGGCTCGCGCTACCACGTCGAGGAGTTCCGCTTTGCCGACGGCAGCGTGCTGCTCGACTCGCAGGTCGAGGCGCTGGTGTCGGCGATGGCGGGCTTCGCGGCGCCTTCAGGCGGCGAGTCGAGTGGCTCGACGGCGTCGATCGGGGTGCCGTCGCAGCAGTTGGCGGCGAACGCGTTGGCTTGAGGGGAGGCGGGGGCTTGGCCCTCACCCCCGCCCTCTCCCGCAGGCGGGAGAGGGCGCAATGCAAAAGAAAAGGGCGGCCAGTGGCCGCCCTTTTTCATGGCTTCGCCGAGATCAGCGCTGACCGATCGGCTTCACCTCGCGCGGCGTGCTGCCGACGAACAGCTGGCGCGGACGGCCGATCTTGTATTCGGGGTCGGCGATCATCTCGTTGAGCTGGGCGATCCAGCCCACCGTGCGCGCGAGCGCGAAGATGGCCGTGAACAGCGAGACCGGGATGCCGATCGCGCGCTGCACGATGCCGGAGTAGAAGTCGACGTTCGGGTAGAGCTTGCGGGCGACGAAGTACTCGTCTTCCAGCGCGATCTTCTCGAGCGACATCGCCAGCTTGAACAGCGGGTCGTTCTCCAGGCCCAGCGCGCCCAGCACCTCGTGGCAGGTCTCGCGCATCAGCTTGGCGCGCGGGTCGTAGTTCTTGTAGACCCGGTGGCCGAAGCCCATCAGCTTGATGCCGGAGTTCTTGTCCTTCACCTGGTTGATGAAGTCGCCGATCTTGGCCACGCCGCCGGCCTTCTGGATGTCTTCCAGCATGTTCAGCGCCGCCTCGTTGGCGCCGCCGTGCGCGGGGCCCCACAGGCAGGCCACGCCGGCCGCGATGGCCGCAAACGGGTTGGTGCCCGACGAGCCGCACAGGCGCACCGTCGAGGTGGAGGCGTTCTGCTCGTGGTCGGCGTGCAGGATGAAGATGCGGTCGAGTGCGCGCACGACCACGTCGTTGGGCACGTACTCCTCGCAGGGCGTCGCAAACATCATGCGCGTGAAGTTCGCGGTGTAACTCAGCGAGTTCTGCGGATAGATGTAGGGCTGGCCGAGCGCGTACTTGTAGGCCATCGCCACCAGCGTCGGCATCTTGGCGATCAGGCGGATCGCCGAGATCTCGCGGTGCTGCGGGTTATTGATGTCGGTGCTGTCGTGATAGAAGGCCGACAGGCCGCCGACCAGGCCGGTGAGCACCGCCATCGGGTGCGCGTCGCGCCGGAAACCGCGCAGGAAGAACTGCATCTGCTCGTTGACCATGGTGTGGTTGGTCACGAGCTTGACGAAGGCGTTCTTCTGGTCCTGGTTGGGCAGCTCGCCGTTGAGCAGCAGGTAGCAGACCTCGAGGAAGTCGCAGTTCACCGCGAGCTGCTCGATCGGGTAGCCGCGGTACAGCAGCTCGCCCTTGTCGCCGTCGATGTAGGTGATCGACGAGTTGCACGACGCGGTCGAGAGGAAGCCCGGGTCGTAGGTGAACTTGCCGGTCTGCGCGTAGAGCTTGCGGATGTCGATCACGTCCGGACCGACGCTGCCCTGGTAGATCGGCAAGTCCATGCTCGGGCTGCCGTCGGAGAACGATAGGGTGGCTTTGACGTCGGACGGTGTCATGGGCGTTCCTTGTGAGGCGAGGAGGTGGACGGGGCTTGTCTCGGATGTTGTTGTTCGCGAT
This sequence comes from Caldimonas sp. KR1-144, assembly GCF_049446155.1. Taxonomy (NCBI): domain Bacteria; kingdom Pseudomonadati; phylum Pseudomonadota; class Betaproteobacteria; order Burkholderiales; family Sphaerotilaceae; genus Caldimonas; species Caldimonas sp. KR1-144. Next base: position 343,356 of record NZ_JBMSEE010000001.1, read on the forward strand.
CAGGCTGCAGGCAAACGCAGCCTCTCCAGCGTCTGGCGCACCTCGGGGCGATCGAGTTCGCCCTTCGGTTCGGTGCGGCGCAGCAGGAGGTCGAGCAGGTCGTTGTCGGCCAGGTCCATCAGGGCCGACAAGCCGGCCGCGTCACCCACGGTGAGCGCGGCCTCGTGGCGCTGGAAGTAGCGCTCGATGAAGAGATCGTTCTCGAGCAGGCCGCGGCGGCAACGCCACTTCAGGCGGCTGAGTTCCCGCTCTCCGAGTGGCTGTTGCATCGCGGCGTCCATGGGGTGCTCGAGGCTGAGGGTCAGACGGCGCGCCGGACCATCAGCTCCTTGATCTTGCCGATCGCCTTGGTCGGGTTCAGGCCCTTCGGGCAAACGTCGACGCAGTTCATGATCGTGTGGCAGCGGAACAGGCGGTACGGGTCCTCGAGGTTGTCGAGGCGCTCGCTGGTGGCCTGATCACGGCTGTCGGCGATGAAGCGGTAGGCCTGCAGCAGGCCGGCCGGGCCGACGAACTTGTCCGGGTTCCACCAGAAGCTCGGGCAGCTGGTGCTGCAGCTCGCGCACAGGATGCACTCGTACAGGCCGTTGAGCTCCTCGCGCTCCTCGGGCGACTGCAGGCGCTCCTTCTCGGGCGGCGTGGTCTCGTTGACGAGATACGGCTTGATCGAGTGGTACTGGTTGAAGAACTGCGTCATGTCGACGATCAGGTCGCGCACGACGGGCAGTCCCGGCAGCGGCTTGAGCACGATCGGGTCCTTGAGCGTGCGCAGGTTGGTCAGGCACGCGAGGCCGTTCTTGCCGTTGATGTTCATCGCGTCCGAGCCGCACACGCCTTCGCGGCAGGAGCGGCGGAAGGCGATCGACGGATCGAGCTCCTTGAGCTTGATCAGCGCGTCGAGCAGCATGCGCTCGGAGCCGTCGAGCTCGACCTCGAGGGTCTGCATGTACGGCTTGGCGTCCTTGTCCGGGTCGTAGCGGTAGATCTGGAACGTGCGCTTCTGGGTGGCCATGGTGTTTGCTTTCTCCTGGAGGCGACGCTGCTCAGAACGTGCGGACCTTCGGCGGGATCGACTCCACCGACATCGGCTTGAGGTTCACGGGCTTGTACGCAAGGCGGTTGCCCTCGCTGTACCACAGCGTGTGCTTCAGCCACTCCTTGTCGTTGCGGCCGAGCGGGAACTCGGCGTCGTCGGCACCGCGCTCGTAGTCCTTGACCGTGTGCGCGCCGCGGCATTCCTTGCGCGCGGCAGCCGAGGTGATGGTGGCCTGCGCGGCCTCGATCAGGTTCTCGACTTCCAGCGCCTCGATGCGCGCGGTGTTGAAGATCTTGGACTTGTCCTTCAGCGTGATGCCGCCCACGCGCTCGCGGATCGCGGCGATCTGCTTGACGCCTTCGTCGAGCGCGGCCTGGGTGCGGAACACGCCGGCGTGCTTCTGCATCGAGTTGCGGATGTCGTTGGCGACCGTCTGCGCGTACTCGCCGCCGGTGCTGCCGTCCAGGCGCGCCAGCCGGGCGAGCGTCTGGTCGGCCGCGTCCTTGGGCAGCGGCTTGTGCGACTTGGCCTCGCCCTTGAGCGCGTCGACGATGTGGTTGCCGGCCGCGCGGCCGAACACCAGCAGGTCGAGCAGCGAGTTGGTGCCCAGGCGGTTCGCGCCGTGCACGCTGACGCACGAGCACTCGCCCACCGCGTACAGGCCGTTGATCACCGCGTTGTGGACCTGGCCGTTGGGCACGACCACCTGGCCGTGCACATTGGTCGGGATGCCGCCCATCTGGTAATGGATGGTCGGCACCACGGGGATCGGCTCCTTGGTGATGTCGACGTTGGCGAAGTTGTGGCCGATCTCGAACACCGAGGGCAGCCGCTTCATGATGGTCTCGGCGCCCAGGTGGGTCATGTCGAGCACCACGTAGTCCTTGTTGGGACCGCAGCCTCGGCCTTCCTTGATCTCCTGGTCCATGCAGCGCGAGACGAAGTCGCGCGGCGCGAGGTCCTTCAGCGTGGGCGCATAGCGCTCCATGAAGCGCTCGCCGTTGATGTTGCGCAGGATCGCGCCTTCGCCGCGGCAGCCTTCGGTCAGCAGCACGCCCGCGCCGGCCACGCCGGTCGGGTGGAACTGCCAGAACTCCATGTCCTCGAGCGGGATGCCGGCGCGCGCGGCCATGCCCAGGCCGTCGCCGGTGTTGATGAAGGCGTTGGTCGAGGCGGCGTAGATACGCCCTGCCCCGCCCGTGGCCAACAGCACGGTCTTGCCCTGCAGGATGTGGACGTCGCCGGTCTCCATCTCGAGCGCGGTCACGCCGACCACGTCGCCGTCGGCGTCGCGGATCAGGTCAAGCGCCATCCACTCGACGAAGAACTGCGTGCGCGCCTTGACGTTCTGCTGGTACAGCGTGTGCAGCATCGCGTGGCCGGTGCGGTCGGCCGCGGCGCAGGCGCGCTGCACGGGCTTCTCGCCGTAGTTGGCGGTGTGGCCGCCGAACGGTCGCTGGTAGATCGTGCCGTCCGGGTTGCGGTCGAACGGCATGCCGAAGTGCTCGAGCTCGTAGACCACCTTGGTGGCCTCGCGGCACATGAACTCGATCGCGTCCTGGTCTCCGAGCCAGTCGGAGCCCTTGATCGTGTCGTAGAAGTGGTAGTGCCAGTTGTCCTCGCTCATGTTGCCGAGCGAGGCGCCGATGCCGCCTTGCGCGGCCACGGTGTGCGAGCGGGTCGGGAAGACCTTGGACAGCACGGCGACGTTGAGGCCGGCGCGCGCGAGCTGCAGCGAGGCGCGCATGCCGGAACCGCCGGCGCCGACGATGACGACGTCGAACTTGCGGGTGGGGAGATTCTTGGTGGTCATGTTGTTCAAAGCCTCCACAGCACCTGGATCGCCCAGCCGGCGCAGCCGACCAGCCAGACGATGGTGAACACCTGCAGCGCGAGGCGCACGCCGACGGGCTTGACGTAGTCCATCCAGATGTCGCGCACGCCGACCCAGGCATGCCACGCCAGCGAGACGATGACGACGAAGGTCAGCACCTTCATCCATTGCGACGAGAAGATCGCCGCCCAGCGGTCGTAGCCCAGCGGGCCGCCGAACAGCACCTGCAGCAGCAAGACGATCGTGAACAGCGCCATCAGCGCCGCGGTGACGCGCTGGCTCAGCCAGTCGCGAAGGCCGTAGTGCGCACCAACGACGACGCGCTTGGATCCGTAGTTTTGGCTCATTCGTGTGTCTCCGGCGCGCGTCAGAACAGGCCGAACAGCTTGGCGCCCAGCAGCAGCGTCAGCAGCACGCTGGCCACGAGCGTGAAGGTGGCTGACGACGCGCCGAAGCCCTTGGTGACCGCGTGCGTCGCGTCCATCCACAGGTGGCGCACGCCGGCGATGAAGTGGTGCAGGTAGGCCCAGATCAGCGACAGCGCCACGAGCTTGACGAACCAGCCCGGCACGAAGCCGATGCCGGCCGAGAACGCGCTGGCAAAGCGCTCGTAGCTGATCTCGGACGTGAGGCTCACGTCGAACAGCCAGACGATGAAGGGCAGCAGCAGGAACATCAGCGCACCGCTGATGCGATGCAGGATCGAGACGACCCCAGCCGCGGGCAGCCGGTACGAGACGATCTGCGTGATATGGATGTTGCGGAACTCCGGACGGGGCCGGGTCGCGGGTACTGCGGTGTTGTTCGCCATGCCGAACCTTTGTGGTCTTCGAAGCTGGTGGTCTCTCTGGCGAGACCGTCTTGCTGGGGATCGTGCCGGGTAAAGCCTGAGAAGTTTATTGCATCGCAACACACCAACCGGCTCGCTGGGCCACTGCCTGACCCGTCGCCGGTGCGATCTGCGTCGCGTATCGCCTCGTTGTCAGCTCAGTTCGTTGCGGTAGTGGTGATGCGCCGTGTTGTAGAGGCCGCGGCGCAGCTCCACCGGCTTGTCGCCATAGGTCATCGAGCGTCGCTCGACGCTCAGCAGCGGCGAGCCCTCGGGCACCTCGAGCATCGGCGCGTCGGCCGCGCTCGCGGCCACCGCGCGCACGCGCTCCTCGGCGCGGATCATGCGCACGCCGAACTCGGTCTCGAACAGCGCGTACAGCGGCCCGCGGTACTCGCTCAGCCGCTCGGCGGACAGGCCCTTGAAGAGCGCGCCGGGCAGCCAGATCTCGTCGAGCACCACCGGGCTGCCGGCAAACAGCAGCAGCCGGCGCACCTGCACCGCCGGCTCTCCGGCCTTGAGCTCGAGCGCGCGGGCGATGTCGGCCGGCGCGCGCAGGCGGCGGCAGTCGAGGAAGCGGCGCTCCACCGGGCCGGCGGCGCCGTCGGGGTCAGGCACGAGGCGCAGGAAACGGTACTGGACGTGCTCTTCGAAGTGCGTCGCGACGAAGGTGCCCTTGCCCTGGCGGCGCACGACCAGGTTCTCGGTCGCCAGCTCGTCGATCGCCTTGCGCACCGTGCCCTGGCTGACCTTGTAGCGCGCCGCGAGCTCCAACTCGCTGGGGATCGCCTCGCCGGGCTTCCACTCGCCGGCCTGCAGGCTGCGCGTGATCAGCGCCTTGATCTGCTGGTAAAGCGGGCTGAACGCCGGGCCTGCCGCGTCGGCGGCGGCGTCGTCGGGGATCACGGGAGGAAGGGCGGCGGCCATCGGGTCCGGATTGCATCACAGGCTGCGCACGAGCGTCCAGTGAATGATGTCTTATATAAGACATAAGACCGTTGACGTTCGCGTCAGGGGCAACCTACACTTGCCTAAACTTCGGTGGCTGCGCCTGAGAGGTCTTTCGGCGCACCCATCACCCCCAACCCGGAGCCTCCCCCATGAGCAAGAAGCCCGTTCGCGTTGCCGTCACCGGCGCCGCCGGCCAGATCGGTTATGCCCTGCTGTTTCGCATCGCCTCGGGCGAGATGCTGGGCAAGGACCAGCCGGTGATCCTGCAATTGCTGGAGATCCCGGACGAGAAGGCCCAGAAGGCGCTCAAGGGCGTGATGATGGAACTCGAGGACTGCGCCTTCCCGCTGCTGGCCGGCATGGAAGCGCACAGCGACCCGATGACCGCCTTCAAGGACACCGACTACGCCCTGCTTGTCGGCGCCCGCCCGCGCGGCCCCGGCATGGAGCGCAAGGACCTGCTGTCGGCCAACGCCCAGATCTTCACCGCCCAGGGCAAGGCGCTGAACGCCGTGGCCTCGCGCAACGTGCGCGTGCTGGTGGTCGGCAACCCGGCCAACACCAACGCCTACATCGCGATGAAGAGCGCGCCGGACCTGCCGCGCAAGAACTTCACCGCGATGCTGCGCCTGGACCACAACCGCGCGCTGAGCCAGCTGGCCGCCAAGACCGGCAGCACCGTCAAGGACATCGAGCAGATGGTCGTGTGGGGCAATCACTCGCCCACCATGTACGCCGACCACCGCTTCGCCAAGATCGCCGGCAAGGCCGCCAAGGATCTGGTCAACGACCAGGCCTGGGTCAAGGACGTGTTCCTGCCCACCGTCGGCAAGCGCGGCGCGGCCATCATCGAAGCGCGCGGCCTGTCGTCGGCCGCCTCGGCCGCCAACGCCGCGATCGACCACATGCGCGACTGGGCCCTGGGCACCAACGGCAAGTGGGTCACGATGGGCGTGCCCAGCAACGGCGAGTACGGCATTCCCAAGGACGTGATGTTCGGCTTCCCGGTCACCACCGAAGGCGGCGAGTACAAGATCGTCGAAGGCCTGGAGATCGACGCCTTCTCGCAGGAGCGCATCAACCTCACGCTCAAGGAACTGCAGGAAGAGCAAGACGGCGTCAAGCACCTGCTCTGACGCGGCGCGAGCCAGCAAGACGAGGCCGGTCCAGTCGCCTGCACCGGCCTTTTTTGCGTCTGCGAACCGCCGGAACGTCGTCCCGAACGCCAGCCGACTGCCGAGTCGCCAGCCATGATCCGCCACCGCATCCACCCCCGCCAGGCGCTGTTCGCCGCCCACGAGCGCAGCCCGGCGCTGCCCGTGTGCGACCACTATGCCGGCGTCGAGGCGCGCATGCGCAAGGCGCTGTCGCTGCAAGGCGAGTTCGCAGACCAGGCGCTGTTCGACGTCACGCTCGATCTCGAGGACGGCGCCCCGGTCGGCGGCGAGCAGGAACACGCCCTGCTGGTGGCCGCGCTGGTCAACAGCGCCGCCAACCGCTTCGGCCGCGTCGGCGCGCGCGTGCACCCGCTGTCGAACGGGCACTTCGTCGACGACGTGCGCACGCTGGTCGGCGGCGCCGGCGATCGCCTGGCCTACCTGATGGTGCCCAAGGTCGGCAGCGCGGCCGAGCTGGCCATCGCGATCGCGCTGATCGAACGCGCGCAGCTCGAGTTCGGCGTGCAGCGGCGCATCCCCGTGCACGCGCTGGTCGAGACCCACGGCGCACTGCGCGACGTGAACGCGCTTGCCGCGCTGCCGCAGGTCGAGTCGCTCTCGTTCGGGCTGATGGACTTCGTCTCCGCGCACCGCGGCGCGATTCCCGCGGCCGGCATGAGCGCACACGGACAGTTCACGCATCCCTTGGTGCTGCGCGCCAAGATCGAGATCGCCGCCGCCTGCCATGCGGCGGGCAAGACGCCCTCGCATTGCGTGGTCACCGAGTTCACGCACGCACGCGCGATCTCCGAGGCCGCCACGCGGGCCTCGCGCGAGCTGGGCTTCACGCGCATGTGGAGCATCCATCCCAACCAGATCAAGCCCATCATCGAGGCCTTTGCGCCGGTGACGGCCGAGGTCGACGAGGCGGTCGAGATCCTCACGGCGGCGCAGGCCGCGCAATGGGCGCCGATCGCGCACCGCGGCGTGCTGCACGATCGCGCCAGCTACCGCTACTACTGGCACGTCCTGGAGCGCGCCGAGCGCACCGGCCAGCCGCTGCCCGGCGAGGCGCGCGAAAGCTTCTTTCCCGCCGTCGAGCCGTCCGAACTGAACTCCACGGAGAACTCCGCATGACCCTGCCCTCGCCGGGCGCGCGCTTTCGCGCCGCCTTGAAGGAAGAATCGCCGCTGCAAGTGATCGGCGCGATCAACGCCAACCATGCCCTGCTCGCGCGGCGCGCCGGCTACCGCGCGATCTACCTCTCCGGCGGCGGCGTCGCGGCCGGCTCGCTGGGCCTGCCCGACCTCGGCATCAACACGCTCGACGACGTGCTGATCGACGTGCGCCGCATCACCGATGTGTGCGATCTGCCGCTGCTGGTCGACATCGACACCGGCTTCGGCCCGAGTGCCTTCAACATCGCACGCACCGTCAAGAGCCTGATCAAGGCCGGCGCCGCTGCCTGCCACATCGAAGACCAGGTCGGTGCCAAGCGCTGCGGCCACCGCCCGGGCAAGGAGATCGTCTCGACCGACGAGATGGTCGACCGCGTCAAGGCCGCTGCCGATGCGAAGACGGACGAGGATTTCTTCCTCATCGCCCGCACCGACGCGATCGCCGTGCACGGCGTCGACGCCGCGATCGAGCGCGCCATCGCCTGCGTGGAGGCCGGTGCCGACGGCATCTTCGCCGAGGCCGCCTACGACCTCGACACCTACCGCCGCTTCGTCGACGCGGTGAAGGTGCCGGTGCTGGCCAACATCACCGAGTTCGGCAAGACGCCGCTGTTCTCGGTCGAGGATCTGCGCCCGACCGGCGTCGCGATGGTGCTGTACCCGCTGTCGGCCTTCCGCGCGATGAACAAGGCGGCCGAGGCGGTCTACACCGCGATCCGCCGCGACGGCCACCAGCGCAACGTCGTGGAACTCATGCAAACGCGCGACGAGCTCTACGACCGCATCGATTACCACGCATTCGAACAGCACCTGGATGCGCTGTTCGCCGCCAAGAAATAACCGGACGAGGAACGAGACATGAGCGAAGCCACCACCGTCGCCGAAGCACCCGCCACCGGCCCCAAGCCCAAGAAGTCCGTCGCGCTCTCGGGCGTGACCGCCGGCAACACCGCGCTGTGCACCGTCGGGCGCACCGGCAACGACCTGGCCTACCGCGGCTACGACATCCTCGACATCGCCGAGACCTGCGAGTTCGAGGAGATCGCCCACCTGCTGATCCACGGCAAGCTGCCCACCGTGGCCGAGCTGGCCGGCTACAAGGCCAAGCTCAAGGCGATGCGCGGCCTGCCGGCCGCCGTGCGCGCGGCGCTGGAAGCCCTGCCCGCCGCGAGCCACCCGATGGACGTGATGCGCACCGGCGTTTCGGTGCTCGGCTGCGCGCTGCCCGAGAAGGACGACCACAACCATCCCGGCGCGCGCGACATCGCCGACCGCCTGCTCGCCTCGCTGGGCTCGATGCTGCTGTACTGGTACCACTACAGCCACAACGGCAAGCGCATCGACGTGGAGACCGACGACGACTCCATCGGCGGCCACTTCCTGCACCTGCTGCACGGCAAGACGCCGAGCACGCTGTGGGTGCGCGCGATGCACACCTCGCTGAACCTCTACGCCGAGCACGAGTTCAACGCCAGCACCTTCACCGGCCGCGTGATCGCAGGCACCGGCAGCGACATCTACTCGGCGATCACCGGCGCGATCGGCGCTTTGCGCGGCCCCAAGCACGGCGGCGCCAACGAGGTCGCGTTCGAGATCCAGAAGCGCTATGACTCGCCCGACGAAGCCGATGCCGACATCCGCGCGCGCGTCGAGCGCAAGGAAGTGGTGATCGGCTTCGGCCACCCGGTCTACACCGTCAGCGATCCCCGCAACAAGGTCATCAAGGAGGTTGCGCGCCGCCTCTCGCAGGACGCGAGCAACATGAAGATGTTCGCGATCGCCGAGCGGCTGGAGTCGGTGATGTGGGACATCAAGAAGATGTTCCCCAACCTGGATTGGTTTTCGGCGGTCAGCTACCACATGATGGGCGTGCCCACCGCGATGTTCACCCCGCTGTTCGTGATCTCGCGCACCTCGGGCTGGTCGGCCCACATCATCGAGCAGCGCATCGACGGCAAGATCATTCGTCCCAGCGCCAACTACATCGGCCCGGAAGACCAGAAGTTCGTTCCGATCGGCCAGCGCACCTGAATCCGAGGCCGCGCGCCATGAACACGCTCCATCGCAAGCCCCTGCCCGGCACCTCGCTCGACTGGTTCGACGCCCGCGAGGCCGTCGATGCCCTCTCGCCCGGCGCCTACGACCGGCTGCCCTACACCTCGCGCGTGCTGGCCGAGAACCTGGTGCGTCGCTGCGAGCCCGCGCAGCTCGAGCCTTCGCTGCGCCAGCTCATCGAGCGCAAGCGCGAACTCGACTTCTCGTGGTTCCCGGCGCGCGTGGTCTGCCACGACATCCTCGGCCAGACCGCGCTGGTGGACCTGGCAGGCCTGCGCGACGCGATCGCGGACGCCGGCGGCGACCCGGCCAAGGTGAACCCGGTCGTGCCGGTGCAGCTGATCGTGGATCACTCGCTGGCCGTGGAGTGCGGCGGCGACGACCCCGACGCCTTCGCGAAGAACCGCGCGATCGAGGACCGCCGCAACGAGGACCGATTCCACTTCATCGAGTGGACCAAGCTCGCGTTCAAGAACGTCGACGTGATCCCCGCGGGCAACGGCATCATGCACCAGATCAACCTGGAGAAGATGTCGCCGGTGGTCCATGCGAAGGACGGCGTAGCGTTCCCCGACACGCTGGTCGGCACCGACAGCCACACGCCGCACGTCGACGCGCTGGGCGTGATCGCGATCGGCGTCGGCGGACTGGAAGCCGAGAACGTGATGCTCGGCCGCGCCTCCTGGATGCGCCTGCCCGACATCGTCGGCGTCGAGCTCAGCGGCCAGCGCCAGCCGGGCATCACCGCCACCGACATCGTGCTCGCGCTCACCGCGTTCCTGCGCCGGCAGAAGGTGGTCGGCGCCTATCTCGAGTTCTACGGTGAAGGCGCCAAGTCGCTGACGCTCGGCGACCGCGCGACGATCTCCAACATGGCGCCCGAGTACGGCGCCACCGCGGCGATGTTCTCGATCGATGCGCAGACGATCGACTACCTCAGGCTCACCGGTCGCAGCGACGAGCAGGTCAGGCTCGTCGAGACCTATGCCAAGGCCGCCGGCCTGTGGTCCGACTCGCTTGCGAACGCCGAGTACGAGCGCGTGCTGAAGTTCGACCTGTCGAGCGTCACGCGCAGCATGGCCGGCCCGTCGAACCCGCATGCGCACCTGGCCACCACCGAGCTGGCCGCCAAGGGCATTGCCAAGCCCTGGCAGGAAACGCCGGGCCAGATGCCCGACGGCGCGGTGATCATCGCGGCCATCACCAGCTGCACCAATACCAGCAATCCGCGCAACGTGATCGCGGCCGCCCTGCTCGCACGCAACGCGAACCGGCTGGGCCTCCGGCGCAAGCCGTGGGTCAAGAGCTCGCTCGCGCCGGGCTCCAAGGTCGTCGCCGAGTACCTCGACGAAGCGGGTCTCACCGGCGACCTGGAGAAGCTCGGCTTCGGCATCGTCGCCTTCGCCTGCACCACCTGCAACGGCATGTCGGGCGCGCTCGACCCGAAGATCCAGCAGGAGATCATCGACCGCGATCTCTATGCCGTGGCGGTGCTCTCGGGCAACCGCAACTTCGACGGCCGCATCCACCCGTACGCCAAGCAGGCCTTCCTGGCCTCGCCGCCGCTGGTGGTGGCCTATGCGATCGCCGGCACGATCCGCTTCGACATCGAGCGCGACAGCTTCGGCACCGACGCGAACGGCAAGCCGATCACGCTCAAGGAGCTGTGGCCGAGCGACGAGGAGATCGACGCCATCGTCGCCCGAGCCGTCAAGCCCGAGCAGTTCCGTCGCGTCTACATCCCGATGTTCGACGAGCGCTCGAGCGAAGCCGCGAACGCCAGCCCGCTCTATGACTGGCGCGCACAAAGCACCTACATCCGCCGCCCGCCCTACTGGGAAGGCGCCCTGGCCGGCGAGCGCACGCTCAAGGGCATGCGACCGCTCGCGGTGCTGGGCGACAACATCACGACCGACCACTTGTCGCCGTCGAACGCGATCCTTCTCGACAGCGCGGCCGGCGAGTACCTCGCGAAGATGGGCCTGCCCGAGGAGGACTTCAACTCCTACGCGACGCACCGCGGCGACCACCTCACCGCGCAGCGCGCGACCTTCGCGAACCCGACGCTCGTCAACGAGATGGCCGTGGTCGACGGCAAGGTGAAGAAGGGATCGCTGGCGCGCGTCGAGCCCGAGGGCAGCGTGATGCGCATGTGGGAGGCGATCGAGACCTACATGAACCGCAAGCAGCCGCTGATCGTGATCGCCGGCGCCGATTACGGCCAGGGCTCGTCGCGCGACTGGGCGGCCAAGGGCGTGCGGCTGGCCGGCGTGGAAGCGATCGCGGCCGAGGGCTTCGAGCGCATCCACCGCACCAACCTGATCGGCATGGGCGTGCTGCCACTGGAGTTCAAGCCGGGCACGACGCGCAAGACGCTGGCCATCGACGGCACCGAGACCTTCGACGTGGTCGGCGTTCGCAAGCCGCGCGCCGATCTCACGCTGGTGATCCATCGCAGGAGCGGCGAGCGCGTCGAGGTGCCGATGACCTGCCGGCTCGACACCGCCGAGGAAGTCTCGATCTACGAGGCCGGCGGGGTGCTGCAGCGCTTCGCGCAGGACTTCCTCGAAGCGAACCGGGCCGCCTGAAGGAACGAACGACGTGAGCCACGCACCGCACGAACCGCAACTTCGCATCCCCGCCACCTACATGCGCGGCGGCACCAGCAAGGGCGTGTTCTTTCGCCTGCAAGACCTGCCGCAAGCCGCGCAGCGGCCGGGCCCGGCGCGAGACGCGCTGCTGCTGCGCGTGATCGGCAGTCCCGACCCCTACGGCAAGCAGATCGACGGCATGGGCGGCGCGACCTCGAGCACCAGCAAGGCGGTGATCCTCGCCAGGAGCAGCAAGCCCGACCACGACGTCGACTACCTGTTCGGCCAGGTGTCGATCGACCAGGCCTTCGTCGACTGGAGCGGCAACTGCGGCAACCTGTCGGCCGCGGTCGGGCCGTTCGCGATCAGCAACGGCCTGGTCGACGCGAGCCGCGTGCCGCGCAATGGCGTTGCCGTCGTGCGCATCTGGCAGGCCAACATTGGCAAGACCATCGTCGCGCATGTGCCGATCACCGACGGCGCGGTGCAGGAGACCGGCGACTTCGAGCTCGACGGCGTGACCTTCCCTGCCGCCGAGGTGCAGCTGGAGTTCATGGACCCCGCCGCCGAGGAAGAAGGCGCCGGCGGCGCGATGTTCCCGACCGGCAAGCTGGTCGACGAGCTGGACGTACCCGGCGTCGGCACGCTCAAGGCCACGCTGATCAACGCCGGCATCCCGACGATCTTCGTCAATGCGGCCGACATCGGCTACACCGGCACCGAGTTGCAGGACGCGATCAACGGCGACGCGCAGGCACTGGCGAAGTTCGAGGCCATTCGCGCGCATGGCGCCGTCAAGATGGGCCTGATCGCTCACGTCGACGAAGCGGCCAAGCGCCAGCACACGCCCAAGGTCGCGTTCGTCGCGCGGCCTGCGGACTACGTCGCGTCGAGCGGCAAGCCGGTTGCCGCGAAGGACATCGACCTGCTGGTGCGCGCGCTGTCGATGGGCAAGCTGCACCACGCGATGATGGGCACGGCCGCGGTCGCGATCGGCACCGCGGCGGCGATCCCCGGCACGCTCGTCAACCTGGCTGCAGGCGGCGGCGCGCGGCAGGCGGTGCGCTTCGGCCACCCTTCGGGCACGCTGCGCGTCGGCGCCGAGGCCACGTGCACCAATGGCGACTGGACCGTCACCAAGGCGGTGATGAGCCGCAGCGCGCGCGTGCTGATGGAAGGCTGGGTGCGCGTGCCGGCAGATGCCTTGCGCGCGACCGCTTGATCGCAGGGGTTGTCGCGGCGCGCCAACACGACCGCGCGCTTCCTGAAGCCGCAGGCCGCTTGCCGCGCCGCCGAACATCACAAGATGTTCAGTCGGTGGACGCCCCGCCGGCCGTGCGCTATGTCATGAAGCAAGAGGCTCGCGGTTCGGACGACCTGACGGATCGTGATCTCGTACACGCGCAGGCAGGGAACTCCCGGACCCTGCCGGAAGCAACTTGCAACGAAGTCGACGCGGCCACCCACCACAATCCGCCCCACACAAAGCCTTTCTCCGGAGTCCTGTCATGAAGCGCATTCCCCTCGTCGCCCTGAGCCTGGCCCTGGCCGGCGCGGCCTTCGCGGCCTCGGCGCAAGAAGCCGCCAAGCCGGCGAAGAAGCCGGCCGCCTCGCAGTCGCGCAAGGAACTGCGCAACGAAGCCAAGGGCCTGGCGCTGGCAACCGACGTCACCGAGACGATCAGCGCGAACCAGCTCGAGATCGCCAACCGCGTGCTGACCGGCTCGGCCCAGTGCGAGTTCAACCAGTCGGTGCGCGTGATGCCGGTCGACGCGAAGCCCGGCCACTTCCAGGTCTCGTTCAACAACGCGAACTACCTGATGACGCCGCAGGAGACGACGACCGGCGCGGTGCGCCTGGAAGACAAGCGCAATGGCATCGTCTGGCTGCAGATCCCGAGCAAGTCGATGATGATGAATCAGAAGATCGGCCAGCGCATGGTCGACGGCTGCCAGCACGCCGAGCAGCGCGCCGCGACGCAGGCGGTGACGGCGGCCAAGTAAGTCAGCCGCTTCGTCAAGACAAAGCCCGCCATCGGCGGGCTTTGTTCATTGCGGCTGGAAGCCGCTGTCCTTGATGATCTTCGCCCAGGTCTGGCTGTAGGCGCGCTCGCGGATGGCGAGCTGCGACGAGGGCATGAATTCGACCGTGAGGCCCATCGTCGAGAGACGCTCGCGCACGTCGGGCTTGGCGATCACCTTGGCGAGGGCGGCCGAGAAGGCGTCGAGCGAGGCCTTGGGCGTGCCGGCGGGCGCGAAGAAGGCGTAGTACGGCACGTCCTCGAAGCCGGCGACGCCGAGCTCGGCCAAGGTCGGCACGTCGGGCATCGCCGCCTGGCGCGCGCCACCCAGCACCGCGACCACGCGGACCTTGCCGTGGCGGTGGTTCTCGATCAGGTCGGGCACCGAGCCGATGCCCGCGGCGATCTGGTTGCCCAGCATGTCCTGCATCATCGGTGCGCTGCCGCGGTAGGGCGCGGCGACGAGGTCGAGCTGGAACTTGCGGCCGATCACGCCGACCAGGAATTCGGGCACCGAGGCCGGTGCCGGCACGCCCACCGTGCCCTTGCCTGCGCCTGCGCTCTTCACCCACGCCGCGTACTCCGCCATGCTCTTGGCCGGCGTGCCGCCCGAGACCGCGAAGGCATTGACGAAGCTCGCGAAGCCGGCCACCGGCACGAAGTCGTGCGACGGATCGAAGCCGGGCTGCTTCACCACCAGCGGCAGGATCGAGATCGTGTGGTCGTGCGAGATGAAGAAGGTCGTGCCGTCCGGCGCGGAGACCTTGAGCGCCTGCGCAGCGAGCTGGCCGCCGGCGCCGGGCTTGTTCTCGACGATGACCGGCGCGCCGAGTTCGTCCTTGAGCTTCTCGGCCAGCACCCGCGCGATCGCGTCGGTGCCGCCGCCGGCCGGAAAGCCGACCAGGATGCGCACCGGGCGCCCTTCGGCATGCACGGTCAGCGCCGCGGCGGCCATCAACAGCGCCGCGAACGCGCGCCAGGGTCGAATCGTCTTGGTCCGGAACATGCAATGCCTCCTCGAAGGGTCCTGGGTTCGGCGCCGCACGCTATCAGCGCGCGCCGCGCCGTCAAGTCCTGTCTGCAGGCGCGCGAATTCTCCTGGAGTACGCATCGTTCGGTACGTATAATTCATGCATACCGACTCCGGAGCCGCGCATGGAAGCCACCGTCGCCGAACGCGGGCAGATCACCCTGCCCAAGGCCGTGCGCGACGCGCTCGGGCTGACCAAGGGCACCACGCTCAAGGTCGAGCTCGACGGCAGCCGCATCATCCTGCGCAAGAACGTCGACGACGCGATCTCGCGTGCGCGGGGCCGCTTCAAGCTCGACGGCTTCGCCGACACCGACGAAGCGATGCGCGCCGTGCGCGGCGGCACGCCGGGCGACAGCGAGTCCGCATGATCGCCGCCGACTCCGCCGTGCTGATCGACCTGCTGGCCGGCAGCGAGCGCGCCGACACGGCCGAGGCCGCGCTACGCGACGCGCTGTCGCGCGGGCCGGTCGTCGTGTGCGACGTGGTCGTCGTCGAGGTCTGCAGCTCGCTGCGCGATGGTGATCTGGCCATGCAGGTGCTCGAGGAACTGGGCATCCGCTACAGCCCGGTCGAGCGCAAGGCGGCGCTGCGCGCCGGCGAGATGCAGCGCCGCTGGCGCGCGCGTCGCGCCGCGGGCGAGCGCGAGCGCGGCGTCTCGGATTTCGTCGTCGGTGCGCATGCCCTGCTTCAGTGCGACGCGCTGATCACGCGCGATGCCACGTTCTTTCGCGACTACTTCAAAGGGCTGAAGGTCATCGAACCGAAAGCCGCCTGAGTCACACTCCACCCCCGCCACCCACAACACAAGGCAGCCCCATGTCACACGCCTACGCAAAGACGCTCAAGTCGTTCAAGACCGCCTCCGGCAAGGAAGGCCAGTACTACTCGCTGCCCGCGCTCGGCAAGGAGCTCGGCGTCGACGTGTCGCGCCTGCCGGTGTCGATCCGCATCGTGCTCGAGAGCGTGCTGCGCAACTGCGACGGCAAGAAGGTCACCGCCGAACACGTCAAGCAGCTCGCGAAGTGGGCGCCGGTGGCCGAGCGCGTCGACGAGATCCCGTTCGTGGTGGCGCGCGTGGTGCTGCAGGACTTCACCGGCGTGCCGCTGCTGGCCGACCTGGCCGCGATGCGCAACGTCGCCGCCAAGATGGGCAAGAACCCCAAGTCGATCGAGCCGCTGGTGCCGGTGGACCTGGTGGTCGACCACTCGGTGATGATCGACCACTTCGGCGACAAGAAGGCGCTGGACCTCAACATGAAGCTGGAGTTCCAGCGCAACGAGGAGCGCTACCAGTTCATGAAGTGGGGCATGGACGCGTTCGACACCTTCGGCGTCGTGCCCCCGGGCTTCGGCATCGTGCACCAGGTCAACCTCGAGTACCTGGCGCGCGGCGTGCACAAGACGAAGGGCGGCGTCTACTACCCCGACACCCTGGTCGGCACCGACAGCCACACGACGATGATCAACGGCATCGGCGTGGTCGGCTGGGGCGTGGGCGGCATCGAGGCCGAGGCCGGCATGCTCGGCCAGCCGGTTTACTTCCTGACGCCGGACGTCGTGGGCTTCGAGCTCACCGGCAAGCTGCGCGAAGGCGTGACGGCGACCGACCTGGTGCTCACCGTCACCGAGATCCTGCGCAAGCACAAGGTGGTGGGCAAGTTCGTCGAGTTCTTCGGCGAAGGCACCAAGACGCTCGCCCTGCCCGATCGCGCCACGATCGCCAACATGGCGCCCGAGTACGGCGCGACGATGGGCTTCTTCCCGGTCGACGAGAAGACGATCGACTACTTCCAGGGCACCGGCCGCACCAAGGCCGAGATCGAGGCCTTCGAGGCCTACTTCAAGGCGCAAAAGCTCTTCGGCGTGCCGGGCGCCGGCGAGATCGACTACAGCTCGGTGGTCAAGCTCGACCTGGGCACCGTGGCGCCGTCGCTGTCGGGCCCGAAGCGTCCGCAAGACCGCATCGAACTGGGCAACGTGAAGTCGCAGTTCAGCTCGCTGTTCAGCAAGCCTGCGGCCGAGAACGGCTTCAACCAGCCGGCCGACAAGCTCGCCCAAAGCTTCACCACCGCCGACGGCATCGAGATCAAGAACGGCGACGTGCTGATCGCCGCCATCACCTCGTGCACCAACACCAGCAACCCGGGCGTGCTGCTGGCCGCGGGCCTGTTGGCCAAGAAGGCGGTCGAGGCCGGCCTCAAGGTCAAGAAGCATGTCAAGACCTCGCTCGCCCCGGGATCGCGCATCGTCACCGAGTACCTCGAGAAGGCGGGCCTGCTGCCCTACCTCGAGAAGCTGGGCTTCAACGTCGCCGCCTACGGCTGCACGACCTGCATCGGCAACGCCGGCGACCTGACGCCGGAGATCAACGAAGCCATCACCAAGAACGACCTGGTCTGCGCGGCCGTGCTTTCGGGCAACCGCAACTTCGAGGCGCGCATCCACCCGAACCTGAAGGCCAACTTCCTCGCCTCGCCGCCGCTGGTCGTCGCCTACGCGATCGCCGGCAACGTCACCAAGGACCTGATGACCGAGCCGGTCGGCAAGGGCAAGGGCGGGCGCGATGTCTTCCTGGGCGACATCTGGCCGACCAGCGAAGAGATCTACAAGCTGATGAAGTTCGCGATGGACGGCAAGGCGTTCAAGAAGAACTACGACAAGGTCAAGAACGACCCGGGCAAGCTGTGGGAGAAGATCAAGGGCGTCAAGGGCAACGTCTACACGTGGCCCAAGAGCACCTACATCGCCGAGCCGCCGTTCTTCCAGGACTTCGCGATGCAGCCCAAGCAGGCCGATGCCGGCGTCAAGGGCGCTCGCATCATGGGCCTGTTCGGCGACTCGATCACCACCGACCACATCTCGCCCGCCGGTTCGTTCAAGGAAACCACGCCCGCGGGCAAGTACCTGCTCGACAACGGCGTGATGAAGGCCGACTTCAACAGCTACGGCTCGCGCCGCGGCAACCATGAGGTCATGATGCGCGGCACCTTCGCCAACGTGCGCATCAAGAACCTGATGCTGCCGGCCAAGGCCGACGGCTCGCGCGAGGAAGGCGGCTACACGCTGTACCAGCCCACCGGCGAAAAGCTCGCGATCTACGACGCCGCGATGAAGTACATCGACGCGGGCGTGCCGACCGTGATCTTCGGTGGCGAGGAGTACGGCACCGGCTCGTCGCGCGACTGGGCCGCCAAGGGCACGCAGCTCCTGGGCATCAAGGCCGTGGTGGCCAAGAGCTTCGAGCGCATCCACCGCTCGAACCTGGTCGGCATGGGGGTGCTGCCGCTGCAGTTCAAGGCCGGGGACTCGTGGGAAAGCCTGGGCCTCAAGGGCGACGAGCTGATCGACATCGAGCTCGGCGCGGAGATCAAGCCGCAAAGCGACGCCACGCTGGTGATCACCAAGGCCGACGGCTCGAAGAAGAAGGTCAAGCTGACGCTTCGCATCGACACGCCGATCGAGGTCGACTACTACAAGCACGGCGGCATCCTGCCCTTCGTGCTGCGCCAGCTGCTCGCCGCCTGATCGATCGCGCCGACAAGGCGCAAGGGCCGCAGACCCGCGAAGGTCTGCGGCCCTTTTTCATGTGCAGCCGGCGCTCAGTCTTCGGCCAGGTGGCTGGCAAAGGCCTTGGCGTCGAAGCCTACGGTCACCGCGCCGCTGGGCCAGTCGATCACCGGCCGCTTGATGACGCTGGACTGCTCGCGCATCAAGGCGGCCGCGCTGGGCGCATCGGTCACGCGCGCCTGCACGGCGGGGTCGAGCTTGCGCCAGGTCGTGCCCTGGCGGTTGAGCAGACGCTCCCAGCCGACCGCGGCAAGCCAGCGCGCGAGGGCGTCCTCGGGCACGCCGGCCTTCTTGAAATCGTGGAAGCGATAGGCAATGCCGGCCTCGTCGAGCCAGGCGCGTGCCTTCTTGACCGTGTCGCAATTCGGAATGCCATAGAGCGTCGTCATCGGGGCCTGCGCATCAGAAAGGGAAGAAATCGTTCTCGCACATCGGGTCGCTGTTGTGGCCCAGCTCGGCAACCTTGCCGGACGTGTCGATGCTCACCTGGTACCAGATGCAAAACGGCGTGTCGTAGCGGTAGGACCAGAGGCGGTGCTGCTGGCGCGAGAGGTAGCGCGTCTCGGAGGGATGGCCGATCGTGCTGAGCACCTCGTCGGCCGTCATGCCGATGCGCAGCTGCAGGAACTTGGCTTCGGTCAGCACCTGCTCGACTTGCAGCAGGCGGTCGCCGGCATCGAAGTCCAGCATGTAGGTGTGCTTGCCGTAGGGGCCGCGCGCAAACTCGAGCCGCTGCCCGCCCGACGGCAAGGCATAGCGGCCCGTCGGCGGCCCGAGCTGCGCAACCGCCTGGGCGCTGCTGGCCCCCGCAGGCAAGCCGCCGGGACCGTAGCTGTGGGCGCAGCCGCCCAGCAGTCCCACGGCCATGGCGGCGAGCATCGACCAGCGCAGAACGGGGACGCTGCGAGAGTGGATCGATTCGCGAGAACGGCTCATGGCCGCAAGTCTGTCACGGCAAGCATCCGCACGCGCGTCGGGGATGCCGAGCCCCGTGCTCACAGTCGGCCCGTCACCGGGATGCCGGCGCCGGTGATCGCGCGCGATGCCGGCGAGAGCAGAAAACCCACCACATCGGCCACCGCGTCCGGCGTCACCCAGCGGCTCGTGTCGGCCTGCGGCATCTCGCGACGATTGGCCGGCGTGTCGATGATGCCGGGCAGCACGGCATTGACGCGCAGGCCGCGGTCCTTGCCCTCCTCGGCCAGCGCCTCGGTGAGCCGCAGCACGCCGGACTTGGCGGCCGCGTAGGCGCCCATCCCGGCGCCGGCGCGCGCGGCTGCCGCGGCGCCCACATTGACGATCGCACCCGCCGGCGACGCCAGCAGCCAGGGCAGCGCCGCGCGGCTCATGTGCAGCGCCGTCTTCACGTTCATCGCGAACATCTGGTCCCAGGCGCCGGGGTCACCCGCCTCGATGGTCTGCCAGCGAAACCCGCCGGCAATGTTGACCAGCGCATCGATGCGGCCGAAGGCGGCAGCGATGGCCTGCGCGCAGACCCGGGCCGCCTGTGCATCGCCGAGATCGATGCCGGCGTGCACGGCTGCCGGCGGCGCCGCGACGGCCAGATCGGCCGGCGCGGCCGGTGCCGCATCGACCAGCGCGACGCGCCAGCCGTCATCGGACAGCGAGCGCACGACCTGCCGACCCAGCGCCCCGAAGGCACCGGTGACCACGACCACGCGTTGTTCCTGCTGGGCCATCATGAACTCCCTTGCCGCGGCGACATCTTCGCGCGGGATTCTTGCAGCCCTTCGCGCCGCGCGGCGCCTGCCGGTGCGAAGATCGGCCACCGGCATGCCGCATGCCTGCCTGCGCCGAAGGTGTCGCGATGACGTCCGTGCAGAGAATCCAGCGCCACGGCTTTCGCAAGTGGTACGAGCGCGAGCTGCTGCAAAGCCACGCGCATCTCGTGATGCTGCTGTTGTCGGCGATCGCGCTCCTGGCCGGCGCCGAGGTCTACGACGCGCAGGCACCGATCGGCGACCAGTTCGTGCTGCTGCTGTGCGTGTCGGCCAGCGCGGTCATCGGCGTCTGGGCGCTGCGGCGCTACCTCTATCTGCTCAACCACGCCGAGTTCGTCGCCGACCAGGCGGTGTGCAGCGAGTGCCACGCCTATGCGCGCTGGGACCTGCTCGATTCGGGCGATGCCGGCACGCGCTTGCAGGTGTGCTGCCGCGGATGCGGCCATCGCTGGGAAATCTCGCTGTGAGGCGGCCGGCCCGGGCCGCCGCCTATTGCCAAGGCAGCCGCCGGCGGTAAGCTTGCGCCGCACTCTTTGCTGCCGCATGACGACCATCTATCGCAAGACCGCGCAAGGGCAAGCCGAGATCGACGTCCGCACGAGGCGCCTGTCGCCTCGCGTGCGCTCCGCGCTGATCATGGTCGACGGCAAGCGCAGCGACGACGAGCTGCTCAAGATGATTCCGCAAGCCGAGGAGGCCCTGAAGGAGCTGCTCGACGGCGGGCTGATCGAGGCCATCTCGGTGTCGCGCCCGGCCGTTGCCCCTGCGCCGGCGATGGCGACGCGCCCGGTCGACATCCCCGTCGCGGCCGCCCCTGCGGCGCCGGCTGTCGATGTGATCGCGGTACGCCGCGAAGCCGTGCGCGCGCTCAACGACCTGCTCGGCCCCCAGGCCGAAAGCCTTGCCATCAAGCTCGAGAAGGTGACCGACGTCAACGAACTGCGGATGCTGCTCGAGCGCGCCGTCACCTACATCAGCACCGCGCGCGGCGGCGGCCCGGCCGCTCAGTTCGCGAACCGCTTCCTGAGCAAGCTGGAGCCGCCGCTCGGCTGAACGCCGGCGCGGCGCTCAGCCCCTCCCGCGACGAAAAAGGCCCCGCTCTTGCGAGCGGGGCCTTTGTTCATGAGGGCTCGGCGCGGCTTAGGCCTTCGCCAGCCTCAGTTCGGGATAGCGCACGTGCTCGACGAGTTCCTGCGTCTCCTTGCGGGGAGCTCCGGTCAGCAGGCTCACGATGATGATCACCGCGAAGCCCACCGGCACGCCGAACAGGCCGGCCGAGATCGGCTGGATGCCCCACCACAGCTCGATCGGGCTGGTCACGCCAAAGATGCCGCGCAACCAGGGCTGGGTCGTCACCATGTAGTAGAAGGTCACCCCCAGGCCGGCCACCATGCCCAGCGACGCGCCCCACTTGTTGGCGCGCTTCCAGAAGATGCCCAGCACCAGCGCGGGGAAGAACGCCGCGGCCGCGAACGAGAACGCTGCCGATACCAGGAACAGGATGTCCGCCGGCTTCTGCGCCGCCACCAGCGCCGCCAACAACGCGACGACCAGCAGCAAGGCCTTGGAGATCGCGACGCGCCGCGCGGTCGGGGCGTTGGGGTCGATCATCTTGTAGTACAGGTCGTGCGACAGCGCGTTGGCGATCGTCAGCAGCAGGCCGTCGGCGGTGGACAGCGCCGCGGCCAGGCCGCCCGCGGCCACCATGCCCGAGATCACGTACGGCAGGCCGCCGATGGCCGGCGTCGCGAGCACGATGATGTCGCCGCCGATCTTCATCTCGCCGAGCTGGAAGATGCCATCCTTGTTGACGTCGGCGACCGACAGCAACGCCGGGTCGACGCGCCCCCAGGCCGAGATCCATTCCGGGAGCTTGTCGAACGGCGTTCCCACCAGGGCCGTCAGCACCTCGTACTTGACCAGCACGGCCAGTGCCGGCGCGGTGAAGTACAGCAGGAAGATGAAGAACAGCGACCACGTCACCGATTCGCGCGCCTCCTTCACCGAGGGCGTCGTGTAGTAGCGCATCAGGATGTGCGGCAGCGCGGCCGTGCCGACCATCAGGCAGAACACCAGCGCGAGGAAGTTGCGCCGGGATTCGTCGTAGGTCTTCCTGGCCTTCTCGTCGCCGTTCGGATCGCCCGAGAAGATCTGCGCATGCGGCGGCATACCCGCCAGCGGCTTGGCACGCGCCTCGTTCGCGGTCTTCGCCGCGGCATAGGCCTTGTTGGCCGCCGCGAGGTCGGTCGGCAGCGACGCGAGCGCCTTCTCGGCCGCCTGGATGTCGGCCACCGGCGCGTTGGCCGCCTTCAGGTCGGCGAGCTTCTTCTCGGCGGCCGCCTTGTCGGCGGCCATCGCGGCGGGCACGTCCTTGAGCTTGGCGGCGGCCTCGTCGGCGCGCTGCTTGAAGATCGCGATGACCTCCTGCTCCTTCGGGTCGGCCTTGAGCCGGTTCTCGGCCTCGGTGACCTTCTGCAGCTGCATGCCGTAGATCGCCTGCGGCAGCGGGATGCTGGTCTGCTTCACCGACAGCCACACCACCGGCACCAGGTAGGCAATGATCAGGATGATGTACTGCGCCACCTGCGTCCACGTCACCGCGCGCATGCCGCCGAGGAACGAGCACACCAGGATGCCGCCCAGGCCGACGAAGATGCCAACCTCGAATGCGAGGCCGGAAAGGCGGGTCGTGATCAGCCCCACGCCGTAGATCTGCGCCACCACGTAGGTGAAGGAGCACAGGATCGCCGCGACAATGCCGATGAAGCGCGGCAGATTGCCTTCATAACGCGCGCCGAGGAAGTCGGGGATCGTGAACTGGCCGAACTTGCGCAGATAGGGCGCGAGGAACAGCGCCACCAGGCAGTAGCCGCCGGTCCAGCCCATGATGAAGGCCAGGCCGCCGTAACCGGTGAGGTAGAGCGTGCCCGCCATGCCGATGAACGAGGCGGCGCTCATCCAGTCGGCGCCGGTGGCCATGCCGTTGTAGACCGCCGGCACGCGGCGTCCGGCCACGTAGTACTCGGCCGCGTCGGTGGTGCGGCTCATGATGCCGATGCCGGCATACAGGGCCACGGTCGCGATCAGGAAGATGAAGCCGATCCAGTTGCGCGGCAGGCCCATCTGCTCGAGCACCGCCAGGACCAGGATGAAGGCGATGAAGCCGCCGGTGTACCAGCCGTACACCTTGTGGAGCTGGCTCTTGAACGCCCGGTTGTCGGCGGCAGCGGTGCTGGCGCCATGTTCGAAGGTCATGCCGGCCATGTCATTCCTCCTCGTGGACGCCGTACTCCTGGTCCAGCCGGTTCATGACCCGCGCGTAGTACCAGATGATCAGGCAGTAGACGATCAGCGCGCCCTGCGCCGCCACCCAGAAGCTGAAGGGCCAGCCGAAGAAGGTGAAGTTCAGCTCGCGGGCGAAGTAGCCCACGACGAAGGTCACCACGAACCAGATCGCCAGCAGGACGCCGGTGATCCGCAGGTTCCTTCGCCAGTACTCTCGGTGTCGCTCGGTCAGTTGCATTGCAGTTGCCTCCAACGTTGTCACCGGGTGCTCACTGGGCACCCTCCAAACCGCCGTGACGAACTGCAATCGCAGTCTTACGGCGCCAGCCCGGTCTCGCGCTGCAGTTGAGCCGCGACCTTGGGTTCGAATCCCTGGAGATGGCGAATGACCTTGCGCGCCGCCTCAGGGTCCTTGCGATCCACGTGCACCCGGGCCAGCTGGTACCAGCCATAGGGGCTCATGGGCTGAAGCTCGGTGTTGCGCTTGAGCGCCATCACCGCCTCGTCGAACCGTTGCTGGCGAATGAGCGCCAGGCCCAGGCCGTACCAGGCCCGGTCGAGCTTGTCGTCGAGTGCCACGGCGCGACGAAACGCAGCCTCGGCCTCCTCGACGCGATCGGCCTCCTCGAGCAGGAAGGCGAGGTTGAACCAGTCGGCGGCGCTGCGCATCGGATGGCGGTCGACCAAGGCCTGCGCGTCGGCGATGGCATCGTCGCGCCGACCGAGCTGCGCGCGCACGTGGGCGCGGCTGGCCAACGCATAGGGGTCGTCCGGCCATCGCTCGAGCATCTGGCCGAACACGGCCTCGGCCGCCTCGCGCCGGCCGAGCAGCAGCAGCGCGACCGCGCGCGCCTTCAGGCGCCAGGCATCGAAGCCGCGGCGCTTCACTGACACAGATGCACCCCGATCCGGATGCAGTGATTGATCTTCTCGAAGCTCACCACTGCATAGGCAATGAGCAGCAGCAAGAAAGTCACCACCGGCACATGCTGGTCGGCCACGCGTGCCGGCGTCATCTTGCGCACGACGACGGTGAACGGCTTCGAAAGCAGCTGCAGCAGCTGGTAGAACACATTCGATTGGCGACGCGAGCCCGCCAGCACGAAGAGCAAGCCCTGCCCGGCCAGGGCCAGCAGGGGGATGTACAGCAGCAGCTGCGCGAGGTTCAGAAAGGTCAGCATCGCAGACGCGACTTTCCTTTCGGGCCCCTTACTTGTTTCTTACAGAAACTGACGGCCTAGCGATAGCCCGCCTGGGAATTACCCTTTGATGGCTGCGCGCGATGATGCCCGGCGCGGGCGCGCAGGCCCGCAAATGCACAAGGCCCGGCAGCTTGCGCTGCCGGGCCTTGTGACTGACTGGTGGGCCCTGAGTGACTCGAACACTCGACCTACGGATTAAGAGTCCGCTGCTCTACCAACTGAGCTAAGAGCCCTGAAACTTTTCTTGTCCCACCGGCAATCTACTGGCTGCCGCTGGATAGATCGCTGGTGGGTTGTGCAGGGATCGAACCTGCGACCAACAGATTAAAAGTCTGCTGCTCTACCGACTGAGCTAACAACCCGGCGAGCCCGCCATTATAGCCACGTGTTTCGTAACCGATCAAGCCTTTGCGGTGCGATCGCGAATGCAGCGCTCGATGGCGACGCTGGCCGCAACCAGGCCGAAGGTCGCGGTCACGCTGACTGAGGATCCGTAGCCATGGCAGTTGAGGCTGCCGTCGACGTCGCACTCGCCCTCGGGGCGCTTCACGGCCTCGCGCGAATAGACGCAGCTCAGGCCGATCGGTCCCGTGCGCGCGGCGCCGTGCTGGCGCCGCAACTGCTGGCGCAGCGAGGCCAGCAACGGGTCGTGAGTCACGTTCGCGAGATCGTCGACCGCCACGGCATGCGCCTGGCGCTTGCCGCCGGCCGCGCCGCACAGGACCACCGCCGCGCCATGCGCTAGCGCCCACGCCGCGATCGCTGCCTTGGCGGCGCGCTGGTCGCAGGCGTCGATGACCACGTCCACGGCAGCAGGCAGCAACGACGGCCAGTTGCCCGGCTCGACGAACTCCTCCACCTCGTGCACGCGGCACGACGGATGAATCTGCGCGATGCGCTCGGCCAGCGCGCGCACCTTGGCCTGCCCGAGCGTCGACTCGAGCGCATGGACCTGCCGGTTGATGTTGGATTCGGCGACGTGGTCGAGATCGATCAGCGTCAGCTCGGCCACGCCGCTGCGCGCCAATGCCTCGGCGGCCCAGGAACCCACGCCGCCGACGCCGACGACCGCGATGCGCGCGGCGCGCAGGCGTTCGTAGCCTTCATCGCCGTAGAGACGCCGCAGACCGCCGAAGCGGCGCTCGAGGTCCGCGGCCTCGCCGGCCGCGGGGGCCAGCGCCGCGACGCTCACTTGAGCGCCGCCAGGCGCTGCCGGCCGGCCTGCGCGGCTTCCGACTTCGGGTAGGCCTTCTGCAGGTCGTCGAGCGTCTTGCGGGCGGACTTGATGTCCTTGAGCTCGATCTGGCAATTGGCGATCGCCAGCATCGCCTCGGGCGCCTTGGGGTGGTCCGGGCTGTTGTTCACCAGCGCACGGAAGGTGTTGATCGCATCGCGATAGTCGCGCTTGCCGTACAGCGCATTGCCGAGCCAGTACTGGGCGCTGGGGCCGTAGCCGCTGGACGGGTAGCGGCGCTGGAACGCCGAGAACGCCGAACCGGCGCCGGCGAAGTCGCCGCCGCGCAGCTGCGCCAGCGCTTCGTTGAACTGGCGCGTCTCCTCGGGGTCGGCGAGGAACTCGACGCCGTCGACACTGACCTTCTGCGGCTCGAGCTTGCGAAGCCGGTCGTCGATGCCCTGCTGCACGTCTTTCTGGCGGCGCTGCAGGTCGGAGACGTCGCGCTGCAGCTGCTCGTTGATGCCGCGCAGCCGCGCGATCTCGGCGCGCAGCTGCTCGATCGTCGCATTGAGCTCAAGCAGGCCGCCTCGCATGCCGTTGACCTGCTCGGCCAGCTCGGCGTCCTTCTTGCGCTGCGCCTCGCCGGTCTGGTCGATGCGCGAACGCAGGTCGAGGATCGCGCGGCGCGCCTCCTCGTCGTCGAACAAGCCCGCTTGCGCGGGCAGCACGGCGACGAGCGACAGCGCCGCGAGCGTTGATCTCAGCAAGGGCGCGGCGCGCATGGCAATCAACGCTCGCGCAGTTCGGCGCGGCGGTTCTTGGCCCAGGCGGCTTCGTCATGGCCGGTGTCGGCAGGACGCTCCTTGCCGTAGCTCACGGCCTCGAGCTGGCCATCCTGCACGCCCAGCAGGCTCAGCGATCGAACCACCGCTTCGGCGCGCTTCTGGCCGAGCGCCAGGTTGTACTCGCGGCCGCCGCGCTCGTCCGTGTGGCCTTCGACGACGACCTTCTTCTTGCGGTCGGCGTTCATCAGCTTGGCGTAGCTGTCGACCAGCGGGCGGAACTCGTCCTTGACGACGTAGCTGTCGAAGTCGAAGTAGACGACCTTGCCGAGTTTGCTCCACGCCGCGGCGTTCTGCGCCGCCAGGTCCACGTTGGCGACCTGCGACGCCGGAGCACCGGTGCCGCCGTTGCCGGCGCCGGCGGCGCCGCTCGTGCTGCGGTTCTCGACCGGGGGTTGGTCCAGCTTGACGTCCGAGGCGCAGCCGCCGAGCAGGAGCGCCGCAGCGGCAGCCGCGATGGCGAGCGGCGTGGAGGTCAACGACTTCAGCATGTTCATATGGGTCATTCCCTTCGTACGAAATCAAAAAACCGGGGCGCCTGGCCGTGTCGTCAGCGGCCGAACGGGCCCCAGACCGGTTCGCGGACATCGGCTTGCGTCGACACGAGCCGCGCCTTGATCTTGCCGTCGAGCGTGGTCGTCATGAGGACGTCGCGGCCCTGGGCGCGCGAGGCGTAGACGATCAGCTTTCCGTTGGGCGCGAAGCTGGGACTTTCGTCGTCGTTCGTGTCGCTCAAGGGGCGGGCGGTTCCGCTGGCGAGATCGAGCGCCTGCAGGCGGAACGCGCCGCCGTCGCGCGTGATGTAGGCCAGCGTCTTGCCGTCCGGGCTGATGGCCGGGCTGATGTTGTAGCTGCCGCCGAAGGTGACGCGTTCGGCGGCACCGCCAGCGGCCGGCATGCGATAGATCTGCGGACCGCCGCCGCGGTCGCTGACGAAGTAGATCGACTTGCCGTCGGGCGAGAACGCGGCCTCGGTGTCGATCGCTCCGCTGTTCGTGATGCGGCGCGGCTCGCCGCCGTCGCGGCCGATGAGGTAGAGCTGCGAGCCGCCGTCGCGCGTGAGCGTGACGGCCAGCTGGCGGCCGTCGGGTGACCACGCCGGCGCGCTGTTCGAGCCGCGAAAGGCCGCCAGCGTGCGACGCTTGCCGCTGGCGACTTCCTGCACGTAGACCACGGCCTTCTTCGCCTCGAACGAGACGTAGGCCACTTCGCGGCCGTCGGGCGACCAGGCCGGCGAGATGATCGGCTCCGGGCTGGCCAGCGCCGACTGGGCGCCTTCCCCGTCGGCGTCGGCGATCCACAGCGTGTAGCGCCCGCCACCCTTGGTGACGTAGGCGATGCGGGTCGAGAACACGCCCTTGTCGCCGGTGAGCTTCTCGTAGATGGCGTCGGCGATCTGGTGTGCTGCGAGACGAAGATCGGCGGCCGGCACGGCAAAGCTGGCGCCGCCGAGATCGCGGCCCTGGACCGTGTCCCACAGGCGGTAGCGCACGTCGAAGCGGCCGTCTGCCAGGCGCGTCACCGAGCCGGCCACCAGCGCGTCGGCGCCGCGGCCACGCCAGTCGCTCATGACCGGCTGCGCGCCTTCGTCGATGACGGCGCTGCTGGCGTCGATGGGCTTGAAGTAGCCGCTGCGCTCGAGGTCGGCGCGCACGATCGAGCCCACCGGCTGCGGTGCCTTGTCCTCGTCTCGAAAGCGCAGCGCGGCGATCGGCAGCTGGGTGGCGCCGACTCCGGAGATCTCGACGCGGAACTGGGCCAGCGCCGGAGCCAGCGCCGCGGCCAGCGGCAAGGCAACGAGGTGACGGCGTGAAAGGGAAACGGTGGCGCGAGGCGCGCGTGCGAGAGCGTCGGTCATCGGTCTGTCGTGCGGACTGCGACGGCGCAGCGAGAGCAGCGCGAGAGGATACCAGCGGCCCTGTGCGCGCCCGTCACGCCCCGGTGCAGAAAGTCGTGACACGGTGTTGCGGTCCGGCCCGGATTGTAGGCAGCGCCGGGCCTGGTGGGCGCAGGGCGGGCCGCATAATCCCGCGGCCGCGATGGGCGCGGCCCCACGCCACGCATGTTGAACCCCTCTCCGAGCATCCCTGAGCGCCTGCGCGAACTCCTTCCCTACTTCGGCGACTCGCGCTGGCCGTTCGCGGTGGCCGCGCTCGGCGCGGCGATCGGCGGCGCCTGCGAGGCCGCGTTCGCCCGGATGATGAAGCCGCTGCTCGACCAGGGCTTCCTGGCTCAGGGCTTTCCGCTGTGGGCGGTTCCACTGGCGATCATCGGCCTGTTCCTGGTGCGGGGCCTGGCCGGATTCGTGGTCGACTACTCGCTCGCCTGGGTTGCCAACCGCGGCACGCTGCGCATGCGCGGCGCGATGTTCTCGCGCCTGCTCGGCTCCAACCCGGCGCTGATGTCGCAGCAGACCTCGAGCAGCCTGATCAACACCGTCGTCTACGAACTGCAGTCGGGTGCCAACCAGCTGGTCAACGCGGCGCAGATCCTGATGAAGGACTCGCTGACCGTCGCGGCGCTGCTGGGCTATCTCGTCTGGGTGAATTGGCAGCTCACGCTGATGATCGCGCTGCTGTTTCCCTCGGTCGCCTGGGTCATGCGCGTGTTCGGCAAGCGCATGCACCGGCTCACGCGCGAGGGTCAGAAGGCCACCGACCAGCTCGCCTACGTCGTCGAGGAGAACGTGCTGGCCTGGCGGCTGGTGCGGCTGCACGACGCGGCGCCGCTGCAGCGCGAGCGCTTCGCGCGCGCGAGCGACGCGGTGCGCCGGCTGGTGATGAAGTCGACCGTGGCCTCCTCGGTGCTCACGCCGACCACGCAGCTGCTCACGGCCTGCGCGCTGTCGGCGGTCATCGTGCTGGCACTTTGGCAGGGTCGCGAACAAGGCAGCACGGTCGGCACCTTCGTGTCCTACATCGTCGCGATGGCCACGCTGATCAACCCGCTGCGCCGGCTGTCGGACGTGACCGCGCCGGTGACGCGCGGCCTGGCCGCCGTGCAGCGCGGCCTGGCGCTGGCCCACCACGCGCCTCAGGAAACCGGCGGCACGCATGCGCCGGCGACGGTGCACGGCCATCTGCTGCTGCGCGACGTGAGCCTGCGCTACAAGGACGACCAGCGCCCGGCGCTCGACGCCGTCACGCTCGACATTCCCGCCGGCAAGACCATCGCGCTCGTCGGCCCCTCGGGCGCCGGCAAGTCGACGCTCGTCAACATGCTGCCGCGCTTCCTCGAGCCCAGCGCGGGCGAGATCCGGCTCGACGGCGTGCCGCTGCCGCAGTGGGATCTGCGCGCGCTGCGCAGCCAGTTCGCGCTCGTGAGCCAGGAGGTCGTGTTGTTCAACGACACGATCGCCGCCAACGTGAGCTTCGGCGACACGCTGGACCGCGATCGCGTGATCCAGGCGCTGCGCGGCGCGAACCTGCTCGAGTACGTCGAGGCGCTGCCGCAGGGCCTGGACACGGTGATCGGCCACAACGGCCGCGAGCTGTCGGGCGGCCAGCGCCAGCGGCTGGCGATCGCGCGGGCGATCTACAAGAACGCGCCGATCCTGCTGCTCGACGAAGCCACCTCCGCGCTCGACACCGAAAGCGAACGCATGGTGCAGTCGGCGCTGGAGAAGCTGATGGCCGGGCGCACCTCGATCGTCATCGCGCACCGCCTGTCGACCATCGAGGCCGCCGACCGCGTGGTCGTGCTCGACGAAGGCCGCGTCATCGAGGAAGGCACACACGCCGAACTGATCGCGCGCGGCGGGCTCTTCTCGCGGCTTCACGCGTTGCAGTTCAATACCTGAGCGACCCAGTTCATCTCGAGGAGCCGCCGATGACCGCCCCCAAACCCATCAGCCGCTGGCCGGTGCCCGACCTGAACGCCCTGCCCGAGGACCTGCGCGAGAAGATCCTCGCGGTGCAGGAAAAGGCGGGCTTCGTGCCCAACATCTTTCTCGCGCTGGCGCACCGGCCCGACGAGTTCCGCGCCTTCTTCGCCTACCACGACGCGCTGCTGCTGCGCGACTCGGGCCTCAGCAAGGGCGAGAAGGAAATGATCATCGTCGCCACCAGCGGCGTGAACCGCTGCCTGTACTGCGTGGTCGCGCACGGCGCGATCCTGCGCATCTACGAAAAGAACCCGCTGATCGCCGACCAGCTCGCGACCAACCCCGCCAAGGCCGACCTCACGCCGCGCCAGCACGCGATGATCGATTTCGCGCTCAAGGTCTGCAGCGACGCGCAGAACATCGGCGATACCGACATCGCCGCCTTGCGCTCGCACGGCTTTTCCGACGACGACATCTGGGACATCGGCGGCATCACCGCGCTGTTCGGCCTCTCGAACCGCATGGCCAACCTGATGTCGTTGCGGCCGAACGAGGAGTTCTATCTGCTCGGGCGCGTACCCAAGAGCAAGGGCTGACGCCGTTCAAACGGACCAGGCAAGGGGCATCGCGGCAAGGCGATCGCCCCTTTCGTCTTTTGGCATGAACGACGCGCGCACCTTTTGACGGCTCGCACCATCGGTGATGCAAAGGTTGAGCAATGGGCCATCAAGTCTTGGTGTTGACAATCGAATTCATTCGAATACATTCGCAGTCAACCCAACCGATGTGAAGGCGAAGTGCCATGGCCGCGCACGCATCCCCCTCCACGATGGAACCGCTGTCGGCGCGGATTCCGAGCGACCTGTACCTATGGCTGGCGCAACTGCAGGTCGAGGGCGCGACGACCAACAGCGACAAGCTGCGCGTTCTCCTCGGCCAGCTCAAGCGTCAGCACGACGGCGCCCTGGACTACGTTGCCGCGCACGCCTGGGCACGCGATCTGACGGGCCGGTTGCGTGAAGCGCTGGTCCGCACGGAAGGACGAACGGGCAAACATTCGGAGGTCGTGAGCCTGCTGCTCGATCACTTGACAGCATGCGTCGCCTTGGTCGTGAGCCAAACTCCCGGCGACGAGATCGAGGCGACCAAGTTCGAGGATGCGCTCGTTCGTCGCGCATTCGCCCTGTGCGAAACCTTGCTGCGTCAAGGAACCACGCTGCATGCGGCGGCGTACGACCCCACCGTCGTGCGACGCTACATGAGTCAAGCGGTCGAACTGGCCGCCAACCTGCAGACTTCGAAAGGATCCTGAGATGTCCGAACCCCTCAAGACCCGCGTTGGACGAGTCATCGCCGGCAGCATGCACGCGCTGCTCGACCACATCGAGGATCAGGCGCCCGAGGCCATGATGGAGCAGTCGATTCGCGAGGCAGACGCGGTGATCGACGAAGTGCGACACGAACTCGGTGTGGTCTCGGCCAATCGCCACCTCTCTCAACAAAGACACGCCAATCTGAACAGCCAGCATGCCAAGCTGGCAGATCAGATCGAAGAGGCATTGGCCGGCAGCCGCGAAGAGTTGGCACGCGCGGCCGTCGCACGGCAGCTTGACATCGAAGCCCAGCTTCCCGTGCTCGAAACAACACTTGCCGAGCTTGCTCGCCAGGAGGGCGAGCTCCAAGGCTACGTGGCCGCCCTACTCGCAAAGAAGCGGGAAATGCAGGACGCACTGACTGATTTCCGCGCCAGTAGAGCCGCTGCTGGCGGGACGGCGTCGGCGAAAGGCAATGTGCACGGCGGACATGTCGAGCAACGCATTGACAAGGTGACGAGCGCTTTCGATCGCATCTACCAGCGTCAGACCGGCCTTTCCGGCACGGCGCGCAGCAGCAGCTTGCAGCAGGCCGCGCAGCTCAAGGAACTCGACGACATGGTCCGCGAGAACAAGATCTCGCAGCGCATGGCAGAGCTGAAGGCGAACAAGGCATGAGCCTGTTCACCGCGCCGCAGAACCTGCCGTTCGGCATTGGCTTCGCACTGATCGTCGGCATTGCTCTCCTCGAAGGCCTAGGCATGCTGGTCTCGATGAGCCCCAGCAACCTCTTGGACGACCTGCTACCCGACGTCGACGCAGACTCGGGGCTCGATCGGGTGCTTGGCTGGCTGCATGTCGGCAAGGTACCTGCCCTGGTGCTGCTGCTGCTATTCCTGAGCGGCTACACGCTGTTCGGCTACAGCTTGCAGTTGGTGTCCAACGGATTGTTCGGTGGGTACATTCCTGCGGCGCTGGCGGGGGTGCTGGCCGTCCCGGCCGGAATGGCGACTGTTCGAGGCGTCGGCGCGCTCATCGCGCACATCGTCCCGCGCGATGAAACCAGCGCCGTCAGCGAACTAAGCCTTGTTGGCAGGACCGGCGTGATCGTGAGCGGCGGCGCCCGACGAGGTCTCGCTGCGCAGGCCAGGGTGAAGGACATCCATGGCCGCTCGCACTACCTGATGGTCGAGCCCGATCTGGACGACGAAGTATTCGAAGAAGGTACGCAGGTGCTCATCGTCAGAAAGATCGGAGCCTTCTATCGCTGCATCGTCAATCCGCATCCGACCTTGATGTAGGAACAGACCAGATTCGAACAATCTCGACGCTGGAAAAGGGAGAACACACCAAATGAGCAATCTGATCGAGCTACTGACCATCGCGGGCATCGCCCTTGTCGCGCTTCTGACCATCGGCATCATCTTCGCGCGGCTGTACAAGCGGTCCACGAAAGAGACAGCGTTTGTCCGCACCGGCCTGGGCGGGCAGAAGGTCATCATGGACGGCGGCGCAATCGTCCTGCCCGTCTTTCATGAGCGTGTTCTGGTGAACATGAACACGCTCAAGCTAGAGGTCGTTCGCCGCGAGCGGGAGAGCCTGATCACCAAGGACCGCATGCGCGTCGACGTCACGGCTGCCTTCTTCGTGCGGGTCAAGCAGACCGAAGAAGCCGTCAGCATTGCTGCCCAGACCCTGGGATCCCGGACGATGAGTCCTGACGAGCTCAAGGCGCTGGTCGAAGACAAGTTCGTCGACTCGTTGCGGGCGACTGCCGCGACGATGACGATCCAGGAGCTTCAGGACAAGCGTCGCGACTTCGTCCAGGCGGTACAGAACGCTGTGGCGGAAGATCTGGAAAAGAACGGCCTCGAGTTGGAATCGGTGTCACTCACCAGCCTGGACCAGACGGACAAGCAGTTCTTCAACCCGAACAATGCATTCGATGCCGAGGGCCTGACGCGGCTCACCGAGCAGACCGAGGCTCGCCGCAAGCAGCGCAATGATGTCGAACAAGACACCGAGGTTCAGGTTCGCACGAAGAACCTGGATGCCATTCGACAAAAGCTGACGATCGAGAAAGACCAGGAGTTCGCAACGCTGGCGCAAAAGCGCGAGATCGAGATTACGCGTGCGGAGCAGGTCGCACTGATTGCCTCTCAGCAGGCTGAGCGCAGCCGTGAGGCGGAAGCCGCCAAGATCGAAGCCGAGCGGCAGGTGAGCCAGAAGCGCATCGAGGCTGAACGTGAAATCAAGGCGGCCGAACTGGACAAGAACTTGGTAGTCCAGACGCGCGAGATCGAGCTCGAGCGCAAGACCGAAATGCAGCGCGCCGAACAACGCAAGCAGGTTGAGATTGCCAGGCAGGACACGCAGATCGCGATCGCCAACAAGTCGCGCGAGCAATCCGATGCCGATGCTGCGGCCAACTTGGCACGAGCGGAATCCGTCAAGGCCGAGGAGGCCGTGAACACGGCGCGCCAGGTCGCCGTGGCGGAACGCGAGAAGAACATTCAGCTTATCGAGGCTTCGAAGGAAGCGGAGCAGAACGCCATTGCCGTCAAGGTATCGGCTTTGGCGGAGAAGGAGGCCGCGCTGGACCGTGCCGAGGCCCTGACCATCGAAGCAAAAGCGCGGCAGGCCGCTGCGCTGGCCGAGGCCGAAGGCAAGCGCGCCATCAACGAGGCGCTGAACACGCTTTCGGCTGCGCAGATCGACCTGCAGGTTCGCACGCTGCTGCTGCAGCAGTTGCCGCAGATCCTTGAACAGGCGGTACGACCCATGGAGAAGATCGACTCGATTCGGATCTTTCAGGTCAACGGCATGCCCGGCGCGGCAAGTTCCGGAGTCGATGGTGCTGCCGGCGCTGGCGGTGCCACGTTTCCCGAGCAGGTCATGAATTCGGCGCTGCAGTACCAGCTTGCCAAGCCCATCGTCGATGCAGTGATGAAGGACGCCGGACTGTCCAATGAGGGGATCACAGGCATGGCGGGCTCCCTGTCGGGCATGCTGACCAAGCCCGAGTTGCCAAACTGAACCCATCGGCGTTTGATCGCATGGCCCCGCCCCTGCCGTCCACCCCCGCCCCGCACTCGTTCGACGGCGGCTGCGCCTTCGCCGATGGCGCCTACGTCCCGCTATCCGAAGCCAAGGTCTCGCTGTTCGACTGGGGCTTCACGCGCTCCGACGCCACCTACGACGTGGCCAGCACCTGGCAAGGCGCCTTCTTCCGGCTCGACGACCACATCGACCGCTTCTTCGCCAGCCTCGCGAAGATGCGCCTGGCGATCCCTCACAGCCGCGCCGAGCTGCGCGAGATCCTGCACGGCTGCGTGCGCGCCGCCGGCCTGCGCGACGCGTACGTCGCGATGGTCTGCACCCGCGGCGTGCCGCCGCGCGGCGCGCGCGATCCGCGCCTGGCCCAGAACCGCTTCTACGCCTACGCCCTGCCCTATGTGTGGATCGCCTCGCGCGAGAAGCAGCAGCAAGGCATCGATCTGCACGTCAGCGATCGCGTGCGCATCGCGCCGGAGTCGGTCGACCCGACGGTCAAGAACTACCACTGGATCGACCTCGTCCAGTCGATGTTCGACGCCTACGACCGCGGCCGCGACACGAGCTGCGTGGTCGACGCGCTGGGGCACATCGCCGAGGGCCCCGGCTTCAACGTCTTCATGGTCAAGGATGGCGTGGTGCGCACCGGCAATCGCGGCGTGCTCGAGGGCATCTCTCGCCGCACCGCGATCGAGCTGTGCGAACGCCTGGGCATCCCGCTGCAAGTCGGTCCACTGCCGGTGGCGGACTTCCGCGCCGCGGACGAGGTGTTCCTCACGTCCACCGGTGGCGGCATCCTGCCGGTCGCGCGGCTGGACGGTGTGGCGCTGCCGCGGTTCCCCGGCCCCGTCACCGTGCGGCTGCAAGACGCCTACTGGGCCGCTCACGACGAGCCGGCCTGGCGCGATCCAGTGAACTACGACTGAGTGGCCGACGCCCTGGGGCCGGATACGGCCTCAAGGGTCGCGCAGCACGTCACGCCGGCACGCGCGCCACAGGGCCAGGTCGTAGGCGATCTTCAGCAGGCCGCAAGCCACCATCGGTGCGGCCAGCCAGCCGGCAGCGAACAGTGCGCCGGCGAGGCTGGGGCTCAAGGCCGCCGCCAGGCTGCGCGGCACCGCGGTAAAGCTCGCCGCTGCGGTGCGTTCGGCCGGCGTGACCACCGCCATCACGTAGGCCGAGCGCGTCGGCACGTCCATCTGCGACAGCGCACTTCGCAGCGACAGCAGCACCAGCGCGGCCGGCAGGCTCGGCGCCAGCGCTGCGAGCACGAGGCACACGCTGGACGGCAGGTGGGTGAACACCATGGTGTTGAGCAAGCCGAAGCGCTGCGCCACGCGCGGCGCGGCGAACTGCGACGCCGCGCTCAGCAGGCCCGTCCAGAAGAAGAACGCACCGGCTTGCGCCAGCGACAGACCGAAACGCTGGAACAACCACAGCGACAGCAGCGAGTTCACCACCAGGCCGCCCGCGAACGCGTCGACCGCGAACAGCGCGGCCAGCCGCACGACGACGCGCCGCGACGGCCCCAGCGCAGCCGGCGGCGGCTCGCCTTCGATGACCACGGTGGGCAACCCACGGTAGAGCCACCACACCGCGACCGCGATCGCCGCGTGGAGGACGAACATCGCGCGCAGCGCATCCAACCACGCCACGCCCCACGCGCCGGCCAGCCACTGCGGCACGCCGGCGGCCAGCGCCCCGAGCGCGGCGCACAGCGCGCCGACCACGCTGTAGCGGGCGAACAGCGTCGTGCGTGCCGCGCCGCTCGCCGCCTGCGCAAGCCGCGCATGCTCGAGCGGCAGGAACACGCTGACGTCGCCCGAACTCGGGTTGAGCGTGCCGACAAAGGCCACCAGCAGCAGCGGCCAGAACGCGTCGAACGCGACGAAGCCCACGCCGGTACCGACCATCAGCCAGGCCGACGCCAACAGCAGCCGACGCGGCTCGAAGCGCGCGCCCCAGGCACCGATCGCCAGGGTCGCCAGCGCCGAGCCGAGCAGGGTCGCGGTGGCGAGGATGCCGACGTCGAACGTGTTGAAGCCGAGCGCAAGCAGGTAGGCCGGCAGCAGCACGGCCACGAAGCCATCGGCCAGCGCGCGCAGACCGCGCGCCGCCAGCACCCGCCAGGCCTGGGCGTTCGCGTCGCGGCGGCTCATCGGCGATGGCCTGCTCGACGCGTGCGCGGCACTACAGCAGCACGATGTCGTACTGCTCCGGCGTCATCGCCGGATCGGCCTGCAGCGAGATCGGTTTGCCGATGAAGTCCGACAGCCCGGCAAGGTGCTGGCTCTCTTCGTCGAGCAGCATCTCAACCACGGCCGCGTTCGCGACCACGCGGAACTCCTTCGGGTTGAACTGGCGCGCCTCGCGCAGCACCTCGCGCAGCACCTCGTGGCACACGGTGCGCGCGGTCTTGACCTGGCCGCGGCCCTGGCAGGTGGGACACGGCTCGCACATCATGTGTGCCAGCGACTCGCGCGTTCGCTTGCGCGTCATCTCCACGAGGCCGAGCTGCGTGAAGCCGCTGACGGTGATCTTCACGCGGTCGCGCGCGAGCTGCTTGCGCAGCTCGCCGAGCACGGCCTGCTGGTGCTCGTCGCGGGCCATGTCGATGAAGTCGATGATGATGATGCCGCCGAGGTTGCGCAGGCGCAGCTGGCGCGCGATCGCCTGCGCGGCCTCGAGGTTGGTCTTGAAGATCGTGTCGTCGAAGTTGCGAGCGCCGACGTAGCCGCCGGTGTTGACGTCGATCGTCGTCAGCGCCTCGGTCTGGTCGATGATCAGGTAGCCGCCGCTCTTGAGCTCGACCCGGCGCGCCAGCGCGCGCTCGACCTCCTGGTCGATGTTGAAGAGGTCGAAGATCGGCCGCTCGCCGCCGTAGTGCTCGAGCTTCGCCACCGCGGTCGGCGTGTACTGCGCACCAAAGGCCTTGAGCGCGTCGAAGGTCATGCGCGAGTCGATGCGCACGAGCTGGGTGCGGTCGGTCACCAGGTCGCGCAGCACGCGCTGCGCGAGATTGAGATCCTCGTGCAGCAGCGTTCCCGGCGCCGACTTGAACGCGCGCTCGCGCACCGCGGCCCAGGTCTTGCGCAGGTAGGCGATGTCCTCGGCCAGTTCCTCGTCGCTCGCCTCCTCGGCATTGGTGCGCAGGATGAAGCCGCCGGTCGCGCCGTTGCCGCCGTTGCCGCCCCCCTCGCCGCCCGCCATGCCGGCCAGCGTCTGCATGCGGCGGCGCAGCTGGTCGCGCAGCTCCGGCGAGCCGATCTTCTGGCTGATGCCGATGCGGTCGTCCTGAGGCAGGAACACCAGCAGCCGCCCGGCAATGCTGACCTGCGTGGACAGCCGCGCGCCCTTGGTGCCGATCGGATCCTTGATGACCTGGACCATCAGCGTCTGGCCTTCGAACACCTGCTTCTCGATCGGCAGCGCAACGTTGCCCGGGATGGCGCCGTCGTCGCGGTGCAGGTCCGCCACGTGCAGGAACGCGGCGCGCTCGAGCCCGATGTCGATGAACGCGCTTTGCATGCCCGGCAGCACGCGGGCGACCTTGCCGAGATAGATGTTGCCGACCCAGCCGCGCTCGAGCGTTCGTTCCAGATGAAGCTCCTGGACCGCGCCGTTCTCGACGATGGCCACCCGCGTCTCCTGCGGCGACCAGTTGATCAGGATGTCTTGCATTGCCGCATGGTACCTGTGGCCCCCACGCTCGCTGGCGCTCGCTGCCCCCCGTGGGGGCCCTTACGGTGGACCGGCGAAGCTGGAGCCACGCAAGCTCTCGGCTGGTCCTTTTCGTGCGGAACCGGCGCCAGCTAGAACCGCCAGCCAAGAGGCTTCAGCAGCTGCGCCGTTTCGTACAGCGGCAGCCCCATGATCCCGGAGTGGCTGCCCTCGATGTGCGCGATCCACGCCGCCGCCTGGCTCTGGATGGCGTAGGCGCCGGCCTTGCCCTGCGACTCGCCGCTGGCCACGTAGCGCACGATCTCGTCGGCATCGAGCTGGCGAAAGCTCACCAGCGACACCTGCACCGTCGCATGCGGGGCAAAGGCCGGATGCGGCGCCTCGAGCACCGCCACCGCGGTGATCACGCGGTGCGTGCGACCCGAGAGCTTCTGCAGCATGGCCGCGGCGTCGGCGTCGTCGTGCGGCTTGCCGAGGATCTCGTCCTCGCCGTCGGCACCTTCGAGCGCGACCGTGGTGTCGGCCGCCAGGATCGGCGCCGGCGGCAAGCTGCGCGAGAGCAGCCGTGCGCGCGCAGCACCGAGCTTGGCCAGCGTCACGCGCTCGCAATAGGCCAGCGCCGCCTCGCCCGGCAGCACCGCTTCCAGCGCCTCGGCATCCTCGTCGTCGCCGGGCAGCAGCAGTTCGTGGCGCACGCCGATCTGCGTCAGCAGCTGGCGGCGCCTTGCGCTCTGCGAGGCGAGATAGAGGAACTCGGGGCCGGTCGTCATGCGCGCGGATTCATTCGCGGTGGTAGGGATGGCCGGCGGAAAGCGACCAGCCGCGGTACAGCGCCTCGACGAGCAGCACGCGGGCCAGCGCGTGCGGCAGCGTCAGGTCCGACAGCCGCAGCGTCTCGTCGGCGCCGGCCTTGAAGGCCGGATCCAGGCCGTCGGGTCCGCCGATCACCAGCGCAACATCGCGGCCGTCGCGCTGCCATGCGGTCAGGCGTTCGGCAAGCTGGGCCGTCGTCACCCGCGTGCCGCGCTCGTCGAGCACGACGCGGCGTGCGCCCTTGGGACAGGCGGCCTCGATGCGCTGAGCCTCGGCGGCCATCAGCGCCTCGACGGGCTTGCCGAGCGTGCGCGGCTCGGCCTTGGGCGTCTTGAGCTCGGCGCGCCACTCGGGCGGCAGGCGCTTCCAGTAGTCGTCGAAGGCCGTCTCGGCCCAGGCAGGCAGGCGCTGGCCGATCGCGACCAGCGTGAGCCTCATGCGCCGCGCTTCTTGGCAGCTGGTGCCGCCTTGCGCGCCGGCGCCTTCTTGGCCGGCGCGGCCGGCTTCTTCGCGGCGGCGACGGTCTTCTTTGCCGCCGGCTTCTTGGCGGCGGGCGTCTTGGCCGCGGCGCCCTTAGCGGCCGCCTTCTTGGCCGGCGCCTTCCTGGCCGGGGCCTTCTTTGCGGCGGCCTTCTTCGGCGCCGGCTCGTCGTCCATCGGTTCGGACGCCTTGACCAGGCGCACCTCGCCGTCGCCGGCGAGCTTGAGCTTCACCGGCTTGCCGCCCCAGATCTCTTCGAGGTGGTAGTACTGGCGTATCGCCGGCTGCATGATGTGCGCGACCGCGGCGCCGCAGTCGACGATGATCCACTCGCCGTTGTCCTCGCCCTCGGTGCGCATCACGCTCATGCCGCTGGCCTTGACGGCGTCGCGCACGCTCGAGGCGAGCGCCTTGGTCTGGCGGTTGCTGGTGCCCGACGCGATGATGACCCGCTCGAACAGCGGTGACAGATGCTCGGTGTTGAACACCTGGATGTCGTGGGCCTTGACGTCCTCGAGGCCGTCGACGATGGCGCGTTGCAGTTTGCGGATATCCATGCGCTTGGGGAGTCAGGCCGCGGGCGAAGCGGCGCGGTACAGGTGGTGACGGTCAATATAGCGTGCGACCACCGTGGGCACCATGGCGGGGACCAGCGATTCGGCCGTGCCGCCGCCGGCAATGTGCTCGCGGATGCGCGAGGCGGAGACGTCCATCGGTGGCATGGACAGCGGCTCGACACGGTGCCAGGTGCCGCGCAAGGCGCTCGGCGTCGATGCCGGCTGGCCGTCGCGGCCGGCCACGGCCAACGTGACGCGCGAGACCAGCTCGCGCCATTCGTGCCAGGTGGGCAGGCGGGCGTACTGGTCCTGGCCGATGATCAGGTACAGCGCTGCGCCGCGGTGCTCGGCCTGGAGCTCGCGCACGGTGTCGATGGTGTAGCTGGGGCCGCTTCGCTGCAGTTCGCGGCGGTCGAGCGAGAAGCCGGCATGGCCGGTGATGGCGGCGCGCACCATCGCGGCGCGATGCTCGCCCTCGGTCATCGACCGGTCGGCCTTCTGCCACGGCTGGCCGGCCGGGATCCACAGCACGCCGTCGAGGTTGAGCTGATCCTTGGCGGTGCGCGCGAGCACCAGGTGGCCCATGTGCGGCGGATCGAAGGTGCCGCCGAAGACGCCGATGCGCCTGAGCGGGCTGGACGGACTGGCAGTGGCCATCAGCTGCCCTCGCCGAGCCAGTCGCGCGGGCGCAGGAAGTCGCTCGCCAGGCGCGCCTCGGCCGAGCCGGGCGCGGGTTGCCAGTCGTAGCGCCATTTCACGATCGGCGGCAGCGACATCAGGATGCTCTCGGTGCGCCCGCCGGACTGCAGGCCGAACAGCGTGCCGCGGTCCCACACCAGGTTGAACTCGACGTAGCGGCCCCGCCGCCAGGCCTGGAAG
Source organism: Caldimonas sp. KR1-144 (assembly GCF_049446155.1). Classification (NCBI taxonomy): domain Bacteria; kingdom Pseudomonadati; phylum Pseudomonadota; class Betaproteobacteria; order Burkholderiales; family Sphaerotilaceae; genus Caldimonas; species Caldimonas sp. KR1-144. The sequence continues at coordinate 384,455 of NZ_JBMSEE010000001.1, forward strand.
TCGCGCTCGCGCTCGCCGTAGGGCGTGTCGCGGCGGCGCTGCAGAATCGGCCGCCAGGCCCCGAGGAAGGCGTCGCCGACGGCCCGCGTCATCGCGAAGGCGTTGTCGAAGCCGCCTTCGGCGAAGTCGTCGAAGAACACCCCGCCGATGCCGCGCGGCTCGTTGCGGTGCTTGAGGAAGAAGTACTCGTCGCACCAGCGCTTGAAGCGCGGGTACTTGTCGGCGCCGAACGGCGCCAATGCGTCGGCGCAACAACGGTGGAAGTGCCGCGCGTCCTCTTCGAAGCCGTAGTAGGGCGTGAGGTCCATGCCGCCGCCGAACCAGGTGACCGGTGCGCCGTTGGGGGGAAAGGCCGCGAGCATGCGCACGTTCATGTGCACCGTCGGGACATAGGGGTTGCGCGGATGGAACACGAGCGAAACGCCCATCGCCTCGAAGCGCGCGCCGGCCAGCTCCGGCCGATGCTGGCTGGCCGACGGCGGCAGGCTCGGCCCGCTGACGTGCGAGAAGCCGACGCCGGCGCGCTCGAGCACGGCGCCGTCTTCGAGCAGGCGCGTGATGCCCTCGCCTTGCAGGCGCTCGCCGGGCGGCTTGCGCCAGGCGTCGCGGATGAAACGACCGCCGTCCTCGGCTTCCATCGCCTCGACGATGCCCTGCTGCAGCTCGAGCAGCCAGCGGCGCACGGCCGCGGTGTCGACAGTCATGAACCTTCCCTGAATTCGATCGGACCGGCCAGTTCGGCCCGCCTGCCGCGCACGCCGGCGAAGGCAGCGGCAATCGCCGCCTGGTCCGCAACGATATCGCCGCTCAGGGCCAAAAACCTGTCGAAAGCCACTTCGCGCGCACCCCAGTCGAGGCGGGCGATGCCCAGCGGCACGCCGGCTTTCAGGGCCAGGTGGTAGAAGCCGCTGCGCCACTGCGGGCGCCAGGCGCGCGTGCCCTCGGGCGTGACGGCCAGCCACAGCAGTTCGTCGCGCTCGCGCGCCTGCGCAAAGCGCTCGGCCATCTGCCCGACCACGCCGCTGGGCGCGTTGCGCACCACCGGCACGCCGCCGACCCAGCGCATCCAGCGGCCGAACAGCGGCCACCGGAACAGGCTGTCCTTGGCCCAGTACCTCAGCTCGATGCCGATCGCCCACTTGGCGAGCAGGCCGATCGGGAAGTCCCAGTTGGAGGTGTGCGGATAGACGACGATCACGCCCTGCCTGCTCGGCAGGCCATGAAAGCGCACGCGCCAGCCGAGCGCGCGCAGCAGCCCGCGGGCCGCGGCACTGCCCTCGAACGTGACCGGCAATGACTCGTTTCGCAAGCGTCGCTCAGCGCTTGATGGCCCGGTAGCCGATGTCGCGGCGGAACTGCATGCCCTCGAACGAAATCGGCGCGAGCACCTCGTAGGCACGCTGCTGCGCGGTGCGAACCGACTCGCCCAAAGCGGTGACGCACAGCACGCGTCCGCCCGAGACGACCACTGCGCCGTCGTGCGACGCGGTGCCGGCGTGGAACACCATCGCGTCGTCGGCGCTTTGCTGGCCGTTGGCCGGCAGGCCGCTGATCACCGCGCCCTTGCGCGGATCGAGCGGATAGCCGCTGGCCGCCATCACGACGCCCAGCGCGACGCGGCGGTCCCACTGCAGCTCGACCTGGTCGAGCGTGCCGTCGGCGGCGTGCGTCATGACCTCGAGCAGGTCGCTCTTGAGACGCATCATGATCGGCTGCGTCTCCGGGTCGCCCATGCGGCAGTTGAACTCCAGCGTCTTGGGGTTACCGTCGGCGTCGATCATCAGACCGGCATAGAGGAAGCCGGTGTAGGGGATGCCGTCCTTGGCCATGCCTTCGAGCGTGGGCAGGATGATCTCGTGCATCGCCTTGGCGTGGATGTTCGGCGTGACCACCGGCGCCGGCGAATATGCGCCCATGCCGCCGGTGTTGGGGCCGGTATCGCCGTCGCCCAGGCGCTTGTGGTCCTGGCTGGTCGCCAGCGGCACGACGTTCTTGCCGTCGGCCAGCACGATGAAGCTGGCTTCCTCGCCCTGCAGGAACTCCTCGATCACCACGCGCGCGCCGCCGGCGTTGTGGCTCACGCCGAGCTTGTTGTCCAGCAGCATGAAGTCGATCGCCTCGTGCGCCTCGGCCAGCGTGGTCGCGACCACGACGCCCTTGCCAGCCGCCAGGCCGTCGGCCTTGATGACGATGGGCGCGCCGAGCTTGTCGACATAGGCATGCGCGGCGTCGGCGTCGGTGAAGGTGTCGTAGGCCGCGGTGGGAATGCCGTGGCGGCGCATGAAGTCCTTGGCGAAGGCCTTGGAGCTTTCGAGCTGCGCTGCGGCGCGCGTCGGGCCGAAGATGCGCAGGCCGCGCGCGCGGAACTCGTCGACCACGCCTGCCGCGAGGGGCGCCTCGGGGCCGACGACCGTGAGGCCGATCTTCTCGGCCTGGGCATAGTCGGCCAGCGCCTTCACCTCGGTGATCGGCACGTTCTCGAGCCGCAGGTCGAGCGCGGTGCCGCCGTTGCCGGGCGCGACGTAGACCATCTGCACCTTGGGCGACTGCGCCAGCTTCCAGGCCAGCGCATGCTCGCGGCCGCCGCCGCCGATCACGAGGACTTTCATTCGAGGGACTTCAGCAAGAGGTTCGCCGCGGGGGGGCGTTCAGAGCTCGGCGTTGTGGTAGACGGCCTGGGTGTCGTCGAGGTCCTCGAGCACGTCGAGGAGCTTTTGCATGCGCTGGGCGTCCTCGCCCTCGAGCGCGATCGTGTTCTCGGCGCGCATCGTCACCTCGGCGAGCTCGGGGGCGAGGCCGGCGGCCTCGAGTGCGGCCTTCACGGCCTCGAAGTCGGCCGGCGCGCACAGCACCTCGACGGCGCCATCGTCATCGGTGACGACGTCCTCGGCGCCGGCTTCCAGGGCGACTTCCATCACCTTGTCCTCGCTGGTGCCGGGCGCGAACACGAACTGGCCGCAGTGCTTGAACTGGAACGCCACCGAGCCCTCGGTGCCGAGGTTGCCGCCGTACTTGCTGAACGCGTGGCGGACTTCGGCCACGGTGCGCACGCGGTTGTCGGTCATGGTGTCGACGATCACCGCCGCGCCGCCGATGCCGTAGCCCTCGTAGCGGATTTCCTCGTAGCTCACGCCCTCGAGGTTGCCGGTGGCCTTGTCGACGTTCTTCTTGATCGTGTCGGCCGGCATGTTGGCGGCCTTGGCCTTCTCGATCGCCAGCCGCAGGCGCGGGTTCATCGCCACGTCGCCGCCGCCGTTGCGGGCAGCGACCGTGATCTCACGGATGATGCGCGTCCAGATCTTGCCGCGCTTTTCGTCCTGGCGGCCCTTGCGATGCTGGATGTTGGCCCACTTGGAATGTCCGGCCATGTTCTTTGTTGGAGTGAGCTTAGGATTGCCCGCATTCTACCGACCGCCCCCTGAACAGAGGACCCCATGGCCGACCCGATCCTGCTTGCCAAACACGGCGACATCGAATGCGCGCTGCTGCCGCAGCTGGCCAACCGTCACGGCCTGATCACGGGCGCCACCGGCACCGGCAAGACGATCACGCTGCAAAAGCTGGCCGAGAGCTTCAGCCGCATCGGCGTGCCGGTCTTCCTGGCCGACGTGAAGGGCGACCTGACCGGCATTGCCAAGGCCGGCTCGCTGTCGCCCAAGATCGCCAAGATCCTGGAGGAGCGCGGCCTGCCCAAGCCCGAGCCAGTGACCTGCCCTGCCACCTTGTGGGACGTGTTCGGCGAGCAAGGCCACCCGGTGCGCGCCACCGTCTCGGACATGGGCCCGCTGCTGCTGGGCCGCATGCTCGCGCTCAACGAGACCCAGCAAGGCGTGCTGAGCCTGGTGTTCAAGATCGCCGACGACGCCGGCATGGCGCTGCTGGACCTCAAGGACCTGCGCGCGATGCTGCAGTACGTGGGCGACAACGCGGGCCAGTTCACCACCGAGTACGGCAACGTCAGTGCGGCCTCCGTCGGCGCGATCCAGCGCGGCCTGCTGCAGATCGAGGAGCAAGGCGGCGACCGGTTTTTCGGCGAGCCGATGCTCGACATCGGCGACTTCTTGCAGACCGCCGACGGCAAGGGCGTGATCAACATCCTCACCGCCGACAAGCTGCTCAACGCGCCGCGCCTGTACGCCACCTTCTTGCTGTGGATGTTGTCGGAGCTGTTCGAGCTGCTGCCCGAGATCGGCGACCCCGACAAGCCCAAGCTGGTGTTCTTCTTCGACGAGGCGCACCTGCTGTTCAAGGACGCGCCCACCGCGCTTGTCGAGCGCATCGAGCTGGTCGTGCGCCTCGTGCGCTCCAAGGGCGTGGGCGTCTATTTCGTGACGCAGAACCCGCTCGACGTGCCCGACAGCGTGCTCGGCCAGCTCGGCAACCGCGTGCAGCACGCGCTGCGCGCCTTCACGCCGCGCGACCAGAAGGCGGTCAAGTCGGCCGCCGAGACCATGCGCGCCAACAAGGACCTCGATGTCGCCACCGCGATCACCGAACTGGGCGTCGGCGAGGCGCTGGTCAGCCTGCTCGACGAAAAGGGCCGCCCCGGCATCACGCAGCGCGTGTTCGTGATCCCGCCGGGCAGCCAGATCGGCCCCATCACGCCCGACGAACGCAAGGCGCTGATCGCCGGCTCGCTGGTGGCCGGCGTGTACGAGAAGCATGTCGACCGCGAGAGCGCCTACGAGAAGCTCAAGGGACGCGCCGCGACCTCGGCCGACACCGCGCAGGACATGCAGGCCGAAGCCGAGGCGGCGGTCAAGGCCGGACGCGGCAAGGCCGTGCCGCCCCCCACGCCCGACGCCGGCGGCGGCGTGCTCGGCGGGCTGGGCGACATCCTGTTCGGCTCCACCGGCCCGCGCGGCGGCAAGCGCGAGGGCGCGCTGGACGCGGCGGCCAAGTCGGCCGCGCGCTCGATCGGCTCGGCGGTGGGGCGCGAGATCATCCGCGGGGTGCTGGGCTCGCTGCTGGGGGGTGGGCGCAGGCGCTGAGACTCTCAGGCATCGTTTCGCGGCAGGCACGCATCGTTTCGCGACGCCGGCGCGCGCTTCATCGCAACGACATCGCGTCGGATCAAGGCGGCGCCGAAGATCTTCTCCATCGCGTTCCACCGCCTGGAGTCGATCAACATGACACCGACCGTCGCCATCCACCTGAGCGCCATGGCCGCCGCCACCGTGCTCGGCCCGATCGCATTGTGGGTTCGCAAGGGCACCCGGTCGCATCGGGCCGCGGGCTATGCCTGGGTCACGTTGATGCTGGTTGCCGCCACGTCCAGCCTGTTCATCCGGCATCCCGGCAGCGGCTGGCATGGCTTCTCGTGGATCCACCTCTTGTCGGTAGCCACCTTCCTGCTGCTGGGGCGCAGCATCTGGAGCGTGGCGCACGGGCGCATCCGCGAGCACCGTCGCACGATGCAGGGCCTGTACATCGGCGGATCGCTGGTGGCCGGCGCGTTTGCGCTGTCACCCGATCGAATGCTGGGGGCGCTGCTGTGGGGCGAGCTGCTGGGGTGGGTTTGACACGATCACCTGGGCCGTGAATGGGCCTGCCGGGCCCACACCTATCCACGCGAACGGCTTCTGGGATGCGCCCCGATCAACTGCCAGTGCGCGACGGTTTCCCGGCACCAGGACAACGTGCTTTCGACGCTCAGGTCCCCGACACCGTCGGCCGCCACGGCAAGGTAGAGCAGCGGCGACCGTCCATCGAGTTCGAGCGACGCGGTTTGCGCATTGGCATGCTGGGGATCTATAGGCTGCGCCCCGAGCGCGCGCATGCGCGCCAGGTCCAGCCCCATGCCCCAGCGCTTCATGACCGCCTCCTTGAGCGTCCAGGTCGTATAGAAGTCTGCGCTGCCGCCCGAGAGCGAACCGATGGATTCGGCAAGGCGCGAGAGATCGCGACCGGGTCGCGGCACTTCGATATCGACGCCCACGGGCCTGTCGGCCACTGCCGCAGCGACCCACTCGCCGCTGTGACTGATCGAGACCCACAGGCCCGGCGTCGCGACGCGCAAGGCCCCGCCCGGTTCCACTGCGATCGCCCCCTCACCGGCTCCGACCTGAGCCGACAGCATCTGACGCAGCAACTGCCGGCCGGCAAGAAACTGGCGGCGACGGCGGACGGACGCGAAGCGGCTCCAGCGGGCGTACTCATCGACCGAGAGCGCGGCGTGCGGATCTATCGCTTCGACGCAGGCGCCGACGCGATCGACGCGCAGCAGCAGCACAGGCGCCGTCCCTCAGGGCGCGACAACGGCGTAGCTGCCCTTGAGCGTCACGCCGATGATCACGGCGCCGGCGTGGCACTCGAAATCGGTCGGACTGGAGACCGTGTCCTTCTTGTAGTAGCTGACGATGTCGACGACCGCGTTCGCGCCGAGGCGCTTGGCTTTGTCCTGGAAGGCCATGAGCGCGGACAGCGCGGCCCACTTGCAGCCAAACCGATCGTCCTTGCCGACGCCGTTGGTCTTCTTGTTGGAGACATCTTCGCCGCGCCGTTCTTTGATGACCGGCGTCTTCTGGCCGGCAAGAAAGAACTTCACCGAGCCGTCGAGCTTCTCCTTGGCCTCAGGCATCTCGAGCACCTCGGACAGCGGGATCCGGTATTCGGTATCGCGCGCGAATGCGGACAGGCTGAGCGATCCCAGCAGGGCTGCGGCAATGACAAGCTTCTTCATTTCATTCTCCCGTGGTCGTTGTCGTTGATGGGTGCCGTTCGCGACGCTTACCGCGGCGCCGATGCGCCGTAGGCTTGGCCGATGGTCTTGATCAGGTTGGCGATCCAGCGGTTGTAGTTTGGGTGAATCTGCTCGCCCGCCGCATCTTTCTCGTAGTTCATGTTCATGCTGGACACGTACTTGAGTTGGTAGCCCTGCGCGTCGTACAGACAGTCGATCGTGACCTCGTGCTTGCCCTGCTTGTTGTAGGACAGGCGCAGGCGACCAGCTTCGTCCTCTCGAACTACCCAACCCAGGCCGCTGGAACCTGTGATGACAGCGGCCTTCACGCGTTCGGCGGTGGCAGCGCCGTCAGGTGCGACCAGCATCGTGCGCGGCGGCTCGACCAGCGCAGACTGGCGCGCATGCGCCGCGCCGGCCAGGCTCAGGGCGACCAGCAGCGACGCGGCGGCGCAGCGGACAGGAAGACTCATCTCGCGGTTCTCCTTGAGTGGTTGACGAAGGAAAGGGTCATTCGATCCAGCGGCGAAACACCAACGAGGTGTTGATGCCGCCGAAGGCAAAGTTGTTGCTCATCACGAGGTCGGTCTCGATCGCTCGGCCCTCGCCCATGACGTGGTCGAGGGGGGCGCAGGCCGGGTCGGGGTTCTGGAGGTTGAGCGTCGGCGCGAACCAGCCGGACAGCATCATGCGCACCGTCATCCACGCCTCCAGGGCGCCGCATGCGCCGAGCGTGTGGCCCATATAGCTCTTGAGCGAACTGATCGGCGTCCCCGCGCCGAACACGGCGTGTGTGGCGGCCGACTCGGCCACGTCGCCTGGCGCCGTCGCGGTACCGTGCGCATTGACGTATCCGATCTGCTCGGCCCGCAAGCCGGCGTCTTCGAGCGCCAGCCGCATCGCAACGGCCATCGTGCGGGGATCGGGTTGGGTCACATGCCGACCGTCGCTGTTCGTGCCGTAGCCGACCACTTCGGCCAGGATGGTCGCGCCGCGTCCACGCGCATGATCCAGCTCTTCGAGCACCAGCGTGCAGGCGCCTTCGCCGAGCACGAGCCCGTCGCGGTCGACATCGAAGGGGCGCGGCGTGAGGTCGGGCCGATCGTTGCGCACGCTGGTGGCGAACAGCGTATCGAACACGGCGGCCTCGCTGGCATCCAGTTCCTCGGCCCCACCGGCCAGCATGGCCGTCTGCACGCCACTGCGCACCGCCTCGAACGCGTAGCCGATGCCCTGGCTGCCGGAGGTGCAGGCGCTCGACGTCGTCACGATCCGGCCGGTGAGGCCGAGGAACACGCCCATGTTCACAGCGGCGGTGTGCGACATCATCTTGATGTAGGTGTTGGCGTTGATGCCCTCGGTGGATCTGTTCGTGAACAGGCGGCCGAAGTCCCCCGTTGCGCTGGGCGTACCGGCGGAAGACCCGAACGCGATGCCCATGCGTCCGCTCGTGACCAGCTCGTGTCCGAGCAGACCGGCGTCCTCGAGCGCCATCTCGGCACTGCGCGTCGCCATCAGCGCCACGCGGCCCATGCTGCGCGTGGCCTTGCGGTTGTAGTGGGCCGGTAAGTCGAATGGCTGCGCCAGCACCCCAAGCCGCGTGTTCAGGCCCTCGATGTCCTGCCATTCGTCGATCACGCGCACCGCATTGCGGCGCGCGCGCAACACGGCCTCCACCGTGGCCCAGTCGTTGCCGAGCGGGCTGATCGCGCCCACACCGGTAATCACGACGCGCTTCATCAGAACATGCCTCCGTTGACCGAGATCACCTGCCGCGTGACGTAACTCGCGTCGTCCGACATCAGGAAGGAGACGGCCGCAGCCACCTCCTCGGCACGACCCATGCGCTTGGCTGGAATCAGCTTCATGGCCTCGTCCAGCACATGAGGGTCGACCATCTCGGTGTCGATCAACCCGGGTGCGACGCAATTGACCGTGATCGCACGACTCGCGAGCTCCACGGCCAGGGCCTTGGTCGCACCGATCAGGCCGGCCTTGGCGGCGCTGTAGTTCGCTTGCCCGCGGTTGCCGGTCAGACCGGAAACCGAGGCGATCGTCACGATGCGGCCCGATCTGCGGCGCCTCACCATCGGCATCACCGCCGGGTGAAGCACGTTGTAGAAGGCGTCGAGGTTGGTGTGGATGACACCGTCCCACTCGTCGCCGGTCATCGCCGGGAACGCGGCATCGCGCACGATGCCCGCGTTGCAGACCACGCCGTGGTAGGCGCCGTGGCGTTCGATGTCGGCTTCGATGGCCGTGCATGCCGCGTCGCGGTCGGCGACGTCGAAGCACAGCAGCCGTGTCTCGCCGCCGCTCGCGCGCACCGCCGCCAGCGTTTCGTCGGCAGCCGCGCTGGCACTGCGTCCGTGGACAACCACGGCGAAGCCGTCGCTCGCCAGGCGCAGCGCGATGGCGCGGCCGATGCCGCGGCTGGATCCGGTGACCAGCACCGTGCGTACTTCGTTCGTCATGGAATCTGTGCCGGCGCTTCCTCGCGCGGCTCGTAAACGGAGATGCGGGCAGTTGCCAGCGTGTCGCCAGCCTGCACGATGGCGCAGTCGAACATTCCCAGGCCCGCATCGCCGATCAGCTCGCAGCGTACGTCGATGCGAAGCGTGGTTCCGGCTTCGAACCCGGCACAACGGGCTTCGAAGCGGCGCGTGCCCAGCAAGTAGCCAGTGCGCGGCGCGGCCCCCGCGCGGCGTGCGCGCGCACCGGCCCAGGCCGCCACCGCTTGGGCCATGAGCTCGATGCCGACATAGGCGGGCATGCGGCCGTCGCGCACGAGGCGGCCTTCGCTCGGCACGTCGGCCTCGACGGTCGCGGCCTCATCGTCGGCGGCGATCAATCGATCGACCAGTCGCATCGGGCCTCGGTGCGGAATGAAGTCTTCGATCGCTTCGTTCATCGCTCTAGCCTTCGGACAGCACGAGGCAGGCATTGCTGCCGCCGAAGGCGAACGAGTTGCTCGCCACGTGACGCAGTGGGCGACCGAGCCGCTCTCCGGGTCGCGCCACGCGCAGCGGCGCGATCGCCGGGTCGTACTCGCCGTCCCACCAATGACCGGGGAGGTGGCCGCGCGGATTGTCGAGCAGCGACAGCCAGGCGAACCCGGCTTCGATCGCACCGGCCGCGCCGAGCGCGTGGCCGGTCAGCGGCTTGGTCGAGCTGACGGCCACCTCGCGGCCCAGCAGCTCGGCGACTGCGAGCGACTCCATCGCGTCGTTGTGAGGCGTGCCGGTGCCGTGGAGATTGACGTAGTCGATCGCCGTCGCCGCCACGCCGGCACGCTGCAGCGCCTGGCCGATCGCCAGCTTGGCACCTGCGCCGCTCGGGTCCGGCGCCGACATGTGGTGTGCATCGGAGCTTTCGCCCCAGCCGGACAACCGGACCGGACCCGGTTCCCGCGTCATCAGGAACAAGGCCGCCCCTTCGCCGAGATTAAGCCCGTCGCGGTGAACCGACAACGGCCGACTGCGCTCGGCCGACAGCGAGCCGAGCGAGCCGAAGCCCGCCACGGTGAAGCGCGACAGCGCATCGGCTCCGCCCGTGACGACGGCATCGACCACGCCGGCTCGCAGCAAACGGGCCGCTGACGCCATGGCCTTGGGGCCCGAGGAGCAGGCGGTCGAGACGGTGTAGGCCGGTCCCTGCACGCCCAGAATCCAGGCAAGGAAGCGCGACGTCGAGCCCATCTCCTGCTGGCGATAGTTGTAGTCGTTCGGCCAGTCGCCATGACGCTCGCGCCACGCGGCGGCCGCCTCACCCTCCGGCACGCCGGCCGTGCTGCCGCCGACGATGACCGCAACGCGGCGCGGACCGAAGCGTTCGATCGCGGCATCGACCGCCGTGCGGATCGCCGCCAGGGCCTGCGCCGCCAGGGCATTGGTACGACTGCGGTGCTCCAGCGGCCAGCCAGCGACCGGAGGCAACGGACCGCGCACCCAGCCCAGCGGCAACGGGCGGCCCGGACTGCAGTGCTCGCTGACCGTGATGCCGCGTGGCGCGTCGGCCGCCCACAGCGCGCCGCGCAGCTCTCCGTGGCCCGAGCCCAGCGAGCAGACGATGCCGAGTTCGTTGAGGAAGCAACTCATTGCGCGGACTCGGTCAGGCAAGCGCAAAGCGCAGCAACGAGTGGCAGTAGCCGATCCCGTCGCGAACCGTCAGCAGCTTGAGGCCGGCCGCCTCGCACAGCCGCACGTAGTCGGCGGCCCGATAGACCTTGCTGTTGCCGCTGGCCATCGCGCTGAAGTACGGCGAAGTGTTGATCAGGCAGAAGGCCGCGATGTCGTACTGCTGACGGTCCCACAAGGTGTCGAGGATCAGCACCTGCCCGCCCGGGTTCAGTGCCGCCACGGCGCGCGTCAGGATCGATTCGATCACCGGCTCGCTGAAGCAGCTCAGGAACTGGCTCATCCATACCAGGTCCATGCCGCCGGGAAGCGGCGCCGCGAGATCGAGCAGGTCGACCGGATGCAGCTGCGCACGCTCCAGCAAGCCGGCATCGCGCAGCGTCCTCTCGGCCACGGCCAGCTGCTGCGGCAGATCGACGAGATGCAGCTCGACGTCGGTGCCGTGGCCCAGGGCGGCACGGCTGAACTTGCCGGTGTTGGCCCCGATGTCCATGATGCGACGCGGCGCGGTCGCGAACACGTCCGGCAGGATCGTCGGGAACGAGGTGTCGGAGTAGTGGTGATCGAACGCAAACCAGCTGCTGCGCGCCGGCTCCGGTAGCTCGACCAGGCCCTGGTAGATGGTCGGCCACTCGCCCAGGGCGCCCAGGCCGAGCGGGCGCTGTTCATCGAGCGAGCGGTCGAGATCGTAGAGCCCCTGGTAGCAGACGTCATGGACAAAGTCCATGTTGACCTGCGTGATGGAGTCGCTCAGCACACAGTAGCCGGCCTTGTCGAGCACGTAGCGCTCCTCGACAAGGCTCACCACGCCGGCGGCCAGGCAGCTTTCAAGCGCGACCTTGAGCGCGTACTCGCTCCAGCGACCGTCGGCCGACAGCTCGGTGACGCTGCGTCCGCGCTCGCCCGCTTCCGCCAGCGCCTGCAGCATGCCGCGCTTCCAGGCATAGCGCACGCACTGGAACGTCACGGGGCCGAAGGCGATCTTCTGCGCTTCGTAGCGGGCGGCAAATGCGGTCTGGCGAGCGGGAGAGAAACGCTTGGTGAGCATGGTGTCAGTGGCCGGAACGTGGCAAGGCGGGCCGCAGCAGCGGCGAAAGGACCCAGACGAAGGCGAGGCCCAGCGCCAGCGTGAGCCCGAAGGCGCGCAGCGCGGGCGTGGTCGACAGGCCTAACAGCCCGAAGGACAACAGCGTGCTGGCCGCACCGAGCACGACGGCGAGCCACGCCGACGGGTCCCCACGGTGTTCGACGAGGAAGATGCCGTAGTCGACCCCGACGCCGAGCAGCACGATCAGCGCCAGCACGTTGAACAGCTGGAACGGCTCGCCCATCCAACCCAGGACCGACAAGGTCAGCCCGGTGGCCACCAGCGTCGGCAGCCAGGCACGCCAAGCGGCGGCACGAAAGCGATGCCACAGGACGGCATAGACGAGCGCGAAGCCGGCCACCAGCAGCCAGCTCATCGCGACGCGGTAGGTGGCCAGCGTGGCCGAGATGCGTGCGGGGCGGTCCACCATCTCGGCCCCGGGGACGTCGGCGAGCGCCACTGCGAGCGCATCGATGCCCGCGTGCGTCGGCGCGTCAAGCAAGATGGCGCTGCAGGCTCCTCGGTCGCCCGAGGCAAGCCATTGGGCACGCATCGGCGCGCCGATCGGCAGCGAAAGAAAGTGCTCGAGCGTGAGCGCCTCACCGGCACGCAGCGGCACGCGCCGCGCCACGTCGCCGAGCTGCGCGGCGGCCAAGGTGCGCACGGCCGTCTCTGCCGCCGCCACCCAGGCGGCGTTCTCGCGCTGGCGTGCAGCCGAGGGCACCCAGTCCGACAGCGCCTGCCAGCCGATGAGTCGCCCTTGCGACTGCTGCGCGGCGAGATGGGGCCGCACCGCCTCCTCGACCGCCAGCACGGCGTCTGCATCGGCGGCACAGGCCAGGATGAACTGCGCCGGGCTTGGCCCGCGCAGCAACCGCTGGACCTCGCGCTGGGCGTCGATCAACGCGGCCGGCGCTGACTGCAGCTGGCGAACGTCGTCGCTGGCACTCAACCGCGCCATGCCGAAGGCGCCGGCCACGATGACCAGCGCCGCGCCGACACCTGCGAACCACCAGTCGCGCCGCGTGCGCGGCAGAGTCCAGCGCGGCCAGCGCAGCAGGCTCGAGCCGATGGCTCGCGCAAGCGCGCCCTGCTTCGCGCCGCTGTCGAGCCACGGCATCCAGCACACCACCGTCAGGAAGGCCGCCACAAGACCGATGCTGGAGAACGCGGCCATCTGGCGCAGTCCCGGGAACGGCGCCGCGCCCAGCACCGCGTAGGCGGCCACCGTGCTGAGCAGGGCCAGCAGCATGCCAGGCATCAGACGCTTCATCAGCGACGGCGCCGTCTCGCTCGGCGCCGAAGTGCGCGCGGCCCAGTAGTGGATGCCGTAGTCCTCGGCCACACCGATCAGCGTGGCGCCGAACACCAGCGTGATCAGGTGCACCTGGCCGAACAGCCACGCGGTGGCGCTGACGGCGACCGCGCAGCCGACCGCCAGGGACAGTGCCACGGTCAGCAGCGGCAAGGGCGAGCGAAACGCCAGCAGCATCAAGATCGCGATGGCCGCCAGCGAGCCCCAGCCGATCACGTTGATCTCGACGCTGGCCCGCTGTGCTGCAGCCTCGGCGAACAAAGGAATCCCGGCAGCACGCACGCGTGTGTGAGGTACCAGAGCCTGCGCCGCCGCCTCGGCGCGTGCGATGGCCGCTTGCTGGCGCACCTGGCCATCGAGCGCGAAGGCTGAACCGGGCAACTCGCGCAGCAGCACGTGCCAGACCCTGCCGTCCGCCTCGACCACAGCATGGCCATCGCGCCACTGAACCGGCGTGGCCAGCATGCGTTCTCGCCACCAGGCCGCGCCCAGATTCAGCGGGTCATCGCCCCAGGCGCCAAGGCGCGGCAGGAACCCCGGCAGATACAGATCAGCTAGCGCAGCCTCGGCCAGGGCCTGTGGCGAGCCGCTTCGAATCTGTTCGCGCTGAGCCTCGCTGAGCAACCGGTCACGCCAGGGCGCGAGCGAGGCGACAGTCTGCGCTGCATCGACCTGCGGCACCGGCAGCAGCTCGGGTGCGGCTTCGCGCCACGCCTGCTCGAAGATCCGGGCGGCCTGGGCACCGCCCACCGCATCGTCCGCCCCCACCAGGACGACCAGTCGACGGGCCGCCGACATGGCCAACTGCTGCGACAGGCGATCGGCGTGGCGCGCACCGCCGTCGCGCGGCAGCAGCGCCATGACGTCGGTATCGAGCGCATCGGGCGTGCGCCACCAATGCCATTGGTGAACCGCAATGACCAGCACGACCAGCAACCAGGCCAGCGCCGGCCAAGACGTGGTGCGATCGCGGCGCGATGTAGACAGGCTCAGGGACATCGCCGCTTCAGGCTCCCTTGGGATCGAGCAGCGTGCGTTCGACGGCGCTCGCTTCGCCGGCGCGCTGAGACGAGAAGCGGATCACCGTCTGGTCGCCAGCCGATTCCTCGATGATCACCTGCTGGACGTAGCGGTCGCCCTCGACGCGGATACGGGCCATCTGCGAGGCCACCGCGCCCGAAAGCGGCTCGAGGACCAGCGTCCAGCCATGCGCGCCGTTGAGCGAACCGTCGATGCGGAACTGGCTCGTCAGCGGCCCCAGGTCGCCGGCGAGGAGGCCCAGCATCAGTTGGGTGAACTCGCGCAGACCCGGCAGGCGCTGGGCGTCGAGCTGGCGCAGCAGCCGACCATCCTCGCCCATGACGCGCAAGGCCTGCGGGGTGACGACCAGCGCCGACGCCACCGGCTCGCGCGTGCGCCAGAGCACACCGCGCTCGCGCACGATCAGGAACTCCCCACGCGACACCAGAGGCTGGCGCGCGCCGCGCAATTGGCGTTGCTGCTCGAAGTCACCACGCAGTGCCGGGCCCTGGCCGGACAGGCGCTCCTGCAAGCCTTCGATCAGCGAACCCGCACGCGCGGCGCCAACCGCCAGCGGCATGACGATCAGGAACAGCAGCGCCCCGCGCCGCGCCGGCATCATGGAGCCACCCCCAGGCGCTCCCACAGCACGGGCGGGCAGACGAAGCACATCTCGCGCGTGCGCATGTCGACCGCAACCTGGGTGCTGGTGGCCTGGTGGATCTTGTGGCCGGTCGCGGCGTCGCGGATCAGGTAGTTCATCCGCAGGCGGTTCTCCCACTCGGTGATCTCGGCGCGCACGAGCAGCTTCTGGCCGAAGGTGGCCGGGCGGATGAATTTCTGCCTCAGTTCGACGATCGGCCAGGCATAGCCTGATTCCTTCATGCGCACGTAGCCGTAGTCGAAGCGGTCCAGCAGCGCGCAGCGCGCAATCTCGAAGTAGCGCGCGTAGTTGCCGTGCCAGACGATGTCCATCGGGTCCAGGTCGTGGAAAGCCGGCACGATCTCGACTTCACAGCTCAGATCGCGCGTCATTGCAGCCTCCAGGCTTGAGCGCGGATCGCGCCGCACAAGGCATGCAAGTCGGCATCGAGGGCACGGTCCTCGATCACAGGCTCGATGCGGTCGGACAGGTCAGCCTCGAACGCGGCCAGCACATCGCCCAGCCGCAGCGACGCGTTGACGCGCCGACGCAGCAGCAGTCCCTGGCGCGCGGCGATCAGCATCGCGGCGCTGACCTGCTCGACCAGCTCGATCACGCGCAGGCAGTCGCGCGCGGCGATGGTGCCCATGCTGACCTTGTCCTGGTTGTGGCACTCGGTAGAGCGCGAGAACACGGAGGCAGGCATCGTCAGCTTGAGCGCTTCGGCCGTCCAGGCGGACACGCTGATCTGCAGCGCCTTCAGCCCGTGGTTGATCGGCGCGCGCTCGCCGGCTGCGCCGGACAGGTTGGCCGGCAGGCCGTGGCTGAAGCGGGTGTCGACGAGCAGCGCGAGCTGGCGATCGAGCAGGTCGGCGAGGTTGGCGACCAGGGTCTTGAGGCTGTCCATCGCGAAAGCGATGTGGCCACCGTAGAAGTGGCCGCCGTGCAGCACGCGGCCGCCCTGGGCATCGATGATGGGGTTGTCGTTGGCGCTGTTGAGCTCGTTTTCGATCTGCGCTCGCAGGAAGGGCAGCGCATCCTCGAGCACGCCGATCACGTGGGGTGCGCAGCGCAGGGAATATCGGTCCTGCAGCCGATGGCCGGCGGCAAGTGCGGCGCCAGTCAGCTCGGTGCGCAAGCGCTGCGCAACGCCTTGCTGCCCGGCATGCGGTTTGACCGCAAACAGTGCCTCCTCGAAGTGGGCCGGGTTGCCGTCCGAGGCGATCACGTTGCAGGCGGTCAGCCGCGTTGCCAGCTTCGAGAGATAGGCCGCGCGGTCGAAGGCAAGGCAGGCCAGCGCCGTCATCACCGCGGTGCCGTTCATGATCGCCAAGCCCTCCTTCGGGCGCAGCTTCAACGGCTCGATGCCGAGCTCGTTCAGCACCTCGCCGGCCGACCGCCGATGACCCTGGAACCACACCTCGCGCTCGCCGCACAGTACCGCGGCCACGTAGCTCAACGGCGTGAGATCCCCGCTGGCGCCGACCGATCCTTCGGCCGGAATGAGCGGCAGCACGTCGTGCGAGAGCAGCCGCTCGAGCTGCTGCAGCAGCTCCACACTGACGCCCGAGTGTCCCTGCGCAAGCGATTGCAGGCGCGCAGCCAACACCGCGCGCGTCTCGTCGGGCGCGAGGAAGCGGCCCATGCCGCAACCGTGATACGCGTAGAGGTGGTGCGGCAGCTCGGGCACGAGCGGCAGCGGCACGTTCACCGTGCACGAGTCGCCGTAGCCGGTGGTCACGCCGTAGACCACGCCGTCCTCGCGCAGCAGCCGATCGATCAGCTCGGCACCCTGGGCGATGCGACGCAGGAAGGCCGGATCGCGGCCAAGCTCGGCACGTCGCGCGCGCGTGGCCAGCGAGACGACGTCCTCGATGGACAGGCGCCGGCCGTCGAAGGTGACCGGATGGGCTGCAGTAGTCATTGGCGATCGTTCCGATGCGGCGCGCCATTGGCTGGCTGCGCCCAGAAGTCGAAGAAGTTAAACCACTCGAGGGGTGCGCGCCGCAGCAAGCGCTCGAGCGCGGCGACATAGCGCGCGGCGTAATACCGCATGGCCTGCTCCCGATCGCCGCGTGGCAGCTCCACGCGCGCGGCCAGCAGCTCGAAAACCTGCACATGGCCGCGCCCTGGCTCGCGCACACAACCCATGAAGTACAGCGGGCACTTGAACAGCGCGGCCAACACGTAGGCGCCGACCGGGAACTCGGCTTCGCGGCCGAGGAACGACAGGCTCACTGTCTTGCTCTGCCGCACCGGCACGCGATCGCCGACGATCGCGACCACGCCGCCGGCCGCGATGCGCTGCTGCAGCGTTGTCGCGGTGGCGGCATCGACTTCGGTGACCTGAAGCAGCTCGATGCGCTGGCGCGGGTTGAGGCGGCGCAGTACGGCATTGAAGCGCTGGGCGTGGCGCGTATGGACCAGCACCGTCAACCGCCAGCGCTGGCCGTGGTCGGCCAGCGCCTGGCACATTTCCAGACAACCGACATGCGCCGTCACGACCAACGCGCCATCGCCCCTGGCGAGCGCCGCGGCGATCTCCCCTCGTCCCTCGCTGCGCACGCCTGACAGGCCGGCGCGGCCACTGACGGCCAGCAGCTTGTCCAGCAGCGTTTCGGCGAACGAAAAGAAGTGCCGCAGCGTGTCGCGCCACCCGGGCGCGTGCCCGAGCGCACCGTGGGCCAGCTCGATGCGGCGCAGGTAGTCGAGCGAGGCGTGACGCGCTGCGCGCCGCGTGGCCCAGTACCAGGCAACGACCGGATAGAGCACCAGCCGCATCGGCGCGCGCCCGAACAGGCGGTAGACCGCCCACAGCGTCCAGATGCCCGCGACGCTCGTGCTTTCGCCGATGGCGGCCCAGTGACGCGCTGGGGTCGCCGTGCTCACGCGACCACCTTGCGCCAGAGAAGTCTCGGGGCACGCGGCAACATGCCGAAGAACAGCCGCGTGTGCATCCACGTGATCAGCAAGTTGTCGCGCCACACGCGAAAGTGCGACACGCCGCCTTGCGGATAGGTCACGCGCGTGGGCAGCTGCACGACTTCGACGCCCGCCCACACCAGGCGCACCAGCACCTCGATGTCAAAGTCCATGCGCCTGCCAATCGAGACGCGATCGAGCAAGGCCACCACCGGCGACAGCGGGTAGACGCGAAAGCCACACATCGAATCGCGCACCGTGAACGACAGCGTATGGAGCCAGACCCAGACGTGGGTGACGTAGCGCCCCACCAGGCGACCGATCGGCACACTGCCGTCATAGATCGGTCGCCCCGCGATCACCGCTTCTGGCTTGCAGCGCGACAGCGCAAGGAAGGCCGGGATGTCCGCCGTGTCGTGCTGGCCGTCGGCGTCAATCTGCAGCGCATGCGTGTAGCCGCGCTGCCGCGCAGCGCGCAACCCGGCCGTAACCGCACCGCCCTTGCCCTGGTTCCGGGCCAATCGGACGAGCATGACCCCGTCCCTTCGCGCGAGGCCATCGAGCACGGCCGCGCAGCCCGGCTCGCTGCCGTCGTCGACCAGCACGCAGTCCAGGCCCCAGGCGCGCACCCGCTCGGCCACCGAGCCCACCTTCGAGCCATGGTTGTAGACCGGGATCACGGCCACCGGGCGAAGCATGGGCTCAGCCATGGCGGGTCTCCTCGAATACGGCACGTCCGCCGCCATGCACGCCGGCCTGCGACGTCCAGGAAAACGCCAGCACCGATGTCTGCGCGCGCCACTCGAGCGCCAGCGTCAGCCGCATGCCGGGCCGGATGACCTTCTGGAACTTCAGCGCCTCAAGGCGCATGACGGCGCCGCGCAGGCCGAAGGCTTCGCGGGCGGCGGCCACGGCCCAATCGACCTGCAACACCCCGGCCAAGATCGGTTGATCCGGAAAATGCCCGTCGAAGGCGGCATGGCCGCACGCGAGCCACAGGCGCGCCTCGGCGGCCATCGGATCGCGTCGCTGCCAATGCAGCGTCGGAAGACCGGACTCGCGCTCGAAAAGCGCCGCCAGCGCCGCCGATGTGACCTTGCCTTGGGCATTGAAAGGCAGCGCAAGCTGCTCGCGCCATCGCCGCGGCAGTGCAACGCGTTCCACGTGCGCGCTCAGCGCCTCGCGCAGCGACTCGCGCAAGCTGCGCGGGCCTTCGGCCTCGATGCGCGACCAGCCCGCCTCGCTCGGCACGATGACGGCCGCGATGCGCTCGCCCGCGCCGGCGCCGGGCAGGACCAGCGTCCGCGCGTCGGCCACCCACGGCGTGGCCCGCAGAGCCTGCTCGATCGCCGTCAGCGATACACGCTTCTCCTCGATCTTGACGATGCGGTCGACGCGGCCGAGCAGCTCGAAGCCGCCGTCGACGGCCGAGACGCGGTCGCTCGTGCGATACCAGTCGCCGTTCGGAAGGAAGGGGGAGCGCAGCTCGAGCTGGTCGTCCTCGATGCGCCACGAAACGCGCGGCAACGGTTGCCATGTGTCGCCATGCACGGCGCGCTGCCGCCAGGCGACGCCGCCTGTTTCGGAGCTGCCGTAGATCTCGATCGGCGCGACGCCCAGCCGCTCGCCGGACTCTCGAGCGCTCTCGGGCGGCAGCGGGCCGCCCGACGACAGCACGGCGCGAATGCGACCGCGCACGCGGTCCCACGCGAGGGTGTCCGGCAGGCGCTTGAGGTGCGCCGGACTGGCCACCAGCAGCGAAGGCGAGGCGGCCAGGCGGGCGACCATTTCCTCCGGGTAGACGATGCGCCGCGTCTCGAATGGACGTCCGGCGGCCAGCGGCCAGAGCAGAGAAAACAGCAGGCCGTAGATGTGCTGATGCGACACCGTGGCATGAACTTGGAGCCCGGCAACCTCGGCCCATGCGTGCCCATGCAGCGCGTGCTGCACCTCAATCTCGGCCTGGAGTTGCGCCAGGGTCTTGCCGATCGCCAGAGGCTCGCCGCTGGTTCCGGAGGTGAACAACACCAGCTCGCAGCGCTGTGGATCGAGCGCAACGCGCGCTGAAGGCAACGCTGCATCGACCGGCTCCAGGCCGCGCGGAAGTTGACCGGCCATCAGGTCGACCTGTGCCTCGATGCGCTCGACCGTTGCAGGTTGCCGGTTGCCGGGCACCACGACCCGCAACCCGGCGTGCCAGGCAGCCCACAGTGCAGCGGAGAATTCGAACGGATCGTCGTGATGGAGCGCCACCGACCGGGCCAGCGGTGATGTGAGCGCCGCCTGCCAGCGATCGATCGCCGCCAACCAGTCGGCTCGCATCAGCGGCCGGCCGTCACGCAAGGCGACGACGCCCGCCGGATCCCGGCCCGGCAGCGCCAGCGCCGCGAGAGGGAACAGTTCAGCCACGCGACAACCTTGCGCGCCGGCTCTGCCGCACGCACCACTCGCCGGCGAACAGCAGACCCATCAGCACATAGGCCACCAGGCCGTTGTACAGCGCCCAGGTCGGCGTGTCGGCCCACAACGCCGTCGCCGCGGCGATGCTGCCGTTGACGATAAAGAAGCCGCACCAGACTTGCGTGACGCGGCGCGTGTACTGCACGGCAGCTGGGGGAAGTTCCGGCTCGCGCAAGCGTGCCAACCGTTCGATCACGGTGGGCCCGCGCATGAGACTCGCGCCGAACAACAACAACAGCGCTGCATTGACCACCACGGGATACAGCTTCAAGGGCGCCACCGCATCGGCCACGAGCGCCGTCACGCCGAGCAGAAGCGCCATGGCGAGGATCAGCAGGCCATAGGCGCCGGCACGCGTTTCATCGGCGCGCCGATAGGCCCACTGCAGTGCGGCCACGGCGATCAGGCCGAACGCCAACCAGCGCACCGACAAATGCCCCAGGCTCCACCACACCAGCAGCGGGTAGGTCACGGTCAGTGCGCCGGCCAGCAGTCTCAGCAGCATGCGGACGCGGCCCTTCCTCAGGCCGACGCGGGCGTGTGGATGAGGCCGTGCAGCGCATCGACGACATCCTGCACGGTCCGCACCGACTTGAACGCCTCGGGCTGCAGGCGGCGCCCCACCAGCGGCTTGAGCTGGACGATCAGGTCGACGGCGTCGATGCTGTCGATGTCGAGGTCGTCGTAAAGGCGCGCCTCGGGGCGCACGCGTTCGGGCTCGATATCGAAGGTTTCCTGGAAGATCTGCGTCATGCG
Organism: Caldimonas sp. KR1-144; assembly: GCF_049446155.1. Taxonomy (NCBI): domain Bacteria; kingdom Pseudomonadati; phylum Pseudomonadota; class Betaproteobacteria; order Burkholderiales; family Sphaerotilaceae; genus Caldimonas; species Caldimonas sp. KR1-144. The sequence goes on from NZ_JBMSEE010000001.1 coordinate 405,476, forward strand.
CGCCAGGATCTCGTCTTGGGTCATCGGGTTCTCCTCCTCGCGGCCGCCTGAATCACAGCGTGCGCTGCGCGGCAACGAATTTGGCCAGCGCCTGTACCGACGCGAAGTGCTGCCGAACCTCCTGAGCGTCGGCGCTCATCGTCACGCCATAGCGCTTTTGCAGCGCCAGACCGAGTTCCAGCGCATCGATCGAATCCAGGCCGAGACCTTCGACGAACAGCGGTTGCGCGGGGTCGATGTCCTCGGGGCCGAGATCCTCGAGAGCCAGCGACGAGATCAGCAGTTCCTTGATCTCCGTTTCGAGTTCACGCGTTTGCATGGACGGTCAGCTCCTTGGTGAAGTAGTTGCGCAGCTGCTCGTTGAAAAGGCGCGCGGCCTGCGCCTCGCTGCTCGCCGAATCGATGGCGGGGCGTGCATCGATGTCTTCACGGACATCGAGCACAAAGTGAGCCCGCCGCTGGGGCACCCGCCACCAGGGCTCGCCTTTGCGCAACACCGGCGGGGTGGAACGGATGAGCACCGGCGTCACGGGCAACCCGCCGCGCACGGCGATATTGGCAGCGCCGCGCTGCCACCGCGGGCCTTCGCCGTCGATCGCCGTGCGCGTGCCCTCGGGAAAGATGATCAGGTTGCTGCCGCTGCGCACCGAAGCGATCGCGGCGTCGACCAGCGCCGGGCCCCCGTCGTTGGTGATGAACCCCGCGGCTTCCACGGGTCCGCGTGTGAAGGGGTTGCGCCGCAGCGCCTCCTTGACCACGCAATCGTGATCGCGCAGCAGCGCAATCAGCAGCACGACGTCGATCAGCGAAGGATGGTTGGCCAGCACGAGCAGGCCCTTGCGCGCCAGGCGTTCGGCACCGCGCACTTCGACGCTGATGACGCCGACGCTGCGCATCATCCACACGAACAGCCGGAACGACTGCCGAATCAGGGCTCGCGCCAGCGTCATGCGCAGACGGTGTTCGTGCACGATCAGCGTCATCGCCGGAAACACGATCAGGCGCAGCAACAATCCGCCCAGGCCGAAGCTCGCGAAACACAGCCCCGTCGCGAACGTTCGCCAGAGACGGTCAATGGCTTGCAGCATGCCGTCCCCAGATCCACGAGCGCCCCGCATGCCGTTGCTCGAGCCGTGAGTCGCCGGACAGCACGAAGCGCAGCACGTCCAGCCCGTCGGGCAGCGAGCCGGCCTGCAACCCTCCACCGTCCGACGGCTGCCCAGCGACGAGCGACAAGCGTTCGTGGGCATCATCGGCGCGGCCGATGCGCCAGGCCCAGGCCCATGCACCGATCGGGCCGTCCTGGAAGCGCGCGTATGCCGCCGGCAGGTCTTCGTCATAGCAGACCAGCACCACTTCGGGCACGCCGTCCTCGAGCAGGCAGGCCGCTTCGGTCAAGCCGGCGGCGGCGGTCTCGCCCGCCGCGGCCACCGCGGTCACATTCGCGCGCGACCCCGTGGCGATGGAGTGAATGGCGCCGATTGCGTTGTGCACCGACAGGCCGAACCCGGTCGGCGACAAGGCGCCTTCCGGCCCGACCAGCAAACCCAGCTGCTCGAGTGCACGCTCAGCGTCTCCATAACGAGAAGCCAGGACGACCGGCAGTTCGGGCGCGCCCGTATGGACCCGCCGCGCAACTTCGAAGCAGATGCGCCCAAGCCGTCCCAGCCGGCGCCGGGTCATTGCTGGCACGTCCGGCAGATTTGGCGCGGCGCCAACCTGGGGAACGCCGGCGGACCGACGCGCCCATGCGTGCCAGTCTTGAGGCGAAGCCAGACCGTCCGCCCAGGCGGACCAGTCGAGAAGTCGGAAATCCATCCCCGGCGTACCTGCTGCTGCAGTGGCAGAACAGCCGGCTTTCGCGCGCGCTGATCCCACCCTCCCCTGCAAGCAAGCTTTGTGGTCACTTGTCTTTACATTCGGAATTTTAGGTGCAACAGGAGCGCGCCAGAGGCCGGAGTTTCACGACGAAACTTGGATTTGATGACCTAACCATAAAAATCGGGACGCATTTCGCGCCGCGCAGATGGCGTTTCACGACACGCCGGCGGCGCCGGTCGCCTGGCGGCGGCCACTGAAACGCGCGTCAGCCAGCATGCCTGCGACGCACACCCGGGATCGATCCAGTCCATGCCAAGCACACGCGCCCCGATGATCAAGCCGAACGATTCGCTGCCGAGGCGGCTCTTGCACGCCATGCTGATGTGCCTGGGCGTGGCCGTCTTCCTCACGGCGCTCAACGCCGGCAACTTTGCCCACAACCTTGCCTATTCCTGCACGATCGGGCTTTCGTGCGGATTCATCATCGACCGAGGGAGGCGGGCGATGAGCCGCTGGGTCTGGCGTGGCGTTCCGGATCACGAGCATGCCCGTCACCACTGGCCAGGATGGCCCGGCATGACGGTCGTCGTCATGGCCGGCACACTGGCCGGCTATACGGTTGGCGTCGCAGCCGGGAACTTCCTGACGGGCCTCGACCTGCCGATGCCCTGGGAATTCAAGGGGCAAGGCTCGATCGGAACACTGACGTTCAGCATCACGATCGGCGCAATCGCGACCTATCTATTCTGGCTGCGCGGCCGGCTCGCCGCGACCCATGCCAAGGCCGAGGCCGCCCAGCGTGTCGCCGCCGAGACTCAGCTCAAGCTGCTCGAGTCGCAGCTCGAGCCGCACATGCTGTTCAACACGCTGGCCAACCTGCGCGCGCTGATCGCCCTCGATCCGCCGCGCGCCCAGGCCATGCTCGACAGGCTGATCGCATTCCTCCGCGCGACGCTGGCCGCCAGCCGCAGCGACCGCCACGCGCTGGCCGACGAGTTCTCGCGCATCGGCGACTACCTCGCACTGATGCAGGTGCGCATGGGCGACGAGCGGCTGCAGGTCGCGCTCGAGCTGCCCGCCGATCTGGCTGCGCAGCCGGTGCCGCCGCTGCTGCTGCAGCCGCTGGTGGAGAACGCGATCCAGCATGGCCTCGAGCCCGCGCGTGCGGGCGGGCGGCTCACCGTGCGTGCCCATCGCGACGCCGACGCACTGGTGCTGGCCGTGCACGACACGGGCGTCGGCCTCGACCCCGAGCGCCCGCCGGCCGAAGGCCACGGTTTCGGTACCCACCAGGTGCGCGAGCGGCTCGCCGCCGTCTATGGCGATCGCGCGCGCTTCTCGCTCGCGCCGGCTGCGGCCGGCGGCACGCTTGCGACCATCACTTTGCCTCTCGAATGAGCGCCATCGCCATTCACGCCACCGCCCTCATCGCCGAAGACGAACCGCTGCTCGCGCAGGCGCTGCGCGCCGAGCTGAAGACCTTGTGGCCCGAACTCGAGGTGCTGGCCCACGCCGGCGATGGCGAGGCGGCGGTCGAGCGGGCGCTCGCGCTGCGCCCGCAGGTGCTGTTCCTGGACATCCGCATGCCCGCCCTGGACGGCCTGGACGCCGCGCAGGCCATCGTCGAGGACTGGCCGGACGACGGCCGGCCGCTGCCGCTGATCGTCTTCGTGACCGCCTACGACCAGTACGCGATGGCCGCGTTCGAGCGCGCCGCGGTCGACTACGTGCAAAAGCCGGTGCAGCCGGCACGCCTGGCGCAGACCTGCGAGCGGCTGCGCGCCGCGTTGCGCCTGCGCGCCTCGGCCGCGCCGGCGGTGCCCTCGGATGCGGCCGAGCCGCTGCTCGCGCAATTGCGTGCCCTGCTCGGCACGCCCGACGCGCCGTCATCGACCCAGGCCGCGCCGCTGCAGGTGATCCAGGCCGGCAGCGGTCAGACGTTGCACATGGTGCCGGTCGCCGACGTGCTGATGTTCGAGGCGGCCGACAAGTACGTGCGCGTGATCACGGCCGGCAAGGAGCACCTGATCCGCACCTCGCTGCGCGAGCTGCAGCCGCGGCTCGACGAAGAAGCCTTCTGGCAGGTGCACCGCGGCACCATCGTGCGCGCCACCGCGATCGAGACCGCCGTGCGCGACGAAGCCGGCAAGCTGCACCTCACGCTTCGCGGCCGCCCCGGCGAGCGCGTCGTCGTCAGCCGGCTCTATGCCTATCGGTTCAAGGCGATGTAGCGCCCCAAACGACAAGCCCCGCGGCCTGTCGGACGCGGGGCTTGCGGGCGGGGTGAAGCCTGGGATTCAGCGCCGTTCGAACCACGCTTGTCGTTGTTGGTCAGTCGTCGTGACGGTGGCCGGCGCGGTGGCCGTCGCGCCAGCCGTGGCGATAGGCGCGGCGGTCGTCGCGGTCGTGGTAATAGCGTCCATCTCGCCAGTAGCCGGGCTGGTAGTACACCGGCGCCGGCTGGTAGACCACCGGGGCCGGTCGATAGACCACCGGCGGCGGGGTGTAGACCACCGGCGGATACACCACCGCCGGGGCGGGATACACCACGGCCGGTGCCGGGTAGGCCACGGCGGGCGCCGGATAGACCGGCGCGTTGGAAACCACAGTTCCGACCGGCGGCAGGTTCACGCCGATCGACCAGAACACGTTGCCGGCGTGTGCGCTGGCGGTGGCCGCGAGGCCGGCGACGCCCAGGGCGGCAACGGCGAGGGTCTTGCGCAGGGACACGAGCTTGTTCATCGAATCACTCCTTGGCGCAGCGTTGGCACGCCGCGTACCCGTTTGAACGACTGAAGCCGGCGCGCGGTTCACAGCCGGTTGTGTCCGTGGGTAAGTAAAGCTCTGTGAACAGCGCCGACGCGGGCTTCGACCCCCGTCGATAGAATCGCTCGCAAGCCCTTGATTCATGCGGGTTTCGACCCGCCACAGCGCCCCATCTGGCACCCATGGCCCATTCCTCAGACGCCACCGACGCCCCCGGCCACAAGCCGGCGAACTTTCTGCGCGGCATCATCGAGCGCGACCTCGAGGCCGGCACCTACGCCCAGCGCCGCTTCGCCGGCAGCCCCGGCGACGCCGCCCACCAGGCCACAGGCCAGCCCGACCCGGCGAAGATCCGCACCCGCTTTCCGCCCGAGCCGAACGGCTACCTGCACATCGGCCATGCCAAGAGCATCTGCCTGAACTTCGGCCTGGCGCGCGACTACGGCGGCATCTGCCACCTGCGCTTCGACGACACCAATCCCGAGAAGGAAGAGCAGGAGTACGTCGACGCCATCGTCGACGCGGTCAAGTGGCTCGGCTTCGACTGGCAGGCCGGCGGCACCGACCATCTCTACTTCGCCAGCGACTACTTCGAGTTCATGTACCGCGCGGCCGAGGCACTGATTGCCGCCGGCCTGGCCTACGTCGACGAGCAGACGCCCGAGCAGATGCGCGCCACGCGCGGCGACTTCTCCACGCCCGGCACGAACAGCCCCTACCGCAGCCGCACGCCCGAGGAGAACCTCGCGCGCTTTCGCGAGATGCGCGACGGCAAGCTCCCCGACGGCGCCGCGGTGCTGCGCGCCAAGATCGACATGGCGTCGCCCAACATCAATCTGCGCGACCCGGCGCTCTACCGCATCAAGCGCGCCACGCACCACAACACCGGCGACGCCTGGTGCATCTACCCGATGTACACCTACGCGCACCCGATCGAAGACGCGCTGGAGAACATCACCCACAGCATCTGCACGCTCGAGTTCGAGGACCAGCGCCCGTTCTACGACTGGTTGCTCGACAAGCTGTGCGATCTGGGCCTGCTGGCGCAGCCTCGGCCGCACCAGTACGAGTTCGCCCGCCTGAACCTCACCTACGTGATCACCAGCAAGCGCAAGCTCAAGCAGCTGGTCGACGAACACCACGTCAGCGGCTGGGACGATCCGCGCATGCCCACGCTGGTGGGCTTGCGCCGGCGCGGCTACACGCCCGAGGCGATCCAGCTGTTCTGCGAGCGCATCGGCGTCAGCAAGGCCGACAGCTGGATCGACTATTCCACGCTCGACGTCGCGCTGCGCGACGACCTCGAAGGCAAGGCCGCCCGCGCGATGGCGGTGCTCGAGCCGGTCAAGCTCAAGCTGACGAACTGGGCCGAGGTGTTCGGCAGCGAATCGCATCGCGAGGCCTGCTCGGCGCCCGCGCATCCGCAGCGTCCCGAGCTCGGTGCGCGCCGTTTCAGCCTCGGTCCCGAGGACTGGATCGAGCGCGACGATTTCGCCGAGACGCCGCCCAAGGGCTTCTTCCGCCTATTCCCCGGCAACAAGGTGCGCCTGAAGTACGGCTACGTGATCGAGTGCACCGGCTGCGAGAAGGACACGGCCGGCCAGGTCACCGCGGTGCTCGCCAAGCTGGTGCCCGACACCAAGAGCGGCACGCCGGGCGCCGATGCGGTCAAGGTCAAGGGCACGATCACCTGGGTCGGCGTGCACGACGCGCTCGCCGCCGAGGTGCGCCTGTACGACCGCCTGTTCACCGAAGCCCAGCCGGATGCCGCAGGCCGCGACTTCCTGACCGTGCTGAATCCGGCGAGCAAGAAGACCGTCACCGGCTACCTGGAACCCTCGCTCGCCACGGCGAAGCCCGACGACAAGTTCCAGTTCGAGCGCCACGGCTACTTCGTCGCCGACCGCGTCGACCACGCGCCCGGCCGCCCGGTGTTCAACAAGATCACCGGGCTGAAGGACGGCTGGGCGAAGTAGCGCTCGCCTGGTCGCTCGCTACTCGACGACCTTCACGCTCTGCCCGACCTGCGGCGCCGCCGTGCCGCCGTAGACGCCGTTGATCAGCTGCAGCTGCCGCTCGGCGCTCTCGGGCGGCAGCGGCGAGCGCTTCGCCAGCTCGGCGAAGCCGCCGCGCGGGAACGGCGCAACGTTGAGCTTCCAGGGTCGCGCGGCCTGGCGATCGGCTGCGCTCAGCGCGCGAAACGATTTCTCGGCCTCTTCCAGCTGTGGCATCGCGCGCGCCAGCGCCTGTTCGTTGCGCGCCGCGTAGAGCATCACGTAGTTCTGCTTCTGCGGCCCGGTCACCACGGTCGCCGTCACCGCCTGGCGCTGGCCCTGCGCGTTCTGGCGCTGGCCGACGAAATGCGTGGCCGACAAGCCGTTGAGCTCGCGCTTCTCGACGCGCCCGGCGGTCGGCTTGAAGACGTTGCGCAGGATCTCCTCGTGCGTCGATCCGGCTTTGTCGGGCACCGTCTTGACGACCAGCCCGGCGTCGCTCGCCGCGTTGACCAGCGTGATCGCGTCGCTCGCGTTCTGGATCTTCCAGCCCTGGGGCGCCGTCATCGCGATGCCCAGCGGCTCGTGATAGAAGCCGCGCCCGCGCACCACGCCCTGCTCGCGGCTGTCGCCGAACACCAGGCCGTCGATGGCCTGCAGGTAGCGGGCGCGGCCGTCTTCGGCGTAGCCGCCGGCGGGCGATTTGCCGACGTAGTTGGCCGCGGTCTGGCGGATCTGCGCGAGGCGCTGCTCGTTGCTCGGGTGCGAGGCGAGCCAGTCGCCGCCTTGCCTGGGCTGCTTGCCTTCGGCGCGCGCGGCGTCGGCGGCGAACTGCTCCTGGCGCTTGAGCACCTCGATCACGTCGACCATGTTCTTCGGGTCGTAGCTGTTGCGCGCGAGGTACTCGGCGCCGAGCTGGTCGGCCTGCAGCTCCTGTTCGCGGCTGTACTTGGCGATATAGCCGGCCGCCACCGCCTGCGAGGCCTGGCTCGCCAGGTCGCCGGCGCCGCCGAAACCGTAGGCCTCGGCCACCGCGCCGAGCACGCTGGCGGCGAGCACGCCGAGGCCGGCGGTCTGCTGGCGCGTCGCGCGCTGCGCGCCGTGGCGCGCGGTGACGTGGCCGATCTCGTGGCCCATCACGCCGGCGAGGTCGGCCTCGCTTTCCATGTAGGCCATGATGCCGCGCGTGACATAGACGTAGCCGCCGGGCAGCGCAAAGGCATTGATCTCCGGGCTGTCGAGCACCGTGAAGGTCCATTGCAGGTTGGCGCGATGCGACTGCTTCGCCAGGCGCTGGCCGAGATCGTTCACGTAGGCCTGCAGGCGAGCGTCCTGCACGACGCCGTACTCCTGCAGCACTTGGGCATGCGCCTTCTTGCCCTCGGCGATCTCGGCCTGCTCGTCCATCACCGACAACTCGCGTTCGCCGGTCACCGGGTTGGTCACGCTGGCGCAGGCCGCCAGCAACAGCGCAGCGGCCAGCGCGAGCGGCCGCGAGAAAGGCTTGCGTGTCATCGTCAATCTCCTCGTTGTCGTGTCAGCCCCCGAACGGCCCCGGCAATTGCGCTGCCCGCGGCAGCCGCGCCTGCGGCAGCAACTCGCCGACGGCACGCACCGCCTGGTCGATCGCGCCGTGCGCATAGGCAAAGGCGCCGGCGTCGGAGTTTGCAATGGCCACCCGGCCCCAGCCGCGGCGCGCGGTGAGCGCGGGCAGCGCGCCGCGCGGCCAGTAGCGGTCCCACGGTCGCATGTACTCGTAGGCATAGCCATGCGCCCAGCGGTTGATCGTGATCGCTTCGATGTCGCGTGCGGCCTCGAAGCCGAAGGCGCCCAGCGCGCGCTGCAGCGTCGAGCGGATCGCGCGCTCGAGATCCTCGAAGCGCAGCGTCGCCAGGCGGGCGCGGCCGGCGGCGGCCTGCTCGCGCGGCGACGAGCCCGGCGCGCCGCCCAGCACCACCGCACTCAGGTGCAACAGCACGGGATCGTCGGGCCGGTCGGCGAAGCGGTAGCTGCCGATGCTGACCGGCATGTCGATGCCGACGCTGGTGAACAGGTCCGCGCCGGGGATCGAGAAGCCGTCGATGCCGGCGGCGGCAAAGGCCTGCCAGCCACGCAGCAGCACGTTGGCATAGACCAGCGGCACCTTGACCTGGTCGTCGAGCGCCTCGATCTGGCGACGCGGCAACTCGTCGCCGCACAACAGCGGGATCACCCGGCTCCAGCAGGCCAGCACCACGTGGCGCGCACGCACCGTGCGGGTACGGTCTTGCGCATCGAGATAGCTGACGTCGACCGCTTGCGCATCGCGCGGCGCGCCCGCATGGCGCACGCGCAGCACCGGGCTGCGCAGGCGGATGCGCACGGCGTTGCCGGGCGAGTCGAGCTGGGCGTCGTCGCTCTCGGCCAGCACCAGCGACTCGATGCCTTCGCCCGGCAGTGCCGCCGGGATCAGGCCGCGCAGCAGCGCGCGCACCAGGCCGGCGTTGCCGTCGGGGAAGTGGTAGATGTAGGCATCACGACCCGCGATTGCCTGTCGCGCGCTCGGGCTCATCGCCTCGTCGGCGGCGCCGCCAAGCGACATCGCGGCGAAGCCGGGCAGGCCGAGCGCGTAGGCGTCGAGCGCGCTGGCGGCGTCGGTGCCGGCGCCGAGGTAGGCCCGTGTGCGGGTACTGAAAAAGCGCGTGAGCTGCGCATCCAGGCCGCACAGGCGCGTGAGGAAGTCGTCATAGGTGATCGAGGCGAGGCGTTCGCGCTTGGCGCGGCACGACAGGCCCGGCAGCCAGTCGCGCGGCCGCTCGATCAGGCCGGCGAGATCGGCGGCTGCACGCGGGTGCAGCGGCGTGAGTGCCGCCCATTGCGCCGTCTTGGCGTCCGCGGCATGGCGAACGAAGCGGTCTTCGCCCCATTGCGCCTGGTCGAAGAACATCGCGCGCCGCGTCAGGCAGCGCGCCTCGGACCAGCGCCGGTCGTACCACTGCTCGAAGCGCGCGAGATCGATGCCCACGTCCGCGACCAAGGCGCGCGCCGCCGGCGACCACTGCGAGGGCGAGTCCAGCGACTGCGAGCCGCCGTAGCCGATCACGCGCCGACCGCCGGCGCTGACGAACTCGTTGCGCAGCGCATGGCCGCCCAGCTCGGCCTGACCGTCGAGCACGAGCACGCGCGCGGCGGCGCCGGCATGGCGGCGGTACAGCCACGCAGCGGACAGCCCGCTGATGCCCGAGCCGACGACGACCAGGTCGTGCGTCTCGTCGCGCGCGGCATCGAAGGCCGGCAGCTCGGGCCGCTCGGCGCCGAAGCGCAGCGCGTGCAAGGCGGCGCTGTCGGCATCGGTCTGGCCGAGATAGCCGCCCGGCGAGGCGGCCTGCGCGCCGGCCGCGAGCCCGGCGCCCGACAGCGCGACGCCTTGCAGGAAGTCGCGCCGCGTGATGGGCGCGTCGAGTCCGAGGCGTCGTTCGAGCGAGGTCATGCGGGGGTCGGCAAGCGGCAAGGCGCGCATCATCGCCGAGCCGCGAGGGACAATGCGCTCATGGAAACCTTGCCCAACGACGACGACGCGCTCGTCATCGCCCGCATGCGCGCCTGGGTCGAGCGCGCGGTGATCGGCCTCAATCTGTGCCCGTTCGCGCGCGCGGTGCAGGTCAAGGGCCAGGTGCGCTATGTCGTCACGCCGGCCGAGGACGAAGACGCGCTGCTGGCCGCGCTGTGCGAGGAGATGCACCGCCTGGCCGATGCCGACCCGGCGGCGCACGACACCACGCTGCTGATCCATCCGCGCGTGCTCGGCGACTTCCTCGACTACAACGACTTCCTGGAGGCCGCCGACGCCGCGGTCGACGAGCTCGGCTATGCCGGCGTGCTGCAGGTCGCGAGTTTCCACCCGCGCTACCAGTTCGAGGATACCGACGAGGACGACGTCACCAACGCGACCAACCGCGCCCCCTACCCCACGCTGCACCTGCTGCGCGAGGCCAGCGTCGATCGCGCCGTCGACGCGTTTCCCGAGGCCGAGTCGATCTACGAGCGCAACATCGAGACCCTGGAGCGCCTCGGCGCCGACGGCTGGGCCGAACTGCAGGCCCAATGCGAGGCCGATGCGCGCGCCGCGGTCGACGGCGGCCGCAGCGAGCTCAATTGACCAGCTGCTGCGCCAGGACCTGCCGGATCAGCCGACCGAGGTCCTCGACGATGTTTTCCTTGTGCACGATGCCGCGCACGCCCAGGCGCATGGCCTCGGCACGCGCCTCGTCCGGCAGGTAGCCGGAGCTGATGATGACCGGCAGCTGCGGGGCGATGCCGCCCAGCGCGCGCGCGAGGTCGACGCCGGTCAGCGTGGGCATGTTGTAGTCGCAGACCACGACATCGAAGGCCTGCGCGTCGCAGCGCACCTGTTGCAGCGCCGCGCGTGCGTCCTGGAACACCGTGACGCGAACACCCGCGCGCTGCAGCAGCCGCTCGACGACCAGCGCCATCACTTCGTCGTCGTCGACGTAGAGCACGCGCGCACCGAACGGGGCGTCGTCGGCCTCGTCTTGCGGCAGGGCCGGCGCCTCGCTGCGGCGCGGCTCGGCGAGCGGGAAGTAGAGGTGGAACACGCTGCCTTGGCCGGGCGCGCTGTCGACGACGATCGAGCCGCGGTGTGCCGCCACGATGCCGTGCACGACGGCCAGGCCGAGGCCGGTGCCGTGGCCGGACTTGGTCGTGAAGAAGGGTTCGAAGATGCGCGTGCGGGTCGCGGCGTCCATGCCGCAGCCGTCGTCGCGCACCCACAGGTGCGCGCGCGGGGCATGCGCCGGGGCTGCCGCGGCCTGGTCCGGCGCGACGATGTCGAGCCCGATCTCGATGTGGCCAGGGCCGCCGCGCATCGCATGCCAGGCGTTCACGCACAGGTTCATCAGCACCTGCTGGACCTGCGTGCCGTCGGCCTCGATCCACACCGGCGTCGGCCGGCAGACCGCGTCGACGCGCACGATCGCCGGCAGCATCGGGCGCAGCATCGCGATCGCCTCGTCGACCAGGCGACGCAGCGGCTGGGCGACGAAGCTGGGCGGCTGGCGGCGGCAGAAGGCGAGGATCTGCTGCACGAGGCCGCGCCCGCGCGCCGCCGTCTGGTGGATCAGGCCGAGACTGAACTGCACCGGATGCTGCGGCTCGACCTCGCCGCGCGCCAGCGCCACATGCCCGAGCATGGCGCCCAGCATGTTGTTGAAGTCATGCGCGATGCCGCCGGCAAAGGTGCCGATGGCCTCGAGCTTCTGCGACTCGCGCAGCCGCGCCTCGAGGTCTTGACGGTGTGCCTCGGCCTGCTTGCGTTCGTCGATGTCCTGCACGGTGCCCTGCACGCGCAGCAGCCCTCCGTTGGCGTCTCGCACCGCCTGCCCGATCACGCGCACCCAGACGATGCGGCCGACCGCCGTGGCGATCTGCACCTCCTCGTCGAAGGGCGCACCGTCGCGCAGGCAGGCGTCGAGGCGCGCTTGCATCGTCTCGCGCCCCGGTGGCTCGCACGAGGCGATGAAGTCCTCGAGACTGGGGGCGCAGTCGACGTGCGCCTCGTAGATCTGCGCCAGCTCCTCGGACCAGACCATGCCGCGCGCCGGCAGGTCGATCATCCACGCGCCCAGCCGCGCCATGCGGCCGGCCATCTTCAGCAGGTCTTCGCTGCGCTGCAGGTCGGCCTGCGCCTGCAGCCGCGCCTGCACCTCCGCCTGCAGCTGCGCGGTGCGCTGCGCCACCTTGCGCTCGAGCGACGCGTTCAGCGCCATCAGCTCGGCCTGCAGCCCGCGCGTGACGTTGTCGAGCTCGAAGCGGTGCAGCGCGTGGCGCAGCGCGTGCGGCAGCTGGACCAGGTAGTTGTCGCGCTTGACGATGTAGTCGTAGGCGCCCAGTCGCAGCAGCGCGACCGCCGTCGCCTCGTCGCCGCGGCCGGTGATGACGACGAAGGGCACTTCGATGTCGCGGTGCTGCGCGGCGCGCATGAACTCCATGGCCGACATGCCGGGCAGGCGCAGGTCGGTCAGCACGAGGTCGAAGGCGCGATCGTCGCGATGGCCATCCAGCTGCACGAGCCCGTGGTCGGCGCTGGCCACGACATGCAGCTGCAGATCGGGTGAACACTGCGCGAAGTGCGCCAGCGTCAGCTCGGCGTCCATCGCGTTGGGCTCGACGTACAGCACGCGGTGCTGGCGCTTGCGGTCCGCGCGGTCGAGCAGGCTGCGGTCGCGGTGGCGGCGCAGCTGCGTCGCCAGCAGCTGCGGCAGGCCGTCCAGGTAATCCGCCGACTTGGGCACGTAGTCGTTGGCGCCTTCATGCAGCGCACGCCAGACGATCCTGTCGTCGCCGGCGCCGGTGACCATCACGACCGGCAGCGTGTGGCCGCGCTCGCGCAGCTCGCGCAGCACCGCGAGGCCGTCCATGTCGGGCAGGTGGTTGTCGAGCAGCAGGAGGTCGAAGCGATCGGCGGCCAGCTTGCGCAGGCAGGCCTCGCCGCTGTCGGCCACGTCGATCTGCACCTCGGGCGCCGCGGCGGCAAAGTGCGCGCGCAGCAGGTCGGCATCGGCCGGGTTGTCCTCGGCGTAGAGATATTTCATCGTGCGGCCCGCGGCGCGGCGGCCCTTTCAGGGACTGTGGAAGGGCTGGACGTTGGTGAGGACCCAGTACATCTCGATGCGCCGCGCCACCTCGGTGAACTCGACGAAATCGACCGGCTTGACGATGTAGGAGTTGACGCCCAGTTGATAGGCGGCGCCGATGTCGCTGTCCTGGCGCGACGTGGTCAGCACGATGAACGGGACCTGCCGCCAGACGGGATGCCGTCGCGCGTAGCGCAGCACGTCGATGCCGTCGATCTTTGGCAGCCGCAGGTCGAGCAGCACGATGACGGGCAGCGCCGGATCGGCGGGATCGGCATGCGCATCGATGTACTGGATGGCCTCCTCGCCGTCGCGGCAGGCCGCCAGCGGATTGGCGATCGCATGTTCCTTGAAGGCCTGCATGCACAGGTCGAGATCCATGTCGTTGTCCTCGACCATCAGGATCGGGCGCAGGCGGGGCGGGCCGCCGTCGGGGCGTGTTGCGGCGTTCATCAGGAAGCGCAGACCTCGGCCGGCAGGTGCGGCACCTCGATGAAGAAGGCGGCGCCCTGCCCCGGCACCGACTCGGCATGAACGCGCCCGCCCAGCTTGTCGACCGCCTTGGCGACGATCGCGAGCCCCGCGCCCGTGCCCTCGTAGTCGCTGGCGCGCACAAGCCGGTTGAACAGGCCGAAGATGCGATCGTGGTACTTCATGTCGAAGCCGATGCCGTTGTCCGCGACGCTGATGCGGCAGCCGTTGTCCGCCGCTTCGGCGCGGATGCGCAGGCGCGGCGGCTGCGCCTGGCGGCTGTACTTGAGGGCGTTGTCGATGAGGTTGCTGAGCGCCTGGTGCAGGCCGCGCTCCCAGGTCCGCACGACCAGGCCGGGCACATGCACGTCGAGCTCGACGCCCTGTTCGGCCAGCGCGTGGCTGCGGTCCGACAGGATGCGATCGACCAGTTCGGGCAGCCTGACCTTGCCGCAAAGCGGCTTCTCGGCGATCAGCCGCGAATAGTCGAGCAGGTCTTCGATCAGCTGGTCGAGGTTGTTGGTGGCGGTGATGATCTGCGCGAGGCAGAAGCGCGCGCGCTCGCCGAGGCCGTCCTGGTGGCGGCGCATCAGCTCCTGCGCATAGCCGACGATGCCGCGCAGCGGCGCCTTCAGGTCGTGCGAGACGGTGTAGGCGAAGGTGCGCAGGTCTTCGTTCTTGGCGCGCAGCAGGTCCTCGGTGCGCTTGCGATCGCTGATGTCGATCGCCAGGCCGAGAAAGCCGGTCTGGGCGCCGAAGCCGTCGCGCAGCGCGGTGACCGACAGCAGCACGGGAATGCGGCTGCCGTCCTTGCGAACGCACGCGCATTCGCAGCCGCTCGGGCCGCCCTCGCGGTCGCCGGCGGCGGGCATCTCGAACGCCGGCGGGCGCGACGCCAAGGTGGCCGCCGCCAGTTCGAGCACGCCGTCGACGACCTCCGGGCGCCGCAGGCCCACGACCTCCTCGGCGCTGTAGCCGAACATCCGCTGTGCGGCCGGATTGAAGCTCGTGACGAGCCCCTCGGGCGAGGCCGCGATGATGGCGCAGCCGGCGTTGTCGACGATCGCCTGATGCAGCGTCTGCATGGCGTTCAGGCGCGCCTCGATCGACTTGCGATGGCTCACGTCGAGCACCGACTCGATCAGGTAAGTCTGTCGGTCCGAGACCAGGCGCGTCAGGCCGGTTTCGGTGGCGATCGTGCTGCCGTCCTGATGCAGGCCGAGGGTCTCGGCGGCCTGGGGCTGGGCGGCGCTGCCGGCCCGCAGCGCCTGGCGCTCGAGCCGCCGCTGCAGACGCTGGCGCGGGGGGATCAGGAGGTCGATCGGCTGGCCGATCAGATCGGACGGCGCGTGCCCGAAGATGGATTGCGCCTGCGCGTTGGCGAGCACGATGCGGTCGGCCTCGTCGACCATGACGATGGCGTTGGCCACCGACTCCAGCACCAGCCGGTGGCGCTCGTCGAGCAGGCGGCGTTCGCGCACGCTGCGGCGCAGCTCCAGCAGCGTGACGACCTGGCGCCCCAGCGCCTCGAGCGCGTCGCATTGCGCGGCGTCGAGCTGGCGGGGCACGACGTCCTTGACGCACAGCGTGCCGAGGGCATGGCCGTCGGGGGTCACCAGGGCGGTGCCTGCGTAGAAGCGGATGTGCGGGGCCGACGTGACCATCGGGTTGCCCGCGAATCGCGCGTCGAGCCGCGCGTCAGGCACCGTCAGCAGCGCATCGGGCTGCCGGATCGCGTGGTTGCAAAAGGCGATGTCGCGCGGCGTCTGTTCGCTGTCGAGGCCGATGCGCGCCTTGAACCACTGCCGCTGCTCGTCGACGAAGGAAACCAGCGCGATCGGCGCCTGGCAGATGCGGGCGGCGAGCAGGACGATGTCATCGAACGAACGCTCGGGCGCCGTGTCGAGGATGTCATAGCCGCGCAGGCAGTCAAGGCGCGACGGCTCACTGCCTGGGCTTGCGGGGCTCGCGTCGGCCACCTGGGAATCGATCAATCCAGCCCGCCCTGTGCTGCCAAAAGAGCGGGCAGTGTCGTCGTCGCATCGGCGACGCTTCCATGACCAGGACGGGTCGGGTCATGACCGAGCCGCGCAAACCGCGCCCGCATACCCCCGCAACCGCGGTGCACGGCGGCGCGGGCGCTCGCCGGCGGGGGCGCCTACAGCGGATTGAGCGACTTCTCGCGCCGGTAGTGCATGTAGCCGACACTGGCACCGGCACGCCAGCCCACGCCGAGGCGGATCGGCGCGAGCGTCACGCCGTCCAGGCGCTGGTAGTTGATGCCGACGCCGCCGACCACGTAGACGCTGCCGTCCACGCCCGGGTAGCGCTTGTAGATCGCATCGACGCCGGGCAGTTTGTAGACCAGCACGAACACCTTCGACGCATTCGCGCCGAGATCGAAGCCGATCGACGGCCCGGCCCAGTAGACCTTGGACCGCGCACCGGACTTGAGCATCAGCTCGCCCTCGCCGTAGCGCAGGCCCACGGTGATCGCCCCCGCGACTTCCTCGCCGCGGATGTAGCCGTTGGGCCGCCCCTGTTCACGAAAGGCCTTCTCGATCACCTTGGCCAGACCCTCGGTGGTCTGGCCGAAGAACTCGGTGGCGGCCTTGAGCGTCGACTCCTGGTCGTAGGTGTCCTCGTCGGCGGCGCGCGAGGCCAGCGGCCATGCCGCCGCGACGGCCGCACAGGCGCCGAACTGCGCCAATGCGCGGCGGCGCGCGGCCTGATGCAGCGAGTTGCCTGAGGTGCCGGCCACGAGGAGCGAGGCGGGCGGATGCGAACGTTGGTGCGAGCGAGTCATCGGTGTCGTTCTCCTGAAGGCCGCGACGGCGGCTCCACGGTCACACGATAGGCCCGCGGCCGTGACTTGTCCTTGACGTTTTGTCGAGAACGGTAAATACGCCGACGGGGCTCAGCAGCGACGCACCGCCGGCGTGAGGAACTCGCGGCCGACGACGGCGCGTGCGTAGAGGTAATTGCAGCGCGCGCGCTCGCTGAGCGTGTCGAGGTCGACCTGGCCCTTCGCGTCGCAGGGAAAGGACAGCCCGCGGCCCTCTGTAAACATCGAATCGAAGCGCAACTCGAAACCGGACAGGGCGAAGGCGGCGGGGACGGCGGCTGAGGTCATGGCAGGTCTCCTGAGATCGAGGACTTCCATGCCCCAAGACTAGGCAGCGCCAGGGCCTCCCGCATGTAGCCAAGGTCCAGGGGAGCTGTCCGAAAATCGCCGCTGTGCGTGTAGGAATCTCACCTACACGACGCCCGCCCGGCATCCGGGCAGAAACGCTCACTCGAGCGTGAAGCCGATCTTCAGCGACACCTGCCAGTGCGCCACCTTGCCGTCGACGACGTGGCCGCGCGTCGAGGTGACCTCGAACCACTGGATGTTGCGCACCGTCTCGTGCGCTTTCGCGATGGCCTTGCCCACCGCGTCCTCGATGCTGGTCTGGGACGAACCGGTCAGCTCGACCTGCTTGTAGACGTGCTCGCTCATGAGGGACTCCCGCGGTGAAGGTTCATCGATGCCGTGGCATCCAGGGCCGTTCATAACGCGATCCGCCGCGCAGCACAATCCGCCTCGATGCAGGGCCGCACCCGCCGGGATCGCTCAGCCCGAGACCGCCTTGGCCGGCATCAGCCGCTTGACGAGGCTCACCACCGCGAGCACCAGCGCGCCGGCCGCCACGCCGACCAGCGCATCGCCCAGCAGCGGCACGACCGCGCCGGCCAGCGGCCCGACGGCGTGCGCGGCGGCCTCGATCGCGTGGTGGATCGCCGGCACGCCGTGCACGAGGATGCCGCCGCCGACCAGGAACATCGCCGCGGTGCCGACGACCGACAGCGACTTCATCAGGTACGGCGCCAGCCACAGGATGCCGCGGCCCAGGGCCTGCGCAGCGCCCTGGCGGCGGCTGAGCCACAGGCCGGCGTCGTCGAGCTTGACGATGCCGGCCACCAGCCCGTAGACGCCGACGGTCATCAGCAGCGCGATGCCAGCCAGCACCGTCGCCTGGCGCGCCAGCGTCTCGCTGGCGACCACGCCGAGCGTGATCGCGATGATCTCGGCCGAGAGGATGAAGTCGGTGCGCACGGCACCCTTGATCTTGTCGCGCTCGATCGCCTTGAAGTCGGCGTTGGGGTCGGCCAGTGCGCGCGTCAGCTCGGCGTGGTGAGCCTCGTCCTCGTGCTCGGAGTGCAGGAACTTGTGCGCCAGCTTCTCGAAGCCCTCGAAGCACAGGAAGGCGCCGCCGATCATCAGCAGCGGCGTCACCGCCCAGGGCGCCCAGGCGCTGATCGCCAGCGCTGCCGGCACCAGGATGGCCTTGTTGACCAGCGAACCGCGCGCCACAGCGAACACGACGGGCAGCTCGCGCTCGGCCCGCACGCCCGTGACCTGCTGGGCATTGAGCGCGAGGTCGTCGCCCAGCACGCCGGCGGTCTTCTTGGCGGCGACCTTGGTCATCACGGAGACGTCGTCCAGCACCGTGGCGATGTCGTCGAGCAGGGCGAGCAGGCTGGATCCGGCCATGACAGGAAGGCGTGGTGGCTGACGGGTGCGCATGCTAACGGCCCCGCTGGGCCCCGCCGCGGCCGGCGCGGAAGCGAAGATACTCGCGCGCAGTCCGCCACCGCAAAACCGCAGATGACCGTCATGCCGCCGTCCGATCTCACCAAGACCACGCTCAACGTGCTGATCATCGGCGCGCTGCTGGCCGCCACGCTGTGGATCCTGCGCCCCTTCGTGGGCGCCGCGATCTGGGCGGCGATGATCGTCGTGGCCACCTGGCCGATGCTGACCTGGTTCCAGCAGCGGCTGCGCGGCAGCCGCGCCCTGGCCGTGGCGGCGATGACACTGCTGCTGATCCTGCTGTTCGTGCTGCCGCTGACGGTGGCGGTCGCCACCGTGGTCGACTACGGCCCGCAGATCACCGAATGGGTCAAGGCCCTGCCCGGCCTGCAGCTGCCCGCGCCGCCCGACTGGCTGGCACGCCTGCCCTTCGTCGGCGAGCGCATCGCACAGGCCTGGATCCAGATCGTCGACGGCGGCATCGCCGAGTTGATCGTGCGGCTGCAGCCCTATGCGCGCCAGGTCGGCACTTGGCTGGTGTCGGAGGCCGGCACGGTAGGCGCGCTGCTGTTGCAGTCCGTGCTCATCGTCGTGATCGCCGCGCTGATGTACGCCGGCGGCGAACGCGCGGCCGCGGGCGTTCGCCGCCTGGGTCACCGGCTCGGCGGCGAACGTGGCGACCACGCGGTGCGGCTGGCCGCCGGCGCGATCCGCGGCGTGGCGCTGGGCGTGGGCGTCACCGCGCTGACGCAGTCGGTGCTCGGCGGCATCGGCCTGGCGATCGCCGGCGTGCCGCTGGCCGGGCTGCTCACCGCCGTGATGCTGCTGCTGTGCATCGTGCAGGTGGGCCCGACGCTCGTGCTCGCGCCGGCCGTGGTGTGGGTGTTCTGGAGCGGCTCGACCGGCTGGGGCATCTTCCTGCTGGTGTGGACGCTGATCGTCGGCACGATGGACAACTTCTTGCGCCCGGTGCTGATCCAGCGCGGCGCGAACCTGCCGCTGCTGCTGATCTTTGCCGGCGTGATTGGCGGGCTGCTCGGCTTCGGGCTGGTGGGCATCTTCGTCGGCCCGGTCGTGCTGGCGGTGACCTACAAGCTGCTCAATGCCTGGATCGACGACGCGCCCGCCCCCGTCGGCGCCGAGGGCCTGCCCGACGAGCGCGGCTGAGGGTCTCCACGCTCACGTCGTTCGCAGCCCCCCCAACGGGGCTGCGTCGCCTTGGGACGGCCCGGCGGCGACGCTGCCGCATGCCGCGCCTCGGGCATTGCGTCAAGTCATGGCCGCGCGCGGCGAACGGCGCTAAGGTCCGGACAGCGCGGCGGGCCCGGCCCGCCGCTCGTCACGTCCAACCGAGGAGCCGTCGATGATCGAGATCAGCACCACCCCGAGCGAAAAGCTGATGGCAGACCTGCGCACCGTGGTCGCCGATGCCGAGGCCCTGCTGCAGGCCACGGCCGGCCAGGCCGGCGAGAGCGCCGCCGAGATGCGCGACAAGGTCAAGGCCAGCCTGGCGCGCGCCAAGGCCAACCTCGGCCAGCTCGAGCGCGACGCCCTGGAGCGCGCCAAGGCTGCCGGCCGGGCCGCCGACGAGTACGTGCACGAGAACCCCTGGCGATCGATCGGCATCGCCGCCGGCATCGGCCTGGTGATCGGGCTGCTGATTAGCCGCCGCTGAACGCCCCGCGATGAGCGACGACACCGGCCTGCTGGCCTCGCTGCGCCGCCTCTCGGCCACGCTGGTCGAGATGGCGCAGGTGCGGCTCGAGCTGATCGGCACCGAGCTCGAGCAGGAGAAGCTGCGCCTGGCCGCCGCACTGATGTGGGCCGGCGTCGCTGCGGTGCTGCTGGGCGTCGGCACGCTGCTCGTCGCGCTGCTGGTCGTGCTGCTGTTCTGGGACAGCCATCGCATTGCCGCGCTGGCGGTGCTGGCACTGGCCAGCCTGGGCGGCGCCGTGCTCGCCTGGCGCGCCGCGCGCAGCCGCTGGCAGGCGCCGCGCGGCGCCTTCGCGGCCAGCGTCGACGAACTCGCGCGCGACCGCTCGGCGCTGTCGCCGCAGCGCCCGGAGGGCAACGCGCCGTGAAGCCGACGCTCGTCGAGCGCCAGACCGCACTGCGCATCCGCAGCGCTGAGCTGCGCGCACAGATGGCCCTGCAGTCACGCGCGCTCGAAGCGCCGCTGGCCACCGCCGACCGGCTGCGCGACGGCTGGCGCTGGCTGAGCCGCCATCGCCAATGGTTGTGGCTGGGCGGCGCCGCGCTGGCGCTGCTGCGCCCGCGGCGCACGCTGCGGCTGCTCGGCCGCGGCTGGCTCGGCTGGCGCGCGCTCAGGCGCTGGCAGCCGCTGATGGCCGTCGTGATCGACACGCTGCGGCGTTCCACCGCCACGGGAGGAACACCGCCTTGAATGCCTGCATGCAGCGCGCCCTGCCCATCGCCATGGGCCTTGCCGCCGTGCTGTCGACCGCTGCCGCGCGCGCCCAGTCGACGCCCGATTGGCAAGTGGCCGGCCGGCTCGGCCTGGCGACCTTCATCGTCGTGCCGGAAACGGCTGCCGCGGACCCGCTTTACTACGACCGCGCGATTGCTGCGCTGTGCCCCGCCGAGGCGAGCTGCTGGCTGCGCTTCTTCACCAACACCAGCGGCGCCGCGCTGGGCCTGCCGCTGCCCGAGGCGATCGAGCGCGAGCCGACCGCGATCTTCCAGCGCTCGGCCAAGAACGGCGGACGCACGATGTTCCGTTGGGCCTGCCGGCTCCAGGGGCCCGGTGGCGGTGACTGCTTCTAAGCACAGCGGCGCTTGCGGCGACGAGCAAGTGTTCGAAATCCGCCTCGAGCCGTCGGGACTGCGCTTCGCCGCGCCGGTCGGACTGCCCCTGCTTGCGGCGGCGCGGCGCGCAGGAATCGTGCTGCCCAGTTCCTGCCGCAACGGCACCTGCCGTAGCTGCATCAGCCGCCTGGTCGAGGGCGCTGTGAGCTACCGCATCGAGTGGCCGGGCCTGCTGGCCGAGGAGAAGCGCGAAGGCTGGATCCTGCCGTGCGTCGCGCACCCGGCCGCGGACCTCGTGATCGAGGCGCCGAACGCGCGAGCCGATGCGCTCAGCCCGCCGCCGGCGCCCGTCGCACCAGCAGCGCCCTGATCTCCGAAAGCTTGGCCTTCACGCGCTGCGCGTTGGCCGGGCCCATGCGCAGCAAGGCCTTCTGCCCGGCCGAGCGCGAGGCGAGCGCTGGATCGTCGAACTCGTACATCACCCAAGGCAGCGCCGGCCGGTTCGGACCGCGCACCTCGGGCAGCGAAAGCGCCGGCGGCTGGCCCGGCGCCGGGGTCGCGAGCAGGTGGTCGATCACGTCGACGAGGCGATCGTTGAAGTAGCGCCCGGGGTAGCCGAGGTCTTCGTAGGCGCGCTGGAACTGCGGATAGAACTGCTTGTAGAGCGCGACCGTGCGCTCGGCATCCAGCGACGCGACCAGGTCGACGAAGGCCTTGTAGCGCAGCGCATTCGCATCGGTGGTGCTGAAGCGCCCCGCCGTCGGATGGACCGGCCACAGGTTCGAGGGCGCGCGCTCGCGCGGCAGGTTGTCGACGGTGGCGACGAAGCGCCGCGCGAGGCCGTCGAACTGGACGAAATTCAGCGCCGCGCTGCGGCCGACCAAGCCCTCGACCGCCTGGCGAATGCCCGCTTCGCCGCCGGGCCCCGGCGCCGACGCGGCCGGCTCGCCGAGATCGAGCGGGTAGCGCACCGCCGACGCCGGCTCGGCGGGCACCTCCGTCACCGGCAGGGGCGCGCTGGCCGGGGCTTCGGCCGGCAGCGACAGCGGCGGCTTCGGCCGCCCGTACTCGCGCCACACGAGGTAGCCGGCGGCCGCCACCACGAGCGCGGCCAGCGCGCTCAGTAGCCAGGTCAATCGCTGCTCGTTCATGGGTGTTTCCTCGCGAACAGGAACCGAATTGGAAACCCGTCGCGCCGTATCGGTTCAGCGGCATGCGTTTCAGGATGAACGACGGATTGCACAGTGTGAACGCGCGGGAAATCGCTCGCGCGACAGGGACTTCGGTGGTGCAATGGCAAGCCCCAAGCCCGCGATGAAGCCGCCACCGCTGCCCCCCGCACCGCGCCCGCCGCGCATCGACGCCGAGCTGCTGCCCTCGAACTGGTGGCAGTGGGTCGCGGAGAACCGCCTGCGCGACTGCACGCCGGAGTCGATGCTGCAGACGATGCTGGCGGCCGACCTGCCGCGTGCAGCCTGCGAGGCGGCGCTCGCGCAGATCGAATCGGACCCGGTGTTCGCCGCCGCGCGGCGCATGCAGCAGCTGCACCGCAAGCTCGAATCGGTGCTGGCCAACCAGCAGCGGTTGTGGGAGCGCGTGCCGTACTACGAGCGGGTGGAAAAGCGCAGCCACGTCTCCACCGACGAGTTCATGAGCCGCTATGTCCACGGCTGCCGTCCGCTGGTGATCACCGAGCTGGCGCGCGACTGGCCGGCGCTGTCGCGCTGGTCGGCGGCCGACCTGAAGCAGCGCTTCGGCCACCTGGATGTCGAAGTGCAGGCCGAGCGGCACAAGGACCGCCGCTACGAGCAGAACAAGCTCGAGCTGCGACGCACCGTGCGCCTGGCGGACTTCGTCGACCAGGTGGTCCAAGGCGGCACGACCAACGACTACTACCTGACGGCCAACAACGAGATGCTGCGCCGGCCCGAGTTCGCGCCGCTGCTGGCCGACATCGGCAGCCTGCCGGAGTTCTGCGACCGCTCGGCGCTCTCGCGCGCCTGCTCGTTCTGGTTCGGCCCCGGCGGCACGATCACGCCGCTGCACCACGACACGCTGATGCTGCTGCACACCCAGGTGGTGGGCCGCAAGCGCTGGCGCTTCGTCTCGCCGCTCGAGACGCCGCGCGTGTACAACTACAACGGCGTGTTCAGCGAGGTCGACGTCGACGCGCCCGACCTCGCCCGCTACCCGCGATTTGCCGAGGTCAAGGTGCTCGAGGTCGTGCTGGAGCCGGGCGAGACGATGTTCCTGCCGCTGGGCTGGTGGCACCAGGTGAGCTCGCTCGAACTGAGCCTGTCGTTCTCGTTCTCGAACCTGGCGTTCGACAACACGTTCAGCTACCAGAACCCCGAGATCCAGGACTGGTAGCCGAGGCTGCGGCCTCAGTCGACGAACACGGCGCGCACGACGCGCCACTCCTGCGCGCCGTAGTCCGACCGCGAGCAGCCCAGCGGCTCGGGCTCGCCGCCCGGCGCAAGGTCGGAGCGCGAACGGTCGCCGGTGCCGCGTCCCATGTGGTAGCGATCCAGCCAGACGCGGATCGGCCGGTTCGGATGCGCGTTCTTCACCAGGATCTGCACGCCGTTGCGCGCGGTGCAATTGCCCGAAAAGTCCTGCACGAACTGCACGTAGCGCGCGGCGTCATCCGTGTCGGCGGCGCCGGCCGGTGGCGTGACGAGCGCGACGACGAGCCAGGCAGACAGGAACAGCGGCCGCATCGAGGCATTATGCGCAGATGAAACGCATCGACTTCGCCGTGCGCGGCGACCACATCACCCTCGACGCGCTGCTCAAGGCCTGCGGCCTGGCCGACAGCGGCGGCGCCGCCAAGGCCATGGTCGCCGCCGGCAAGGTCGAGGTCGACGGGCAGATGGAGCTGCGCAAGACCTGCAAGCTGCGCGCCGGCCAGGTGGTCGCGCTGGCCGGCACCCGCATTCATCTGGGCGCGCAGTCGCACGCAGAGAGTGCGGGCGCGCGGGCGCCCCAAGGCCGGCCAGCCCCCTCGAAGACTGCGAACGCAGCGAGCGTGGGGGCGCGGCCGGCCGCCGGGCCGCCCCGAGGCCGGCCAGCCCCCTCGGGGGGCAGCGAACGCAGTGAGCGTGGGGGCTCGATCACCGCCGCGTCGACGACCAGCCACCCAGGAAGCGCCGCACCGCGCCCGGCTCGGCGCGCGCCGCGGGGTGCGAGCGCGTCACCAGCAGGCCGGCGGTCAGGTACAGGCCGTTGAGCAGCCGCGCGGCGCGTTCGAGACTCATGCCCGGCCAGCCGGCCAGCTCGCGCAGCGGCACCGACTCGCGGCGCAGGTGCTCCATCGCCGACGCGATGACGCCCGAGACCGGTGGGCGCAAGCCGTCCTGCGAGTAGACCGCCCGGTAGGCCGCGGTGCCGCCGATGTCGCTGAGCAGCGCGGTGCGCGGCCCGTACAGCGCCAGCAGCCACAGCAGCGGGTCGAGCTGCCGGTAGTGCTCGGCCTGGGCGATGCGCTCATGCATCCAGTGCCCCGGCGGACGCACGCCCGGCGCGTCGCAGCTGAGCAGGCCGAGGTGCTCGAAGCTCGCGTGCGGCAGCACGGCCATGTCGCGCGGACAGTGGTAGAGCCGCTCGGTCGGGAACAGCGTCACCGGCCAGACCAGGCCCTCGCACTGAAGGCATAGCAGCGCAGGCTCGTGGTGCCGGAGCGAGGTCGCGACCACCTCGAGCGCATCGACGCCGGCCGGCATGTCGCGCTCGAGCCGGCGCATGTCGGCCAGGAACTCGCTGGGCAGCATGCCGGACTTGCCGTCCA
Organism: Caldimonas sp. KR1-144; assembly: GCF_049446155.1. Lineage (NCBI taxonomy): Bacteria > Pseudomonadati > Pseudomonadota > Betaproteobacteria > Burkholderiales > Sphaerotilaceae > Caldimonas > Caldimonas sp. KR1-144. Next base: position 430,286 of record NZ_JBMSEE010000001.1, read on the forward strand.
GCGGCGTGAAGCCGCTGGTACCGGTCTCCTGGCACACGCGCTCGTACTCGCTGACGCGCCACAGCGTGGACTCGTCGAAATCGCGCATGTTCTGGCCCCCTCGGACTGCTGGCCCCATGCCGCATCCAGCCGGCGGCAAGTAGGACGAGGAACCCTACTCCACAAGGAGGCCCAAATCCAGGGCCCGCGCGCTGCGCCCCACCCGAATGAGGACGTGCGCGGGCTGCGGGGCCGCCTGGGCCGGGGGGTCAGTGCCGCGAGCCGCTCGGCGGCGCCGGATCGTGCCCGCGGCCCCACCCGCCAGGCAGGTCGCCGAGCACGGCGCGCGCATCGAGCGAGCGGATCGGCACGGCCGTCTCGGCCGGGATGCGCCCATGCGCGATCAGCGCCTCGTAGCGCAGCGCGCACACGCGCAGGAAGGACGTGAAGTTGCCGACCGCCCCGCGCGAGTGCACCAGTTCGTCATACAGCTTCTCGATCAGCTGCACGACGCTCATGCCGTCGCGCTGCGCGATCTCTTCGAGCACCGTCCAGTACAGGTTCTCCAGCCGGATGCTGCTCACCACGCCGTGCAGCCGCACCGAGCGCGTGCGGCTGTCGTAGCTGGCGGGGTCGGCGCTGACGAAGATTTCGCACATGCTCGGGCCTTGCTCAGTGGGTGATGCGCGTGCCCAGCACCGCGAGGAACTGCGCGATCCAGGCCGGATGGGCCGGCCAGGCGGGCGCCGTCACGAGCTTGCCGTCGGTGACCGCCTGATCGACCGGGATGCCGACGTATTCTGCGCCGGCCAGTTCCACCTCGACCTGGCAGGCCGGATAGGCCGACACGCGGCGGCCCTTGAGCAGGCCCGTGGCCGCCAGCAGCTGCGCGCCGTGGCAGATCGCCGCGACCGGCTTGCCCTCGGCGAGGAAGTGCTTCGTGATCTCGACCACGCGGGCGTTCATGCGCAGGTACTCCGGTGCGCGACCGCCCGGCACGACCAGCGCGTCGTAGCCCTCGGGCTTGACGTCGGCGAAGCTGGCATTGAGCGTGAAGCGGTGCCCCGGCTTCTCGCTGTAGGTCTGCTGGCCCTCGAAGTCATGGATCGCCGTGATGACGAAATCGCCGGCCTTCTTGTCCGGCGCCACCGCATGGACCTGGTGGCCCACCGCCAGCAGCGCCTGGAACGGCACCATGGTCTCGTAGTCCTCGCCGAAGTCGCCGCAGATCATCAGGATCTTCTTGCTCATCGCCTGTCTCCTTGGTGGGCGTTGGGGAACGGCCATTGTTGAGACGACGCGGCGGCCGGTGGTAGTAGCCGGCTACTGAGGGCTGATCTGGGAGCTACTGGACCAGCTGCAGGATCTCGATCTGCTCGGCCACCGTCTCGAAGGTGCCCGTGCCCGCGGGCATCTGCATCAGCGGGCGGCCCTGGGCGTCGAGCAGCCAGACGCTGGGATAGACCAGCAGCCGCGCGCGCTCGTCGCCGATCGAGCGCTGGAAGGCGGCATAGGGCAGGCTCGCGCCGCCCGCGCGCAGGTACAGGCGCTCGGCCGTCACCGACAGCTCGCTGCGCAGCTCCACCACCAGCCAGCGCCGCGCGAACCGCGGCGCCAGTTCGTCGGCATGGCGCGCGAGGAAGGCCTCGTAGCGCCGGCAATAGGGGCAATCGGTCGCGCCCAGGTAGACGTAGAGCCAGCGGCCTTCGCGACGCGCGCGCTCGATCAGCGGCGCGAGGTCGAACTCGGCGCGCGCGGGCCGGCCGGTGGGCTGCAGCACGACGGGTTCATAGGCGGCCGGCAGACCTGCCAAACAGGCGAAAGCGGCGCTCCAGCCGAGCGCGAGCACCGCCAGCCAGCGAAGCCATGTCGGACATCCGGATCTCATCGGCCCCGAGTATCGGGGCGCGCCACCGCAGGGCAAACCCTGCGGTGGCGCGCGAGGGCGGACGACGCGCCGCGCGGCTACTTCTTCGGCGGCATGCCCGCCAACGGCGGCTGCGGTTCAGCCGGACCCAGGCTGAAGTGCTCCATCAACCAGGAGTCCCGGTCGGCTTGCGCCAGCGGGATCTGGAAGTAGCGATAGCTGCCGTCATCCTTGACGATCTCCACGGGGCCGACCTTCGCGAGGTCGTCGATGATCTTGGCGGCGGCCACGTTGTCGGCGCGGAACTGGCCGACGCGCAGCACCGCACCTCGATTGCGCGCCCAAGCGCAGGACCACTTGAATGCCCACAGCCCCCAACCCTTCTTGCGCGCTTCGGGAACGGTGCTGATGGCGCCTTCCGCGACGAAGTCATCGCCCCGCAGGTAGAGCTTGACCTCCAGCATCACGAGGATCTCGTGCGTCTTCGGATCGCGCACGCCGTAGAGCCGGCTCCTGCCCCTCTTGAGCGATTCGATCACCTGATCCGGATCGCCGTACGGGAAGCGGCGCTTGCGCTCGTCTTCCGTCAGGCGCTTCACATGCGCCGCGACCGCAGGCCAGTCCGCCGGTCCGAGCGCCACCATTGGTCCCGGCGGCGGCGTGACGATCACATCCTTCGCCTTGGACGGCTGGTAGTTCGCCTTGAAGGCGTCCCAGTTCTTCTGCGCGAGTGCCTGCAGCTTCTGCTGGTATCCGAGCAGCCGCTTCTGGAGTTCGTCGTGATTCTTCAGCTTGAGGCGAGGCACGTCCGGCTCGACGACACCTGCCATACCGTCGGGCGCCAGCGACCAGGAGTAGGCCAGGCACAGGAACGAGTACGGATGGGCCATCACCGTCTGCGACTTGCTGTCCCACGTGTACCCGCCCTTGTCCATCAGGTCGGCCGTGTCGGGGTCGGTGTTGGGCAGCACGCCCGCATCGATGAACAGACGCGTCACCTGAGCCAGCGTCATGCCCGGCCGGTACTTGAAAGCCGCCACCTTGGGCGCTTTGCCGGCTTCCAGCGCCAGGTAGGTCTGACGGGCGCAGTTGTTGGTGGAATCGCCCCAGCTGAAGTCGCCGTCGTGCCCGGGCGGCGGAAGCATGGGGTGCAGGGCGAAGCGTCGCTCGGTCATCAGCAGCTTGGCCTGCTGTTCCGTGAGCTGAATCTTGCCCGACTTCACCCCTTCGGCCAGTGCCTGCAGCGTCATGCTGGGGTTGGTGCCGTAGTGCGTGTCCAGACCCTGGGCGCTGGCGGACTCCTGTGCAGAGCGCAGGTTGAACTGCTCGAATCCGTCGAAGTCGTCCAGGTCGACGGCCAACATCATCGGCGTCCCTGTCTCCAGCAGCGACCGCACGATCGGCAGATCCTTCCACTCGATCGGAGCGAGGCCGTGCTTCTTGCGCACCGCGTTCGTGATCGTCAGCGTGTTGTAGCTGGCCGATGCGCAGCCGATGATGTCGACCGCGAGGCCGTCGATCATCTCGGTCTTGCCTTCCTTCTTCGGAATCGACTCCTGGTGGGAGATCGAGACCCGGCCGTCGTCCCTGGAGAATCCAGTGGTCGAGATGTGGGTGATGTCGCCCGGATAGGTGTTCTGGTGCAGCATGACGAAGGCCACGCCCTTGCCTTGCTTGGCCGGCAGCGCGCGCAGCCGCTTGCCCAGCACCTCGAACATCCTCTCGCCCGCGGGCTTGTACTGTGGGTCGGTGAAGATGAGCTCGAAGATCGATTCGTCCTCGACCAGCGCCGCGGCGAAGCGAACGAACTGCTTGTCGGGATCGTCGCCGAAGGCCTTGGCGTAGTCGGCGTAAAGCGGCAGCTTGGTCGCGCGCGCCTCGGACTTCTGCCGGCGTTCGACGAGAGCCTGTGCCTTTTCCTTCGCCTCCCTTTCCTCTTCCTCCTCGAGGGTCTCCATGCCCATGCTTTCCCGCAGGGCATTGACCTCGTCCCGGTTGAGTTCCTGCTTCTTCTCCTGCGACGGCAGGGTGAGCAGCTTCGGCGGGCTGGGGATGAGGGAGATGTGGCCCTTTTCGTTCTTCCTGAAGAACGCCTGAGCCACGGCCATCACGTCCTCGACATGACGGCATTGCGACAGCGCCCGCTTCAGATGCGGCAGCATTTCGCCGCCCGGGGCCATGTACGACGCGATGGTGTCGAAGAACCACTCGAGAAAGCCGACGCAGTTCTCGCCGCCATGCACACCCACGCCGCGCAGGAAGTCCATCCATTCCTGCGCGGTCCACAGGTGGTAGGGCACGGTCTGCGTCTTACCGGCCAGCGCGTAGTGCTTGTCGCCGCGCTCCCACAACGCGTGAAGCAGCACCAACCAGAGCGCCGGCGTGAACGTGCCCAGGTCGACCATGGTGGCTGCGGAGGAATCCGTTCCCGAATGGGGATCGGTCAGCTTCTTCGCGTCGGTTTCGGTATTCCAGAATTGGGTATCGGGATCCGTGACGCTGCGGCACTTCCACGCGCGGTGGACGAAGCCGCTCGGATCGGGCTGCTGCCCCAGGGTCACCGCGGCACCGCCTTTGACATTGCCCGCGTCGCGCCCGGACTGCAGCAAGGACTTGAGCACCGACGCCATCCCTTCCGGCAAGTCGATTTGGCTTCCTTGCTTTCCAATCGCAATGAGCCAGCTCCCGAGTCCGGTGTTGAGCTCCTCCAGATCCTGGGCAACGAATGCCGCATCGACGTGCCCGGGAACGATGGTGGAGACCCCTTCCCCGACCTGCGCGACATGCTTCGACTTGATGAACTGCGTCGGAAGGCCGCGCACGTAGAGCTTGCGGACCGGCGTCTTCGGGATGGGCGGCATCAGCTTGGCGGCCGGCGGCAGCTTGCCGTGGACCTGCCGCAGGCCCATCAGTGGCTTGAGGAACATGGCGATCTCCCTTTACTTCGCGGCGGTGGCCGTGTTGGTGGGCAGGCCTGCGACCGCGCGCGCGGCGATCTGCGCCATTTCTTTGGCGATGTCTTCGGGTTTCGTCGTCGGAGCGAAAGGCAGCTGGGCCCGGTAGACGATCGAGTCGGTCGCGTTCCAGCGGCCGTAGCAGCCGTAACCGTCCTGGGCACTCGGAAGCTGGGTATTGGCCTCGAGCAGCGCGCGATCGTTGTCCAGCGACGTGCCGCCGCAATCGGCCAGGACGAAAACGACGTCCGGAATGGACTCGTCGAACGCCAGCGCGACGGTGTGCCCGTTCAGCGCGAAGTTGTTCACCGCATCGTCGGGCGCATCCTTGGGATCGCCCGCGATCTTGTGCAGCTCGGTGACCAGCTTGATGTAGTCGTCCTTCTTCATGATGCGTGTTCCTCGATGGGTGAAGCCCCCAATGGGCTGCACCAGTCTCGGACGCACCGATCGCGCCGAACATCGGCGCGATCATGACGACGAAGTCGGAGAGTTCCTGAGCCAGCCGGCCTTCGGTCTCGGCCGCTAGCCGATCCTCAGCACGCCGCTGTAGCGGCCGTCCTTCGAATCCTCGACCTCTGCGCGCAGCTCGCCTGCCTCGCGCGGCACGAAGCAAAAGCGCAGGCTCGGGTTCTCGCTGACCGAGAAGTCGAGCTCGGCATCGAACAGGCGCCGCTCGCCGTAGCGCAGCTTGATCGAGCGCACGAAATGCGGCGGGATGTACATCACCGTCTGCTGGTTCAGCTCGAAGCCGGTGTCGTTGGGGTGGATCACGGTCAGGTCGACCGGCGTCGGCCGGCCCATGTGCACACCTTCGGGCAGCCTCATCACCGTCTTGCCGATGTTGTGCAGCTGGTCGCGGTTGGGCGGCGCGGAGCAGCCGCCCGAGACCTTGCAGTAGCGCGAGTCGGTGTGCAGCTCGCCGTTGGACAGCTCGCTGACGACGCGCACGTGGCTGTACTCGTCGACGCGCAGCCGCGTCTCCAGGTCGGCCTGGCCGATGTCGGTGGTGAGATCGAGCGTCGCCGCGACTGGCGACGGGTTCTTGTCGACCAGCAGCACCAGCCGCTTGACGTACAGCGACTCGCTTTGCGCCAGCTTCGACACCACCTTGACCGGCACCGAGGCGCCGTAGGCCGCGCGCAGCGGCACCACCAGCTGCACGCGGCTGCCGTCGGCCACGATCGGGCGCGCGCCGAACAGCTTCTCGCGCAGGCGCTCCCACTCGGGCGACGAGTCGGCGTGGCCGACGTTGCTCGGCAGGCCGCCGGGCGCGGCGCGCCCCACCACTGGCAGCAACGCGGCCGATGCGGCCGACGCGATCAATGCGCGCCGGCGAATCCGAAGCAGGCTCATCGACGGTTCTCCTCGCGAAACAGCAGGTCGCGTTCGAGCCGCACGTAGATGATCGAGGCGTTGCGGCGGTGGATGGTGTCGTACTGGTCCCAGCGGTCGAACTCGGGCAGCGCCGCAGCGTCGGCCACTTCGCTGAGCGCGACGCCGCGTTCGAGCAGCTGGGTCAGGCGCCACTCCAGCCGCACGAGATAGCGCTGCTCGGCGTCGATGGCGGCGACCGTGGTCACCGGGCCGTGGCCGGGCACGATGGCCGACGGCGCGCGCGCGCGCAGCGCGTCGAGCGCGCGGCGCCAGCCGGCGAGGTCGCCGTCGAGCACGTCGGGGATGCGCCGCGCATCGAGCAGGCCGCCGGCGAACAGCACGCCGCTGCGCTCGTCGAGCACCGCCACGTCGCCCGGCCCGCTGGAGTGGCCGAAGTACAGCAGTTGCACCGGCCGGCCGATCGCGTCGATCCGCGGCGAACCGTCGAACGCGACATCGGGCTGCCACATGATGGTGCCGCGCATTTCGTCTTCGCCGAGCTGGCGCTGCAGGTTCTTCAGGCAGGTCTCGCAGCGCGAGGCCATCAGCCGCGCCGCGTCGCGGTGCATGTGCAAGGCGATGCCGCGCTCGCGAAAGGCCGCCGCGCCGAACAGGAACTCCTGACGCGGGTGCGTGACGATGGCCAGCCGCACGGGCCGGTCGGTCACCTGCGCGATCGCCTGCAGCAAGGCCTGGCCATGTCGATACGAGGTGCCGGTGTCGATCGCGATCACGCCCTGCTCGCCGACGATGAAGCCGGCATTGCCGACGCGCCCGAGATTGACGGTGTCCACGTCGCCGGGCAGCCCGCGCACGACGTAGACGCCCGGCGCCACCGACTCGGCGCGCGGCGTGCGCGCGGCGTCGCGCGCCGACGCGCAGGCCGCGGCCAGGCCCAGCACCGCGAGCGCCAGCCCTGCCGCGCCCAAGCCTCTCGCCCACCGCCATTGCTTCATGCCAAGGACCATGCCGCGCCTCGTCGCGAACGCCTGCGACGCCGCCCCAGCTTAGGGCGCCGGCCCCCGCGCACCAACCCGGATCCACCCTCGGCCCATGTCGCAGCGATAGGATGCGCAGTGCTCCATCGCCGGAGCAGTCTGGAAGTTTCTTGTCATGGGATTGCGATTCGTCGATGCCTCCGCGCCCGGCCATGGCCGCCTCGTGCTGGCCTCGATGCCCGGCCGCTTCGAACCCTGGGCCGAGTTCATGGCGCTGGCGCGCCAGGCGCAGGTCGGCCTCGTCGTGTGCCTGGCGCCGCTGGATGAAGTGGCCGAGCTGTCGCCGACCTATGCGCGGCTGATCGGCCTGGGCGAGCTGCCGTTTCGCTGGCTGCACCTGCCGATGCGCAACTACGGCCTACCGGAAGACCTGGCCGGCTTTCGCGCCGGCATCGCGCGCGTCGACGCCGCGCTGCGCGCCGGCGAGACCGTGCTGCTGCACTGCGCGGCCGGCATCGGTCGCACCGGCTCGGCCGCGGCCTGCGTGCTCAAGTGCGCCGGCCTGGAGACCGAGGAAGCGCTGCGGCGCGTGCGCGCTGCCGGCTCCAACCCCGAGAACGCGGTCCAATCCGGGCTGGTCGAGCAGTTCTCGTGAAGGCCACTCCTGAGGATCGGGCATGGAACGTCATCTCTACGTCATCACCGGCGCCTCGCGCGGTCTCGGCCATGCGCTCGCCACCCAGCTGCTGCGCCCCGGCCACGAGCTGCTGCTGATCGCACGCCGGCCCGCGACCGACCTCGCGACGCTGGCGGCATCGCGCGGCGCCACCGTCACCGACTGGGCGATCGACCTCGCGCAAGAGCCGGCCGGTGCCGCGTCGCGCCTGGCCGAGTGGCTGCGCGCCCGCGGCGGCGCGGGCCTGCGCAGCGCCAACCTGATCAACAACGCGGCCGCGCTGCCGACCTCGGCGCCGCTGGGCGAGGTGCCGGCGGCCGAGGTCTCGCAAGCGCTGCGTGTCGGCCTCGAGGCCGCGATGCTGCTGACCGGCGCCTTCCTCGCCGCCACGCGCGACTGGACCGCCACGCGGCGCATCGTCAATGTCTCGTCCGGCCTCGGGCGCCGGCCGATGGCCTCGGCGGCGGTCTACTGCGCCGCCAAGGCCGGCATGGACCACTTCAGCCGCTGCGTCGCGCTCGAAGAGGCCGCGCGGCCGCACGGCGCGCGCATCGTCTCGCTGGCGCCCGGCGTGATCGACACCGACATGCAGGTGCAGCTGCGCAGCGCCGATCCGGCCGCGTTCGCCGATCGCGAACGCTTCGTGCGCCTCAAGACCGACGGCCTGCTCGACAGCCCCGAGCAGGCCGCCGCCAAGCTGCTGGCCTTCCTGGCGAAGCCCGATTTCGGACGCGAGCCGGTGGCCGACGTGCGCGACGCGTGACGGCGCCGGCGTTCGAGATCGTCCACGCCGACGCAGCGCTGCTCGTCGCGCTCAAGCCCGCCGGCCTGCTGGCCGTGCCCGGCCGCGGCGAGGACAAGCAGGACTGCCTGATCGCGCGCGTTCGCGCTCGCTTCGATGACGCGCTGGTGGTCCATCGGCTCGACCAGGCGACCTCGGGCTTGATGGTGTTCGCGCGTGGCCTCGATGCGCAGCGCGCGCTGTCGCGTGCCTTCGAGCAGCGCGCGGTCGACAAGCGCTACGTCGCGGTCGTGGCCGGCCGACTCGAGGCGCCCGAATGGTTCACGATCGACCGCCCGCTGATCTGCGACTGGCCGAACCGGCCGCGCCAGATCGTCGACGAGGCACGCGGCAAGCCTTCGCGCACGCGCTGCCGCACGCTGGCCTGCGACGCCGCCCAGGACCTCACGCGCGTCGAGCTCGAGCCACTGACCGGACGCTCGCACCAGCTGCGCGTGCACCTGCAATCCATCGGCCATCCGATCCTCGGCGACGCGCTCTACGCGCCGCCCGATCGGCAGCGCCACGGCATCGCCGACGGACGGCGACTGCTGCTGCACGCGAGCCGGCTCGCATTCGCGCATCCGCGCAGCGGCGATCGTTGCAGCTTCGAAAGCCCGGCGCCGTTCTAGATTTCACCGAGCACGCGGTAGTGCCCCGGCGGACGCAGGTCCGACTCGACCAGCACCGCGCGCTCGACGCGCCAGGCAATGGGCGGGAACTGCTGCGGCGGCAGCGCGCCCTCGGCCTGCCGCGCCAGCGTGACGTGCGCCCGCCAGGGGCGCGCCGGCGCGCCGCAGGCAGCGCGCAATGCATCGTGGGCTTCGATCAGCGGCTCGGGCACCTGGCTCGCGCCGAGCACCGCGATGCCGCGTGGCCAGACCTGCGCCGCATCGAGCACGAGCTCGACGGGGCGCGGCCAGCGCGGGCACAGCGAGACCAGTTCGGCAATGCGCTCGCGATCGATCGCGTCGCCGAGGAACAGCAGGGTCGCGTGCAGGCGCTCGCCGCGCGTGCGACGGCTGGCCCGGCTCCAGCGCCAGCAGGCCTGGTGCGCGAGCAGCGCGCAGCGCGTCGCTTCGTCGGGCCAGAGCGCGAAGAACAGGCGCGCCGACGCGGTGTCGGCGCGGCCCGGCTCAGTCGCCCCGTTGGCGGTCGAGCGCAAAGGCGCCGGCGCCATGCGCGGCCACGAAGAGCAGGCCGCCGACGATGGCCATGTTCTTCCAGAAGTGGATGCTCTGGGCCATCTGCTGCTCCGGCGGCACCGCCCAGTAGTTGTGGAAGATGACACCCGACACCAGCGTGAACAGCGCCAGGATCAGCGCCGCCCAGCGCGTGCGCCAGCCCAGCAACAGCGCGGCCGCGACGCCGATCTCGACGACGATCGCCAGCGCCGCGCCCACCTGCGGCAGCGGCAGGCCCTTGGACGCGATGTAGCCGACGGTGCCTTCGAAACCGCCGATCTTGCCGATGCCTGCCGGAACGAACAGCGCGGCGATCAGGATGCGCCCGACGAGCGGGCCGAACTTGTCGATGACAGCTTGCATGTAGCGCTTCCTTCTTGGTGGGGAGGTTGGCGCGGCACCGATCGCGCCGCTCGCCGATTCGACACCGGCGCCGCGCGGCTGTCGAGCCGTCCGAAGGCAGATGCGCTGGCGGTGGTGGCGGGGACTTCAGCCGAAGCGCACGGCGTAGACGGGCGGCAGCGTCAGCGACACCGTGCGCCAGGCATTGCCGCCATCAGCGCTGGCCCACAGGCCGCCGGTGGTGCTGGCCATCAGCAGCTGCTCGCCGTCGGCGGCGACCTCGAGGCCGTGGCGGTAGGCCAAGTCGTAGCAGTCGCGCTGCGGCAGGCCCTCGCGCAGCGTCTCGAAGCTCGCGCCGCCGTCGCGCGTGCGGTTGACGGCCAGCGCGGCATCGACCGGCACGCGCTTCTCGTCCGCGACCGCCGGTGCGAACCAGGCCGTGTGCGGATCGCGTGGATGCACGGCGACGCCGAAGCCGAAATCCGACAGCGGCGCCTCGATCGGCTGCCAGCTCGCCGCGTTGTCGGCACTGCGCCAGATGCCGTTGTGATGCTGGCACCACAGCACGTCGGGCGCCGCATGGCAGCGCGCGACGCGGTGCGGGTCCTGGATCGCCGGATCCTCGGCGCGCTCGGGCGGCATGTACGAGGCGCGCATGCCCTTCGTGTGCACGTCCCAGTTTGCCCCGTCGTCGCGCGTGATCCAGACGCCGCCGCAACTGACCGCCACCAGCAGTTCGCCCTCGCGCTGCGGATGCGGGCAGATCGAGTGGATGCCCGGCACGTCGTAGCCGCCGCCGAACCACTGCAGCCGCTCGGGCCGCTGCCACAGCGACTCGACGAGCTGCCACGAGCGTCCGTGATCGGACGAGCGGAACAGGCCGCCGGGCAGCGTGCCGGCCCAGACCGTGCCGGCACCGTCGCGCTCCAGGCTCCAGATCTGCACCAGCTTCCAGGCCGGCCCTTCGGCGCCGGCCGGCTGTTCGGGATAAGCGGGCGTCGCCACTTCGCTCCAGCTCGCGCCGCCGTCGTCCGAGGCCTGGACCTTGACGCCCCAATGCCCCAGGTTGAGCGCGGCGAGCATGCGGCCGCGGGCGTCGGGCGCCAGCAGCATCGACACCGGCTCGCCGAGGAAGCTCACGCGCTCGATGCGCCAGGCAGCGCCGCTGCCGCGCCGCAGCTCGAACAAGCCCTTGCGGGTCGCCACCCAGGCGCGGTCGGTGACTTGGCTGACGGACATCGCGTTGTCTCCTTGCGTGGAAGGGCGTGGACGTCAGAGGAGCATTCAGCCTCCGGACAGAGCCTGCGCCACGTAGACGCGACTCGCCGCGCCCAGCGGGTCGAGCAGCCGGCGCCGGTCGCGGATGGCGTGCCCGTCGATGTAGATCGCCACATTGGGCCGCAGCTGGCCCTGGTCGTCGAGCACGTAGCCGCGCAGCTTCGGGTTCAGTTCGAACGCGGCCGCGAGGGCCTGCATCAGCGTCGCCGCGCCGGGCGCATCAACGCCAGGTGCCGCCGTAAACCGGCGCAGCTGGGGCGTGAAGTCCACCCGCGCCACCGCGGCTCCTACGGCAGTTCGCGCGCCTCGATGTCGACCACCTCGCCGCTGTGGCGCGGCGCGCCGCGGCTTGCCGACACATGCGAAGCGGCCCGGCTGCGCGCGCGGCGCACCGCCTGCCAGCTGGCCGTGGGCCGGCGTCCGCGCAGCAGCGAGACCACGGTCAGCAAGGCCGCGAGGATCAGGCCGGCGACCAGCACGCTGAGCGCGAACACCAGGCCGCCAAGGATCAGCACCAGGCGCAGCACGCGAGCGCCCAGACGGTAAAGCCATTGGGTCATGCGCGCATTGTCGCGCCGACGCCAATGCCCTGACGGCAGACGCAGGCCTTCGTTCGGCTGATGCACAATCGCCTCCACAAAAAAGAGGGCCGCTGCAAGGCGGCCCTGGAAGTCAGCGGGGGAGTCTTGGAAATCCCGCTGGGTTGGAACTGTGCACGCCGGCCATCCTTCAGCGCTACGAAGGAGCCGGCGTTGCTCTTGCTGGCTTCGATCGACTCGCCAAGCCGGCGAAAGGTTCATCGATCAGCAGGTCGCCGTCGCGACCATCTCGGGGCATTGATCGGCGGCCGCATTCGACAGCAGCTGCGAGGCGGCACCGCGCACCACGACGCGCTCGAGGCGCACCGTCGGCGTGGCCGGTTCGGCCAGGGTCGCCAGCAAGGCGCCTTCGGCCAGAGTGGCAACCACGGCGACGACCGCGGTGGTCAGGCGGGCTTGACGCGACATCATCGTGAACATGGCTGGCTCCTGATGGGGCGGAATCGGTTCGGGGTGAATGCAGTGTGGGCGCCGGGCCGCCCGATTGCACGCGGCGTGCGATGAACGGCCCCAAGCGCGGCTCGAACTGCGCCCGCAAGCTGCCGAAACGCAACGAAGATCGATGCCCACGGCGCCGCACGCCCCGACGCGCGCCCCTACACTCGCCACGCCCGCCGCAGCGGTGCGCCCACGAGGTGCCTGCAACCGACCTTCGCCGTGGCGGCCCATCGTGACCCATCCGTGACGCTCACCGGACTCCTTCTCGCCTTCGTGCGCCGCCATGGGCGCGCCTATGCCGCCTCGGCGCTGATGCTGGTCGGCATTGCCTTCCTGATCGTCTGGCTGCCGCGCCAGGTCGGCCATCTGGTCGACGAGCTGGTCGCCGGCCGGCTCGACGCGCCATCGCTCACGCGCGAGCTCGCGCTGCTGCTCGGCGCCGGCGTCGCGATCTACTTTCTGCGCGTGGGCTGGCGGCTCAAGCTCTATGCCGCGGCCTACCGGCTCGGCGTCGAGCTGCGCGAGCGCCTGTACCGGCGCCTGACGCTTCAAGGCCCGCGCTTCTACCAGCAGCGCCGCACCGGCGACCTGATGGCGCTGGCCACCAACGACATCGACGCGGTCGAGCTGGCCGCCGGCGAGGCGCTGCTGGCCGGTTTCGACGGCACGCTGACCCTGGTGCTGGTGGTCGTCTCGATGGCCTTCGCGGTCGACGCTCGCCTGGCCGCCGTCGCGCTGCTGCCCTTTCCGGCGATGGCGCTGGCCTTCTGGTGGATCTCGCGCCACGTGCACGACGCCTCGCACGACGCGCTGGCGCGCTTTTCCGACCTCAACGACCACGTGCAGGAAACCCTGGCCGGCGTGCGCACCCTGCGCGCACTGGGCCTGGAGACGCGCAGCGCGCAGCGCTTCGCCGAGCTGGCCGAAGGCGCCGCGCACGCCAGCGAGCGCGCGCAGCGCTGGGAAGCGACCTACGAGCCTGCGGTCGGCCTGTCGCTGACGGCCGCCACCGTGCTGACGCTGGGCTACGGCGGCTGGCTGGTGTGGCATGCGGAGCTCACGATCGGCCAGCTGACCAGCTTCAGCCTCTACCTCGGCCAGCTGATCTGGCCGATGTTTGCGGCCGGCTGGGTGTTGTCGCTGATCGAGCGCGGCCGCGCAGCCTGGGGCCGTCTGCAGCCGGTGCTCGACGCGCCGCTGACGCTCGACGACGACGGCGCCGTCGACGCCATCACGCCCGGCGCGATCGAGGCGCGCGACGTGAGCTTCTCGTATCCCGGCCAGCGCGCGCTCGCACTCGACGAGGTCTCGCTGTCGCTCGCGCCGGGCCAGACGCTGGGCCTGGTCGGCCCGACCGGCGCGGGCAAGAGCACCCTGCTCAAGCTGCTGCTGCGCCAGTGGGTACCGCAGCATGGCTCGCTGCACTGGGGCGGCACCGACCTTTCGCACCTGCGGCTCGACGTGCTGCGCGAAGCCTGCGCCTGGGTGCCGCAGGAGCCCTTCCTGTTCTCGGCCTCGGTGGCCGAGAACATTGCGCTGGCGCAGCCGCGCGCGACGCCGGCGCAGATCGAGCGTGCCGCGCGCCTGGCCGCCGTGCACGACGACATCCTGCGCCTGCCGCAGGGCTACGCGACGCCGGTCGGCGAGCGCGGCGTCACGCTCTCGGGCGGGCAGCGCCAGCGCGTGGCGATCGCGCGCGCGCTGCTGGCCGACTGCCCGCTGCTGCTGCTCGACGACGCGCTATCGGCCGTCGACACCGGCACCGAGGCCAGCATCCTGGCCCACCTGCGCGAGCAGCGGCGCGGCCGCAGCGTGATCATCGTGGCGCACCGGCTGAGCGCGGTGGCCGACGCCGACCACATCGTCGTGCTGCATCACGGCCGCGTGACCGAGCGCGGCACGCACGACGAGCTGGTGGCACGCGGCGGCTGGTACGCCGCGCAATGGCGCTACCAGCAGCTGGAGGAACAACTGGAGGCCACGCTCGATGCCGCCTGAAGTCACCGCGGCGCTGCCGGGCGCATCCGCTTCGACGCCGGCACGCGACGCCGACCCGCGCCGCGCCGCCTTCGCGCTGCTGTGGCGCGCCGCGCGGCCCGATCTTCGCCACCTGAAGCTCGGCGCCTTCGGCCTCGCGCTCGCGGCCGGGCTCGAGGCGCTCGGCCCCATCCTCGGCAAGGCGCTGATCGACCGCCACTTGCTGCCGCGCGATGGCGACCTGTGGTCCATCGGCGGCTTGCTGCTGGGCGCGCTGGTGGCCGGCGCGCTCGCATCGCTGCTTCGCTACGGCCAGCTCGTGCGGCTGGCGGGCCTGGCGATGCGCTCGGTGCGGCGCCTGCGCGAAACGGTCTACGGCCACGTGCTGCGCCTGCCGATGAGCTACTTCGACCGCGCCATCACGGGCCAGCTCGTCAGCCGCGTCACCAACGACACCGAGGCGGTGCAGCAGCTCTACGTGCAGGTGCTGTTCGTGATGCTAGACAGCCTGATCCTGCTGGCCGGCCTGCTGGTGACGATGGCCCTGCTCGACTGGAAGCTGATGGCCATCGTCGCGGTGCTGCTGCCGGCGGTGATCGTCATCGTCTGGCTGTACCAGCGCTGGTCCGCGCCGGCGGTGGCGCGCACGCGCGAGCTGCGCAGCGAGCTCAATGCGCAGATGGCCGAGTCGATCGCCGGCATGGCGGTGCTGCAGACCGACAACGCGAGCGGCCGATTCGCCGAGCGCTACAAGGGCGTCAACGAGGCGCACTACGCCTCGCGCAAGCGCGAGCTGCGCGCCAACGCCTGGCTGCTGCGCCCGGCGCTCGACTTCCTCAACGTCGCCTTGCTGGCGGCGGTGATCGGCGTGTCGGGCCTGCGGCAGTTCGAGGGCGGCGGCCTGAGCGCGGTCGAGATCGGCGTGCTGTACGCCTTCATCAGCTACGTGACGCGCGTGGTCGACCCGCTGATCCAGATCACGATGCAGTTCTCGCAGCTGCAGCAGGCGGTGGTGTCGGCCGCGCGCGTGAACACCTTGCTCGACGAGGCCGAGGCCCACGCGCCCAATGCCGGCGGCGCGGTGACGCAAGGCGCGGTGCGCTTCCACGACCTGAGCTTTGCCTACGGCAGCGGGCCGAACGTCCTGTCGCACATCGACCTCGCGATCGCGCCGGGCGAGTTCGTCGGCATCGTCGGCCATACCGGCAGCGGCAAGAGCACGCTGCTGTCGCTGCTGCTGCGCTTCTACCCGGCGCCGGCCGGTCGCCTGACGCTCGACGGCGTGCCGGTCGAGGCGCTCGGCGATGCGGCGTTCCGCGCCGCGGTGGGCCTGGTGCCGCAGGAGCCCTTCCTGCTTGCGGCGAGCGCGCGCGAGAACATCGCGATGGGGCGCGACATTCCGGATGCGCAGATCGAGGCCGCGGCGCGCGCGGCTCGCGCGCACGAGTTCATCGAGGCGCTCGAGCGCGGCTACGACACGCCGCTGGGCGAAGGCGGCGCGCGGCTGTCGGTGGGCCAGAAGCAGCTGGTCGCGATCGCGCGCGCGCTGGCCGGCGCGCCGAAGATCCTGCTGCTCGACGAGGCGACCAGCCACATCGACAGCGAGACCGAGCGCGCGGTCCAACAGGCGCTGGCGCTGGTGCGCGGGCGCGTCACGACGATCGCCGTCGCGCACCGGCTGTCGACGATCCGCGATGCCGACCGCATCGTCGTTCTCAACCACGGCCGCATCGCCGAAATCGGCTCGCACGAGGCGCTGATGGCGATCGAAGGCGGCATCTACCGCCGGCTCTACGAGCTGCAGCAGCTCGAGTCCGACGACGACGAAGCCGTGGCCGAATCAAGCTGAACACACACCGAGGAGGACCCGAGATGAGACTGCCGTCGCTGTTGCGATCCGTCCTGATGCTGGGCGCCGCCGCCGCCGTCGCGGGCTGCGGCAGCGGCCCGCTGCTGCTGCCCAACGAAAGCAACATGGTGCTCGCGCGCCAGGTGCGCAACACCGAAGCCGACTTCGCGCGCACGATGGCCGCGCGCGACCACGAAGGCTTCAAGCGCTTCCTCGCCGAGGACACGGTGTTCTTCACCGGCCCCGAGCCGCTGCGCGGCAAGGCCGCCGTGGCCGCGCACTGGAAGCGCTGGTTCGAGGGCCCGGCGGCGCCGTTCTCGTGGGAGCCGCGCGACGTCGAGGTGCTCGACAACGGCACGCTCGCGATGTCCAAGGGCCCGGTCTACGGCCCCGACGGCCGCCCGATCGGCAGCTTCAACTCGGTGTGGCGCCGCGAGCCCAACGGCGACTGGCGCATCGTCTTCGACACCGGCTGCTCGTGCCCGGACCGACGCTGACGCCATGATCGAATCGAACGAATGAGCGTCGGGCGATCGCCGCTGCGCGAACACCCGGCCTTCATGCGCTTCTGGTGCGCGCGCCTGGCCGGCAGCGCAGGCAGCCAGATGATGATGGTCGCGGTCGGCTGGCAGATGTACGAACTGACCGCCAGCGCCTGGGACCTCGGCCTCGTCGGGCTGCTGCAGTTCCTGCCCGCGCTGGTGCTGACCTTGCCGGCCGGCCATGCGGCCGACCGCTGGCATCGCGGTCGCATCCTGGCCGCATGCTTCGCGCTGCAGACCGCCATCGGCGGGCTGCTCGCGGCTTCGGCGCTGGGCCATTGGGCCAGCCGCGAGCTGCTGCTGGGGATCTCGGTGCTGCTCGGCACGGCGCGCGCCTTCCAGATGCCGGTGCAGCAGGCGCTGCCGGCGCTGCTGGTGCCCGACGTGGTGCTGCCGCGCGCGCTCGCCTTCAGCTCGGCCGGCATGCAGGTGGCGATCATCGGCGGGCCGGCGCTCGGCGGCCTGCTCTACGCGGCCGGCGCTGGGGTGGTCTACGGCACGTGTGCGGCGCTGTTCGTTGCCGCGCTGTGGCTGGCCTTCGGGCTGCGCTACGAGCATGCGCCGCCACCCAGGGAACCGGTCACGTTGCGCACCGTGTTCGCCGGCGTGAGCTTCATCCGCAGCCGCGAGGCGATGCTGGGCGCGATCTCGCTGGACCTGTTCGCGGTGCTGCTGGGCGGCGCGGTCGCGCTGCTGCCGATCTTCGCGAAGGACATCCTGCATGTCGGTCCGTGGGGGCTGGGCCTGCTGCGCTCGGCGCCGGCGGCCGGCGCGCTGCTGCTTTCGGTTTGGCTCACGCGCCGGCCGATCGAGCGCCATGTCGGTCGCGCGATGTTCGTCGCGGTGATCGTGTTCGGCCTCGCGACGCTGGCCTTCGGGCTGTCGACCTCGTTCTGGGTCTCGCTTGGCGCGCTGTTCGTCAGCGGCGCGGCCGACATGGTCAGCGTCGTGATCCGCCAGACACTCGTGCAGCTGGAAACGCCGAACGAAATGCGCGGGCGCGTCAGCGCGGTGAACTCGATCTTCATCGGCGCGAGCAACCAGCTCGGCGAGTTCGAGTCGGGCGTCACCGCGGCGTGGTTCGGACCGGTCGGGTCGGTCGTGATGGGAGGCATCGGGACGATCGTCGTCGCGCTGACGTGGATGCGGCTGTTTCCGGCGTTGGCGCAGCGCGACCGGCTGCGCGGCTGAGGCCTGCCAGCAGGCACACTGCGCTTGCCCACAGGAGCCCGACTTGCAGACCTCCGCCCGCAAACTTCTGCGCATCTTCCTCACCGGCCTGCTGGCCGCGCTGCCGCTCGCGGCCACGGTGGCCATCGTCGTGTGGGCCGTGCGCCTGCTGTTCGGCTGGCTGGGGCCGGAAAGCCTCGTCGGCCACCTGCTGGTGTCGATCGGCTTCGGGCTGACCGGTTCCGAGGTGATCGGCTACGGCATCGGCCTGCTGTTCGTGCTGGCGGCGATCTTCGGGCTGGGCCTGCTGATCGAGGCCAACCTGGAGCGCGGGCTGGCGCGCGCGGTCAACGCGCTGGTCGGGCGCATTCCGCTGGTGCGCGGCGTCTACGATCTGATCCGCCGCTTCGTCGACCTGCTCTCGCAGCGCGAAGGCGACGGGCTGCAGTCGATGAGTGCGGTGTGGTGCCACTTCGGCGGAACCGAGCGCGAGGGCGTCGTGGTGCTGGGCCTGCTGTCGACGCCCGAACCGCTGCTGGTCGGCGGCCGGCCCTGCTTCGCGGTCGTGGTGCCGACCGCGCCGGTGCCGGTCGGCGGCGGCCTGCTGTACGTGCCGGTCGACTGGGTGCGGCCGGCCGAGATCGGCATCGAGGCGGTGACGAGCCTGTACGTCTCGATGGGCGTGACCTCGGCGCAGTACCTGCCGGTGGCCGGCAAGAAGGCCGCCTGAGCCCGCCTCACCGGTCGCCCTCGCCGCGCTTGGTCTTCATGTAGGCCCGCACCGAGCGGGTCCGCGCCTTCCAGCCCGCGACCAGCTCGCGCTTCTCGAGCGCCGTCATCGTGTCGCGCTGAAGTTCGCGCTGCAGCTTGTGGAAGTTGCGCAGCCGGTCTTCGTGCACCGACTCGCGCACCGCGCAGCCCGGCTCGCCCTGGTGGCGGCAATCGCGAAAGCGGCAGCGCGGCGCCAGCCGCTCTATGTCGCCGAAGCTCTCGGCCAGCCCGTCGGCATCGATGTCCGGCCGCAGCGCGCGCAGTCCCGGCGTGTCGATCACGCAGGCGCCGCAGGGCAGCCGGTGCAGCACGCGCGCGGTGGTCGTGTGCTGCCCGCGATGGTCGTGCTCGCGCACCTGCTGCGTCACCTGCACCGCGCGCCCGGCCAGCGTGTTGGTCAGCGTCGACTTGCCGGCGCCCGACGAGCCCAGCAGCACCACGGTGCGCCCCGCCTCGAGCCAGGGCGCGAGCTGCTGCGCCACCTCGGGCGAGGTGCCGTTGACCGCGAGCAGGGGCACGTCGGGCCCGACGCGTGCGCGCAGCGCGTCGATCTCGTCGGCCGCCAACGCCTCGCTCGCCGCCGGCGCGACGAGATCGGCCTTGGTCAGCACGACCACCGGCCGCACGCCGCTGCCGGCCAGCAGGGTCAGGAAGCGTTCCAGCCGGCGCGCGCTGAAGTCCAGGTCCAGCCCCATCACCAGCAGCGCGGTGTCGACGTTGCTGGCCAGCGGATGGCGTCGGCCGTCGGCGTCGCGCCGCACGAGGTGGGTCTGCGGCGCCAGGCGCGCGCGCGTCCAGGCATCGGCGTCGACCAGCACCCAGTCGCCGACTGCCAGTGCCGTGCCCTGCTCGTCGAGCGCATGGCGCAGGCGCGGGCGAACGCGCGCGGCGAACTCGCATTCGCCGTCGTGCAACTGCACCGTCTCGCGGTGCACGGTGACCACGCGCGCGAGGCGCGGGGCGGTCTCGAGGTCGTCGAGTTCGGCGAGCGCGGCGCTCGCCGCGTCGTGAAGGCCGGCATGCCAGCCGATGGAATGAAGTCGTTCGAAGGAATCGGAAAGGGCTTCGATCGCGAACATGGTGGTGTCAGTTCTCGGTGGAAGAACGCCGCGCAAAGCGCAAGCGAACACGCATCCCGTGACGGGTGCGGACTTCGAGAGGGACTGACGCGGGCCGCGCGCGGCGGCGAGGTTCGCGAAACGGAGGCGGTTCGGGGACGAAGCGCCGTCAGACCGCAGCCGGCGTCAGGAGGACGGCAAGATCAATGTGCTGCTTCATGACTCGTCTCCTGTGGCTGGGTTGAGGGATGGCGGGCAAGCATGCCGGCCGATGCGAGGGCGCGAGTGTGGCACGCGCGCGCCGCGCGGGTCAATCAGCGCAGCGCGAGCGGTTGCGCGAGCGCGTCGCGGCTGGCGCTGATGACCACGCGCTCGAGCTGCACGTGCGGCGTGACGCTGGCCTGGCCCTGGTGCTGTGCCAGGTGGTCGACCGCGGCGCCTTGCAGCGCGGTGAAGCCGACCGCCACGGCGGCGATCGCGAGCTTGATCGAGGCGGGGATCAGGGTCTTCATGTTCGGCTCCTTGAGGTCTTGCGTGGGTACGCGTCGTTCGATGGAGCGAACTATCGTCAAGGCCGCGCGGCGGCGCAGCCCGTTTGCGATGAACTGCAGGCATCGAAGTGCGAAACGCGCCGCAGCCGCGACGAGCGCATGGCCTGCGCAGGCGAACTGCGGCACGATGGCGCCAACTTCGAAAGGCCGCCATGCCCCGCCACGCTCCCCGATCGACCGTGCTCGCCGTGCTGTTCGCTCTTGGCGTCGCCCTGTGCGGCAACGCCAGCGCCACCGAGCGAAGCCTCGACAAGCAGGTCGTCGTCGCCGCGTCGCTCGACGACGCCTGGGCCGCCTGGACCACCCGCGAGGGCATCACCAGCTTCTTCGCGCCCGAGGCCGAGATCGACGCGCGCGTCGACGGCGCCTTCCACGTCTACATCGACCCTTACGCGCAGCCCGGCATGAAGGGTGCGGACACGATGCGCTTCATGGCGCTGCAGCCCAAGCGCATGCTCTCTTTCGACTGGAACGCGCCGCCCAGCCTGCCGACGGTGCGCGAGCAGCGCACCTTCGTGGTGGTCCGCTTCGAGCCGGTGGGCGAGCGCCAGACACGGGTCACGCTTCACCACACGGGCTGGGGCGACGGCGGCGAGTGGGACCAGGCCCATGCCTACTTCGACCGCGCCTGGGGCAACGTCCTGGCCAACCTGCAAAGGCGCTTCGAGACCGGTCCGGTCGACTGGACCGCGTGGCGCGAGCGGCTGCGCAAGCTGCATGCCGAGGCCGCGGCCTCGGCGCCGTCGCGCTGAGGTTTCAGGCCTCAGGGCACGACGCGCAACACCGGCTCGGCTCCGGCCACGGCGGCGAGCCTGCCAACCGCCGCCGCGCGCCCGAACCCGGCCTCGCGAAACACCGCCAGCACGCGCTCTTGCGCCTGCGGCGCGCAGCTCACCAGCAGCCCACCGCTGGTCTGCGGGTCGGTCAGCAGCGTGCGCTGCCAGTCGGCCAACGCGTCGGCGCCCTGCACCTCGGCGCCATAGCCGGCCCAGTTGCGCGCCGACGCGCCGGTGGCCACGCCCTCGCGCGCGAACGCCGCGGCGCGATCGACCAGCGGCACCGCGGGCCAGTCGATCAGCGCATCGAGCCGCGAGCCGCGCGCGACCTCGAGCGCATGGCCGGCGAGGCCGAAGCCGGTCACGTCGGTGATCGCATGCACCTCGTCGATCGCCGCGAGCGCCGGGCCGACGCGGTTGAGCTGCGTCGTCAGTGCCACCATCTCGCCGTAGCCGTCGTCGTCGAGCGCGCCCTTCTTCAGCGCCGCCGACAGCACGCCCACGCCGAGCGGCTTGCCGAGCACCAGCACGTCGCCGGCGCGCGCATCGGCATTGCGGCGGATGCGCTTCGGGTGCGCGATGCCCAGCGCGACGAGGCCGTAGATCGGCTCGAGCACATCGATCGAATGGCCGCCGGCGATCGGGATGCCGGCCTCGCGGCACACGCTCGCACCGCCTTCGAGCACCGCGCCGATCACCTGCGGTGCGAGCCTGGCGATCGGCATGCCGACGATGGCCAGCGCCAGGATCGGCGTCGCGCCCATCGCGTAGACGTCGGAGATCGCGTTGGTGGCCGCGATGCGGCCGAAGTCGTGCGGGTCGTCGACAATCGGCGTGAAGAAATCGGTGGTGGCCACCAGGGCCTGCTCGTCATTGAGCCGGTAGACCGCGGCGTCGTCGCTGGTCTCGGTGCCCACCAGCAGTTGCGGCGGCACGAGGCCTTGCGGTGCCTGGGCGAGGATCTCGCGCAGCAAGCCGGGCGCGATCTTGCAGCCGCAGCCGCCGCCATGGGAGAACTGGGTGAGACGAACGGGTTCGAGGTCGATGGCAGACATGCGCGGATTGTGCCGGTTGGGGGGAAGGCTTCGCATGACGCAGCTGTGCATTCAGCGGGCCGAGCGCCGGGCCGTTCCCAAGCCGGCCCGCGTCCCCTTGGGGGACCGGACGACGTACTCGTCGGACGAGGGGCCGACATGAGCGCGCGCAGTTTCGGCCCTGCGGACCGCCATGGCTTCGACGCCGTCGTCGACGTTCGCTCGCCGGCCGAGTTCGCGCTCGACCACATTCCCGGCGCGGTCAACTGCCCGGTGCTCGACGACGAGGAGCGCCGCATCGTCGGCACGATCTACGTGCAGGATTCGGCCTTCGAGGCACGCAAGCTCGGCGCCGCGATGGTCGCGCGCAACATCGCGCGCCACCTCGACGGTCCGTTCTTCAAGGACCGACCCAGGAACTGGCGACCACTGCTCTATTGCTGGCGCGGCGGCATGCGCAGCGCAAGCTTCGTGACCTGGCTGCGCCTGATCGGCTGGGACGCGCAGCAGCTGCAAGGCGGCTACAAGGCCTGGCGCCGCCATGTCATGAGCTTGCTCGACGAGCGCATCGCCGCGCTGCCGCTGCGCGTGGTGTGCGGCCCGACCGGCAGCGCCAAGACACGCGTGCTGCAGGCGCTGGCCGCGCAGGGCGCGCAAGTGCTCGACCTCGAAGGACTCGCCGGCCACCGCGGCTCGGTGCTCGGCGCCGTGCCGGGCGTGCAGCAGCCGTCGCAGAAGGGTTTCGAGACGCAGGTGGCCGCGGTCGTCGAGGGCTTCGATCCTGCCCGGCCGGTGTTCGTCGAGGCCGAGAGCCGGCGCATCGGCCGCATCTCGCTGCCCGACGCGCTGCTGCTGCCGCTGCGCGCCGCGCCGTGCATCGAGATTGCCGCCACCCGCGAGGCGCGGCTCGACTACCTGCTGCGCGACTACGCCTTCTTTGCCGACGATCCCGAGGACCTTGCGTCCAAGCTGGCCCTGCTCAAGGGGCTGCAGCCGAACGAGACGCTCGAGCGCTGGATCGGCTGGGCGCGTGCGCGCGAGCTGCGCCCGCTGTTCGACGAACTGATCGCGCTGCACTACGACCCGCTGTACGCGCGCTCGCAACGCCAGAACCTGGCGGCACTGACCGCTGCACAGCGCTTCGAGACCGACGACCTCTCGGACGCCGGCATCGCCGCGCTGGCCGCACGCATCGCCGAGCGCTGTGCCGCCTGGCCCTCGCGCGCCGAGGCGGTCTGAGGCGACTCAGCCGCGGTGGATCGGATCGATCCAGGGCACGTCTTCGGGCTGCTCGACCGGCTCGATGTCGAGGTTGATCGCCACCGCCTCGCCGTCGCTTCTGACCACCACGCACTCGAGCTCGTCGTCGCGGCTGGCGTTGATCTCCTGGTGCGGCACATAGGGCGGCACGTATATGAAATCGCCCGGCCCCGCCTCGGCAGTGAACTCCAGCCGCTCGCCCCAGCGCATGCGCGCACGGCCCCTGACGACGAAGATCACGCTTTCCAGCGGACCGTGGTGGTGCGCGCCGGTCTTGGCGTTCGGATGGATGTGCACCGTGCCGGCCCAGAGCTTCTGCGCGCCCACGCGCGCGTAGGTGATGGCCGCCCGGCGGTCCATGCCGGGCGTTTGCGCGGTGTTGGGGTCGAGCTGGTTCGCGTGGATCACGCGCACGCCATCGTGTTTCCAGCGCGGCTCGCCGAGGTCATTCGGGGATTCGCTCATCGCCAACTCCTCTTTCGTGACAGCCGGGTGCAGGGAATTGTGCGCCTGCGATTACAATGGCCGGCGTAGATATACCCAAGGCCGTCTCTTCAGAGGTCTGTTCAATCCGGTGGCCGCCCTGTGCGGTGCCGTCTGGTTCGCATCCCCCGATTGCGTTTCTTGAGTGTCTCTGCTGGCGCGCAGCGCTTTGCCGCGCGCTGATTCCATCCACTGCTTTGACAACACACAAGGAACGTCATATGAGCAAGCAAACCGGCACCGTGAAGTGGTTCAACGAAGCCAAGGGCTTCGGCTTCATCGCCCAAGACGGCGGCGGCGCTGACGTCTTCGCGCACTTCCGCGACATCGAAGGCAACGGCTTCAAGACGCTGCAGGAAAACCAGCGCGTCGAGTTCGAGGTGAAGCAAGGCCAGAAGGGCCCGCAAGCCGCGAACATCCGCCCGCTGTAATCCAGCAGGCGCGTTTCGCCCCAAAGAAGAACCGCGGCCTCGGCCGCGGTTTTCTTTTACTGCTCAGCCCAGTTTGAGCCGCGCCAGCGCCGCGCCCTCGGCCAGCGCGCGCAGCTTGGCCTGCGCCACCTCGCGCGGCATCGGCGCCAGGCCGCAGTTGGTGCAGGCGTACAGCCGGTGCCTGGGCACGAACTGCAGCGCGCGGCCGATGGTTTCGGCCACCTCCTCGGGCGTTTCCACCTGCTCGCTGGCCACGTCGATCACGCCGACCAGCACGTCCTTGCCCTCGAGCAAGGCCATCAGCTCGGGCGGCACGTGCGAGTGGATGCACTCCAGGCTCACCTGCCCGATCGTGCTCTTCGCCAGCGCCGGGAACACCTTCTCGTACTGGCGCCATTCCTCGCCGAGCGTCTTCTTCCATTCGATGTTGGCCTGGATGCCGTAGCCGTAGCAGATGTGCACGGCGGTCGTGCAGCTCAGGCCCTGCGCCGCGCGTTCGAGCGCCTTGACGCCCCAGTCGGCGGCCTCGTCGAGGTAGACGTTGAAGGCCGGTTCGTCGAACTGGATCACGTCCACGCCATCGGCCTGCAGCGCGAGCGCCTCCTGGTTCAGCAGCTCGGCAAACGCGAAGGCCATCTTCACGCGGTCGCCGTAGAAGCGGTCGGCCACGGTGTCGACGATGGTCATCGGGCCGGGCAGCGTGAACTTGATCCTGCGCTTCGTGTGCGCGCGCAGGAAGCGCGCCTCGCGCTCGTGCACGCGGCCCTTGAGCTTCAGGGCCGAGACCACCTGCGGCACCATCGCCTTGTAGCGGTCGCGGCGGATGCCCATCTCGACCTTGTGCTCGAAGTCGATGCCCTCGACCTGCTCGAGGAATCCGTGCACGAAGTGCTGGCGCGACTGCTCGCCGTCGCCGATGACGTCGATGCCCGCGTCCTCCTGCGCCTTGATCCACAGCAGCGTCGCATCGAGCTTGGCCTGCTCGAGCTCGGGGCCCTCGGCCCGCCAGCGCGGCCACAGCTTGTTCGTCTCGGCGAGCCAGGCCGGCTTGGGCAGGCTTCCGGCGATCGTGGTCGGGAACAGCATGGTCTTGTCTCCTTCAGCGATGCCGATGGATTATGGGCAGCGTCCCGATGGACAGCACGGCGGCATCACCCTAGGCTCTCGCGGCCATCCGACCCGGGAGGACGACCATGCTGGTGAAGACGCTGAAGTGGCTGGTGATCGCGATCGTGGCCCTGGCCGCGCTGCTGTACGGCGGCGGCCTGCTGCTGTCGCCCAAGTTCACCGTGACGCGCGCGGTCGACGTCGCCGCGCCACCCGACAAGGTCTACGCGCTGGTCGCCTCGCCGCGCGAATGGAAGCGCTGGAGCGTGTGGAACCAGCGCGACCCGGCGATGCAGATCACCTACAGCGGCCCCGAGTCCGGCCAGGGCGCCACCTGGGAGTGGAAGAGCAAGACCGAAGGCGACGGCCGCATGACGATGACCGCCGCCGCGCCGAGCAAGCGCGTGGCCTACGAGCTCTACTTCCCCGACTTCGGCACCACCTCGGGCGGCGACATCCGCTTCGAGCCGGCCGGCTCGAATCCGGCCGTCACGCGCGTGAGCTGGACCATGAACGGCGACATGGGCAGCAACCCGCTGTTTCGCTGGATGGCCTTGTTCGCCGACGGGATGGTCGGCAAGGACTTCGAGGCCGGCCTGGCCAACCTGAAGGCGCTCGCCGAGAAGGGCTGAGCGCCCTGCCCGCTCACTTGCCCCGCTGGATCGCGAAGTAGTCCGCCTCGTCGTACGGCCGGTCCGCGCAGTCGCGCTGCCAGTTGCCCTGGCGCTCCTGGTAGGCCTTGGCCAGCGTATTGAAGGCCGGAAGCGCCGCGTTGTAGCCCTCGATCAGCGCATCGCGCTCGCGCACCTTGGCGTTGAAGTCGTTGACGGCGGCCTCGTTGGTGGCGTCCAGCGTCGCGCGCTGGGCCTGCAGTTCGGCGTCGAGCTTGTCGACCTCGGCCTTCTTCGCGTCGATATCGCCTTGCGCCTTGACGGCCTCGGCGCCGGCCTTCTTGACCTCGGCCTGCTCCTTGAGGCAGCTGCGCAGCTGGTCGCGCGTCAAGAGCGCGCCCTTGCCCTGGCCCTTGCCGAGGCTCAGCACATTGCCCTTGGAAGATTGAGCCGCGGCAGGCAGCGGCAGCGCCAGCACGGCGGCCAGGCACAGCGAGGAGACGGTGAAGCGGTGGATCGAGGTCATGGTCGAACGATTCTGGTGCGCACGCCACGCGGCGGACAGCGCGAAGCCGCGCATCATGCCACCGCGGAAAGCGCGGCGACCGCACGAAAAGAACGATCGTTCGATAATGCGCGCCCGCCCCTTCACGCCGACGCGCCGATGAGCCACGCCGCCTTGCCCCGCACGCCCTTCTCGCAGCTCGTCGCCCGGCGCCGTCGCGACGGCAATGCGGTGCACTTCACGATCACCGACGACTGGCTCCAGGGCCGCACCACCTTCGGCGGCCTCATCGCGGCACTGGGCGTGAAGGCCATGCACGATCTGGCCGGCGATGGCTTGCCGCCGCTGCGTGCGCTGCAGACGAGCTTCGCCGGGCCGGTGGGCGCCGGCGAGATGGCGGTCAAGGTGCGCGTGCTGCGCTCGGGCAAGAACATGCGCCAGGTCCAGGCCGAGGTCACGCAGGCCGGCGAGGACGGCGCGCCGGCCACCGCGGCGGTGCTGCTGGCGACCTTCGGCCACGCGCGCGAGAGCGTGCTGCCCAAGCTGCTGCCCGAGGCCGAGCCGATCGCGGTGGCCGCCGAGCAGGCCCAGCGCGTGCCCTTCGTGCCCGGCATGACGCCGGCCTTCATCCAGCACTTCGACATGCGCTGGGCCGAAGGCCCCGTGCCCTACAGCGGCGGCGACGCCTGGAACACGCGCCTGTACCTGCGCCTGCGCGACGACGTCGACGTGCACCCTGAACTGCGCTGCGTGCTGCTGGCCGACACGCCGCCCACGCCGGCGATCGGACGCCTGCCGCAACGCGCGCCGTCGAGCTCCGTGACCTGGGCGCTGGAGCTGCGCCCGCTCGCCGACGGCACGCCGCTCGACGCGCATTTCCGCATGGACATGGACACGCTGGCCGCGTCCGACGGCTACGTGAACCAGCGCGGCCTGCTGTGGGCCCCGGACGGTGCGCTGGTCGCGCTGGCGTACCAGGTGGTCGCTGTCTACGCCTGAGGCACGGCATGAGCGTTTCGTGGTGCGCAATCGACTTCGGCACGTCGAACTCGGCCGTCGCGGTGCCGCACGCCGAGGCCGGCTCGCGCCTCGTCGCGCTCGAGGATGGCCAGCCGACCATGCCCACGGCGGTGTTCTATTTCGCCGAGCATCCGCCGCTGGCGCCAGGCGCCCAGCCGCCGCACGCGGTCGGCCGCGCCGCGGTGGCGGCCTATGTCGACGGCTACGACGGTCGCCTGATGCGCTCGATGAAGAGCCTGCTCGGCTCGAGCCTCTTCGAGCAGAGCACCGACGTCGGCGGCGGCCATGCGCTGCGCTACCGCGACATCGTCACCGGCTACCTGCGCGAGCTCAAGGACGCCGCCGAGCACGCCTCGGGCGCGTCGGTCGAGCGCGCGGTGCTGGGCCGCCCCGTCTACTTCGTCGACGACGATCCCGAGCGCGACGCCGCCGCGCAGGCCGCGCTCGAAACCTGCGCACGCGACGTCGGCCTGCACGAGATCGCGTTCCAGTTCGAGCCCATCGCCGCCGCCTTCGACCACGAGCGCAGCGCCGTGCGCGAGGAGCTGGTGCTGGTGGCCGACATCGGCGGCGGCACCTCGGACTTCTCCATCGTGCGCGTCGGCCCCGAGCGGCGCGGCCGTCTCGAACGCCACGACGACATCCTCGCCAACCACGGCGTGCACATCGCCGGCACCGACTTCGACCGCCGCCTCGAGCTCGAAGCCGTGCTGCCGGCGATCGGCTACCGCGCCCTGGGGCCTGCACGGCCCGGACAGGCGCCGCGCGAGGTGCCCTCGGGCGTCTACCACGACCTCGCGACCTGGCACCTGATCAACACCGTCTACGCGCCGCAGCGCGTGGCCGAGATCGCCCGCATGGCCAGCTGGTACGCCGACGGCGCGCATCACGCCCGGCTGATGAATGTGCTGCGCCATCGGCTGGGCCACGAGCTGGCCGCGCTGACCGAGGCCGCGAAGATCGACGTTGCGCAACAGGATGCCAACGGTCCCGGCGTGCGCATCGCGCTCGATGCCGTCGAGGCCGGCCTCGCGGTCGTGCTCGACGAGCCGCGCGCGATCGCCGCGATCGACGCCGACTTAGAGCGCATCGTGCGGGCCGCGCGCGAGACCGTGCAGCGCGCGCAGCTGACACCCGAGCGCATCGACACGCTCTACTTCACCGGCGGCTCGACCGGCCTCGCGCCGCTGGTGGCGCGGCTGGCCGCGGCGTTTCCCGCGGCGCGGGCGGTGCCCGGCGACCGGCTCGCCAGCGTGGCGCGCGGGCTGGGCGTGCATGCCCAGCGGCTGTTCGGCCGAGCCTGAGCGCCAGCGCGGGTTGGTGGTCGATCCGTACCATCGGCCCATGCTCGAAGATGCCGACGACGTCCACGGTGCCTCGCCGCCCCGATCCCCGCGCGACCTGTTCGTCGCCTTCACTTCACTGGCCCTGCAGGGCTTCGGCGGCGTCCTGGCCGTTGCACAGCGCGAGCTGTGCGAGCGCCGCCGCTGGCTGACCAAGGCGCAGTACCTCGAGATGCTGTCGCTGGCCCAGGTGCTGCCCGGGCCCAATGTCTGCAACCTCTCGCTGATGGTGGGCGACCGCTGGTTCGGCTGGCGCGGCGCCTTCGCCGCGCTGGCCGGCATGATGCTCGCGCCGCTGGTGCTGGTGCTGCTGCTCACCGTGCTGTATGCCGAAGTCGCGACGCATCCGCAGGTGGCCGGCGCGCTGCGCGGCATGAGCGCGGTCGCCGCGGGCCTCGTCATCGGCACCGCGCTCAAGCTCGCCAAGCCGCTGAAGGCCAGCCCGCTGGGCCTGGCGTGGTGCGGGGCGCTCGGCGCAGCCACCTTCGTGATGATCGCGATCCTGCGCTGGCCGCTGGTGGCCGTGCTGCTGGGCCTGGGCAGCTTCGCGTGCCTGCTGGCGTGGCGACGCCTGGCCGCGAAGGAGCCGGGATGAGCGCCTTCGCCTCCATCGGCTGGGACGGCTGGCTCTCGCTGTTCGGCCACTTCCTGCTGTTGTCGCTGCTGTCGATCGGCGGCGCGATCACCGTCGCGCCCGACATGCACCGGCTGATGGTCGACGAGCACCACCTGTTGACCGACGCCCAGTTCAGTTCCTCCATCGCGCTGGCGCAGGCCGCGCCCGGCCCCAACGTGCTGTTCGTCGCGGTGCTCGGCTACCAGGCCGGTGGCCTGGCGGGCGCGGCCGCGACGCTGCTGGGCATCTTGCTGCCGTCGACGACGCTGGCCTTCGCCGCCGCGCGCTGGGGCCATGCGCGCGAGGACTGGCGCGCGGTGCGTGCCTTCAAGGCCGGCATGGCGCCGATCACGCTCGCCCTGCTGGTGGCCACCGGCTGGCTGCTCACCGCCTCGGCGCGCGAATGGGCGCCGCTGGCGCTGACGGCAGCCGCCGCGGTGCTGGTCTGGCGCACGCGCATCCACTTGCTGTGGCTGATCGGCGCCGGCGCGGTGTTGGGTGCGCTCGGCCTGGTCTGAAACGCATCTTTACCGGCGGCTCGCACACGCGACAGCCAGGGCTTCGAGACTGAAGGCTCGACGATGCGCCACGCCGGCGCCAAGGAGCCCGAGATGACCGAACGCAAGCTGTCCTTCGCCACCGCGCTGGTGGCCCTGGCCGCGGCCACGATGCTCAGCGTGCCCGGCATCGCGCCGGCGCAGGAGGGCCAGCCGCGTGCCGGCCAGTTCGCGCAGAAGTTCGGCGAGCGCTTCAAGGCCGCCGACAAGGACGGCGACGGCCGGCTCACCAAGGCCGAGGCCGAAGCCGGCATGCCGCGCCTGGCGAAGAACTTCGACGAGATCGACGCCGACCAGCGCGGCAGCATCACGCAGCAGCAGGCCATGGCCTGGATGGCGAAGCAGCGCCAGCGCGGCGGCGCCAAGACCCCGGCGCCCGTCTGATGGTCGTCATGCGGGCACACTGGCCGGGTTCACCCAAGACTTTCGCCATGGACATCCACGTCACGCACAACCCCGCGCACTCGCGTTTCGAGGTCACGATCGACGACCAGCTCGCGGTCTGCGACTACCGCCGCGACGGCCAGACCCTGGTGCTGCCGCACACCCTCGTGCCGGTCGCGCTGCAGGGCCGCGGCGTCGCCGCGCAGCTGGTGCGCGCCGCGCTCGAGTGGGCGCGCGCCGAGAAGCTCAAGGTCGAGCCCTGGTGCAGCTACGTCGCGTCGTACATGCACCGCCACCCGGAGACGCGCGACCTGCTGGCCGCGCCCTGAGCCGTTGCAGTCTTCCTGCTCCCTCTCCCTCGGGGCGAGGGACCTGCGTCCCGCGCAGCGGTTCGGCCGTCAGGCGGCCACCGCGCCCTGCTTCGGCACCAGGCAGGTGACCAGCACCTGGTCGATCTTGTAGTCGTCGACGTCGAGCACCTCGAAGCGCCAGCCGGCGTGCTCCACGCGATCGGTGCGGCGCGGGATGCGCCGCAGCATCACCATCATGAAGCCGGCCAGCGTGTCGTACTGGCCGGCGTGCGGCAGCTCGTCGAGGCCGAGCGCGCGCTGCACGTCGGTCACCGGCGTCACGCCGTCGATCAGCCACGAGCCGTCGTCGCGCTGCACGATCTGCTGCTCGTCGTCGTCGGTGCGCGTCACCAGGCTGCCCATCACCGTGCTCATCACGTCGTTGAGCGTGATCACGCCGACCACCAGGCTGTACTCGTTCATGATCACCGCGAAGTCCTCGTGCGCGGTGCGGAACTGGTTGAGGACCTCGCCGAGCGTGAGGCGGTCCGGGATGATCAGCACCTTGTGCAATAGGCCGGGCTCGCGCAGCGAGATCGGCAGGTCGGCAATCACTCGCGCGAGCAGATCCTTGGCGTCGACATAGCCAACCGGCTTGTCGATCGAGCCGTCGCAGACGAGGTAGGTCGAGTGCGGATCGCTCGCGACGCGCGCGCGGATCACCTCGGGCGGATCGTCGAGCTTGAAGCGCACGATGCTGTCGCGCGCGGTCATCGCCGTCTCAACGGTGCGCGTGTCGAGCTCGAAGACGTTCTCGATCACCTGCTGCTCGGCGTCGGCCAACGTGCCGGCGGCGGTGCCGGCCGCGGCCATCGCGAGGATGTCGTCGGTGGTGACGCGGTCGTCGCGGCGATCAGGCAGGCCGAACAGCTTGAACAGGCCGTCGGCCGCGCGTTCGAACACCCACACCAGCGGCGACAGCGCCATCGTCATCATGCGCGTGGCACCAACGATGCGCAGCGCCACCGCCTCGGGCTGGGTCACGCCCACGCGCTTGGGAAACAGGTCGGCGAACAGGATGAAGGCGCAGGTCACCGTCAGCACCGAGGCGGTGAAGCCCAGCGTCTGCGCCATCGACGGCTCGACCGCCATCTCGAACAGCCGCGTGTAGATCGGCGTGAGTGCGCCGTCACCGACGATGCCGCCGAGGATGGCCACCGCGTTGAGGCCGAACTGCACCACGGTGATGTAGCGCCCGGGCTGGTCCTGCAGCGCGAGCACGTGCGCCGCGCGCACGTCGCCCTCGTCGGCGAGCTGTCTCAGGCGAACGCGGCGCGCGGAGGCGATCGAGATCTCGCAGATCGAGAAGAAGGCGCTGACGGCGATCAGCACGCCGATCAGGGCCAGGCTGGTGAGGGGGCTCATGGTGCGCGGCAGTGTAACGACGGCCCTGCGCGACCGCGCACCTGGCGCGGCGCGGATTCAGCGGCCCGCGTCGCTCGGCTGGGCTTGCGCACGCCGCCGTCCCCGCTGGCTAAGATGGCCGCATGGAGGCCCTGCCGCTGCGCCTGACACCCGGCGCCGACCTGCGCGGCGCGCTCGAAGCGCTGCTGCGCGAGCGCGGCTGGGAGGCCGCCTTCGTGCTGGCCGGCATCGGCAGCTTGAGCGAGGCGCGGCTGCGCCTGGCCAACGAGCGCGAGACGCGGGTCGTGGCCGGCCCGCTCGAGCTGCTGAGCCTGGCGGGCACGCTGTCGCCGGACGGCCCTCATCTGCACGCCAGCGTGGCCGACGCGCACGGCGCGACCATGGGCGGCCACGTCGCGCCCGGGTGCATCGTGCGGACCACCGCCGAGCTGCTCCTCGCGCCGCTGCCGGGCTGGCGCTTCGCGCGCCGCCTGGATGCGCAGACCGGGTGGGCCGAGCTGGAGATCGAGCCGAGCTAGGAGTCGGCCCCGGCCGCCAACGCGGCGAGGAACGAGCGCAGCCGAACCTCCAGCGCCTGCGGCGCGTCCAGGCTCGGCAGGTGCGCACTGCCATCGATGGCGCCGCCTTGCACTCCCGGAATGCGCGTGAGCAGGCTCTCGCAGCGCGTGGCCAGGTGCGGGAAATCCAGCGTGCCCCACAGCACCAGGGTGGGCACGGCGACCTGCTCGAGGCGATCCCAGGCCGAGGGCGGATCGACCGGCGGCCCCGCATTGCCGGCACGCAGCGCGCGGCCGTTCATCTCGAGGAAGAGCCGGCGCGCGTCGCCGCCCACCCGGCCGCGCGCAGCCAGCGGACCGTCGAGCCAGACGCGCGCCTCGAACTCGTTGAGCGCCTCGAGATCGCCCGCCGCCTCGACCGCTTCGTAGGCGTCGAACAGTGCCTGGATCTCGGGTGCCGGCTGTGATGGCTCGGGCGCACCGCTGACGGCCGGCGCCACCAGCACCAGCGCCGCGACGCGCTGCGGTTGCTCGAGTGCGGCATCGAGCGCAATGCGCCCGCCCTGCGAGCAGCCGACCAGCACGGCGCGTTCCACGTTCGCGGCGTCGAGCACCGCGAGCAGGTCATCGACCTGCGCATACGCCCGCGGCTCGCGCACGTGCGTCTCGCCGAAGCCCCGCCGGTCGTAGCGGATCACGCGCCTCTCAGGCGCGAAGGCGTCGACGCAACCCTGCCACATGCGGCTGTCGGCAACACCCGCGTGCAGCAGCACCAGGGGCGCGCCGGCGCCGCCGCCGTCGTCCCACCAGGCCAGATCGGCCGAGGCGCGGACCAGCGTGCGGCGGCTCATCGGCGCGGCCTCAGGCGTTCGCGCCGGATCGCTCGCCCGGCGCCGCCAGCAGCCGCGCCATGTCGTCGAGAAAGCCGCTGAAGTCCAGCGGCTTGGTCCAGTACTCGAGCGCACCGGCCTCGCGCGCCAGCGCGATCTCGTCGGGCATCGCGCTGGCCGACAGCGCGACGACGCGCAGCGACTGTGTGCGCTCATCGGTGCGCAGGCGACGCATCACGTCGAAGCCGTCGATGTCGGGCAGGCGCATGTCGAGCAGCACCAGGTCGGGTTGCAGCCGCACGGCCAGCTCGACGCCGCTCGCGCCGTCCACCGCGTGCACCAGCTGCACCTTGGGCCAGCGCGCGAGCAGCTGTTCGATCACCAGCATGTTGACCGGGTTGTCCTCGACGTAGAGCACCACGCCGCGCGGGTCGCGATGCTGCACCGGCGCCGCCGGCGCGGGGGCGGGCAGGGGTTGCGCATCGCTGCGCCGCTCGCCGGCGGCCCCGGCTTGCGGCAGCGAGACGCGCACGCGCGTGCCCTGCCCCGCGTGGCTCTCGACCGCGAGCTCGCCGCCCATGAGCAGCACCAGCTCGCGCGTGATCGTGAGGCCGATGCCGGTGCCTTCGATGCCGCCGCGCTCGCGGCCGAGCCGGTTGAACGGCTCGTACAGCGAGTGCAGCTGCTCGGGCGTCATGCCCAGGCCGTTGTCCTCGACCTCGAGATGAAGGCGGGAGCCGGCGCTCGTGAGGCTCAGCGTGACGCGTCCGCCCGGCCGGTTGTATTTGATCGCGTTCGACAGCAGGTTGAGCAGCACCTGGCGCAGCCGCGTCGCGTCGGCGCGCACGTGCCAGCCGCCGCCCGTCGCGTCGGGGCCTTCGAGCCGCACGCCGTACTGCGCCGCCAGCGCCTCGGACAGGCGCAGCGCGTCGGCCACCGGTTCGCGCGCATCGAGCGCCTCGAGGTGGACCTGCAACGCGCCGGCCTCGATGCGCGAGACGTCGAGCACGTCGTTGATCAGCGCCAGCAGATGCCAGCCGGCGCTGCGGATCTGCGCCAGCTGGGCGAGCTGGTGCTCGTTGAGCGGCTCCGCGGAGGACTCGAGCAGCTGCGTGAAGCCGAGCACGGCATTGAGCGGCGTGCGCAGCTCGTGGCTCATGCGCGAGAGGAACTCGCTCTTGGCGCGGTTGGCGGCTTCGGCGCTGCGTTGCGCCTCGCGCGCGACGTCGGCGGCGCGCCGCTCGGTGACGTCTTCGGCGACCCCGCCGATGCCGACCACCTCGCCGCGCTCGTTGCGCAGCACCGAGGCGCGGTCGCGCAGCCAGCGCCAGCCGCCGTCAGCGTGGCGGATGCGGTACTCGATGCTGCGCGAACCTTCTATCAGCAGGCTCGCCGCGGAGGCGGACACCGCCGCCCAATCGTCGGGATGCACGAGCCGAAGCCACAGGTCGGGGTCGCGCATGAACTCGTCGGGCGCGCGGCCGTAGACGCCGAGCGCGGCGGGGCTGACGTAGTGCAGCGTGCGGCCGTCGGGCGAGGCGAACCAGGCCACTTCGGCGAGGTTGGACATCAGGTGGCGCCAGCGGCTTTCGCTTTGCAGCGCGCGGCGATGCTGTTCGCGGATCTGCTGGCGGCGCACTGCCAGGCGCGTCGCCGCCTGCCGCACGACGAGGAACAGGCCGACGGCCGTCAGCATCACGAAGCTCAGCCCCTTGCCGACCTCCACCCGCTCGCGCAGCGGCGCCGCGAGGGCCAGGCGGTCGAGCAGCGCGGAGGTGCCGACGATCCACAGCGTCGACGCCGCGAGGTACAGCAAGGCCCAGCGCAGCGCGGTGCGGTTCGCGATGCGCGTGGCGCTGCGGCGCAGGCTCAGGGTGTCGGCCGAAGCCGGGGTCGGGTCAGGCACGGGCCGCAGTATCGGCCAGCCCCGCGCAGACTTGAGGCCGGGATCGCCCTCCCGTCAAGCGGCGGATGACGCCCGGCTGCGGCTGGGCTGCAGCTACGCAGCGCCTTCGCGCTGGTTCTCGCGATCCTGCAGCACCCGCCACAGCACCTTGCCGGCGCCGGACTTGGGCAGTGCGTCGACGAACTCGACCTCGCGCGGGTATTTGTAGGCAGCCATCTGCTCGCGCGCCCAGTCGATGATGTCCTGCGCCGTCACGTCGGCATGGTCGTGACGCTTGACGACGACCGCCTTGACCGATTCGCCGCGGTAGGCGTCGCGCGTCGAGATCACGCAGGCCTCCTGCACGGCCGGATGCTTGTAGAGCATCAGCTCCACCTCGGCCGGCCAGACCTTGAAGCCGCTCGCGTTGATCATGCGCTTGAGGCGGTCGGTCAGGAAGAAGTAGCCCTCCTCGTCCATGCGGCCGAGGTCGCCGGTGCGGAAGAACAGCTTGTCGTCGCCCTTGATCTTCACGAAGGCCTGCTGGGTCGCCTCGGGGTGGCGCCAGTAGCCCTTGAAGACCATCGGGCCGTGCGTGACGATCTCGCCCACCTCGCCGGGCGGCAGCTCCTCGAGCGTGAGCGGATCCACCACGCGCGCGTCGACGCCGAAGATCGGCATGCCCAGGCACTGCAGCTTGGCGCGCTCGGGCGGGTTGCCGTGCGAGGGCGCCGCGGTCTCGGTCAGGCCGTAGCCTTCGGCGAAGGTCAGGCCGAACTCGTCTTGCAGGCGCTGCGCCACGGCATGCGGCATCGCCGCGCCGCCGCCGCTGAGGTAGCGCAGCGACGAGAGATCGAAGGACTTGTAGTTCGGGCTGCCGAAGAGATCGATGATCATCGTCGGGATGCAGGTCCAGTGCGTGACCTTGTAGCGCGAGATCAGCTGGCCCGCGAGCTCGCGGTCCCAGCGCGGCATCAGCACGACGGTGCTGCCCAGGTAGACCGAGCCGAGCACGCTGTAGAGCATGCCGGTGATGTGGAACAGCGGCACCACGCCGAGCGCCACGCTCTCCGGCCCGCCGTAGCCCCACTGGCCGCCGCCGACCGCGTTGGACATCAGCGTGCGGTGCGTGTGCATGCAGCCCTTGGGCAGGCCGGTGGTGCCCGAGGTATAGGGCAGCAGCGCGAGGTCGTCGGGCTGGGCGGTGTGCGGGCCGGGCTGGTGGCCGGCCTCGATCGCGTCGGTCCAGCGCGTGACGGCGAGGCCTTCAGCGCGCGGCAGCGGCGGCTCGGCGCGCAGCCACTGGTCCATCGCCGCCGGCACCGCGAGGCCGGGCTCGAAGCGCTCGGGCAGCAGGTCGGCATAGCGCGTGACCACCAGGTGCGCCAGGCGCTGCTGCGCCGGCAGCGCCGCGTTGGCCTGCGCGACGTTGGCGGCGAGATCGGCGCTGCAGATCACGACGCGGGTCTCGGGGTCGGCGATGTAGTGGCCGAACTCCTCGGCCTTGTTCATCGGGTTGACCGGCACGACCACCGCGTTGGCGCGCAGCGCCGCATACAGGCTGACGACGAACTGCGGGCAGTTCTGCATGTACAGCGCGACGCGGTCGCCGGCCTTCACGCCGGCCACCTTCTGCAGCCAGCCCGCCAGTGCCTCGGCGCGGCGGTACAGGTCGCAGTACGAAACCTCTCGGCCGAAGAAGACGTAGGCCGCCTTGGCCGGCCAGCGGTGCGCCGCAACCTCGAGGTTGAACCACAGCGTGGTGTCGGGGATCGCCAGCTCGCGCGGCAGTCGCTGGGGCCAATGCTTCAGGTGCGGACGGTCGGCGGGCACGGCGGGCAAGACGCTCTCCTCGGAAGGAATCGTTCGAGTGTGCGGGTATAGCGCCGTCGCCGCGGCACCAACAGAGGGATGCTCCCCGGCGACCCTGTCGCTTGCGGGACAAAAGTGGCCATCGCGGTGCACGTGCGCACCGCCTCGGGGTGCCCCGTTTTGGCACACATCATGCTTCGAGGGGTGCGCACCTCCATTCGGCCTGGAACCGTCCATGATTCGCAAGCTTCTTCTTTCACTCGCCCTGGTCACCCCGCTCGCGCATGCCGACGTCCTCGACGACGTGATGGCCAAGAAGAGCATCTCGATCGCGGTTCCGACCGACTTCCCGCCCTACGGCTTCGTCGCCACGGACCTCAAGCCGCAGGGCCTGGACGTCGACATGGCCGGCCTGATCGCCGCCAAGCTCGGCGTCAAGCTCGAGCTGGTGCCGGTGACGAGCGCCAACCGCATTCCCTACCTGCAAACGCGCAAGGCCGACCTGGTGATCTCCACGCTGGGCAAGAACCCCGAGCGCGAGAAGGTGATCGACTTCAGCGCCGCCTACTCGCCGTTCTTCCAGGCCGTGTTCGGCCCAAAGACCATCGCGGTCAAGGGCCCGGCCGACCTGGCCGGCAAGAGCGTCTCGGTCACGCGCGGCGCGATCGAGGACATGGAGCTGACCAAGATCGCGCCGGCCTCGGCCGACCTCAAGCGCTTCGAGGACAACAACGCCACCGTCTCGGCCTTCGTCTCGGGCCAGGTCCAGCTGATCGCCACCGGCGCCTCGGTGGCCGGCAACCTGATGGCCAAGAACCCGCAGCTGGGCACCGAGTTCAAGTTCGTGCTCAAGGACTCGCCCAACTTCATCGGCATCGCCAAGGGCGAGGACAAGCTGCGCGCCAAGGTCAACGAGGTGATCGCCGAGGCCAAGAAGAGCGGCGATCTCGACAAGCTGGCCGTCAAGTGGCTGGGCCGTCCGGCTGGCGACCTGCCGCAGTAAGCCGCGGTCCTCCCGATGATCGCCTTCGACTTCGGCGCGGTGCTCGCCGAATGGCCCCAGCTCGCCAAGGGCGCGGGCGTAACGCTCGCGCTCACGGCCGTGTCGGCCTCGGTCGGCGTGGCGCTGGGCGTCGTCTGCGCGTGGACACGCACGCAAGGTCCGGCCTGGGCGCAGCGCTTCGTCGGCGCCTACGTCGAGGCGATCCGCAACACGCCCTTCATCGTGCAGCTGTTCTTCCTGTTCTTCGGCTTGCCGAGCGCGGGCGTGCGGCTGTCGCCGGAGCTGGCGTCGGTGCTGGCGATGGTGATCAACCTCGGCGCCTACGCGGCCGAGATCGTGCGCGGCGGCCTCGTCGCAACGCCGCGCGGGCAGGTCGAGGCGGGCCTGAGTCTTGCGCTCACCGAGCGCCAGGTGTTCCTGCGCATCGTGCTGCCGCCCGCGCTCAAGCGCGTCTGGCCGGCGCTGAGCAGCCAGATCGTCATCGTGATGCTGGGCTCGGCGGTGTGCGGCCAGATCTCGACCGCCGAACTCTCGTTCGCAGCCAACCTGATCCAAAGCCGCAACTTCCGCGCGTTCGAGGCCTACATCGTCGCGACGGCGGTCTACCTGCTGCTGGCGATCGGGGTGCGGCAGCTGATGCGCTGGGCGGGGCCGCGGTTCGTGTTTGGACGATGACATGGGGCTGGACCGCTTCTCTTCTTTCACTGCCGGGCACGGTGGGGAGCAAAGGCTGGTCCGGACAGGCCGCGTCGCTTCGGTGAGGCGGTCGGCGCCGTGCGCCGACTCCCCTGCGCTTCTCGGCCTTGCGGCGGCGCGCCCCCGAAGCGCGCACCACAGCGCCGTCGGCGCGCAGCGCCGACCGCCCCATCCGCACGGCGGCCAGACACCGCCTGCCGCGCCCCTCGCTCGAGGCCACTGACGCATGGTCGACTTCACCCTCTGGGACATCTTCCGCAACCTGCTGCTCGCCGCACGCTGGACTGTGGTGCTGTCGCTGATCGCCTTCGTCGGCGGCGGACTGGTCGCGCTGGCATTGCTCGTGGCAAGGCTCGCCAAGCTGCGCGGTGCGCAGCCTGCCGTCGCCACCTACGTGCAGCTCTTCCAAGGCACGCCGCTGCTGATGCAGCTCTTCCTCGCCTACTTCGGCCTGGCGCTGTTCGGCATCAACGTCTCGCCCTGGGTCGCCGCTGCGCTTGCGCTCACGCTCTACACCAGCGCCTTCCTCACCGAGATCTGGCGCGGTTGCGTCGATGCGGTGCCCAAGGGCCAGTGGGAAGCCGCGCAGGCGCTGGCGATGGACCTGCGCGAGCAGCTGCGCCACGTGATCGGCCCGCAGGCGTTGCGCATCGCGCTGCCGCCGACGGTGGGCTTCCTGGTGCAGGTGATCAAGGGCACGGCGCTCGCCTCGGTGATCGGCTTCGTCGAGCTCACCAAGGCCGGCTCGATGATCACCAACGCGAGCTTTCGCCCTTTCACCGTCTACGCCTGCGTGGCGCTGATGTACTTCCTGTTGTGCTGGCCGATCTCGGCCTGGAGCCGATCGCTCGAAAGGACGCTGCATGTCGCTCGCCGTTGAAGTTTCCGCCGCCCCCGGGACCGCGTCGGCAGGCGGCCACGGCATCGTCGAGATCCGCGGCCTGCGCAAGCGCTATGGCGCCAACGAGGTGCTCAAGGGCATCGATCTGACCGTCAAGCGCGGCGAAGTGATTGCGCTGATCGGCAAGAGCGGCTCGGGCAAGAGCACGCTGCTTCGCTGCATCAACGGCCTCGAGTGCCACGACGAGGGCACGCTGTCGGTCGAGGGCCAGCCGCTGGACCACGCCAACCCCGCGTCGATGCGCGAGCTGCGCCAGCGCGTGGGCATGATCTTCCAGAGCTTCAACCTCTTTCCGCATCTCACCGTGGGCCGCAACGTGATGCTCGCGCCCGGCCTGGTGCGCAAGACCTTGCCGCTGCGTGCCAAGGAGCAGGCCGAGCGCCTGCTCGCGCGCGTGGGCCTGGCCGAGAAGTTCGACGCTTGGCCCGACCAGCTCTCAGGCGGCCAGCAGCAGCGCGTGGCGATCGCGCGCGCGCTGGCCATGGAGCCCGCAGTGCTGCTGTGCGACGAGATCACCTCGGCGCTCGACCCCGAGCTGGTCGGCGAGGTGCTGCGCGTGGTGGAATCGCTGGCCGCCGAGGGCATGACCTTGCTGATGGTCACGCACGAGATGGCGTTCGCGCGCAAGGTCAGCGACCGCGTCGTGTTCATGCACGCCGGGCGCATCCACGAGATGGGGCCGCCCGAGCAGCTGTTCGGTGCGCCGGCGACGCCGGAACTGCAGCAGTTCCTCGCCTCGGTGCACGGCTAATCCAGGGCCCCCCAACGCTCACTGCGTTCGCAGCCCCCCGGGGGCTGGCCGGCCGCCGATGCGGCGCGGTGACGCGCCGCTGCTCCAAGTTGTGACGCTGTCACGTTCTTCATAGGGGTACGCGCCAGCGTGTGTGCACGCGGCGCGATTCGCACACTGGCGACACGCCGCCCGTGGCCCTTGGAGTCCTGCGCGGCAGCCGACCACGACCTGCCCGAGGAGCCCCCATGAGCCTGCGCATCAACGACATCGCCGTCGACAACCCGTTCAAGCCCCGCTACGCCAACTTCATCGGCGGCGAGTGGGTACCGCCGGTGGACGGCCAGTACTTCGTCAACCTCACGCCGGTGACCGGCAAGCCGCTGTGCGAGGTGCCGCGCTCGAACGAGAAGGACATCAACCTCGCGCTCGACGCCGCGCACGCCGCCAAGGACGCCTGGGGCAAGACCTCGCCGACCGCGCGCGCCAACATCCTCAACAAGATCGCCGACCGCATCGAGCAGAACCTGGCGCGCATCGCGCTGGCCGAGACGCTGGACAACGGCAAGCCGATCCGCGAGACCACGCACGCCGACATCCCGCTCGCGATCGACCACTTCCGCTACTTCGCCGGCTGCATCCGCGCCGAGGAAGGCTCGATCGCCGAGATCGACCACGAGACCTACGCCTACCACTTCAAGGAGCCGCTGGGCGTGGTGGGCCAGATCATTCCGTGGAACTTCCCGATCCTGATGGCGGTGTGGAAGCTCGCGCCCGCGCTGGCCGCGGGCAACTGCGTCGTGCTCAAGCCGGCCGAGCAAACGCCGGCGTCGATCCTCGTCGTGCTGGAGCTGATCGCCGACCTGCTGCCCAAGGGCGTGCTCAACGTCGTCAACGGCTTCGGGCTGGAGGCCGGCAAGCCGCTGGCCTCGAGCCCGCGCATTGCCAAGATCGCCTTCACCGGCGAGACCACGACCGGGCGCCTGATCATGCAGTACGCCAGCCAGAACCTGATCCCGGTGACGCTGGAGCTCGGCGGCAAGAGCCCCAACATCTTCTTCGAGGACGTGATGGCGGCCGACGACGCCTACTTCGACAAGTGCCTCGAAGGCTTCGCGATGTTCGGCCTCAACCAGGGCGAGGTCTGCACCTGCCCGAGCCGCGCGCTGGTGCAGGAATCGATCTACGAGAAGTTCATCGAGCGCGCCATCAAGCGCGTGCGCGCGATCAAGCAGGGCAACCCGCTCGACGCGAGCACGATGATCGGCGCGCAGGCCTCGGCCGAGCAGCGCGAGAAGATCCTCTCGTACCTCAAGCTCGGCCGCGACGAAGGCGCCAAGCTGCTCACCGGCGGCGAGCCCGCGGTGATGGAAGGCGAGCTGGCCGGCGGCTACTACGTCCAGCCGACCGTCTTCCAGGGCCACAACAAGATGCGCATCTTCCAGGAGGAGATCTTCGGCCCGGTGCTGTCGGTGACGACCTTCAAGGACGAGGCCGAGGCGCTGGCGATCGCCAACGACACGCTCTACGGCCTGGGCGCCGGCGTGTGGACGCGCGACGGCAGCCGTGCCTTCCGCATGGGCCGCGGCATCCAGACCGGTCGCGTGTGGACCAACTGCTACCACGCCTATCCGGCGCACGCCGCGTTCGGCGGCTACAAGCAGTCGGGCATCGGCCGCGAGACGCACAAGATGATGCTGGACCACTACCAGCAGACGAAGAACCTGCTGGTCTCCTACAGCCCGAACGCCCTCGGCTTCTTCTGACCCGGAGCTGCGCGTGACCACCGTGACGCGCGTGTCGGCCACGCCCGCGGCGCTCGAGCTGATCGAGCGCCTGCGGGCGCAGCACGGCGAGCTTCTGTTCCACCAGTCGGGCGGCTGCTGCGACGGCAGCGCGCCGATGTGCTTTGCGCGCGGCGAGTTCCTCGTCGGCGATGCCGACGTGCAGCTCGGCGAGATCGGCGGCGTGCCGTTCTACATGAGCCGCTCGCAGTTCGAGTACTGGCAGCATACGCACCTGGTCATCGACGCGATCGCCGGCAACGGCGGCATGTTCTCGCTCGAGCGGCCGACCGGTCTGCGCTTCCTGACGCGCTCGCGGCTGTTCACCGGCGAAGAGGCGGCCGCGTTGCCGAAGATCGCTTAGCGACTCGCCGAGGCGTTCGCCGAGCCAGAGACCGCGAGCGAGCCCGAATCGCGCGACGCGCTGGCGCCGGCCGAGGCACTGCCTTGCCCGTCGCCGGCGGCGGCGGTCTCGGCGCTCTTCGCG
Source organism: Caldimonas sp. KR1-144 (assembly GCF_049446155.1). Taxonomy (NCBI): domain Bacteria; kingdom Pseudomonadati; phylum Pseudomonadota; class Betaproteobacteria; order Burkholderiales; family Sphaerotilaceae; genus Caldimonas; species Caldimonas sp. KR1-144. Next base: position 473,084 of record NZ_JBMSEE010000001.1, read on the forward strand.
CCGTCGCCGGCCGCGGTCTTGGCATCGGCCGCCTTCTGGGCCGCAGCCGCTTTCGCGTCGGCCGCCTTCTGGGCCGCGGCCGACTTCGCTTCGGCCGCCTTGCCCGCGACATCGGCAGGACGCGGCGCCATCGAGCCGTTCAGGCTGCCGCCGAAGGTGCCGGCTCCCGTCATGCCGCCGATACCCCCGCTGAGACCGCCACCGAGACTGCCGCCCAGCGCACCGCCGCCGGCGCCGCCCAGCGGGCCGGCATGCGCCGTCGTCGCCAGCACGCAGGCCGACAGCACGGCGATCGATACTGTCGAGCGAAGCACGAAACCACCGTTGAACATGACGTCACTCCTTTGCGTTGTTGCAAGAGCCGGCCGATCCGGCCCTTCATCCAGCACAACGACGTGACGCCCGTGCTTCTTCCCTCGATAACGTAACGAGCTGTGTGCTGGCGGCTAGTCGCCGGCGCGCATCGCGCTCGCGCGCGTCGGTGCCGCTTCGCCGACCAACCCGAAGCCGTAGACCGGATCGCGGCCCGGCGTGCCGAGGTCGATCGCGCCGGCGGCCAGCCGCGCCAATGCCGCCGATGCGGCCTGCGGATCGGGCTGCGCAAGCCAGCGTGCCAGCAGGCCCGCGACCACCGGCGCCGCGAACGACGTGCCGCGCGCGGCACGCCAGCCGCCGCCAGCGCGCGCGACCGCCAGCTCCGCGCCGGGCGCGGCCAGCATCACCTGAGGGCCCTGCGCCGCCTCCGGCAGTGCGCGCCGCGCCGGCGTGACACCGGTGACGCCGACCACGCCGGGATAGGCCGCCGGATACAGCGGCGGCGCGGCGGGCCCGTCGTTGCCGACCGCGGCAACCAGCAGATGGCCGCGTCGCAGCAGCGCCTGCACCGCCAGTTCGAGCAGGCGGTTGGGCGGCCCGACCAGGCTCACGTTGACCACCGGCACCTGCTCGCGCGCCATCCAGGCCAGCGCGGCGGCCACCTCCTCGGCCGAACCGCCCACGGGCCGCTCGCAATAGACGTCGGCGGCAAACAGCGTGGCTTGCGGAACGGCGCCCGCAAAGCCGCGCTCGCGTCCGACGAGCAGCGAGGCGACCGCCGTGCCGTGCGCGCTCGGATGCGCCTCGCCGCCGCAACCGAAGGCACGCAGGCTCGCCTGCGCGAACGCCGGGTGGCGGCGATCGACGCCGCCGTCGACCAGGCCGACACGCAGCGGCGCCGCGCCGGGCGGCGCCTTCGCGGCCGTCGCGGGCGCGGCGCTCACCTCGCCGCCCGGCAGGTAGAGATGGTTGAACTCGACCACCGCGTTCGCATCGAGCCGGCGCAGGCGCTCGGCGCCCGCGGCGCTGCCGAGCTCGCGCGGCGGACGCAGCACCAGCTTGCGCAGGCCCAGTTCGGGCCAGTCGTCCTGGCGCAGCAGCACGAAGCCGTCGGCCAGCGCCTGCTCGACGCTGGCCGCGGCCGGCGACAGCCACAGCAACTCGCCGCGGCGGATCGGATCGCCCAACGGGTCGGCCTCGACGAGGTCCGGATGGCGCAGCAGCAGATCGCGCACCGCCCGCTCGCGCAGCGCCTGCAGCGGCGCCGGGCGCTGCAGCCGATCGGCCAACGGCTCGCCGAGCGGCGGCGTGGACGGCACCGTGGGCAGCGCGGGCAGGTTCAGCGACGGCAGGCGCAGTTGCGCCAGCGCCTGCGCCGGCAGCACAGCGACGAGCGCCAGCCCGGCCAGCCAACGGCCCGCACGGCGCGCGGCGGTGATGTGTCGGGGCTTGCTCCTCATGTCGTCGAAAGCATAACGAGCGAGGCCGGGAAGAAAATCCGCGCGACGATCGTTCTACCGGCATCGATGGCCAGCTTCCCGGACTCCGACGTGCGACTGCAGATCGCGGCCCTGCTGCCGCGCCTGCGCCGTTTCGGCCGCACGCTCGCGCAGCGCCGCGAGGATGCCGACGACCTGGTGCAGGTCGCGCTCGAGAAAGCGCTGACGCGCACCGACCAGTGGACGCCTGGCACGCGTCTGGACAGCTGGATGTTCCGGATCATGCAGAACGCCTGGATCGACGAGCTTCGCGCGCGCGAGCGCCGCGAGCAGACCTTTCGCCCCGAGGAAGACGGCGAGCATGTGGGTGTCTCGCCGACCGAGGCGCAGATCGATGCGCTGGCGGTGCGCAAGGCCGTTGCGCAGCTCGGCGAGGACCAGCGCGCGGTGGTCGGTCTGGTGCTGGTCGAGGGCCTGGGCTACCAGGAGGCGGCCGAGGTGCTGGGCATCCCGATCGGCACGCTGACCAGCCGCCTGGCGCGCGCCCGCCAGGCGCTGCAGGCGCTGTTGAGCGAGCGCAAGGAGTTGGCCCGATGAGCACGAACGCAGGTGATCCGACGAACTGGACCGACGAGGCCCTGATGGCCTATGTCGACGGCGAGCTCGACGCCGCGGCGCGACGTGAGGTCGCGGCTGCGGTGCTGGCCGATGCGGCGCTGCGCGAGCGCGTCGCCGCGCTCCAGGCGCAGCGCCAGCGCGTCGCCGCGGCCTTTGCCGGCGCGCTCGACGAGCCGGTGCCCGAGCGGCTGCTGGCGCCGCTGTCGCCACCGGCCGGCGTGGTCGACCTGGCCGGCGAGCGCGCACGCCGCCAGGCGCGCGCCGCCACGCCGCGCTGGCTGCAATGGGGCGGCATCGCGGCCAGCGTCGCACTGGGCGTGCTGCTCGGCTTGCAGCTCGAGCCGCGCGGCGATGCGGCGCTGCTGGCCGAGCGCGACGGCCGGCTGGTCGCCACCGGCGCGCTGGCGCAGGCGCTGGCCTCGCAGCTCGCCAGCGAGCCGGCGCCGGGCGCTGCCGTCGCGCTGCAGCTGAGCTTCGTCGATCGCGACGGCCGCTACTGCCGCAGCTTCAGCGCCGCGCGCGTGGCCGGGCTGGCCTGCCGCGACGGCGGGCAATGGATGGTGCAGGCGACCGGCAGCGTCGATGCGGCGGCCGACGGCGCCATGCGCCAGGCCGACACCTCGCTGCCGCGCGCGGTGCTCGAGGCGGTCGACGAGCGCCTTGCCGGCGGCAGCACGCTCGACGCGGCGCAGGAGCGCGCCGCGCGCGACCGCGGCTGGCAACGTTGAACCGCCGGACCGCGGCAATCGGCAACGGCGAACCGAGCCCATGGCCGATCGGCCGCGAGCACGGGCCTCGCTAGCATCGGCACGTGAAGACGCGCGAACACGCCCCATCGGCGCCCCGCCATGCCCACCCGCGGTCGGCCATGGCGGCACCTGGCGGCTGGCCGCCGCGGCCCTGGTCGGTCTCGCGGTCGGCATCGCCGCCGCGTTCGCGCAGCATGGCGCGCACCGCCTCGAACCGTTGCTGTGGGGCTGGTGCGCCTTCGCCGCGACCGCGCTGCTGCTGGCCGCGCACGTCGTCTGGCGCTCGCACACCAGCTTGCGCGGCGTCGAGCGCGAGGATCCGAGCAGCCTGCTGTTGCTGCTGCTGGTGCTCGGCGGCTGCGCACTGAGCCTGGTCGCCGTCGGCGCGGTGCTGGTGGGTCTGCGTGCGCGGCCCGACGAGGAACGCCTGGGCGCCGGCGCGCTGGCCGGCGCGACGGTCAGCCTGAGCTGGCTGCTGATCCACGTGCGCTTCGCGTTCCACTACGCGCATCGCTTCGTCTCGGCGCGGCGCCACGCCGCCGCGCCGGCGCTGCTGTTTCCCGGCGATCACCCCCCCGACTACGGCGACTTCCTGTACTTCTCGTTCGTGATCGGCATGACCTCGCAGGTCTCGGACGTGCAGGTGACGACGCGCGCGATGCGCCGCCTGGTGCTGTGGCATTCGCTGCTGGCGTTCGCGTTCAACATGCTGATCCTGGCGCTGGGCATCAACGCGGTGGCCGGCGCGCTGTAGCGCGGGCGCAAGCGGCCAGCGGCTATGCTCGCGCCCTTTCACGCCCACCGAGGAGCACGCCATGCCCACCACCGCCTCCGGCCTGCAGTACGAAGACACCGTCGCCGGTTCCGGCGACACCGCCGCCGCCGGCCACGAGGTCCGCGTGCACTACACCGGCTGGCTCTACAACGACGGCGTCGCCGGCCGCAAGTTCGACTCCAGCAAGGACCGCGGCGACCCGTTCGAGTTCTCGCTCGGCGCCGGCATGGTGATCCGCGGCTGGGACGAAGGCGTGGCCGGCATGAAGGTCGGCGGCACGCGCCGACTGGTGATCCCGCCTCAGCTGGGCTACGGCGCGCGCGGCGCCGGCGGCGTGATTCCGCCCAACGCGACGCTGCTGTTCGAGGTCGAGCTGCTGGCGATCGCTTGATACAGCGCAAAGGCGGCGTTCAAGCTTCAGCAGCGGCCTTCCGATAACGGGGGCCGACCTGTGCCGCCATGTCCGACCCTGCCTTTGCCACCGCCGCCCTGCGGCGCCTTGCCCGCGTGCCGCTGACCGCGGCGGTGCTGGCATGCGCGGCGAGCGTGCTCGCCGGCCTGGCCGTCGTGACGAACATCGCGCTGCGTGCCGAGTGGCGCGAGCAGGTCGAGCAGACGCTGCGCGACGCCGACCGCACCGCGCAGCGGCTCGCGCTGCGGGTCGAGGAGGTGCTGCACCGCGGCGACCAGATCACCAGCCTGGTCAAGTCGATGCGCGAGGCCGGCCATCCGGTCACGTTGACCGACCTGCGGCACGCCGGCCTGCTGACCTTCGACGTCGCGCGCGCGGTGTTCGTCACCGACGCGCGCGGCATGGTGATCGACGGCACCTCGCCCGACATCCCGACCGCGATCGCCGACGAGCCCGCGTTCCAGCGCCATGCGCGCTACAACGACCTCGGCCTCACGATCGGGCCGCCGCAGCGTCACTACATGGGCGGCTGGTACATGCCGGCGATGCGCGGCATGGCACGCGGCGGTGCCGAGTTCGACGGCGTCGTCGTGGCCTACCTCGATCCGGCGACGCTGACCGAGGGCTTCGGCGCCGGCGAGGCGCCCGGCACGGCGATCACGGTGGTCGGCCTCGACAACGTGCTGCGCTCGCGCCTGCGCGACGATCAGCTGCAGTTCGAAGGGCGCATGGATACGCAACGAATGCTCGGGATCGCAAAGCGCCAGCGCATCGACCACGAAGCGGCCAGGAGCCCCATCGACGGCCGCGACTACTTCATCGCCGCGGTGCCGGTGGACGGTCAGCCGCTGTTCGCCGTCGTCGGCGTGGCCAGCGACACGGTGATCGCGCGCTATGCGCGCGCACGTGGGTCGGTGCTCGGCTGGGCAGGTGCGTTCGGCACGCTGGTGGTGCTGGGCGCGCTGGCGCTGTGGCGCCAGGCGCACGACCTCGAGCGCAGCCGCCGATCGATCGGCCAGGCGCAGGCGCTGCTGGCGGCCACGCTGGAAGGCAGCCTCGACTCGGTGGTCGTGCTGCGCGCCGAGCATGAGGACGGGCGCATCGTCGACTTTCGCATCACGCATGCCAACACGCGCGCGGCCTCGATGATGAAGCTGGACCACGAGCAGCTCGTCGGGCGGCGCCTGTGCGAGGTCGCGCCGACGATCCGCGACGGCGGCTTCCTGCCGAACTTCATCCGCGTGTGCGAGACCGGCGTCGCGGCCGAGGGCGAGTCGCCCGGGCTGGAGCCCTCGCTGCGTGGGCGCTGGCTGCATCACCAGCTGGTGCCGGTCGAAGGCGGGCTGGCCTTGATCACGCGCGACGTCACCGACCAGCGCGAAGCGGCGCGCACGCTCGAGGAACAGGCGCGCCAGCTGGCCGAGCTGGCGCGCGTGGACACGCTGACCGGCCTGCCCAACCGGCGCCACTTCGGGGAGCACCTGCGCCAGGCCTGCGGGCGCGCCGAGCGCAGCGGCGAACCGCTGGCGCTGATGTTCATCGACCTCGACGGCTTCAAGCAGGTCAACGACAACCTCGGCCACGAGGCCGGCGACGCGCTGCTGCTTGCGGTGGCCGAGCGCCTGGTCGATGCGGTTCGCCGCGTCGACTTCGTCGCGCGGCTGGGCGGCGACGAGTTCGTGATCGTTCTCGAAGGTGCCGGCGGCGAAGCCGACCGCGCCGCGCAGTGCGAACGCGTGATCGCCGCGCTGTCGGCGCCGCATGTGCTCAAGGGTCGCCGCGTCGTGGCGACGCCCAGCATCGGCCTGGCGGTCTGGCGCCGCGGCGAGGCGCTGGACTCGCTGCGCCAGCGCGCCGACGCCGCGATGTACCTCGCCAAGCGCGCCGGCAAGGGCCGCTGGCGAGCCGCCGAGGACGCGCCGCGCCTGACGGCCTGACGCCGCGCACAAGCCCTGCGCCGGCGCGGCTGCCGCAGCTGGCCGAGAATGCGCGCCCCGCGCCCGTACGGCGCCGAAGCGCGTTCCCCATGCAAACCGGCATCCTGCAAGCCGCCCTCGCCTATTTCTGCTGGGGCCTGTATCCGCTGTACTTCAAGGCCTTGCAACAGGTGCCGCCGATGGAGATGCTGGCGCACCGCATGGCGTGGTCGCTGGGCTTCATCGTGCTGGTGCTGGCCGCGCAGCGCCGCTTCGCGTGGTTGGGCGCCGCGCTGGCCGACCGCCGCACGCGCTGGACCTTTCTGGCCAGCGCCTGCGTGATCTCGCTGAACTGGTTCATCTACATCTGGGCGGTCGTGAACCAGCGCGTCGTCGAGGCCAGCCTGGGCTACTTCATCAACCCGCTGGTCAACGTGCTGGTCGGTTGGCTGGTGCTCAAGGAGCGGCTGCGTCCGGTGCAGTGGAGCGCGGTCGCGCTGGCCGCGGCCGGCGTCGCCTGGCTGACCTTCGATGCCGGCCACCTGCCGTGGATCGCGCTGCTGCTGGCGGTGAGCTTCGCGAGCTACGGGCTGCTGCGCAAGACCGCGCCGCTGGGCGCGCTCGAGGGGCTGTCGATGGAAACGCTGCTGCTCGGGCCGGTGGCGATCGCGGCGATCGCCTGGTGGGCCGCGCACGGCGAGCTGCGCTTCGCCGACGCGAGCGTCGGCACGCAGGCGCTGATCGCCGCGGCCGGGCCGATCACCGCGATCCCGCTGCTGCTGTTCGCCGCCGGCGCGCGCCGCATCCCGTTCTCGCTGCTGGGCCTGTTGCAGTACATCGGTCCGACGCTGCAACTGCTGGTGGGCGTGTGGCTGTTCCACGAACCGTTCCCGCCGGCACGCGCGGCCGGCTTCGCGGCGATCTGGGCGGCGCTGGCGGTTTACAGCGCGGAGAGCTGGCTGAACTCACGCCGCCGCGCGGTTTGACTCCCGCTCGGGGGAGAGGGAGCTCAGGGGCAGACGAGGTCGCCGCAGACGACCCGCAGCTCGCCGCCATCCGCGCCCGGCATGCGGAAGGCCGTGGACACCGTGATGCACAGGTGCGTGCCGTGCAGCGTGCGGTACGGCCGGGTCACCTGCACCTTGCCCGGGCTGCCGATGGCCTGGCGGAAATAGGGCCGGCGGGCCCAGCGCGCGCCGCGCGTGTCGCGAAACGGCGCGTAGACCGTGCCGCTGAGCGAGACGGGCCCCTGGACCCACTGGTTCTCGCCGATCTGATGGCCTTGCGGGCCCAGCAGGTAGCAGACCTCGGCGCCGGGCAGGTCGAGGAAGGGCCGCGCCGCGGCCTCGAACGGATGGCCGGCCGCGAGCAGCGCGGCGGCATAGCCGATCGCGTTCTGGAACGGCGCGATCGCCTCGCGCTGGCCGCGCTGCTCGTCGCGCCAGCGATGGTCGAAGCCGGCCCAGAGATGGTCGATGACCGGCTGGCCATGGTCCGCGGCGACCAACGTCGGCCCCGGGCGCGCGAAGTACCAGCCCTGGATCAGGTCGGCATCGGCCTCGAGCGCGACATGGGCCTCGGACTCGGTCTCGACGCCCTCCATCAGCACCAGCGCGCCGCACTCGTGCAGCAGCGAAACCATCTGCACGACGACGCGTCGCACCGAGGCGTCGGCGGCCGCGCGCGCGATCAGGCTGCGGTCGAGCTTGACGATCTCGGGCTTGAGGCGCCAGACGCGGTCGAAGTTGGAATGCCCGGCACCGAAGTCGTCGAGCGCGATCAGGCAGCCGCGCGAGCGCGTGAGCTCGACCGCGGCGTCGAAGTCGGCGTCGTCGCGCACCGCGTCCTCGAGCACCTCGATGACGATCTGCTCGCCGCGCACGCCGAAGTGGTCGAACAGGCGCCGCTGGAACGCGTCGTTCACCAGCTGCGGCGAGCGCAGGAAGACCTGCGGATGCATGTTGAGGAACAGCCACTGCGAGCCGCGGTTCATGCGCGTCCAGTTGGCGGTGTGCATCGCGCGCACGAGCCGGTCGCGCCACAGCAGCGAAGGGAAGTCGTCGCCGGCGAAGAACTGCGGCGGCGAAACCGCCTGGGCGCGGGCATCGCTGGCCCGCAACAGGGCCTCGTGGCCAACCACGCGCCCGTGCGAGACGCTGAAGATCGGCTGGAAGTGGCTGCGCAGTTCGAGACCGGCTTCGCGCGCGAAGGTCGTGCCGGCACGCGCATCGCGTTCCAGGCGATCGAGGGCGAGGTCGAAGGATTGCGGCGGCGCGGACTGCGTGGAGACGGTCATCGTGGATAGATCGCACACGGGCGACCGTGCGCCTCGTGGGCGCCTCGGCGAAAGTGGCGCGATTGTGGCCGGCCCGGCGGCGCGGTAAAGCGTCGAAATGCGGCACTGGTCACGCCGTGACGCGTTGAATGCGCCCCTGGCAGCACAATCGAGGTGCATCGTCAGCCCGCCGACGACTTCCATGGCCGAAGAAGAAGCCGCACAGCTAACCGAGAGTTCCTCCGCGTCGAAGCCATCCTCGCGCTGGTCGATGCGCGAGCTGCTCGCCACCGGCGGCCCGTTCGTGCTGCTGGGCGCCGCGGCGCTGGCGCTGGCGTACTGGCTGGTGCAGCCCAACCCGCCCAAGCGCGTGGTGCTGGCCACCGGTGCCGAGCAAGGCGCCTATGCCGAGTTCGGCAAGCGCTACCAGGAACAGCTCGCGCGCCACGGCATCGAGGTCGTGCTGCGCGGCACGCAGGGCTCGGCCGACAACCTCAAGCTGCTCGAGGATCCCGACGGCGAGGTCGAGTTCGCCTTCGTCCAAGGCGGCGCCGACCGCCAGCGCCAGCCCGACGAGCCGCCGCCCGAAGGCCTGGTCGCGCTGGGCAGCCTGTTCTACGAGCCGGTGTGGTTCTTCTACCGCGAGGACAGCGCCCGGCGCCTGCTCGGCCGCGCGCGCCTGCAACGGCTGGCGCAGCTGGCCGGCTGGAAGCTCAACATCGGCGCGCCCGGCAGCGGCGTCACCAACCTGATGCTGCGCCTGATCGACCTCAACGGCCTCGAGCGCGAACAGCTCACGCTCACGCGCCTGGGCCAAACGCCGGCGGTGGTCGAGTTCCTCGAGGGCCGGCTCGACGCGGTGGCCTTCACGTCGGCGCCCGAGGCGCCGATGGTGCAGATGCTGCTGCAGACCCCCGGCGTCGGGCTGCTGGACTTCGCCCAGTCGGAGGCCTATGCCCGCCGGCTGCCGGTGCTCGCGCCGGTGGTGCTGCCGCGCGGCGTGATCGACCTCGCGCGCGACCTGCCGCCGCGCGACGTGCACCTGGTCGCGCCGACCGCGATGCTGGTCGCGCGCGAGAGCGCGCATCCGGCGCTGCAGCAGCTGTTCGTGCAGGCCGCGCGCACGATCCACGGCGAGGCGGGCTGGTTCCAGCGCCGCGGCGACTTCCCCTCGCCGCGCAACGTCGAGTTCCCGCTGGCCAAGGAAGCCGAGCGCTTCTATGCGAGCGGGCCGTCGTGGCTGCAGCGCTACCTGCCGTTCTGGCTCACCAACCTGGTCGACCGCATGTGGGTGGTGATCGCCTCGATCATCGTCGTGCTGATCCCGGCCTCGCGCATCGTGCCGCCGCTGTACGAGATGCGCGTGCGCTCCAAGGTGTTTCGCTGGTACGGCCGACTGCGCCAGATCGAGGCGGCGCTCGAGCGCGAGCCCTCGGCCGCCCAGGCGCGCACGCTGCGCCAGTCGCTCGAGGAGCTGGACACGCGCGTGGGCCGCATCAACGTGCCGCTGTCGCATGCCGACGAGCTGTATGCGCTGCGCAGCCACATTCATCTCGTTCGCAAGAAGCTGCTGAGCCTGGAGGGTGCATGACGAAGGTGGTGATCATCGGTTGCGGGTTCGGCGGCATCGAGGCCGCGCGCTCGCTGGCGAAGTCCAATGTCGACGTCACGCTCGTCGACCGCACCAACCACCACCTGTTCCAGCCGCTGCTGTACCAGGTCGCGACCGCCGGCTTGTCGGCGCCGTCGATCGCCGCGCCGATCCGCCACATCCTGCGCAAGCAGATCGCGCGCGGACGGCTCACGGTGCTGATGGGCGAGGTGGTCGACATCGACGTCGCGAACCGCGCCGTGGCGCTCGACAGCGGCGAGCGGCTGCCCTACGACGAGCTGATCGTCGCGGCCGGCGCGACGCACAGCTACTTCGGCCACGAGGCCGACTGGGCGCCGCACGCGCCCGGTCTGAAGACGCTGGCCGACGCGTTCGAGCTGCGCCGCCGCGTGCTGCTGGCCTTCGAGCGCGCCGAGTGCGAGAGCGACCCCGCCGAGCGCGCCGCGTGGCTGAGCTTCGCGGTGGTCGGCGGCGGTCCGACGGGCGTCGAGATGGCCGGCACGCTGGCCGAGATCGCGCGCCACACGCTGCGCGGCGAATACAAGCGTATCGACTCGCGCGCGACGCGCATCGTGCTGGTCGAGGGCGCGCCGCGCGTGCTCGGCGCGCTGCCCGAGGACTTGTCGGCACGCGCCGCGCAGCAGCTCGAAAAGCTCGGCGTGCAGGTGCTCGCCGGCGCGCGCGTGACCGGCATCGACGCCAGCGGCCTCGACTACGACGCGGGCCACGGCACGCAGCGCCTGCCGGCGCGCACCGTGATCTGGGCCGCCGGCGTCGCCGCCTCGCCGCTCGGCCGGCTGCTGGCCGAGCGCACCGGCTGCACGCTCGACCGCGCCGGGCGCGTGATCGTCGAGCCTGACCTGTCGATCGCCGGGCACGCGAACATCCAGGTCATCGGCGACCTCGCGGCCGCGAAGAGCTACCCCACGCGCGGCGAGCCGACGCCGGTGCCGGGCGTGAGCCCGGGCGCCAAGCAGATGGGCCGCTGGGCCGCCGCCAACCTGCTGCGACGCCGCCGCGGCGACGCGACGCGACGGTTTCGCTACATCGACTACGGTTCGCTCGCGACCATCGGCCGCCACAGCGCGGTCGCGATGGTCGATCTGCCGCTCGTGGGCCCGGTCAAGTTCAGCGGCCTGCCGGCCTGGCTGTTCTGGCTCTTCATCCACTTGTACTTCCTGATCGGCTTTCGCAACCGCTTCGTCGTACTGATGGACTGGGCCTGGGCCTACTTCAGCTTCGAACGCCATGCGCGCGTCGTGGCCGATGCACCGCGGCCCGCGCCGCCGCAAACCTAGAATCCCGCGATGGATACCCGCACTTCCCCCGCCCGCGCCCGCCTTGCCGCGCTGCGCGACGTGATGCAACGCGAGCGCGTCGCCGCCGTGCTCGTGCCGTCGAGCGATCCGCACCTGTCGGAGTACCTGCCGGGCCACTGGCAGGGCCGCGAATGGTTCTCTGGGTTCACCGGCTCGATGGGCACGCTGGTGGTCGGCGCCGAGCGCGCCGCGCTGTTCGCCGACAGCCGCTACTGGGTGCAGGCCGAGGCCGAGCTGACCGGCAGCGGCATCGAACTGGTGAAGATCGCCACCGGCGCCAGCAGCGAGCACATCGACTGGCTCGCACGCGAAGTGCCGCGCGGCCAGACCGTCGCCGTCGACGGCGCCGTGATCGGCCTCGCGCAGGCCGCCGCCCTGCGCGCCGCGCTCGATGCCGCCGGCGTCGCGCTGCGCACCGACGCCGACCTGCTCGCCGCGGCCTGGCCCGAGCGCCCCGCCCTGCCCTCGGCACCGGTCTACGAGCATGCGGCGCCGCAGGCCGCCGTTTCGCGCGCCGACAAGCTGTCCCAGGTGCGCGCCGCGATGGCCGCGCGCGGCGCGAGCCACCACCTCGTCTCGACCGTCGATGACCTGGCGTGGATCTTCAACCTGCGCGGCGCCGACGTGAACTTCAACCCGGTGTTCCTGGCGCACGCGCTGATCGGTGCGCAGGAGGCGACGCTGTTCGTCGGTGCCGGCAAGGTCGACGCGGCGCTGGCCGCGCGGCTGGCTGCCGACGGCGTGCGCATCGCCGACTATGCGCAAGCGCGCGCCGCGCTGGCCGCGCTGCCCGCCGGCGCCGTGCTGCTCGTCGACCCCAAGCGCGTGACGCTGGCGCTGCGCGAAGCGGTGCCGGCCGCGGTGCGCGTGGTCGAGGCGATCAACCCGTCCACGCTCGCCAAGAGCCGCAAGACCGCCGCGGAAGCCGCCTTCGTGCGCGAGGCGATGGCGCACGACGGCGCTGCGATGTGCCGCTTCTACGCCTGGTTCGAGCAGGCGCTCGGCCGCGAGACGGTCACCGAACTCACGATCGACGAGCGCCTGACGGCGGAGCGCGCGAAGCAGCCCGGCTACGTCAGCCCGAGCTTCAACACCATCGCCGGCTTCGCCGCCAACGGCGCGATGCCGCACTACCGGGCGACCGCCGAGTCGCACGCGGTGATCTGCACGCCGGGCGGCGTCGCGGCGAACACGCTGCTGCTGATCGACTCCGGCGCGCAGTACGCCGGCGGTACCACCGACATCACACGCGTGTGGCCGATCGGCTCGCCGTCCGACGAGATGAAGCGCGACTACACGCTGGTGCTCAAGGGCACGATCGCGCTGTCGCGCGCGCGCTTTCCGCTCGCAACGCCCGGCCCGATGCTCGACGCGCTGGCGCGCGCGCCGCTGTGGGCCGAGAAGCTCGAGTTCGGCCACGGCACCGGCCACGGCGTGGGCTACTTCCTCAACGTGCACGAGGGGCCGCAGACGATCAGCAAGTCGGTCGTCACGCCCGAGATGGCGATGCAGCCGGGCATGATCACCTCGGTCGAGCCGGGCCTTTACCGCCCGGGCCGCTGGGGCGTGCGCATCGAGAACCTGGTGCTCAACGTGCCGGCCGGCGAAGCGGGCTTCGGCGAGTTCCTCGAGTTCGAGACGCTGACGCTGTGCCCGATCGACACGCGCTGCATCGATCTCGCGCTGCTGCGCGACGACGAACGCGCCTGGCTCAACGCCTACCACGCAACGGTGCGGGAGCGCCTCGCGCCGCTGGTGAGCGGCGACGCGCTGGCGTGGCTTGAAGCGCGCACGCAGCCGATCTGACCCGATGAGCTTCCTGTTCCTGAATGCCAGCACGCGCGAGCCCGGCGTGCTGGGCAACACCGAGCAGCTCGCGCGCACTGCCGCGCAGGCGCTGCCTTCGAGCCTGCAGCAGACCTGGCTGCGACTGCCGGAGCACGCACTGCCGCCGTTCGTCGACCACCGGCACGGCCGCGGCAGCTACCCGATGCCGGCCGACGGCGAAGGGCTCGCGCTGCTCGAAGCCACGCTGGCGGCGAGCGACCTGGTGTTCGTTTCGCCGGTCTACTGGTACTCGATCCCCGCGCCGCTGAAGCTCTACCTCGACCACTGGAGCGCGTGGATGCGCGTGCCGGGGCTCGAGTTCAAGGAGCGCATGGCCGGCAAGCGCCTGTGGGTCGTCACGACCAGCGGCTCGCGCGAGAAGGCGCAGCCGATGATCGACAGCTACAAGCTGTGCGCCGAGTTCATCGGCATGCGCTTCATGGGCGCGCTGTGGGGCAAGGGCGGGCCGCCCGGCAGCGTCGCCGCCGACGCCAATGCGCTGGCCGAGGCGCAGCGCTTCTTCATCGCGGACTGAGCACGCGCAACGCCGCGCACGACGGGACGGCGCGATGAAGCTCAACATCCTGTCCGACCTGCACATCGGCGTGGCCGGCTTCGATCGGCCGCGCAACGACGCCGACGTCGTGATCCTGGCCGGCGACATCGCGCGGCCCAGGCAGGCCATCGACTGGGCGCTGGGCTTCGACAAGCCGGTGCTCTACGTTGCCGGCAATCACGAGTTCTACGGCGGCAGCCTCGAGGGCACCGTCGCCGAGCTCAGGGCGCTCGCTGCCGGCACCCACGTGCGCGTGCTCGACGACGACGAGATCGTGATCGACGGCGTGCGCTTCCTCGGCAGCACGCTGTGGACGGACTTCATGCTGTTCGGCCCCGACGGGCGCGCCGCGGCCGTCGATGCGGCCTTGCAGTTCATGCGCGACTTCAGCCGCATCCGCCTCGACGAGCGCAGCGATGCGCTCTTTCGGCCCGACGACTGCGCCGCGCGCTTCGCACGCCATGCCGGCTGGCTCTCGCGCCGGCTCGACGCGGCCCATGACGGGCCGACCGTCGTGATCACCCACCACGCGCCGTCGCCGCGCAGCGTGCATCCGCGCTTTGCGGGCTCGCTGATCAATGCCTGCTTCGTCTCCGAGGCCGAGCATCTGCTGGGCGCCGAACGCGCGCGCGCGTGGATCCACGGCCACACGCACGACAGCTTCGACTACCGGGTCAAAGGCACGCGCGTGGTGTGCAATCCGCGCGGATACGCCAAGGACGGCGTGAACGAGAACGCCTTGTTCGACCCCGACTTCATCGTCGACGTCTGAGCGCACGGGGTCGGCAAAGGGCGCGCCAGGCGGCAGCCCTCGCCGCGCTTACTCGTCGTCGCCGCCCAGCACGCCGCCCAGCAGCCCGCCAGCGCCGAAGCCGCCGAGGATCGAGCCTTCCTCGCGCGAGCCGCCGCGCTGCGGCGCGGCCGCGAAGACGCGGCTGGCCAGGCGCGAGAACGGCAGGCTTTGCAGCCACACGGTGCCCGGGCCGGTGAGCTTGGCGAAGAACAGGCCCTCGCCGCCGAACAGCGCCGTCTTGACCTTGCCGACGTACTGGATCTCGAAGTTCACGTTGGGCGTGAAGGCGACCACGCAGCCGGTGTCGACCAGCAGCGTCTGGCCGGCCTGCAGCTCGCGCTTGACCACGGTGCCGCCGGCGTGCACGAAAGCCAGGCCGTCGCCGTCGAGCTTTTGCATGATGAAGCCTTCGCCGCCGAAGAAGCCGACCGAGAGCTTCTGCTGGAACGCGATGCCCAGGCTCACGCCGCGCGCGGCGCACAGGAAGGCGTCCTTCTGGCAGATCAGCGTGCCGCCGAGCTGCTTGAGGTTCATCGGCAGGATCTTGCCGGGGTACGGCGCGGCGAACGCGATGCGCCGCTTGCCCTGGCCCTGGTTGGTGTAGACCGTGGTGAACAGCGATTCGCCGGTGACCAGCCGCTTGCCGGCGCCCAGCAGCTTGCCGAAGAAGCCGCCCTGGTTGGCCGAACCGTCGCCGAACACGGTGTCCATGTCGATGCCGGCGTCCATGAACATCATGCTGCCGGCCTCGCCGATCGCGGCCTCGCCGGGGTCGAGTTCGACCTCGACGAACTGCATCTCAGAGCCCTTGATCTCGTAGTCGACCACGTCCATTGCCATAGGAGTTCTCCTGCGCGGGAAAAGCGAAAACGGGCGCGATGGTAGCCAAAGCGGTACTACGGCACGCCTGTCACGTGTCGTGACCACCCGTCACCCACCTTTGGGGGGAAGTCGTGAGACTAGGGCCTTGCCGAGAATTTGCCGATGACGCCCATGTCGCTCACCGAGCCGCTGCACGTGCCGACGATGCTGTTGCTGTCGGTCGTCGTGATGGCGGCCGCGGCGTCGATCACCAGCTTCTTCGGGCTCAGCCACCGCGTCTATCGCGGCTACGCCTGGTGGGTCGCGGCGATGTGGCTCGCGGCCGGCGGCGGCGCCTTGCAGCTGCTGCGCGCGCGCTGGCCGGAGGCCGCCGTGCCCGGCAACCTGCTGCTGCTGTCGTGGCCGGTGCTGATCCAGGCCGGCATGCGCCGCTTCTGCGCGCGTGGCCGCCTGCCGGGCTCGCAATGGGGCGACGCGCTGCTGTTCGTTCTGTGCTTCGCCGGCTGGCTGGCCACCTGGGCCAGCCACGCGGCCGACCCGTGGCGCGCGATCGCCTTCGGCCTCGCGATGTCGGCACTGTTCCTCAACGCGACGGTCTTCCTGTGGCGCCTGCCCGAGCGGCCCGACAGCCCGGCGCTCAAGACGATGGCGGCCGTGATGCTGCTGCAGACGCTGATCCCGCTGGCGCGCCTGGGCTGGATCGCCTCGACGCTGGGCCACGAGCAGCTCGAGCCCTTCGCGCTGATGTCGCCGCTGGTGCTGATGCCGATGATGATCGGCATGCTGTTCACCGTGTACCTGTGCCAGGTGCTCACGCACGAGCGCACCGAGGGCGACCTGCGCGAGACGCAGCGCCAGCTGCGCGTGCTGGCCGACATCGACATGCTCACGCAGGTGCCCAACCGCCGCCACTTCGAGGAATTGGCCGGCGCGGCGCTGCACGGCGCATCCGATGCGCGCGCGGTGCTGATGCTGTTCGACATCGACCACTTCAAGGCCATCAACGACAGCCACGGCCACGCCGCCGGCGACGAGGCGCTGCGCCGCGTCGCGCGCTGCGCGCGCGAGACGCTGCGCACGCGCGACGTGCTCGGCCGCCTGGGCGGCGACGAGTTCATGCTTCTGCTGCCCGGTGCCTCGGTCGACGACGCGCTGATGGTCGCCGAGCGCATCTCCGATGCGATCGACGCGGCCGCACTGCCGGCCGACGCCTTTGCGCTCAGCCTGAGCTTCGGCGTCGTGCAGGTCGAGCCGGACGAGTCGCTCGAGTCGGCGCAGCACCGCGCCGACCTCGCGCTCTACGAGGCCAAGCGGCTGGGCCGCCGGCGCGCGGTGCCGGCACGGCTCGACGACGATGGCGCCACTGTCTACGGCTCGAGCCGGCCGCTGGGCCTCGCAGCCACTTCCTGATTCAGCGCGGCGCGAAGCCCTGCCGCGCCAGCAGGCCCTGGGCCTCGTCGCCGAGCAGGAAGGCCGTGAAGGCCTGTGCCGCGGGCGACGCGCCGTCGAGCAGCGAGACGCCGTAGTCGGCCGCGACGTCGATGTCGCCCGGCAGCTCGACCACCTTCAATCCCTCGACCTCGCGCGCCGCCTCGTGCGCGTTGCTGCAGTAGGTGACGAACACGTCGGCCTGGCGAGATTCCAGCAAGGCGCCATAGACGCTGCGGCCGGCCGGCGGCGGCGGCGACGCGGGGCCGCCGGTGAGCTGCAGCGCCTTGTCGGCCAGGCGCTGGTAGGCGCCCGCGAAGGCAGCGCCGCGCACCTCGATGCGGCGGAACATCTCGAACGCGTAGTCGCCGGAGGGATCGGCCTTGGGCGTCGAGGTGCCGACGCGCAGGGTCGGATCGAGCAGGCGCTCGGCGAGGTCGACGGTGGTGATCGCGACCTCGGGCCGCGCGAGCACGCACAGGCGGTTGCGCGCGAAGCGCTGCGGCGCACGTGCCCGGCCGGCGGCGAACAGCGCCTGCGGATGCGTCATGTTGGCCGAGGCGAACACGTCGGCGCGCTCGCCGGCCAGCAGCCGGTCCTTCAGCAGGCCCGAGGCGCCGAACACGAAGCGCACACGCGCGCCGCCGGGCGCCGCCTCGAAGCGCCGGCCGATCTCGCCCAGAGCGCTGCGCAGGCTGCCGGCCGCATAGACAGCAACCTCGTCGCTCGCCTGGGCCCGCAGGCCGCTGCCCGCACCCGACGCGGCCAGCACCGCGAGCACGTCGCGGCGCCTCACTTCCCGCTGCCGGCGTTGGGGAAAAAGAGCTGCTCGCCGCCGATCTTGTAGGCCGCGATGGCCTGCTGGCCGGACGGCGCGACCAGCCAGTCGGCGAAGGTCTGCGCGAGCTGCTGCTTCACGTGCGGATGCCTGGCCGGATCGACGACGATGACACCGTACTGGTTGAACAGGCGCGTGTCGCCCTCGACCAGCACCGCCAGGTCGGCGCGGTTCTTGAACGACAGCCAGGTGCCGCGGTCGGTCAGCACATAGGCATTGCTCGATGCGCCGATGTTGAGCGCCGGGCCCATGCCGCAGCCGCATTCCTTGTAGTTGGCGAACTTCTGCGCAGGCGCGTCGATGCCCGCGGCCTTCCAGTAGCGCAGCTCGGCGGCATGCGTGCCGCTCTTGTCGCCGCGCGAGATGAACGCGGCATTGGCCGCGGCCAGCTTGCCGAGCGCGGCGACGATGTCCTTGCCGGCAACGGCGGCCGGATCGGCCTTGGGCCCGACCAGCACGAAGTCGTTGTACATGACCGGCAAGCGCTTGAGCCCGAAGCCTTCGGCGACGAACTTCTCCTCGGCAACGCGGTCGTGCACGAAGAGCACGTCGGCATCGCCGCGCCGGCCCATGTCGAGCGCCTGGCCGGTGCCCAGCGCGACCACCTTGGCCTCGATGCCGGTGGCCTGCTTGAAGGCCGGCAGCAGATGGGCGAACAGGCCGGACTGCTCGGTCGAAGTGGTCGAGGCGACGACGATGCTCTTGTCCTGCGCCTGCGCGAGCGGGGCCAGGCCCCATGCGACGGCGCAGGCAAGGACGGCACGCTGCAGGAAACGGCGATTCACCACGGAAGCTCTCCCTTGAGGAACTGTTGTGCGGCGGGCGGCAGGTGGTCGCCGTCCGCTTCGAAGAACTCATGCACGCTTCGGTCGGCCAGCACGCGGCCGTGCTCCAGGTAGACCACGCGCGTGGCCAGGCGCTTGACCTGGCCGAGGTTGTGCGAGCTGAACAGCACCGTGAGACCTTGCCTCGCGAACTGCCCGATCAGGGCCTCGACCTCGCGCTTGGCGCTCGGGTCGAGGCTGGCGGTGGGTTCGTCGAGCAGCAGCTGCTGCGGCTTCAAGGCCCAGGCGCGCGCGAGCGCGAGCCTTTGCTGCTGGCCGCCCGACAGCGCGCGCGCGGGCCGCTTCGCCTCGGCCACGAGGCCGACGCGCACCAGCGCCTCGGTGACGCGCTCGCGCCGCATCGCGCGCGGCACGCCGGCCAGCCACAGGCCCAGCGCGACGTTGTTCTCGACGGACAGGCGCAGCATCGCCGGGCGCTGGAACAGCATCGCCTGGCGCAATCCGGCGGCCCGCTCGACGCGCCCGCTGGTGGGGCGCTGCAGGCCATGCAGCACGCGCAGCAGCGTGCTCTTGCCCGAGCCGTTGGCGCCGACGAAGGCGACGCGTTCGCCGGCGCGCAGCTCGAGGCTCACCTGCTCGAGCGCGGTCACCGCGCCAAATCGCACGCCCACGCCTTCGAGCCGGAGCTCGGGGCGCAGCGCGATCACGCGCGCCGAGCCGGCGTCGAGCGCCTGCGGCTCCACGACGGCCACCTCAGTCATAGGCCAGCCCCGCCACGGGCGCATGCGCGCGCGCGGCCCAGGCGCGCACCAGCGCGATCAGCGCATTGAGGCCCAGCACCACGACCAGCAGCACCAGACCCAGCGCGAGCGCGAGCGGCAGGTCGCCCTTGCTGGTCTCGAGCGCGATCGCGGTGGTCATCACGCGCGTGTGGCCGTCGATGTTGCCGCCGACGATCATCACCGCGCCCACCTCGGACACGGCGCGGCCGAAGCCGGCAAGCAGCACCGTCAGCAGCGCGAGCCGTTCGTCCCACAGCAGCAGCAGGCCGGCGGTCAGCCGGCTCGCGCCCAGCGAGCGCAGTTGCTCGCCCTGCTGCTCCCAGGCACCCTGCAGCGCCTGGCGCGTGAGCGCCACGAGGATGGGCAGCACGAGCACGGTCTGCGCAACGACCATCGCGCCGGGCGTGAACAGCAGGCCATATTCGCCCAAGGGGCCGGAGCGCGACAGCAGCAGATAGACCACCAGGCCCACGACCACCGACGGCAGCGCAAGCGAGGTGTTCAGCAGCACCAGCACCGCGCGACGGCCGGGAAACTGCATCACCGCGAGCGCGGCGCCGAGCAGCAGCCCGAGGCCGGCGGCGATCGCGCAGGCCGCGCCGCTGACGGTCAGCGACAGCCCGACGATCTGCGCCAGCTTGGCGTCGGCATCCAGGATCAGGGAAGCGGCAGTGGCAACGCTTTCGGCAAAGGCGTTCAACGGAATTCCAACGACGGACTCGAACAACGGCAGCGCTGCGGCACACTGCAAGCGCCGCGCATGCTACGAATCGCGGCCCGCGCTGACGATATGAAGCACGATGCATAGGATCGAACTCACCTACGCGCTCGCACCCGAGCGCGGCACGCCGTCCGTCCACCACCCGCTGTTTGCCTTGCTCGACGCACTGCACCGCGGCGGCTCGGTCAGCGCCGCGGCGCACGAGCTGGGCTATTCCTACCGCCATGTCTGGGGCGAGCTGCGGCGCTGGGAGAGCGAGCTCGGCCGCGAGCTCGTGGTCTGGATCAAGGGCCAGCGCGCCTCGCTCACGCCCTTCGGCGAAAAGCTGCTGTGGGCCGAGCGCCGCGCGCAGGCGAGGCTCGCGCCGCAGATCGAGGCGCTGCGCATGGAGCTCGAGCGCGTGTTCGCCGACGCCTTCGATGATCGCGTCGACGTGCTGTCGGTCTGCGCCAGCCACGACCAGGCCCTGCCGCTGCTGCGCGATCTCGCCCAGCGCGACCAGCTTCATCTCGACCTCTCGTTCGCCGGCAGCCTGGATGCGCTGGCCGCGCTGGAGGCGGGCCAGTGCCAGCTCGCCGGCTTCCACGTGCGTGCCGGCGCGGCGCGCGGTTCGGCCAGCGCGCGCGTCTACCGGCCGCGGCTGAAGCCCGGCCTGCACAAGCTCATCGGCTTTGCCGAGCGCACGCAAGGCCTGATGGTCGCGCGCGGCAACCCGCTCGGCCTCGCGGGTGCGGCAGACCTCACGCGTGCGGGCGTGCGCAGCGTTGGGCGCCCGCCCGGCGCGGGCACGCGCGTGCTGCTCGAAGAGCTGGCGCAGGAAGCCGGCCTGCATGAGCCGATCGCGCATGCGCTGGTCGAACCCTCGCACGCGGCGGCCGCGCAGGCGGTGGCGAGCGGTGCCGCCGATGCGGCCTTCGGGCTCGAAGCGGCCGCGCGCGCCGCCGGGCTCGACTTCGTGCCGCTGGCGCACGAGCGCTACTACCTCGTGGTGCTGAAGTCGTCGCTCGAGCTGCCGGCGGTGCAGCGCCTGGTCGCGCTGCTCGGCTCGTCGGCCTGGTCTCAAGCCCTGGCGACGCTGCCGGGCTACAGCGGCAACGAGCCCGGCCGCGTGCTGTCGCTGACGCGCGTGCTGCCGTGGTGGACGTACCGCACCGCGAAGGCGCACGCCGATGCCGCGCGCGCTGCCTGACGACGCATCGCCAGGCAGCCCCTGAGCGCGCCAAGGGGCTTTCGCCGGCCCGGGCGCCGACTGCGCGGACATGCCGGCATGCTTGCACCCTTCTCCCCCGCCGAGAGCCGAACCGTTCGAGCCGCACGATGGACAACGTCGATCTGGATGTCTTGCGCCACGCCGCGCGCTGGCGCGCCGAGGGCCATCGGGTGGTGCTCGGAACCATCACGCGCACCTGGGGCTCGGCGCCGCGGCCGATCGGCTCGCTGGTCGCGGTGCGCGACGACGGTCGCGTCGCCGGCTCGGTCTCGGGTGGCTGCATCGAGGACGACCTGATCCTGCGCATCCGCGAAGGCACGCTGGCGTTGGCGGCCCCCGAGCGCGTGCGCTACGGCGTCTCGGCCGAGGAGGCGACGCGCTTCGGCCTGCCGTGCGGCGGCACGCTCGAACTCGTGCTCGAGCCGCTGGACGACGCGTCACTGATCGAAGCCTTGCTGCAGCGCCTGGACGCCGGCGAACGCGTGCGACGCACCTTGACGCTGGCCACCGGCGCGGTCGTGCTGGAAGCGGCCCAACCGGGCGATGCCGACCAGTTGCTGGTTGACGACCACCGCCTCGTCACGACGCACGGCCCGAGCTGGCGGCTGGTGCTGATCGGCGCCGGGCAGCTGACGCAGTATCTCGGCGAGATGGCGCGCGCGCTCGACTACGAGGTGCTGGTGTGCGACCCGCGCGAGGAGTACGCCGAGGGATGGAGCGTGTCAGGCACGCGGCTGCTGCGCGGCATGCCCGACGACCTGCTGCGCGAGCTGCGCGTCGATGGCCACACCGCGGTGATCGCGCTCACGCACGATCCCAAGCTCGACGACCTGGCCCTGCTGGAAGCGCTGGCGTCGCCGGCCTTCTACGTCGGCGCGATCGGCTCGCGCGCCAACCAGGCCAAGCGGCGCGAGCGGCTCAAGCAGCACTTCGACGTGACCGACGCGCAGCTCGACCGGCTGCACGGCCCCGTCGGCATCAAGAACGGCGCGCGCACGCCGCCTGAGATCGCGGTCGCGATCCTCGCGGAGCTGACCGCCGTGCGCTACGGCTGGACGCTCCCCGCGCCGCAGCCGCCGGCAGGCGCGGGCACCGAGGCCGGCTGCACGGTCTGACGAACACGGCGCATCGCGCGCCCATCGTGCGCGACTGACACCGCCATCGGGCGGATGCCGAGCCGCGTGCGGGCTGCGGCCTAGCCGGCCCTGAGCCGTTGGCGCAGTCAGCAAAGCATCACCAATCGGTCAGCGAGCCCTGCGCGGCTTCGCTGATGCTGGCGCCACGACGCTCACATCTAGCACGCCGAAGGAGCCACAACGTGCCCACCTCGATTCCCTACGATCCCTCGCTGGCGCTTGGCAATCTGATCCCGCCGGGGCGCATCGACACGCTGGTGCAGATCTCCAACCTGCAAGCGCCCATCGAAACCGCGCAGGAAACCTTGAACTCCTACATCGAGCTCAAGCGCAGCCTGGACATGACCATCCGCGAGCTGGTCGACCTGAAGGTCGACACGAAGCATCTGGTCGACAAGATGACCGAGGTCGACGCCAACATCACCGTCGCCGCGGAGGCCTATGCGGAAACCCGGCTCGACATGGAGACCAAGATCCAGCCGCTGCGCGCCAAGCTCGGCACGGTCAGCCAGTCGTTCGAGAGCCCGATCGACTACAACCGCACGCAGATCAAGTCCATGCCGCTGTCGGCGGACTCGCTGAAGATGGACGTGCAGTACTTCCAGTTCGACAAGAACGAGCAGTCAACGGCACAGACGTTTTCGGCCATCAAGTCCTTCGTCACGCAGGCGGTCGGCGAGTGGGGCGAGGGCGAGTCGTCCAACGCTGCCGACACCGCGATCAAGCAGATCAACACGCAGCGCCAGAACCACGACATCCAGGGCACCCTGATCATCGCGGTGAGCTGCACGCACAGGAACGCCCAGCTGCTCGCGCCCTTCGTCCTCGACCCGGACAAGGCGATCCGCGTCTGGAACGCCATGTATCCCGGCGCCCGGATGGACGTGGGCAACGTCGCGCTGATGCAGAAGATCGCAGCGGAGCCGGACCGGCCGGAGAAGCTCAACCTGTTGTCGGGAGCGACCTTCGGCTCGAGCTTCGTCGGCATGGTCCATCTCCTGCGGCGCGAGGCGACCACCGACAGCCAGGCGATGCAGGACAAGGCCGACATGGCGCAGTTCCAGGCCAACGTCTCGCTGCTGGGGATGAGCTTCGCGGGCGGCATCGGCGTCGATTCGGACACGACCAAGGACGTCAAGAACCTGCTGAGCAGCGTGTCGGTCGATTCGCACGTGTCGCTGATCACGCGCGGCGTCATTCCGTCGATCAAGGCCAACGATCTCGCGTATGCGGTCTACGCCTTCGCCGACGACGACTGGAAGAACATGGGCCAAAAGCTCCAGAACCTGCAGAACCAGACGCAGACGGAGCTTCAGACCACCGCCGCGTCAGCCGCTGCGGCACGCACCGGCCAGACGATGGTGGCGTTGGAAGGCGCGAAGATGACCAACGCGCTGACGGCGCTGAGCACCATTGAGGGCCAGAAGAACAAGGTGCTCGACATCAACTCGCTGATGACGGCGTTCGAGAACTACGTCGACCGCATCACCGGCACGGGCGACAACAAGGACCCCGTCGGCGTCCCGATCACGTACTACGTCAAGGAACTGCAGCGCTCGCAGCTGGCCCAGATGTGGGGCAACAAGTACTACCCCGGCAAGTACGTCGGCCTGTCGAGCGATGACGCCGGCACCGGCCGCAATGCGGAAGGCGCTGCGGCCGGTGCCGCGGCCGCGCCTGCGGCCGACGGCGGCAGCGGCGGATCGAACTGACTGGCAGCTCCAGAACCAGGCAGCCGTCTGCTGAAGCCCGGAACGCCGCCGTGAGGCTCTTCGATCCGATCGGGGCGTCCCTGGCCGCCACGCTGTGCGCACTGTGCTTGGCCGCCGGCGCGCACGCCGAAGCGGCAGATGAGGAGCCGGCCCGCGGCATCGACGTCTCCCACTACCAGGGCCGCATCCGCTGGGACCTGATGCCCGCCGGCAGCCTTCATTTCGCCTTCATCAAGGCCACTGGCGGGACGCACCGCGTCGACCCCGAGTTCGACAACAACTGGCACGGCGCACGCGAGGTCGGCATCACGCGCGGCGCCTACCACTTCTTCTACGCCGGCGACGATCCGATCGCGCAGGCCGAGCACTTCGCGCGCACCGTGATCTCGCTGCGGCCCGACGATCTGCCGCCCGTCATCGATGTCGAGATCACCGACGGCGCGACGCCCGAGGCGCTCGTCGACGGCGTGCTCGCCTGGCTGCGCACGGTCGAGAACCGCCTCGGCCGGCGGCCCATCGTCTACACCTACCACGCCTTCGCGAACCAGTACCTGGTGGACCCGAGGCTGAGCGGCTATCCCTTGTGGATCGCCGCCTATGACGTCAGGCAGCCGGTGCTGCCGGCAGCCTGGGACGACCGTGGGTGGCACTTCTGGCAGCACACGCACAACGGCAGCTTCAGCGGCGTGAATACGCCTGTCGACCTGAACGTCTTCAATGGCTCGCTCGGCCAGCTGCAGCAGTTCATCCGTGACTACGCCGGCGGCGCCTGCCCGCCGGAGTCGCCGTCATGCCCCCCGTGACCAAAGGTATCAAGCGCAGCCGACCGGCGCGCACACGGGCACCATCCCGGAGCCGGGAAGCCATTGGTCATGAAATGCGCATGAACCGGTCATCAGAGTGCCGTCAGAATTCAGCCCCACTGACCGAAACGTCACACGTTGTGAAAGAGTTGGTCATGCTCTCCAGGTCACATCAGATCCTGCGGACCGTGCGGTGAAACCCTGGGCCAACCTCAGCCTCACCGTCCCGAACATGCGATCCACCGATCACATGGCCGGCGTCGTCAGCCATCGCAGCAGCGTGTCCGCAGGAACCACCGCCAGTCCGTCGAAGTTCACGTTTGCCGGTGTCGAGCTGTATGTCGGCGCCCGTGAGGTGCATGTGAACGGGCAGGTGCAACGCATCGAGCCGCGCGTGTTCGACGTGCTGCTGCACCTGGTCACGCACCGTGACCGCGTCGTCTCGCGCGACGAGCTGCTGCGGCTGTTCTGGAAGACCGAGTTCGTCACCGAGTCGGTGGTCGCGCGCTGCATCATGAAGGCCCGGCGCGTCATCGGCGACACCGACGCGCATGCGCCGCTGATCAAGACGGTGCACGGCTCGGGCTACCGGTTCGTCGGGGCCGTCAAGGCCAGCAGCAGCCACGAGGTGCCGGTCGTTGCGGAACCTGCGCCCAGGCGGTATGGCGCGGGGCCGCCGCTGCGCGTCGCCGTGCTGCCGTTTCGCAATCTCACCACGCTGAGCGAGCTGATCTGGGTCGAGTACGGTCTCGCGGCCCTGCTCAAGCGCACGCTCGAATCCCACGGCAACGTGGTCGTCACGCCGATCCTCGAAGTGGTGGCCGCCCTGGACGGCAAGTTCGAGCATCTGACGACGGCCCAGTGCGCCGACCTCGTGGCCGAGATCGCCGGCGTGGGCGCCGTGGTCGCGGTCCAGGTGCTCAGCCGCGACGCCGGTTTCGAGCTGGCCTACGAGGTCTACCACCGCACCGAGGTCTGGCGCTCGGGACAGGTCTGCGACACCGACCTGACGCGCATGACCATCGATCTCGCCCAGCGGCTCGGCCATGCCCTGTCGAGCGGCGACCCGCAGCCGCCGTCATGGCCGTTCACCTCCGATGCGTTCGCCAACGAGGCCTTTGCGCGTGCGATGCAGGCGATCGAGGAGCAGCGGCAGCTGGTCGGGCTGCGCTACATCGAGGTCTGCGTGGCAACCGAGCCTCACGCGTTCGAGATGGACGTCGAGCATGTCGCGGCGCTGGCGGCCGTCGAGCACCCGGAAACCCTGCTCCGGGCGCAGGCTGTGCTGTCGCGCGCATGCGAAGGCGGCGACATCGCCTCGCAGGTTCGATTGCTGCGCGCGCTGTCGAGCTACCACCAGTCTGTGGGGCAGTATCCACAGGCTCGCGACACCATCAACCGTGCGCTGGCCTTGTTGGGCGGCACCCAGGACGAACACCTTGCCGCGTCGGTGCTGCTGCAAAGCGCCGAACTGGCGCTCGGCGACCTCGACCTCGATCTCGCGCTGCAACTCGGGCGGCGCGTGATGCAGATCGCCAGGACGGTCTCCAGCGATCGCCTGACATCCCACTGCCTTCGCATCGAAGGCATTGCCTCCCACTTGCGCGGCGACAGCGAACACGCGCTGGAGGTGCTGAAACGCTCCGCCGAGATGAGCCGCATGCTCAAGCTGCAGCATGCCGACCTCGCGCAGACGCAGCACCGCATCGCATTGATTCATCGCGACGCAGGCCGCCTCGACGCGGCCATCGAGGCGATCGACCAGGCGGTCGCCAACGCCAGGCACGCCGGCATGCCGATGCGCCTCGCGCAGGCGCTGCTCGTGCAGATGCTCGTGTACACCGAAGCCGGCGACGAGGCCAACGCATCCAAGGCCATGCAACAGCTCGAGTCGCCCCAACTCGAGAGCCTGCGCTGCGGCCGCCTGCTGAGCCGGCTCGGGTGGGCATGGCTCTCGTGGCGTGCCGGCCGCCTAGACGACGCGCTGCGCGAGCTCGACGAGCTGCGACCGCTCGGTCGGCAGTTCCCGCCGCTGTGGTTCGGTTTCGGCGTCGGCTTGAACGCGGGCGCGGCCATCGCCGGCCGCCGTTTCGAGCTCGCGCGCGAGCTCATTGCCGAGATCGAATCGGCCCCGATGTACGAG
Organism: Caldimonas sp. KR1-144; assembly: GCF_049446155.1. Lineage (NCBI taxonomy): Bacteria > Pseudomonadati > Pseudomonadota > Betaproteobacteria > Burkholderiales > Sphaerotilaceae > Caldimonas > Caldimonas sp. KR1-144. The sequence continues at coordinate 500,070 of NZ_JBMSEE010000001.1, forward strand.
CACGACACGCTGCTGCAAGGCCTTGCGCACTTCCTGCACGCCGCGCTGGCGCATGCGTTCGATCGACGCGCCGAGACGTGGTTGCTTCTGCGCCGCGCAATCGCCGTCGCACCGCCCGGCCTGGTGCGCGCCAATGCCTGCCTGGCAGCAGTTTGGCTGGCTTGCGAGGAAGGCGCGTTGAGCGAAGTGCCCGAATGGCTGGCACAGGTTTCTGCCTGGACCGAGCAGCACCCAAGCGGTGTGATGGCCCTGGCCCGCTACCGCTATGCCTGCGGCGATTGGCAGCAGGCAGCCGAGCTGCAGGCCCGCTATGTGGGGCACTGGCCCGCTGCCGAGGTGACTGATCTCCATCGCGATTGGCTCGCGATCTACCGCCGGTCGGCGACGGCCGGTCGCAGCGAGCCGATTCCTCCGCTGGCCCGGCTGTTCACGCTGCGCATGTGAGCTGCGTTGTTGCCGGCGCGCCGCATCCGGTGCGCGCACCTGAGGGGTGAGCAGACGCTGACCCCTAACCCGCGGCAGTGCACCCGAACTTGCGCAGCGTGACGATAGTGACCCACTCCGGGAGCGAACGATGAGCCCGAATCCCCGTTCGATCGACACCGCGTCGCCGTCGAAGCCGGCCATCCAGCATGCCTCGCACGCTTCGTCGCTGGACATCCCGCACGGTCACGTCGGACCCTACTGGCTGCCAGGCACCGGACGCCTGATCTGGTGGACCGGCCGCGTCGCCATCGGCCTGAGGCACGAAAACGCGCCGCGCGCCGACGGCATGTCGACTTCAGAGCAGTGGGTCCAGCAACTGCTGATCGACACGCAGCCACGCGGCTGGGTGAACTGAGGGTTTCCTGAGGCGCGCCCGGGTGTCTCACGACACCCGGGCATGCAAATGGTGGAGCCGGGGGGGATCGAACCCCCGTCCGCAAGCCATCCTCGGGCAGATCTACATGCTTAGCCGCCTGATTTGAGTCTCACGCTGCCGCCGCGCAGGAGCACGCTTCGGACAACGCCAGCCACTGGATCTTGTTGCGCGCTGCGTGGCCAAACGCGCAACCAGCCGATGTGAATGACCTCTCAGCTCTCGACCTTGCGGTCTCGTGCCCGGCCCATCGGCCAACCGTTGAGAGGCTCACCGGTGTTTAAGCGGCGAGGGCGAAACGTTCGTCGTTCGCAGTTGGTTTGTTTCAGCTGGATTTACGAGCTCACTGATGCTCGGCATGCACCGCTCCGATTCCGCACCCACGTCGAAACCAGGTCGGCCCCGTAACGCCATTGTAGTTGGCTGCGCGTGGCCTGATTTCAAGTGCGGTCATGTCGTGATTCACTTCAGCGCGAACTGCACGCGCGTCGACTTGGCCCCGTCCTTGGCCGATTCGCCGCCGACTCTGGAAGCGGTGAGCAGCACCCGCTCCGGCGGCAGCTTCGCGACCAGGTAGGCCTTGACGCGATTGCCGCGCTCGTCGGCCAGCGCCTTCAGCTCGGCGGCGCCCACCGGGGCGCTGGCAAGCAGCAACTGCTCCATCTCGGACGCCGGGAGACTCTTCGCCAGCCCGATCACGTTGCGCGGCTTGCCCTTGATGTCGGCCGCCTTGTACGCCGCCTCCAGCCAGCGATCGCGCTCGGCGGGTTCGATGCGCACGCTGTCGGGCAAGGCGCCATCGACCTTGGCCTTCTGCGCGCGCATCAGTCGGTCCACGTGCGCGCGCCGCAGGCCCGCGTCGTCCAGCGCCGGATCGGCGACGCCGGTGCCTTCAAGCTTGAGCGCCGGGCGATCGTTGAGCGCCTTGACCAAGGTGTCCAGCCGCTCGCGCTGCGCCGGCCCCAGCTCGGCCGACCCGGGCTCGAACTCCACGAAGCCCAGTTCCTGGCCGCCGCCGCCGAAGGCGTTGGCCAGTAGCGAGAACGGCGCCGTCACCGCCTTGGCGATCAGGTTGACGATCACGCGCACGATGATCCCGCCGATCGAGAACTGCGGGTCGTCCAGGCTGCCACTGATCGGCAGGTTGACGTCGATGATGCCGTTGCGGTCCTTGAGCAGCGAAACGGCCAGAAGCACCGGCAGCTTGAGCGCGTCGGGGCTGTCGACCTTCTCGCCGAAGGTCAGCTGGTCGAGGTAGAGACTGTTCTGCGCCTCGAGCTTGCCGTTCTCGACCTTGTAGCGCACCCTGACCGACAACGTGCCTTTCTCGATGCCGTAGCCGGCATAACGCGCCGCGTAGGTCGACAGCCTCGTCAGCTCGATGCCGCGCGCCTCGGCCGCGATATCGGTGTACAGCCGCGGCCCCAGTGGATGCAGCGTGCCCTGGATCGCAAGCGGCGCGGCGCCGTCGACCTTGCCGGAGACCTGCACGGTGGCCGGCTGCGGGTCGTTCCACGCGACGGCCGAGAGCTTGCCGTCGAGTTCGCTCAGTCGCGCAGAGTAGTTCGGGCGGACGAAGTTGTCGGTGAAGTCGATCTGTCCGTTGCGCAACTCGATGCCGCGCCAGCGAAGCCTCGCAGCCGCTGACGTCGCCCCTGCCGCGCTCGCCGGCTCGGACGCCGGCGCGGACGGTGGTGCCGGTGCGTCGCTGGGCGTAGTGAGCGAGCGCGCGGCGCCGTCGGTCTGCGACTTCAGCACGTCTGCCAGGTTGATGCGCGCGTTCGCATTGACGATCACGCGGGCGTAGAAGTCGGACAGCGCGACATTACCGAGGTCGGCCGTGAGTTGAGCGGGCGTCCAGTCGATGTCCAGGCCGTCGGCACGCAGCGTCTTGAAGCGCACGAACTCGGCATCGCTGTTGAGCCGGTCGAGCGTGCGCAGATCGGCAAGCGATGCACGGCCGCGCCAGCGCACCGCGCTGACGGGCTCGCTCGCGCTGCCTTGCACGTTGAGTTCGCCGCTGGCCGCCGCCTTGGCCGACGCCAGCGCGACGTTGACATGAGGCTCCAAGTAACCCTGCACCGCGCGCAGGTCCAGGTTGCTCACCTCGATCTTGCTGCGCAGCGCCAGCGGATGCGGTCGCAGTTCGCCGGACATCTTGAGCTGGCCAACGCGCTGGGTGACGCTCGCGTAGCTGAATTCGATCGGCTGAGAGAGGTCCGAGCCGACCTTGCGCAGCACCAGGGCCACGCGTTCGACGCCGAATTGCGCGACCGGCGTCACGGCGCGATCGACGATGCCGACGCGGCAGTCGTCGCAACGCACTTCGTCGATGCGCACCTGCGGCGCGGGTGCCGCCTTGTCGTCCGCGGTCTCGGTGGACGCCGACCCGGAACGCTTCCGCGGCAGCCACGCGAGCTGTCCATCGGTGCCTCGGCTGGCGTCGAGCGCGAGCTTGGACATCGCGATGCGCTGCACCTGCACGCGCGGCACCGCATCGGTCGGGAACTCCGCCGCCAAGCCGGCAAGCTCTAGCTTCCCAAGCGCGAGCCGATCGGACGAACCGCGCGGCGCCGTCTTGCTCGCCGTTGCAATCACCGATGACGGCAACAGCTGCAAGTCGACGAGTTCGGCATGGCCGTCGCGCACGCGAAAGGCGCGCCCTTCGGCCTCCATCTGCGCCGTTGCAGCGAAGCGGCCGCCTTGCAGGTGCACGGGCAGCAGCGCCTGCCACGGCGCCAGCCACGGCCTCGCGTCGAAGCCGGACAGGCTCAGCGCCAGCATCGCCCTGGGCGTCGTCGCCACGACTTCGCCCTCCACATGCAGCGAGGCGCCGTGCGCGTCGGCAGCGTCGAAGCGCAGCTTGGCCGGCGTCGCTTGCGGATCGGAACTGAGGCCCGTGACATCGAGGGCCAGCGGGCCGACCGTCTCGCCCTCGCGCCACGCCGGATGCAACAAGCTCACCCTGCCCCGCTCGACCGCGACCTGACCCACCTGCCAGATCCACGGCGCACCGGCATTCGACGCCGACGTGGCGCTCGCGGCGCTGCCCGCGGGCGGGCTCGCCGCAACTCCCGGGCTCGTTGTCCTGCGTGGCGCCGCCAGCAGTCGCGGCACGTCGATGCGTGCATGGGGCGAACTCAAGCTGAGCTTCGCCACCCGCGCTTGCCGCAGCAGGAGGAATGCCTCGATGCCGGAGAGCTCCAGCCGTTCGAAGCCGACGTTGTCGATGCCGCGCTCGCGCAGCGAAGCGTCGAAGCCATCGATCGCCACGCTGCCGGAGACCTGAAGGCGCGAGGGTGTCGGCGCCGGATGGCGTTCGAACGCCAGCTCAAGCTCCAGCGCAAGCTTGCCCTTGTCGACCTCGAGCGGCAGCGGTTGCGGCAGCAGCGGTGCCACCGCTTCGGCCCAGAACGCGAGATCGATGTCGCGCCAGTCGACCATGAGCGTCGAGCGCAGGCCCTCCCCGAAGGGCAGCGTCTTGCCGCTGAGCAGCAAGGGCGCGCCGTCGATGCGTGCCTCGAGCCGGGGCTCGACGTCGACCGCCACGTCGTTCGGCAGATTGGAGATGAAGGGAATGCCCAGCGCGAGCGCGTCGACGCGATGCTCGGTCTTGGAGACACGGTCGACCACGTGGGCCTGGCCGCCCTCGACGCGGATGTTGTGGACGGCAAAGCGCAGGGGCTCGGCGTCGGGTGGCGAAGGGGGTGCGGCCTTGAGCGCCTCGAGCATCGGCGAAACGTTGAAGCGGCCCGGCGCGATGCGCTCGAGTTCGAGCACGGGCTCGCGAATGGTCAGCCGATCGACGACCGGTGCGAGCCGCAGGATCGAACTCGTCGACAGGTTGACCTCGGCCTGCGCGATGCGCAGCCATGGCGACTCGGCGGGCCCCAGCTTCAAGTCGCCGATGCGCGCGGCCAGCCGCCACGGCGAGATCTCCAGCCGCTCCATCGCCAGCGGTGCGCCCAAGGCCTTGGAGGCCTCGGCCTCGATGCGTGGCTTGAGCCAGATCGGCAGTGCCCATCCCACGGCGCCGGTCCACACGACGGCCAGCACGACCGCCACGATCGTGATGCGTCGCCAATGCTGCGCAAGCCATGTCCGCGAAGCCTGCAGCCAGGCTGCCGTTCGACTCGTCCCTGCCATCTCGTACTGCGCTTAGTCGTCAACGTGGTCGGGCGAGTGTCCGCGCAGCCACGGTGCACGGTCAATTCACGGCCGCGCCACGATCGAGGGAGATCAGCGCGTCGCGAGCAGCGCGAGGAGATCGATGGGCGCGTCGATCAGCGCGTCGGCACCCCAAGCCGCGACGTTGCCGTCTTCGCCGAGGTAGCCATACGTGGCCGCCACCGAGGGCATGCCGGCGGCGCGCGCGGCCTGCACATCACGCAGGTCGTCGCCGACATAGATCGCCTGCGCCGGCGTGATCCCCAGGCGCTCGCATGCGGCCAGCAAGGGCGCGGGATGCGGCTTGGCATGGGGCGTCGTGTCGCCGGCGATGATCACCGCCGCATCTTCGAGCGACAGCGAAGCCACGACGGGCGCGGTGAACCTCATGGCCTTGTTGGTCACGATGCCCCACGGCAGACCGCGCGCTGTCAGCGCGTCCAGCAGCGAACGCACGCCGTCGAACAGGCGCGTGGCGCGATCAAGGCCGGCTTCGTACTCGGCAAGGAACTCGTCGCGCAGCGACTCGTAGTCGGCATCGGTCGGCGACTTGCTCAAGCCCACCGCCAGCATGCCGCGCGCGCCGGCCGACGCAACAGGGCGAAGCGTCTCGATCGGCAGCGGCTCGAGCCCGCGGCGTGCGCGCAGCGCGTTCACCGCACCGCCGAGATCCGGGGCCGTGTCGGCCAGCGTGCCGTCGAGATCGAACAACACGGCCTTCGTGTCAAAGCGGCTCATCGGCGCTGACCCTTCAAGCAGGCTTGCGGCATGCGAACAGGTAATTCACGCTGGTGTCGTCCGACAACCAGTAGCGCCGCGGCAGCGGGTTGTATTCCATGCCCCGCGTCGCCACGACATCAAGACCCGCATCGCGGCACCAATGCGCCAGTTCGCGCGGGCGGATGAACTTTGCGTATTCATGCGTGCCGCGCGGCAGCAGCTTGAGGAGGTATTCGGCACCGACGATCGCGAAGGCGAAGGCCTTGGCATTGCGGCTGATGGTCGAGAAGAAAACGTGCGCTCCCGGTTTGGCCAGCGCCGCGCAGGCCTGAACCACCGAGGCAGGATCCGGCACGTGCTCGAGCATCTCCATGCAGGTCACGACGTCCTGGCTCGCCGGCTGCTCCTGGGCCAAGGTCTCGACCGGCACTTCGCGATAGCGCACGTTGGCCGTACCGGCCTCGAGCGCGTGCAGCTGCGCGACGCGCAAGGCCTTGGTCGACAAATCGATGCCCAGCACGTGAGCACCGCGCCGCGCCATCGAATCGGCGAGGATTCCGCCGCCGCAGCCCACGTCGAGCACCTGCTTGCCCGACAAACCGCCCGACTGCGATTCGATCCATTCCAACCGCAATGGATTGATCTGGTGCAGCGGCCGGAACTCGCTGTCGGGGTCCCACCAGCGATGGGCCAGCTCGCTGAACTTGGCAAGTTCCTGGGGATCGGCATTGACGGTCGTCATGGGGCAAATGGTAGTCGCCTGCGAGCAATTCGCTCGTCGACACGCGGCAAATGGGGGCGCGCCAAAGGGCGAGCCCACCGAAGGCGGGCACACAAAACAAGGAACCCCGCCGAGGCTGGCGCACAAAACAAAGAACCCCGCCGAGGCGGGGTTCTGCGCGAATCCGAAGACCGGATTACTTCTTGGTGCGGGTGCCGACCACTTCGATTTCGACGCGGCGGTTCTTCGCGCGGCCTTCGGCGGTCTTGTTGTCCGCCACCGGCTGCTTCTCACCCTTGCCTTCGGTGTAGATGCGGTTCTTCTCGATGCCCTTCGACTCGAGATAAGCCTTCACCGATTCGGCGCGGCGCACCGACAGCTTCTGGTTGTAGGCATCGTTGCCGACCGAGTCGGTGTGACCCACGGCGATGATGACTTCCAGGTTCATGCCCTGCATCTTGCTGACCAGGTCGTCGAGCTTGGCCTTGCCTTCGGGCTTGAGGGTGGCCTTGTCGAAGTCGTAGAACGCGTCAGCAGCGTACGTGACCTTCTCGCTCACCGGAGCCGGCGGAACCACCGGGGCCGGAGCCGGGGCCGGAGCGGGCGCCGGAGCAGCGGCGGGAGCCGGCGGCGGCGGCGGGGGAGCCTTCTTCGGAGCACCGTCGCAGCGCTCGTCGGCGGTGGCGGGCGACCAGAAGTTGTCACGCCAGCACAGCTCGTTGCTGCCGTTCTTCCAGACGTTGCCGTCCACGTTCTTCCAGTTGTCGGACGACTGGGCGAACACACTGGACGCCGAGGTGGCCAGCGCGGCAGTCGCGAAGAGCATCGCCACCTTGTTCAATTTCTTCATGATTCTCCTCTCGGGATAAGCCACAGCCGAGCTGCAGGCGGCCTGACATGGGGAATGAGCGCTGCGGAACCGCGCGCCACGACACAACACATCGTGACCCATCGGACCGACCGGATCATTCTGCCACACGAGATTGTCGGGACAAGCTTTTGCCCAGGACACTTCGACCCGATGCCGACGCTGTTGCTCAGTGGCGACAACGCGGCCACATAGAATCCCGCGGCTCGACGCCTTGACATATTTCCCGCGCCGCCAAGGCCCGGGATCCATGCGACTTACCCGCTCCGGTCATGACCCCATTTGCGAAGGAAACCCTGCCCATCAGCCTCGAAGAGGAGATGCGGCGGTCCTATCTCGACTACGCGATGAGCGTGATCGTCGGTCGGGCACTGCCCGATGCACGCGACGGCCTCAAGCCCGTGCATCGGCGCGTGCTCTACGCGATGCACGAACTCAACAACGACTGGAACCGGCCCTACAAGAAGTCGGCGCGCATCGTCGGCGACGTGATCGGTAAATACCACCCGCACGGCGACTCGGCGGTCTACGACACGATCGTGCGCATGGCGCAAGACTTCAGCTTGCGCCACATGCTGGTCGATGGCCAAGGCAATTTCGGCTCGGTCGACGGCGACAACGCCGCGGCAATGCGCTACACCGAAATCCGCCTGTCGAAGATCGCCCACGAAATGCTGGCCGACATCGACAAGGAAACCGTCGATTTCGGTCCCAACTACGACGGCTCCGAGAAGGAGCCGCTGGTGCTGCCGACGCGCCTGCCGAATCTGCTCGTCAACGGAAGTGCGGGCATCGCGGTCGGCATGGCGACCAACATTCCGCCGCACAACCTCAACGAAGTGGTCGACGCCTGCTTGCACATGCTCAAGCACCCCGAGGCATCGATCGACGAGTTGATGGAGATCATTCCGGCGCCGGACTTCCCCACCGCCGGGATCATCTACGGCCTCAACGGCGTGCGCGAGGGCTACCGCACCGGCCGCGGCAAGGTCGTGATGCGCGCGAAGTGCCACTTCGAGGAGATCGACAAGGGCGCGCGCACGGCGATCATCGTCGACGAGATCCCCTACCAGGTGAACAAGAAGACGCTGCTCGAGCGCATTGCCGAGCTCGTCCACGAGAAGAAGCTCGAGGGCATCAGCCACATCCAGGACGAGTCCGACAAGTCCGGCATGCGCGTGGTGATCGAGCTCAAGCGCGGCGAGGTGCCCGAGGTTGTGCTGAACAACCTATACAAGCAGACCCAGCTGCAAGACAGCTTCGGCATCAACATGGTTGCGCTGATCGACGGTCAGCCAAAGCTGTGCAACCTCAAGCAGCTGATCGAGTACTTCCTCGAGCATCGCCGCGAAGTGGTCACGCGGCGCACCGTGTTCGAACTGCGCAAGGCGCGCGAGCGCGGCCACGTGCTCGAGGGCCTGGCCGTGGCGCTAGCCAACATCGACGAGTTCATCGAGATCATCAAGAACTCGCCGACGCCGCCGGTGGCCAAGACGGCGCTGATGGCCAAGAGCTGGGATTCGTCGCTGGTGCGCGAGATGCTCACGCGCGCCGAGGGCGACACGCCGGGCGGCCGCGAAGCCTACCGCCCCGAGGGCCTGCCGGCCCACTACGGCATGCAGCCGGACGGCCTGTACCGCCTGTCCGACGACCAGGCGCAGGAGATCCTGCAGATGCGCCTGCAGCGCCTCACCGGCCTGGAGCAGGACAAGATCATCGGCGAGTACAAGGAAGTGATGGCGCAGATCGCCGATCTGCTGGACATCCTCGCCAAGCCGGCCCGCGTGACCGCGATCATCAGCGGTGAACTCACGGCGCTGAAGACCGAGTTCGGGCAGACCAAGCTCGGCGCGCGCCGCAGCGTGGTCGAGCACAACGTGCAGGAGCTCGGCACCGAGGACCTGATCACGCCGACCGACATGGTCGTCACGCTCAGCCACTCTGGCTACATCAAGAGCCAGCCGCTGGCCGAGTACCGCGCGCAGCGGCGCGGCGGTCGCGGCAAGCAGGCCACGACGACGAAGGAAGACGACTGGATCGACCAGCTCTTCATCGCCAACACGCACGACTGGATCCTGTGCTTCAGCAACCGCGGGCGCGTCTACTGGCTCAAGGTCTGGGAGGTGCCGCAAGGCGGGCGCGCGGCACGCGGCAAGCCGATCGTCAACATGTTCCCGCTGCAGCCGGAAGAGAAGATCACCGTCGTGCTGCCGCTGACGGGCGAGTTCCGCAGCTTCCCGGCCGATCACTACATCTTCATGGCCACCGCCCAGGGCACGGTCAAGAAGACATCGCTCGACGAGTTCAGCAACCCGCGCAAGGCCGGCATCATCGCGGTCGACCTCGACGAGGGTGACTTCCTGATCGGCGCGGCGCTCACCGACGGCCACCACGACGTGATGCTGTTCTCCGACGGCGGCAAGGCGGTGCGCTTCGACGAGGACGACGTGCGCCCGATGGGCCGCACCGCGCGCGGCGTGCGCGGCATGATGCTCGAGGAAGGCCAGAGCCTGATCGCGATGCTGGTCGCCGAGGACGAGACGCAAAGCGTGCTGACCGCCACCGAGAACGGCTACGGCAAGCGCACCTCGATCGTCGAGTACACACGCCACGGCCGCGGCACCAAGGGCATGATCGCCATCCAGCAAAGCGAGCGCAACGGCAAGGTCGTCGCGGCCACGCTGGTGCGCGCCAACGACGAGATCATGCTGATCACCGACAAGGGCGTGCTGGTGCGCACCCGCGTCTCAGAGATCCGCGAGCTCGGCCGCGCCACCCAAGGCGTCACGCTGATCGCGCTCGACGCCGGCGCGCAGTTGATCGGCCTTCAGCGCATCGTCGAGAACGATGCCGGCGGCGACGACGAAACCGAAGAGCAAGCCTGATGACCCCTGACCGTTTCCTCGCCCGCCGCGTCGCGGTGGCGCTCGCGCTCGCGCTGGGCCTTGCCGCGGCGCAGGCCCAGACCGCCGCCTCGGCCGCCTCCGCGCCGGCCGGCTCGAGCCCCGCCAAGCGCGAACTCGCCAAGCGCCTGCTGGCCCTGCAGCAGCCGGGCTTCGATGCACTGTCGCGCAGCTTGGTCGAAGGTCCGGCGCGCCAGCTGCTCGCCTCGGCCGAACCGGTGCTGCGCAACCAGGTCGCCGCCGACAAGCGCGAGGCCGTGGCCAAGCAGTTGCAGGACGAGGCGCGCAAGTACGTCGACGACGCCACGCCCGCGGTGCGCAAGCGCGCGCAGGAACTGGCGCAGTCGCAGGTACTGCCGGCGCTCGAGGAGAAGTACACCGAAGACGAGCTGCGCCAGATCGTCACCTTCTACGAGTCTGCGGCCTACAAGAAGATGCAGCAGGTGCAGCCGCAGGTCGACCAGGGGCTGCAGCAGAAGCTCGTGGCCGACATGTCGCCGGCCGTCGAGGGCAAGGCACGCGCGTTGCAGGCCACGATGGCCAAGCTGCTCGGCGTGCCGGCGCAACCGGGCGCTGCCAGCGGCGCGGGTGGCAACGGCGCTGCCGGCAGTGGCCTGAAGCCTCCGCCCCCCCGGCCCGCAGCCCCGGCCGCCAGCAAGCCCTGAAGCCTTTCGAGGCATGAAGCGATGACGCGCGTCTACAACTTCTCGGCCGGCCCGGCGGCCCTGCCCGAACCCGTGCTGTCCCGCGCCGCCGCCGAGATGCTCGACTGGCACGGCAGCGGCATGGGCGTGATGGAGATGAGCCATCGCGGCCGCGAGTTCGGCGAGATCCTGGCCCATGCCGAAGCCAGGCTGCGCGAGCTGCTCGCGATCCCGTCGTCGTTCAAGGTGCTGTTCATGCAAGGTGGCGCGATCGCCGAGAACGCGATCGTGCCCCTGAACCTCTCGCGCGGCGGCGTGACCGATCACGTGATCACCGGCCTGTGGTCGATCAAGACGCACAAGGAAGCGCAGCGCTACTGCGAAGCCCGCGTCGTCGCCAGCAACGAGGCGCCCGGCGAGCGCAACCACACGGCGCTGGTGCCGCCGGCGCAGTGGCGCCTGAGCCCGGACGCCGCCTACGTGCACCTGTGCAGCAACGAGACGATCAACGGCCTCGAGACACACGAGCTGCCGGACCTGAAGGCGCTGGGCAGCGACGCGCCGCTGGTGATCGACTGCTCCTCGCACATTTTGTCGCGGGCGATCGACTGGTCGCGCGTCGGCCTGGCCTACGGCGGCGCGCAGAAGAACATCGGCCCGTCGGGCCTCACGCTGGTGATCGTGCGCGAGGACCTGCTCGGCCACGCGCTGCCGGTGTGCCCGAGTGCCTTCGACTACGCGACCGTCGCGGCCAACGGCTCGATGTACAACACGCCACCGACCTGGGCGATCTACATCGCCGGCCTTGTGTTCGACTGGATCGCCGATCAAGGCGGCGTCGCAGCGCTCGAGCAGCGCAACATCGCCAAAGCCAGGCTGCTGTACGAGGCGATCGACGCCTCCGGCGGCTGGTACGTCAACCGCGTGGCGCCCGGCGCGCGCTCGCGGATGAACGTGCCCTTCTTCCTCAAGGACGAGCGCCTCAACGACGCCTTCCTCGCCGAGGCGAATGAGCGTGGCCTGGTGCAGCTCAAGGGACACAAGAGCGTGGGCGGCATGCGCGCGTCGATCTACAACGCGATGCCGCTCGAAGGCGTGCAGGCGCTCGTGACCCACATGCGAGAATTTGCGGCACGCCATGGCTGAGCCGCAGGACACCACCCCCGTTACGCCTTCGGCCGAGCCCGGCGTCGACCCGGCGCTCGCCGCGCTTCGCCAGCGCATCGACGCGGTCGACCGCGAGCTGCTTGCGCTGCTGAACCGACGTGCGACGCTGGCCAAGGAAGTCGGCGAGATCAAGAAGAAGGAAGGCTCCGTCGTCTTTCGCCCCGAGCGCGAAGCCCAGGTGATCGACGGCCTCAAGGCCGACAACCCCGGGCCGCTGGGCACCGACAGCGTCGCGCCGATCTGGCGCGAGATCATGAGCGCCTGCCGCGCGCTCGAGACGCCGACCCGCGTGGCCTACCTCGGCCCGGCCGGCACCTTCAGCGAACTGGCGGCGCTGGGCTTCTTCGGCAGCTCGATCGTGCGCGTGCCCTGCGCCAGCATCGACGAGGTGTTTCGCACCACCACCGCCGGCGCGGCCGATTTCGGCGTCGTGCCGGTCGAGAACTCCACCGAGGGCGTGGTCGCGCGCTCGCTCGACCTGTTCCTCACCACGCCGCTGTTCATCATCGGCGAGACCAGCCTGTTCGTGCGCCACAACCTGCTGCGCCGCGAGAACTCGCTGGCCGGCATCAAGGCCGTGGTCGCGCATCCGCAAGCGCTCGCGCAGTGCCACGGCTGGCTGAGCTACCACCTGCCCGACGTCGAACGCCGGCCGGTTTCCAGCAATGCCGAAGGCGCGCGCATGGCCGCCGCCGACCCGGCCCTGGCCGCGGTGGCCAGCGAGCGTGCCGGCAGCGAGTACGGCCTGCACGTCGTCTCGCCGGCGATTCAGGACGACCCGCACAACCGCACGCGCTTCGCGATCGTGACCCACCCCGATCGCCATCCGCAGCCGCGCGCCAGCGGTCACGACTGCACCAGCCTGGTGGTCTCGGTGACCAACCGCCCTGGCGCCGTCCACGACATGCTGGTGCCGCTGAAGGAGCATGGCGTGTCGATGACGCGCTTCGAGTCCCGCCCCGCGCGCAGTGCCGACCAGTGGGAGTACTACTTCTACATCGACCTGCAAGGCCACCCCGACCAGCCCAGCGTCAGCGCCGCGCTCGCCGAGCTGCGCGGCGTCTGCAGCTTCTTCAAGCTGCTGGGCACCTACCCTCTCGATACCCACTGAACCGCACCATGTTCAACCAGCTCGGCGTCATCGGATGCGGCTTGATGGGCGGCTCGTTCGCGCTCGCGCTCAAGCGCGCCGGCCTCGTCAAGCGCGTGATCGGCTACAGCAAGTCGCCGACGACGACCGAAAGAGCCAAGCAGCTGGGCGTGATCGACGTGGCGGCGGAATCGGCGCTGCTGGCCGTGGCTGGCTCCGACATCGTGCTGATCGCCGTGCCGGTGGCCGCCACCGAGGCCACCTTCAAGGCGATCCGCCATCTCGTCGAGCCGGGCGTGCTGTTCATGGACGTCGGTTCCACCAAGCGCGACGTGGTCGACGCGGCGCGCCGCGTGCTGCGCGAGCGCCTGCCGGCCTTCGTGCCCGCGCACCCGATCGCAGGCAAGGAGGTCGCCGGCATCGAGCATGCCGACGCCATGCTCTACGCCGGCCGCCAGGTGATCCTCACGCCGCTGATGCAGACCGACCCGACGCTGCTGCAAAAGGCCACCGACGTGTGGGCCGCGATCGGCTGCCAGGTGCTGCGCATGTCGGCCGAGAATCACGACGCCGCCTTCGCCGCAGTGAGCCACCTGCCCCACCTGCTGGCGTTCGCGTTCTTCTCGGCGGTGGCCAAGCAGCCGGCGGGCCGCGACTTCCTTTCGCTCGCCGGGCCGGGCTTTCGCGACTTCACGCGCATCGCCGCGAGCGACCCGACGGTCTGGCGCGACGTGCTGATGAGCAACCGCGAAGAGATCCTCAAGCAGTCGCAGCGCTTTCGCCATACGCTCGATGCGCTCGAGCACGTGATGAAGCAGGGCAACAGCGAGGCGCTCGAGGGCCTGATCCGCGACGCCGCTTCCGCGCGCGCCAGCTGGCAGATGCAGCAACCCAAGGCCGGCGGCAACCGCTGACCGATCTCGTTCCCGTCGTACCGATGTCCGCTGAATCTGGCGCCGCGGCGCGCCGCCCCGCCTTTCTCGACCTGCCGCCGCTGGTGGGCGCCGCCGGCACGGTGCGCCTGCCGGGCTCCAAGAGCATTTCCAACCGCGTGCTCCTGCTGGCCGGCCTGGCCGAGGGCCGCACCGTCGTTCACGACCTGCTGGACTCCGACGACACACGCGTGATGCTCGACGCGCTGACCGCGCTGGGCTGCAGCATCGAAAGACTCGGGCCAACGCAGATTGCCGTGACCGGCCTGGGCGGGCGGCTCGCCGTGCGCCAGGCACGGCTCTTTCTCGGCAATGCCGGCACGGCCATGCGTCCGCTCACCGCCGCGCTGGCGCTGCTCGCCGCCACGCAGGGCGGGGACTTCGAGCTCTCGGGCATCGCACGCATGCACGAGCGGCCGATCGGCGACCTCGTCGACGCGCTGCGTGGCCTGGGCTGCAGCATCGACTGCCTCGGCAACGAGGGCTATCCGCCGCTGCGCCTGCACGGTGCGGCCAACGGGCGGCTTGCGCTCGTGGCGCCGGTGCGCGTGCGCGGCGACGTTTCCAGCCAGTTCCTGACCGCGCTGCTGCTCGCGCTGCCGCTGGTGGCCGTCGAACAGGACGTGACGATCGAGGTCGATGGCGAGCTGATCTCCAAGCCCTATGTCGAGATCACGCTGAACCTGCTGGCGCGCTTCGGCATCGCGGTGACGCGCGACGGCTGGCAGCGCTTCACCATCCCCGCCGGCAGCGCCTATCGCACGCCGGGCGAGCTGCACGTCGAGGGCGACGCGTCGTCGGCGTCGTACTTCATCGGCATTGGCGCGATCGCGGCAACCGATGCGCCGCTGCGCATCGAAGGCGTCGGCGCCGCGTCGATCCAGGGCGACATCCGCTTCGTCGAGGCCGCGCGCGCGATGGGCGCTCAGGTCACGTCCGGGCCGAACTGGCTCGAGGTGCGCCGCGGCACCTGGCCGCTGCGTGCGATCACGCTCGACTGCAACCACATCCCCGACGCGGCAATGACACTGGCCGTGATGGCGCTCTATGCCGACGGCCCCAGCCGCCTGACCAACATCGCCAGCTGGCGAGTCAAGGAAACCGACCGCATCGCCGCGATGGCCACCGAGCTGCGCAAGCTCGGCGCGGCCGTCGTCGAGGGCGCCGACTTCATCGAGGTCACGCCGCCTACGGCCTGGCGTCCCGCGGCAATGCGCACCTATGACGACCACCGCATGGCGATGTGCGCATCGCTGGCGGCCTTCAATCCGCCGGCCGGCGGCGCCGTGCCCGTGCGCGTGCTCGATCCCGGCTGCGTCGCCAAGACCTATCCCGGCTACTTCGACGACTTCTTCGCCGTCGCACGCGCCCGCACCGCCGACGTGCCCGTGATCACCATCGACGGCCCCACCGCCTCCGGCAAGGGCACGCTGGGCAGCGAGGTCGCGCTGCGCCTGGGCTACCACCACCTCGACTCCGGCGCGCTCTACCGCGCCACCGCGCTGGCCGTGCTGCGCAGCGGCACCTCGCCCGCCGACGAGGCGGGCGTCGCGGCGCTGGCGCGCACGCTGCCGATCCGCTTCGTCGAACAGCGCGCGCTTCTTGCCGGCGAGGATGTCAGCGACGCGCTGCGCGACGAGGCCGTTGGCAACCTCGCCTCGCAGATCTCCTCGTTCGCCGCCGTGCGCACCGCGCTGGTCGAGCTGCAGCACGGTTTTCGCGCCGCGCCCGGGCTGGTGACCGACGGCCGCGACATGGGTACGGTGATCTTTCCGGATGCCGATCTGAAGGTATTCCTCACCGCGAGCGCCGCGGAGCGCGCGCAGCGGCGTCATAAGCAGTTGATTTCAAAGGGAATTTCGACTACATTTGACAGTCTTCGCGCCGATTTGGAGGCGCGCGACGAGCGGGATCGCACCCGCAGCGTCGCGCCCTTGAAGCCGGCGCCGGAGGCGCGGTTGCTCGACAACTCGGCGCTCTCGATCGAAGCTTCGGTCGAGCAGGTGCTGGCTTGGTGGGAAGCTGTGCAGCCGTTCGGTAATGGCTAGATGGCGAGAGCTGGATAGCGAAACCGAGCGGCACTTGGGCCCGCTGCCCCCTGGCCTGTCGCCCGACAGGTCGGCCCAGCGCCTGCAACAAGGCGCCGCGGACAGCGGATTCGACAACTTGACCGCCGCGCAAGCGGCACGCCGCCGGCCGGTAGCCGGCACTGGAAATCTCCCCATGGCTCTCAACGTCCCCGCCTACCAGGGCACGGAATCCTTCGCAGCGCTGTTCGAGGAATCGCAGCAGCGCAACACCGTCAAGACCGGTGAAGTCATCACTGCCGAAGTGGTGGCCATCGACCAGAACTTCGTGGTCGTCAACGCCGGCCTGAAGAGCGAGGCCTACGTTCCCATCGACGAATTCCGCAACGACCAGGGTGGACTCGAAGTCCAGGTCGGCGACTTCGTCTCGGTCGCGATCGACGCGATCGAAAACGGCTACGGCGACACCATCCTCTCGCGCGACAAGGCCAAGCGCCTGGCCTCGTGGCTCTCGCTCGAGACGGCCCTCGACTCCGGCGACTTCGTCTCCGGCACCGTGTCGGGCAAGGTCAAGGGCGGCCTGACCGTGCTGGTCAACGGCATCCGCGCCTTCCTGCCGGGCTCGCTGATCGACACCCGTCCGGTCAAGGACCTGACCCCGTTCGAAGGCAAGACCCTCGAGTTCAAGGTCATCAAGCTCGACCGCAAGCGCAACAACGTCGTGCTGTCGCGCCGCGCCGTCGTCGAAGCCTCGATGGGCGAAGAGCGCGCCAAGCTGCTCGAGACGCTGCGCGAAGGCGCCATCGTCAACGGCGTGGTCAAGAACATCACCGAGTACGGTGCGTTCGTCGACCTCGGCGGCATCGACGGCCTGCTGCACATCACCGACATGGCCTGGCGCCGCGTGCGTCACCCGAGCGAGGTGGTGCATGTCGGCCAGGAACTGACCGCCAAGGTCCTCAAGTTCGACGCCGAGAAGAACCGCGTCTCGCTGGGCCTCAAGCAGATGGGCGACGATCCGTGGATCGGCGTCTCGCGCCGCTACCCGAACGGCACGCGCCTGTTCGGCAAGGTCACGAACATCGCCGACTACGGCGCGTTCGTCGAGATCGAGCCGGGCATCGAAGGCCTGGTGCACGTTTCGGAAATGGACTGGACCAACAAGAACGTCGCCCCGAACAAGCTCGTGACGATGGGCGACGAGGTCGAGGTCATGGTGCTCGAGATCGACGAAGACAAGCGTCGCATCTCGCTGGGCATGAAGCAGTGCAAGCCGAACCCCTGGGACGAGTTCGCGCAGAACCATCAGCGCGGCGACAAGGTCAAGGGCCCGGTCAAGTCGATCACCGACTTCGGCGTGTTCGTCGGCCTGGCCGCGGGCATCGACGGCCTGGTGCACCTGTCGGACCTCTCTTGGAGCGAGCCGGGCGAAGCTGCGGTGCGCAACTACAAGAAGGGCCAGGAAGTCGAGGCCGTGGTGCTGGCGATCGACGTCGAGCGCGAGCGCATCTCGCTGGGCATCAAGCAACTCGACGGCGACCCGTTCGCCACCTACACCACGATCAACGATCGCGGCATGACGGTGACGGGCAAGGTCAAGACGGTCGACGCGCGCGGCGCCGAGATCCAGCTCACCGAAGATGTCACGGGCTACCTGCGCGCTTCGGAGATCAGCCGCGACCGCGTCGAGGACGCCCGCAACGTGCTGAAGGAAGGCGACGAAGTCACCGCCCTGATCATCAACATCGACCGCAAGCTGCGCTCGATCCAGCTGTCGATCAAGGCCAAGGACAACGCCGACAGCCAGGAAGCCATGCAGCGCCTGTCGGCCTCGTCCGAGCGTGAGAACGCCGGCACGACCAGCCTGGGCGCACTGCTCAAGGCCAAGCTCGACCAGAGCAACAGCTAAGCCGAACGCCGTGCCCGCCTCGCGCGGGCACGGCCCATCGGCTGTGGCGCCACCGCGTCGTCTCCGACGGCACGTGCGGCGCCAGACCCGATGGGTTCGCGAAACCTCCTTCGCGACGCCGACCACCTCCACGCGATGACACGCTCCGATCTCGTCGCCCGCCTGGGCGAACGTTTCAGCCAGCTGACGCACCGCGACGCCGAGTTCGCGGTCAAGACCATCCTCGACGCGATGAGCGACGCCCTCGCGCGCGGCCACCGCATCGAGATCCGCGGCTTCGGCAGCTTCTCGATCAACCGCCGCCCACCGCGCATCGGCCGCAACCCGCGCTCCGGCGAGCAGGTCGTCATCCCCGAGAAGCTCGTGCCCCACTTCAAGCCCGGCAAGGCGCTGCGCGAAGCGGTCGACGAGCGCTCGGAGCAAGAAGAAGCCGCCGCGGCGCCGCGCGCCTGAATGCGCTGCATCCGCAGCCCCGGCGCCTAGAATCGCCGCGCCATGCGTGCACTGACCTGGATCGTTCGCGGCCTCATCTTCTTTGCGCTGTTCGCCTTCGCTCTGAACAACCAGCACGAAGGTTCGGTGAAGTGGTTCTTCGGCCAGCAGTGGCGCGCGCCGATGGTCTTCATCGTGCTTGGCGCGTTTGCGCTCGGCTGCGCGGTCGGCGTCGCGGCGATGGTGCCGAGCTGGTGGCGCCACCGCCGCACCGCCAACCGGCTGAAGCCGCCGCGCGAGGCGCCGCCCACCACGCAACTCGCGCCCGTCGACTCCCCTGCCCCATTGAACGAACCACCCCGCGATGGAATCTGATCTGCCCTGGCTGGCCATCGGCCTCGTGGGTCTGATGGTCGCCTTCGGCCTCGGCTTCGTCGCTGCGCGTTTCGACCTGCGCCAGTGGAAGCGCGAGGTCCAGGAGTCGCCCAAGGCCTACTACAAGGGCCTGAACCTGTTGCTCAACGAGCAGCAGGACAAGGCGATCGACGCCTTCATCGAGGCGATGCAGCAAGACCCCGGCACCGCCGACCTGCACTTCGCGCTGGGCAACCTGTTTCGACGCCGCGGCGAGTACGAACGCGCGGTGCGCGTGCACCAGCATCTGCTGTCGCGCGGCGACCTGCCCGAGAGCGATCGCCAGAAGGCACAGCACGCGCTGGCGCAGGACTACCTGAGGGCCGGCCTGTTCGACCGCGCCGAAGCCGCTTTCCGCGCGCTCGACGGCACGCCGTTCGCCACCGACGCGCGGCTCGAGTTGCTGGGCCTGTATGAGCGTTCCCGCGACTGGCGCAATGCCATCGAGGTGGCCCGCAAGCTCGAGGCCAGCGGCGCCGGCTCGTTCGCAACCCGCATTGCCCACCACTGGTGCGAGATCGCGCAAGAGGCCGACGCCCGCCAGCGCACCGACGAAGCGCAAGCCGCGCTCGCCGAGGCGCGCGCGGCCGCGCCGCAGGCGCCGCGTCCTCTGATGTTGGCCGGCCAGCGCCTCGCTCGTGCCGGCGAGCATGCACAGGCACTCGCCGCCTGGAACGAGCTGTTCGCGCTGCATCCCGCGGCCGCTGCCCTGGCGGCGGGCGACTACGCCAGCAGCGCCGTGGCCGCCGGCGAGGTCGACGACGCCCGAGCGCGCCTGACCGCGCTGCAGCAGCGGCGCCCGAGCATGTCCACGCTCGCTGCGCTGCTGCGCCTGGACACCGACGCCGCGTCGCGCCTCGCCCGCCTGCGCGACAACCTGCAGGACCAGCCCACGCTGTCGGCCGCCGCCGCATTGCTGGGCGAGCACGCCAAGGCCGGCGTGCCGCTGACCGGTGCCGACAGCGAACGGCTCGCCCAGGTCGTCGCGCAGCGCGCCAAGCCGCAGCAGCGCTACCGATGCGCGGCCTGCGGATTCGAGGCCCAGCACTACTTCTGGCAGTGCCCGGGCTGCCACAGCTGGGACAGCTACCCACCCAGCCTGATCGAGGACGCTTGATGGCCAGCGCCGACGCCGATCGCATCGTCCTGTGCATGAAGTGGGGCACGAAGTACGGACCCGAGTACGTCAACCGGCTCTACGCGATGGTGCGCCGCCACCTGAGCGGCGACTTCCGTTTCGTGTGCCTGACCGATGACGCCACCGGCCTGCGCGCGGAAGTGGAATGCCATCCCATTCCCGATCTCGCGCTGCCCGAGGGCAGCCCCGAACGCGGCTGGAAGAAGCTCACCACTTTCGAGGCCGACCTGCACGGCCTGCGCGGCACCGCGCTGTTCCTCGACGTCGACGTGGTCGTCACCGGCTCGCTCGACGCCTTCTTCGAGCACCCCGGCGAGTTCCTCATCATCCACGACTGGAAGCGGCCGTGGCGCGTGACCGGCAACTCGTCGGTCTACCGCTTTCGCCTCGGCGCCCACGCCGACGTATTGGAAGGCTTTCGCCGCAACGACGCCGCGGTCCGCGCGCAGTTCCGCAACGAACAGGCCTACCTGTCCGACGTGCTGCATCGCCAGGGCAAGCTCGCGTACTGGCCCGCCGAATGGTGCGCAAGCTGGAAGTACCACTGCATCCCGCGCTTTCCGGCCAACCTCTGGCGCGAGCCCGCGGTGCCGCCGGGCGCGCGCATCCTGATCTTCCACGGCGTGATGAATCCGCCCGACGCGATCGCCGGACGCAGCAACGGCAACTGGCGCTATGCGCGGCCGGCACCGTGGATCGCCAGCTACTGGCACGAGTAGGCCAACTTCACTGACACAGCGCGATGAACAAGCCCACCGTCTTCATCCACACGAACAACCAGCAGATGCTCGGCGCGCTGCTCGCGGCTCACTCGTTTCGCAAGCACAGCCGGCATGCGGACCGGTTCGACGTCAAGCTGCTGCGGCTGGAGGAGACGCCGCACCTGTACCGACGCGAGGGCCAGTCGTACCTGCGCATGGGAAAGCTGGCCGTGTGGCACAACGACGATCTGCAGTCGTTCAGCCCGCTGCGTCGCATGGTGCCGCAGATCATGGGTTTCGAAGGCCGCGCCCTCGTCACCGATCCCGACGTGTTCTCGGTCGGGGGCGACGTGTGGGAGCTCCTGAGCTGCGATCTCGGCGACAAGGCCCTGCTGTGCCGCAATCTGCCGGCCTCGCAAGGCGGCGGCGAGGGCCGCTGGGCGACCAGCGTGATGGCGCTGGATTGCGCTCGTCTCGCACATTGGCGCTGGGACGACCAGATCGACGCCATGTTCGCCGGCCGGCTCGACTACAAGCCCTGGATCCAGCTCGTCGACGAAGACCCGCGCCTGATCGGCGAACTGCCCGAGGTCTGGAACTCGCTCGACAAGCTCGAACCCGAGACGCGTCTGCTTCACATGACCGAACGCCTGACGCAGCCATGGAAGACCGGGCTGCCGATCGACTTCAACATGAATTTCCAAGGCCTCGGCGGCCAGCTGCGCCGCTGGCTGCGCGACCGCGGCCTGATCGGCGCGCGGCGGCGCTACCAGCCGCACCCCGACGAGCGCCAGGAGGCGTTCTTCTTCGAGTTGCTGAAGGAATGCCTCGAGAACGGCACCGTGACCGAGCGCTTCCTGCGCGACGCCATCGCCGCGCATGACGTGCGGCCCGACGTGTTCGACAAGGTCGCGCAGGCCGGGTATCGGCGCGTCGCCGCGTGAGCCTCGGCACGGCGCCGGGGCGCCACGTCTTCCTCGCGCGCAGCAGCCTGCAGTTTCTGCTCAGCGCGGCCATGGCCGAGTCGCTGCGCGACGGCCCGCGCGCGACGAGCCGCATCATCTTCCTGCCCGACATGCTCGATCCCGCGCTGCATGCGCAAGTCGTCGCATCGTGGGCCGATCCGCCGGTCGATCGGGTCGTCTTCATCGAGCCGCGCGGCGCACGGTCGGCTGCGCAGGTGCGCCGGGATCTGAGCCGCGCGCTGGCCGAGGCGCAGCCGCTGTCGGTCACCGTCTTCAACGATCGCGAGGAAGCCGGCCAGACCCTGCTGATCGAAGCAGCGAAGCGCTTTGCGCACGCCACGAGGCGCTGCGCCGAGGACGGCGCCCTCGCCTACACCGGCTTCACGTACCGGCCCCACGGCTGGTGGGTCCGTTGGCGTCAGCGACTGCGCATGGGCGCCGGCTGGGCCGACGTGCGCGTGCTGGGCACGCACCCGCTGGTGCAGGAGTACCACGCCTTGCACCCCGCGCTGTTGCGCCGGGAGCTGGCCGGGCCGCGCGTGCGCGCGCTGCCCGGCGCCGCGCTCAATGCGCCGTCGATCCGCCGCTTCGCGAACGACTACTGCGCGCGCGCCGGATTCGATCCGTCGAACGTGCCCGATAACAGCGCCTTGCTGACGCTCAGCCACTCGAGCTATGCACAGCGCAATCCCGACTACGTCGAGCGGCTGCGCACCTGCGCCGCGGCTCTCGCGGCGAGCGGCGCCAGGCTCTACGTGAAGCACCACCCGCGCGAGGTCGCGCCCGATCCGCTCGGCCTGCTCGCGCAAGGCCTGGGCACCGAGGTTCCGCGAGGCCTGCCGGCCGAATGCATCTACCTGCTGTGGCGCGAACGCCCGGTGCGGGTCATCGGCGGAATGAGCACCAGCCTGCTCACCGCCGCGCTGCTGATGCCGAATGCGCGCGTCGAGGCGTTGCTGCACGCCTCCAATGCCGGCGACAGCTGGGATCCGGCGCTGCTCGAGGCCTTGCGCATCTCGCCGTGGCGCGGCGCAGGCGGCGAGCCTCAAGCGCGCTTTTCGATCCAGTAGGTCAGCTCGTAGATCGAAAGCACGCCGGCGCAGTAGCGCTCGAACAGCTCGATCGTGCGCGGGCTCAGGTTGACGAGCGGATTCAGCAGGTCCGACAGCATCGGCACGCGCAAGCCCAGCAGGCGCAGGCGGCCATAGGGCCTGAACCCCAGCTTCACGCGCGCAAGGTGCCAGCCGGGCGTGCGCACGTAGGCCGGCACCTTGCGCGGCAGGCACGTGGTCTCGCACAAGTAGCTGAACGTGTGCACCGCAAACGCCTGGCGGTGCGTCGGGTCGGCATGGAAGTACGGGTTGGAGAAATGCGGCACGACAAAGCGCATGCGCCCGCCCGGCATCAGCACGCGATCGATCTCGGCCAGCAGCGCACGCAGCGCCTGTGCGTCGAGGTGCTCGAGCATGTGGCGCGAGTAGACCTCGTCGACCGAATGCGCGGGCAGCGAGCGCAGGTACTCCAGCACGTCCATGCGTACCTGCGCGGTGGTGTGCTCGCCGAGATCGACGCCGAGAAAGCCGTCGAGAGGTTTCGAGCCGCAGCCCAGGTTCAGGCGCAGGCCGCCGTTGGCGGCGCGAAAGGCGGTATCGGACATGGGCACGAGACAGTGAAGGAATCGCGAAGGTCGGCGCGTCAGCGCGCCGCGAGCTCGCCGAGCACGTCGGCCCAGCGACGCGCAACCACCGCCGGCGCATAGCGGGCCTGCAGCCGATCGCGCGCGGCGGCGATGCGCCGCGCGCGATTCTCGCCGTCGGACATCAGCTGCGCCAGGCCGGCGTCCCAGTCGTCGAGGACCGCGAGGTCGCGAAACTCCTCGTAGCTGGGAAGCGCGTCGGCTGCAACCGCCAGGCCGTTGATGAAGGCGGTCGCCAGCCGGTTGTTGGTCTTGCAGCGCGTGAACGGATTGCTCTGCACCGGGATCAGCGCGATGTCGACGCTGCGCAGCGCGCGCGCGAAATTGGCGCCCGACCACGGCAGGTACAGCGACGGCCACGGCCATTCGCGGCTGACCTCGCGGTAGGTGCGCCAGCGGTTGCTGACCACCAGCAACGACACAGGCTCGCGGCGATGGTGGGCCGCCAACGCCTGGGCGATGCGCGAGAGATCCTGCATGCCGCTGCCGGCATAGGACGCGCCGTGGTTGCCGAACCACAGCAACCGACGGCCCGGCGCGACGCGGTGCCAGCGCTGGAACAGCGCCAGCCGCAGCGCATGAATCGCGTCGTGGCGACGCCGATCTGCGGGGTCCGCGACATCGAGGTCGAGGCCGTCCGGTATCACCGTGATCGGCGTCGACTCCCCGCAGGCGCGGCGCACCGATTCGCCCAACGTCGGCGATGCGACCACGACGCGATCGACGGCCTCGCACGCACGCCGCAGCTGATCGGCGCGCTCGCGCCAGCGCGGCTCGTCACCCTCGGCATGGAAATGGTCATCGCACAGGTCGAGCACGAGGCGCGTGCCGACTCGCGTCCGCAGTTCGCGGGCCTGGGCGAGTGACGCCTCGTCGTAACGCTTGCCCAGCACCAGCACGCCCGGGGGCCGCTGACCCGGCTCGAACAGCGTCGCGTCCATGCCCTGGCGTTGCAGTTGGCCCATGACCTGAAGGCAGCGAATGCGTGTGCTCGCGACCTGCGACTGGGCCGAGCGAGGCCAAAAGCCGATCGACGCGCTCCCGAGCCGTTCGCGCGCAGGGCTCGCTTCAGCGATCGCGTCCATATTCCTCGACCGCGATGGATTGCAAGGCCAGCCGCTCCTGCGGCGTATAGGTCGCCTCGAGCTGGCGATCGTTGCCGCCGCTGTCGACGTTGTGCTTGGCCAGTCCATGCGCACGCGTGCCCGGCACCTCGAACAGCAGGCGGCTGAACACACTCGTCTGGCAAACCTTGGTGCCGCTGCGCCATGCCACCGCGTTGAGCCAGATATCGTCGGCGCGCGGACAGCTCGCGCGAAACGCGTCGCCCGCGGTGCGCAGCGCGTCCTGCATCGCGGGCGGATACCAGACGCCGCCCACGCCGGTGGTGAAGTGCAGCGCGCTGGGCGCGGTGGAGCGGCACGCCGGCCACTGCGCGTAGGGACGAAACCGCCCATCGCCCTCGAACGACATCACGTGCGCACGGTGCGCATGGATGAAGCCGGGCCGCCGGGTCGCCGCGGCCGCGAGCTGCGCCAGCCAGTCGTTCCAATAGATGACATCGTCGTCGGCGGTGACGAGGCCGCGCGCGGCGCTGGCCTCCATCACGGCCGGGTAATACTTCTTGTGCGGCCCCAGGTCCTCGCAAGTGCGGATCTCGAGGCCGCGCGCGACCAGGCGCTGCAAGGGGGCGGGCGTGCCGAGCTCGAGCACCGACGGTGCCACCCACAGTATCAGCCGCGAGGGTTTGAGCTGGCCGGCGCCGATGCTCTCGATCGTCCAGTGCACCTGCGGCCAGCGCGGTTCGTACGTCGTCAGCGACACGACCGGCCCGTCGGCCGAGAGGATCGATTCGCGCGATTGCTCGTTGCGCTCGGCGAGCCTGCGCATCCACATCGGCCGCACCAGGCGCTTGACACCGCGCAGCGCACGGCGGCTCAGCTCATGAGCGGCCCGATCCCACAGGCTGGGCAGCGGATGCAGCACGGCGCTCATTGCCACGCCGCGCGCAGCCAGTCGACATTGCCGATGCGCCGGTACCACTTGTGGCCGCCGCCTGCGAGCACCTCGCTCATCTTCGGCGCGCCGGCGAACACGACGATCTTCGCACCGCTCGGCAGGCTGGGGTCGCTCCACCAGCTCGGCAGTCCGCGCGGCACGCAGTCGTTCTTGAAGCTCACGCACCAGCCGCGCGGCCAATAAGACAGATCGCCATGCGCCGCCAGTTGCGCCGTCTGGAACTGCTGAGAGATCTCGTAGCGCGCCGCGGCGCCCTTCGGGTCGGCGAGGTAGGCATCGAGGATGTAGCGGTGCTGGCCGATCTCGAAGCGAAACACCGACGAGTTGCCGACGCTGTGCAGAAAGCGGTCGCGCGCCGGGTTGATCTTGCGCAGCGGCTTGCTGCGAAACAGATCGTCGTCGCGGATGATCAGGAAGCGTCCCGGATGGCTGAAGAACGGCTCCAGCGAATCGACCACGACGAGATCCAGATCGAGGAAGAGCGTCGTGCCCCTCAAGTCGAACAGGTCTTCGCGAAACACGGCCAGCTTGCGCCAGCGCAGGTCGCGCTGGCCCTCGGGCAGGCCGAGGTCGGGCAGCGGCATCACCTCGACGTCGGACGAGATGCCGTTGCCGTCGTCGGTGAAGCAGACAAAGCGGTGCGGCCGCGCGAGATGGCGCTTCACCGACGCGCGCAGGTGGTTCACGTACTCGGGCCCGTACATCGAGCCCCACTTCATGCAGATGACGTTGACGGGTGCCGTCATGCCTCGGTCCGAAGTCATCCTCAGTCGCGCCAGTTCTCGGCGATCCAGGGCACCGGCAGCACGAAGCGCTGCAGGTGCTGCCAGGCGCCGTCGGCCACGCGCGGGCCGTTGCCGAATGCCGCCTTGACGTGCTGCCAGCGCCCGGGGTGCGGGGCCTCGCGATCGTTCCAGCGGCCGAGCACGATGTCGTCGGGGTTCGGGCCGCCCGGGAAGGTGACGATGCGCGCGTCCTTGGGCAGCTTCGCCGGCACGAAATAGCGCAGCGGGAAGGCCGGCAGGCAGTGCAGGCGGAAGTGGCGCGTCCAGGCCTCGGGCCAGAGCTTGATGCCGCCGGGCACCGAGCCGGTGATGTAGTGCTGCTCGAAGCGGAACTTGTCGGCCACGCCCTGCGGGTCGGCGCGGAAGTTGTCGAGGATCTGCGGGTTGCCGCCGACCGGGAAGCGGAACACCGAGGTCTGGCCAAGTCGCTGCAGCGGCTTGGCCCAGTTGCGCGCGAGGATCACGTCGTTCGGCTCGCCGTACTCGAAGTAGCCGTCGAGCGAGCCGACGATGACCGAATCGAGGTCGATGAACAGCGCGGGCCCGCTCAGGCCCGCGACGTCGCGGCCCCACAGCACGACCTTGCGCCACTTGCCGCGCGTGTTCTTGGGATGCTCGCAACCGAGCTCGGGCAGGTCGACGCATTCGACCTCCGGGCGGATACCGTTGCGGTCGTCGGTCAGGCACACGAGGCGAAGCGGCCCCGTGGTGTGCCGGCGCGCCATGCCGTAGAGACGGTTGACGTACTCCGGTCCGTAGTGGGTGCCCCACTTCACGCAAATGATCTGCTTGGACGTCATGCTGCCTGGCGGCATCGGATTGGGATGCGGCGCGCGGCCGCGAAAGCACGGATGCTAATCGACACGGGTGCGCGCACCCCCATCGGAGCGAATCGAGGCCGCGAGACTGCTGCCTAGACTGGCCTTCCACTTCAACCACTGCCAGGGAGGCACCATGAACGTCACCCCCAACCGACTCGCCATCGTCAGCGGCTGGCTTCGCCGCTTGCTGGGCGCCGCGATCGTCGCTGCCTGCTCGATGGCCGGCGCCACCGAGGTCAACACCGCACCGCAAGCCGAGCTCGAGAAGGTGCGTGGCATCGGCACCTCGCTGTCGGCTCGGCTGATCGAAGAGCGCAGCAAGCGCCCCTTCGCCGACTGGGCCGACCTCGCCGAGCGCGTGCGCGGCGTCGGCCCGGCGAGCGCGAAGCGCCTGTCCGGTGAAGGCCTCACGGTCAACGGCAAGCCTTACGCCGCGGCCGCCGAAGCGCCCGCCCGCAAGGCCTCGCGCTGAGCGGCGCCCGGCTCGCCCCAGTCGAAGAAGCGGCACACCTCGTCGGCGCGCGCGAGGGTGTCGCTCGCGCCGAGCGCGATCAGCTCGCGGGTGTAGTCCTGCTCGAACAGCAAGTAGCTCGCGAGCGCCGCGCCGCTGGTGGCTGATGGCCCAGGCCCCGCGGTCGCCGGCGCAACGCCGATCGCGCGCAGCATCGCGCGCACCGACGGCGGCAGCGCCTGCACATGGCGGGCGGCCAGATCGTCGAGCCGCTGGCTCGGCGCGATCACCAGCACGTCGAGCGGGCGCAGCGAGGTCTGCGCCCGAGCCTGCGGCGGCAGCAGGCTCAGGGTGTGGTTGATGCGCCGCAGCCGTTCAATGTCGACCGCCAACGCGTCGAGGAAGATGTTGGACAGCGCATGCCCGGCAATCTGGGCAAGGCTCGGATAGCCGAGCGTCGCGTCGCGCACGCCCGGCGGCTCGGTCAGCCGGCCCGCGCCGATGACGAGTATGCGCTGCGCGCCCAGGTGCACGGCAGGCGAGATCGGCGCGGCCTGGCGCATCGAGCCGTCGCCGAAGTATTCCGTGCGCTCATGCAGCGCCAGCGGCATCGCGGGGAACACGAAGGGAATCGCCGACGAGGCCAGCAGGTGCTCGTGCGTGATCGGGCTGCGCACCGCGATGCGCTGCGAGCGCGTCCACGGCGCGATGTCGTCCATCGCGTCGTAGAAGGTCACGTGCTCGCCACTGCTGTAGCTCGACGCGGTGATCGCCAGCGCGCGCAGGTGGCCGCCTTCCATCAGCGCCGGCAGGCGCTGCAAGGGCACCCAGTCGCGCAGCAGCTCGGCCAGAGGGTTGTTGTCGAGCAGCGAGCGCGGGCGCGCGCGCTTCCAGCGCGCGAAGGCCCAGCCGAGCGAGAACAGGCTGAGCCAGCGTGCGCCCGAGCGCGCCACGCCCCAGGCGTCGGCACGGTAGACGTCGTGTGCGTGCATGCCGGCCCACACGGCCTCGAGCGTGGCGACGGCGCGCTGGAAGTCGTCTGCGCCAGCGGCCAGCGCGCCGGCGTTGATCGCGCCGGCCGAGGTGCCGGCGATGACGTGGAAGGGGTTGGCCGTATCGGCCGCGTGGCGCGCCTGAAGCTGCGCCACCGCGCTCAGCACGCCCGCCTGGTAGGCGGCGCGTGCGCCGCCGCCGGTGAGGATGAGTCCTGTGGTCGAGGCGGCGGCTGGGGTCATCGGGGCGCGGGCGTGACGATCGTGGCGACCATCATGCCCGCGGGCCGCAAGGCCTGTGGATCAGTCGTGACCCTTGCCCTTGCCGTGGCCCTTGCCATTGCCATGGCCTTCGCCGCCCTTGCCCTTGCCGCCGCCATGGCGCTGCTGATAGGCAGGCACGTAGGTCTGCTCGTACCACTCGTTCTTCACGAAGTACACCGGCCGGCCGCAGGCGTTGTAGCGGCCGCAGTGCTTGGCCCAATTCTTGGCATGGCCCGGCGGCACGTTGAGGTACATCGGCTGGTACACCACGCCGACCGGCGCCGGCTGGATCACCATTGGCTGCGGATAGATCAGCGCCGGCTGCGGATAGTTGCCGATGTCGATGCGCCCGTAGAAGCCCGGCTGGCCGATGCTCACGGACACGCCAACGTCGGTGGCCTGCGCCGGCAGTGCCGCGCAGGCGACCAGCGCCACGGCCGCAGAGATTCGCTTGATCATCGATTGCCCTTTCCTCGGAATCGTTGCTTTGGGTTCACTGTCAACGCCGCGTGCCGGCGAACCGCCGACAGCAAGCCGAAAGAGTGTGCCGCAGGCACGGGGCAAGGTGTAACAAAAGCCGGGCCTGGTATCACTCGTAGACAACGATCGCCTCGCCGGCGTGAGCCGCATCACGCCAGCGCGCGAGTGCCGCGTCGCTGGGATAGAAGCGTGCCTCGTCGCCGAGGTCGAGCTCGGCCTGCGCACTCGGCCGTTCGACGAACAGTCGCACCGAAAGGCCATGCACCAGCGCGCCCTGCTCGGTCTCCTGCTTGCGCGGCGGGAACTCGCGTACCAGTTGCGCGACCGGCGGCGCCGATCCGTTGACCGGCACGCGCAGGTAGCGCGCGAACTTGCAGCGCGCGGCCGCCAGGTCCCAGATCTGCTGCACGTTGAGCCGCAGGCCGCCGGAGAAGCGGTCGGGCTGCACCTTGCCCTGCACGACGATCAGTTCGTCGTCGCGCAGGATCTCGCGGTTGGCGTTGATCAGCTCCTCGTTGGCCACCGCCTCGATCGGCTCGGACTTGTCGTCGAGCTTGAAGATCGCGACGCGCCCGCGCTGCCCGTTCACGAAGCGCAGGTCGCTGACGATGCCGGCCAGCAGCTGCGGCTCGCGCGAGTCGAGCAGGTCGGCGATCTTGGTGCGCACGAAGCGCCGCACCTCCTGCGCGCTCTCGTCGAACAGGTGGCCGCTGAGATAGAAGCCGAGCGCGGTCTTCTCGTGCGTGAGCCGTTCCTTGATCGACCACGGCTCGATCGCCACCAGCTCCGGTTCCTGCGCGGCCGATCCGTGCGAGGCGTCGCCGCTGTCGCCGAAGTCGAACAAGCCACCCTGGTCGAGGTTGGCGACCTGCAGGTCTGCGTACTCGAAACCCAGTCCCACGCTGGCCAGCAGCGATGCGCGCTCGACGCCCATCGCGTCGAACGCACCGCCCTTGATCAGGGCCTCGACCACGCGCTTGTTGACGCGCTGGCGATCGACGCGGCGGCAGAAGTCGAAGAAGCTCTTGAACGGCCCGGACTCGCCGCCGCACGGGCCGCTGCCGCGGCCTTCGCGCGCCTCGACGATGGCCTCGATCGCCCCCTGCCCCGTGCCCTTGATCGCACCCAGCGCATAGCGCACCGTGCGGTCGCCGACCGGCTCGAAGCGGTAGACGCCGGCGTTCACATCGGGCGGCTCGAACGTGAGGCCAAAGTTCTGGGTCGCGTCGTCGTGGAAGATCTTGAGCTTGTCGGTGTCGTCGATCGACACGCTCATGTTGGCCGCGAAGAACTCGGCGGGGTAATGCACCTTGAGCCAGGCCGTGTGGTAGGCCAGGAGCGCATAGGCCGCGGCATGCGACTTGTTGAAGCCGTAGCCCGCGAACTTCTCCATCAGGTCGAAGATCTCGTTGGCCTTGCCGGCGTCGATGCCGTTCTTGGCCGCGCCCTCGGCGAACAGCACGCGGTGCTGGGCCATCTCCTCGGGCTTCTTCTTGCCCATCGCGCGGCGCAGCAGGTCGGCGCCGCCGAGCGAGTAGCCGCCCAGGCGCTGGGCGACCTGCATCACCTGCTCCTGGTAGACCATGATCCCGTAGGTCTCCTCCAGCACCTCCTTCATCAGCGGGTGCGGGTACTCGACCTCTTCCTTGCCGTGCTTGCGCGCGCAAAAGCTCGGGATCAGGTCCATCGGGCCCGGTCGGTACAGCGCCACCAGCGCAATGATGTCCTCGAAGACGCTGGGCCGCGCGTCGCGCAGCATGCCCTGCATGCCGCGCGATTCCAGCTGGAACACCGCGACCGTCTTGCCTTCCGAGAGCAGCCGGTAGGTCGCGCGGTCGTCGAGCGGCAGGGTCTCGAAGGCGAAATCGCGGCGGTCGGCGTGGCGCGCGACGATGAACTCCTTGGCCATCTCGAGGATGGTCAGGGTTGCCAGACCGAGGAAGTCGAACTTCACCAGGCCGATCGCCTCGACGTCGTCCTTGTCGTACTGGCTGACCGCGCTGTCGCTGCCGGGCTGCTGGTAGAGCGGGCAGAAGTCGGTGATCTTGCCTGGCGCGATCAGCACGCCGCCGGCGTGCATGCCGATGTTGCGGACCATGCCCTCGACCTTTTCGGCCAGGGCCAGCAGCTCGGCGACCTCTTCTTCCTTCTTCTCGCGCTCCTCGATCTCGGGCGCTTCCTTGCGCGCGTAGATCACGCTGGCGTCGGGCTTCTCGGGCACGCGCGCGAGCGTGACCGTCTTGCCCGGCGGCGCCGGGATCAGCTTGGCGATCGAGTCGACGTGGCCGTAGCCCATGCCGAGCACGCGGCCGACGTCGCGCAGCGCGGCCTTGGCGGCCATGGTGCCGAAGGTCGCGATCTGGCTGACCGCGTCGCGGCCGTACTTCTGCTTGACGTACTCGATCACGCGGTCGCGGTTGCCCTGGCAGAAGTCGATGTCGAAGTCGGGCATCGACACGCGCTCGGGGTTCAGGAAGCGCTCGAACAGCAGGTTGTAGCGCAGCGGATCCAGATCGGTGATCTTGAGCGCATAGGCCACCAGCGAGCCGGCGCCCGAGCCGCGACCGGGGCCTACCGGGCAGCCGTTGTTCTTGGCCCAGTTGATGAAGTCGGCCACGATCAGGAAGTAGCCCGGGAAGCCCATCTTCAGGATCGTGGCGATCTCGAACTCGAGCCGCTCGACGTAGCGCGGGCGCTCGCGCTCGCGCTGCTGTGCGTCGGGGTAGAGATGCACCAGCCGCTCTTCCAGGCCGGCCAGCGAGGCCTCGCGGAAGTACTCGGCCATCGGCATCGGTTGGCCGTCGCGCAGCGGCGTCGGGAAGTCGGGCAGTTGCGGCTTGCCCAGCTTCAGCGTGAGCGCGCAGCGCCTGGCGATCGCCAGCGTGTTGTCGAGTGCCGAGGGGATGTCGGCGAACAGCGCGCGCATCTGCTCGGCGGTCTTGAAGTGCTGCTCGCGCGTGAAGCGCTTGACGCGGCGCGGATTGGTCAGCGTCTCGCCCTCGGCAATGCACACGCGCGCCTCGTGCGCCTCGAAGTCGTCGGGCTCGAGGAACTGGATCGGATGCGTGGCCACGACCGGCAGGCCGAGTTCGGCGGCCAGCGGCACCGCGGCGCGCACGTGGGTCTCGTCGTGGGCGCGCCCGGCACGCTGCAGCTCGATGTAGAAGCGGCCGGGGAAGATGCCCGCCAGGCGCTCGGCCACCGCGCGTGCGCGCGCGGTGTCGCCGGCCAGCAGCGCCTGGCCGACCGCGCCGGCCTCGGCGCCTGCCAGCGCGATCAGCCCACCCGACTTGGCTTCCAGCAACTGCCACGGAATGCACGCCTGGTTGCCGCGCTGCACGTTGGCGGTCCAGGCATGGGCCAGCATTTCGCTGAGGTTGAGGTAGCCACGCCGGTCCTGGATCAGCAGCAGCAGGCGCGAGGCCGGCCGGTCGGGCGAGTCGGCGTCGAGCCAGACGTCGGCGCCGAGCAGCGGCTGCACGCCCTTGCCGCGCGCCGCGTTGTAGAACTTGATCGCGCCGTAGAGGTTGGCGAGGTCGGTGATCGCCAGCGCCGGCTGGCCGTCGCGCGCCGCCGCGGCGACGGCATCGCCCACGCGCAGCGTGCCATCGACGACGGAGAACTCGGTGTGGGTGCGCAGGTGAACGAACGATGGCATGGCGGCATTCTAGGAACGCCGCCGTCGCCGATCAGGGCGCCGTTTTGGTGTAGGGATCACGGCAGCTCGGCCGAGCTGCGCACGGTCTCGTACTGCGGCAGGCCGTCGGCCAGCGTCACCCAGGGCAGCTTGTCGGCGACCCAGATGTGGCGCTGGGGCACGAGCCGCGCCGGATCGTCCAGGCTGGCCAGCGTGACGTCGATCTCCTCCGCCCGCCCTTCATGGAAGTAGGTCAGCGAGGTGCCGCAGGCACCGCAGAAGCCGCGCCGCACGTGCGCCGACGACGACTGCTGCGCCAGCGCGCCGCGCACGATGGCAAAGCCCTCCAGCGCGAAGGTACCCCAGGCGACGAACGGCGCGCCGCTGGCGCGGCGGCAGCTTTCGCAATGGCAGAAGCACAGGTTGGCCACTGGCCCGCGGCCGCGCCAGCGCACCGCGCCGCACTGGCAACCGCCCTCGTAGACCGCCGTCATGCGGCGCCCCCGCCGCAGGCCGCCAGCAGCGCGCGCTCGCGCTCGGGCGCCAGCCCGGCGCGCCAGCCGTGGCCCTCGCCGCGCGACTGCGCCCACACCAGCGTGTCGCGCACGGTCTCCTCGACCGGCCGGCAGCTCAGGCCGGCCGAGAAGGCCTTGCGCCCATCGAAGGACTGGAAGCCCGCGTGCAGCGGATCGCTGCGCGGGATCCACAGCGGCAGCTCGGTCCAGGGGGCAACGCCTGCGGCCAGCAGCCGCGCCTCGTCGACCCATTGCAGCCGCGCGCCGTTGTCGGCCACGCGCGCGCAGGTGCCGAGCAGCTCGCCCATCGTCAGCGGCTCCTGGGGGCCGACCGCGTTGAAGACGCCGCAGGCGCGCGCCTCGGCGAGGCGCACGATCCACTCGGCGAGGTCGCGCACGTCGACGAACTGCACGCGCGAGTCGGCCGGCGCCGGCGCCAGCACGTCGCCGCCCCGCGCCAGCCGCGCGGGCCAGTAAGTGAAGCGGTCGGTCGGATCATGGGGCCCGACGATCAGCCCCGGCCGCACGATCAGCGCGCGCCCGGGCAACGCGGCCTGCACGATGTGCTCGCACTGCGCCTTCAGAGGCCCGTAGGTGTCGCCGTCGATCGTCTCGTTGGCATGGTCGTCGGGCATCGACAGCGGCGCATGCTCGTCGGCCCCGGGTTCGGGCGCCGCGTACACGGAGACCGACGAGACGAACACGTAGCACTCGACCTCGTCGCCGAGCGCCGCGGTCGAGGCGCGCAGCTCGCGCGGCAGGTAGCCGCAGGTGTCGATCACCGCATCCCAGCGGCGGCCGCGCAGGCGCTCGAGGTCGGTGTTGCGGTCGCCGAGGATCTCCTCGACCTGCGGCAGCGGCGGCTCGAGTGCCGTCTTGCCACGATGGAACAGCGTGAGCTTGTGCCGGCGCTCGAGCGCGGCGTCGACCAACGCCCGCCCGAGGAAACGGGTGCCACCGAGGATCAGCAAGTGCATGGGGCCCTCCACCGGCGCTTCGGCGCGCCGGCTGCCGTGGAGGCGCCAACAGTAGCGGCGGCGCACGCCGGGCGCAAGAGCGAAGGCCGCACGCCTCCTAAAATCTCGACCCCCATGACCGACGTGCTCAACATCGCCGCCTACAAGTTCGTTGCCCTCGACGAACTGCCCGCGCTGCGCCAGCGCCTGCTCGACGCCGCTTCGGCGAGCGCGCTGCGCGGCACGATCCTGCTGGCCGAAGAAGGCATCAACCTGTTTCTCGCCGGCGATGCGGCGGCGGTGCGCGACTTCGTCGCGGCCGAGCTGCGCGGCGACCCACGCTTCGCCGATCTCGAGGTCAAGGAGAGCTGGAGCGCCGCGACGCCGTTTCGCCGCCTGCGCGTGCGCATCAAGCGCGAGATCATCCGCATGGACCGCCCGGCCATCCGCCCCGCGGCGGGACGCGCGCCGGCCGTCGATGCCGCCACGCTCGCGCGCTGGCTCGACGCCGGGCGCGACGATGCCGGACGCGAGCTGGTGATGCTCGACACGCGCAACGGCTTCGAGGTCGACGCCGGGCGCTTTCGCGGCGCCCTCGACTGGCGGCTCTCGCGCTTCGGCGAGTTTCCCGCCGCGCTCGAAGCGCATGCCGCTTCGCTGCGCGGCAAGACCGTCGTGAGCTACTGCACCGGCGGCATCCGCTGCGAAAAGGCCGCGCTGCTGATGCGGGAGCAAGGCCTGGAGCACGTGCTGCAGCTCGACGGCGGCATCCTCAGGTACTTCGAGCAGGTCGGCGGGCGGCACTTCGACGGCGAGTGCTTCGTGTTCGACCAGCGCGTCGCGCTCGACGAGCGGCTCGCGCCGGCCGGCTGAGCGTCTTCGATGTCAAGATGCGGGCCGTGAGCAAGGACAACCCTTCCCTGACCCGCCGCACCGCCTTGCGCCTGGCCGCCGCCAGCCCGCTGGCCGGCCTGGGCGGCGCCGCGCGCGCGTCCGATGTGCAGGCCGCGGCCGCGCCGGCGGCGGGCGTCTCGCAC
Source organism: Caldimonas sp. KR1-144 (assembly GCF_049446155.1). Taxonomy (NCBI): domain Bacteria; kingdom Pseudomonadati; phylum Pseudomonadota; class Betaproteobacteria; order Burkholderiales; family Sphaerotilaceae; genus Caldimonas; species Caldimonas sp. KR1-144. Next base: position 535,380 of record NZ_JBMSEE010000001.1, read on the forward strand.
GCCGGCATCGCGGTGCCCATCGGCGGCGCGCTCAAGTTCAGCAACACCGAAGTCTGGGCGCGGCTGGTGCAGCTCACCGGCGGGGCCGGTTCGGGCTGGGTCGTGCTGCCCACGGCCGCCGGCCGGCCGCAGCGTGTCGCGGTCGGCATCGCGAACGCGCTGATGCGCGAAGGCGCGCAAGTCGAGGTCCTGCCCGTCGCGCCGAGCTGGCCGGACGTGGACCTCGCCCAGGCGGTGCGCGACCCGCGTATCGTCGAGGAAGTGCGCAACGCCCAGGGCGTGTTCTTCTCCGGCGGTGCCCAGGAGCGCATCACCTCGACACTCGCCCCTGACGGCGGCAGCACGCCCTTGCTCGACGCGATCCGCGAGCTGCAGCTGCGCGGCGGCGTCGTCGCCGGCACCAGCGCCGGGGCCGCGGTGATGAGCAGCACGATGATCCGCGACGCGCAGGACAACCTGCGCGTGCTCAAGGCCGGCGCGCGCATGGGCCGCGAGATCGATCACGGGCTGGGCTTCATCGGCCATGAGCTGTTCATTGACCAGCACTTCCTCAAGCGCGGGCGCATCGGCCGCATCATCCCGGTGATGTGGCAGCAAGGCCTGCGGCTCGGCCTGGGCATCGACGAGAACACCGCCGCAATCATCGAAGGCAGCGAGATCGAGATCATTGGCGGCAAGGGCGCCCTGCTGGTCGACCTGACGCACGCCCGGCACGATCCGTCGCTGCCGGCCTTCAACCTGCGCGGCGCGCGCCTGAGCTACCTCGACCGCGGCGACCGCCATGACCTCGCCACCGGCGTCACGACACCGTCGCCGCAGAAACTCACCGAGCCGGTGATCGACGCCTCCCGCGCGGACTTCAAGCCCTACCACCAGCGCGCGCCCTTCTACACCGACATGCTGGGCGACTCGACCATCGTCAACGCGATGGGCAACCTGATCGACAACCGCGACAGCGAGCTCTACGGGCTGGCCTTCGACGGCCGCGCGCTGCGCCAGGCCGCCAGCGAGGCCGACGCGGCGCTCGGCTTCGAGTTCCGCCTCTACCGTGGCCCGGACAGCCGCGGCTGGTACACCGGCGCCTTCGGCGGCGAGGACTACACCGTGGTCAATCTCTACCTCGACATCACGCCGGTGCGCATGGGTCGCCCGTTCTACCGGCCGCTGACCTCCACCTGAGCCGCACCCGAGCCGCCATGCAAAGACGCCTGCTGATCGCCCTCGCCTCCCTGCTCGTCCTGGCCGGCACCGGCGGACATGCCGCCGACGGCCCCACGCGGCTGCGCATCGGCGTCGAAGGCGCCTATCCGCCGTTCTCCGAGGTCGGCCCCGACGGCAAGCTCAAGGGCTTCGACATCGACATCGCCAACGCGCTGTGCGCGCGGATGAAGGCGCAGTGCAGTCTGGTGCAGCAGGACTTCGACGGCATGATCCCCGCGCTTGCGGCGCGCAAGTTCGACGCCATCATCGCCTCGATGTCGATCACGCCCGAGCGCCAGAAGCAGGTGCTGTTCACCGACAAGTACTACCAGACCCCGGCGCGCCTGGTCGCCAAGGCCGGCGCAGGCTTCGAGACCACGCCGGCGGGCCTGAAGGGCAAGCGCATCGGCGTGCAGCGCTCGACCATCCACGACCGCTACGCGACCGACAAGTTCATCGGCGCCGAGATCGTGCGCTACACCAAGCAAGACGAGGTCTACCTCGATCTCGCGGCCGGGCGCATCGACGCGGCGCTGGCCGACTCGATCGCCACCGAGGTCGGCCTCCTGAAGACGCCGCAGGGCAAGGGCTTCGCGTTCTTCGGGCCGCTCTACACCGAGCCGAGCTACTTCGGCATCGGCGCGGGCATCGCGCTGCGCAAGTCGGACACCGCGCTGGCGGCGCGCTTCAACGACGCGCTGCGCGCGATCCGCGCCGACGGCACGTACCAGAAGATCGCCGAGCGCTACTTCAACTTCGATGTGTACGGCGATCCGCCGGCCACCGGGAAATAGGGCCTGTTGACGCTATGGGAGGGCTCGCGTGACTCAGCAAAGGGCCGGGGCAGGCGGGCCGCAGGGCCGTGTTGCGCGCTCGTTGCGTGCAGCCAGCACGCGGCCTCGCGCGCGCCTTGCCCTGCGGCCCGCCTGCCCCCGGCGCGAGCCCTCCCATAGCGTTGACAGGCCCTAGTGCTGCACGGTTACACCGCGTCGCTGCTCGAAGGCGCCGCGCTGACGCTCGGCGTCGCGCTGTCCTCGCTGGCGATCGCGGTCGCCCTCGGCCTGGCGGGCGCCAGCGCCAAGCTCTCGCGCTCGCGCGCGGCCGGCGCCCTCGCCTCGCTCTACACCACCGTGATGCGCGGCGTGCCCGACCTGGTGCTGATGCTGCTGGTGTTCTTCGGCGGCCAGCTCGCGGTCAACGAGATCGCCGCGCGCGTCGGCCACGAGGACTACATCGACGTCGATCCCTTCGTTGCCGGCGTGCTCACGATCGGCTTCATCTTCGGCGCCTACCTGACCGAGACCTTCCGTGGCGCCTTCCTCGCGGTGCCCGCGGGCCAGCGCGAGGCGGCGCTGGCCTTCGGCATGACGCGCTGGCAGTCGCTCGCGCATGTCGAGCTGCCGCAGATGCTGCGCCATGCGCTGCCGGCGCTGTCGAACAACTGGCTGGTGCTGCTCAAGAGCACCGCGATCGTCTCGGTGATCGGCCTGAACGACATGATGCAGCGCGCCGGCCACGCCGCCGGCGCGACGCGCGAGCCCTTCGTCTTCTATGGCGCGGTGGCCCTGCTCTACCTCGCGATGACCTCGCTGTCGGAGCTGGGGTTCGCGTGGCTGGGCCGGCGCGTGGCGGTCGGCACGCGGAGCGCGGCGCCATGAACTTCGAGGCGATCGCGCAGAGCTGGCCGCTCTATCTCGCCGGCCTGGCGACGACGGCCTGGCTGCTGCTCGCCGCGCTGGTGATCGGCGGCGTGGCCGCGCTGCCGCTTTCGCTGCTGCGCGTCGCGCCGCAGCGCTGGCTGCACGGCCCGGTCTGGCTGTTCACCTACGTGATCCGCGGCACGCCCTTGCTCGTGCAGCTGTTCATCATCTACTACGGCCTCGCGCAGTTCGCCTTCGTGCGTGAGAGCTTTGCCTGGCCGTGGCTGCAGTCCGCGGCGTTCTGCGCCGTGCTCGCGTTCGCGATCAACACCTGCGCCTACACGACCGAGATCCTGGCCGGCGCGATCAAGGCGCTGCCGGCCGGCGAGATCGAGGCGGCGCGTGCCTTCGGCATGTCGCGCCGGGTCGTTCTCAGGCGCATCGTGCTGCCGGCCGCGCTGCGCCGATCGATCCCGGCCTACGGCAACGAGGTGATCCTGATGCTGCACGGCACCTCGCTGGCCAGCGTCGTCACGCTGCTCGATCTCACCGGCGTCGCGCGCGAGGTCAACTCGCGCCACTACCTGCCGTTCGAGGCCTTCGTGACCGCCGGCGCGATCTACCTCGCGGTGACGCTGGCGCTGGTGGGCCTGCTGCGCCTGGCCGAGCGGCGATGGCTCGCCCCGATCACTCGCCATGGCTGAGCCGCTGCCCCGCCTCGCCGCCCGCGACCTGCACAAGCGCTTCGGCACGCACGAGGTGCTGCGCGGCATCACGCTCGAGGCGCGCGCCGGCGACGTGATCACGCTGGTCGGCTCCTCCGGTTCGGGCAAGACCACGCTGCTGCGCTGCCTGAACCTCCTCGAGGCGCCCGACGCGGGCAGCCTGTCGATGGGCGGCGAGACGCTCGCGCTGGTGCCCGGCCACGGCGGCGGCTTGCGGGCGCGCGACGCGAAGCAGCTGCAGCGCTGGCGCGCGCGGCTGGCGATGGTGTTCCAGAACTTCAACCTCTGGCAGCACCTGACCGCGCTCGAGAACGTGACCGCGGCGCCGATGCACGTGCTCGGCAAGAGCCGCGCCGAAGCCACCGAGCGCGCCGAGGCGCTGCTCGCACGCGTGGGCGTTGCGCACCGCCGCGCCATGTACCCGGTTCATCTCTCGGGCGGCGAGCAGCAGCGCGTGGCGATCGCGCGCGCGCTGGCGATGGACCCCGAGGTGATGCTGTTCGACGAGCCGACCTCGGCGCTCGATCCCGAGCTGGTCGGCGAGGTGCTGAAGGTCATGCGCGACCTCGCGGCCGAGGGCCGCACGATGATCGTCGTGACGCACGAGATGGGCTTCGCGCGCGAGGTTTCCAACCACGCGGTGTTCCTGCATCAGGGGCGCATCGAGGAGCAAGGACCGCCGCGCGAGGTGCTGGTGCGCCCGCGCAGCGAGCGGCTGGCGCGGTTCCTGTCCGGCGGGCTGAAGTGATCAGTCGGTCATCAACCGGTACCCGACGCCCAGCTCGGTGAGCAGGTGCTTCGGCCGCGCCGGCTCGGCCTCGAGCTTGCGGCGCAGGTTGGCGACAACGATGCGCGCGTAGTGCGTCTGCTCGTCGTAGGCCTTGCCCCAGACCTCGCGCAGCAGCTGGCGCTGCGTGACCACCCGGCCGGCGTTGGCGACCAGCACGCCCAGGAGGCGGTACTCGGTGGGCGTGAGGTGGACTTCTTCGCCGCCGCGCGTGATACGGCGCGCGGCGAGGTCGACCTCCACATCGCCGAAGCGCACCAGCGAGGATTCGTCGGCGCTGCCGCCCTGCGATCGCCAGCGGCGCAGTTGCGCCCGCGTGCGCGCCAGCAGCTCGCCGACGCCGAAGGGCTTGGTCAGGTAGTCGTCGGCGCCGGCATCGAGCGCGGCGACCTTGTCGTCCTCGCGGTCGCGCGCCGACAGCACGATCACCGGCACCCCCGACCAGCCGCGCAGCTCGCGCACCAGGCCCAGGCCGTCGCCGTCGGGCAGGCCGAGATCGAGGATCACGAGGTCGGGCCGGCGCGTGCCGGACTCGATCAGCCCGCGCTCGCGCGTCGGGGCTTCGGCGACCTGCCAGCCCTCGGACTCGAGCGCGAGGCGCACGAAGCGGCGGATCTGCGCGTCGTCCTCGACGATCAGGGCCACCGGGTGGTCGTGTTGCGCGTCGATCATGACTCAAGTATCGGCGGCGAGCTCGGGCGGGCGCTCCGGCGCCTCGCCCAGCGGCAGCCAGAAGCGGAACTCGGCGCCGCCGCCGGCGCGCTGCTGCGCCTCGATGCCGCCGCCGTGGGCCTCGACGATCGTGCGCGCGATTGCAAGCCCGAGTCCCACGCCTGGCGTCGACGACTCGGACGCACCGCGCGTGAACGCCTCGAAGATCGCGGCTTCGCGCCCCGGCGGCACGCCTGGGCCCCGATCGCGCACCGAGACCACGAGCCGCTGCGGCGACTCGAGCTGCGCCGCCACCTCGATCTCGCTGCCGGGCGGCGTGTACTTGCTGGCGTTCTCGAGCAGGTTGGCGATCACGCGCTCGACCAGCACGGCGTCCAGCTGCACGAGGGGCAGGTCGGCGGGCAGCGCCAGGCGCAGCGGCCGGCCTTCGAGAGCGCTGCCGAGGGAGCGGATCGCGCTGTCGATCACCTCCTCGATCGCGACCCAGTCGCGCTTGAGGCGCAGCGCGCCGCCTTGCAGGCGCGCCATGTCCAGCAGGTTGTGCACCAGGGTCTGCATCTGCCGGCCGGCGGCCACCAGTCCCTGCGCCATCTCGCGCTGCGCCGGCGCGAGCGCCGCATCGCCGGCCTGCAACGTCTCGGCCAGCCCGACGATCGAGGTCAGCGGCGTGCGCAGGTCGTGCGACAGCGCCGACAGCAGCGAGTTGCGCAGCCGCTCGCCTTCCATCTGCAGCGTGGTGCGCTGCGCCACCTCGACGTAGTGCAGCCGCTCGACCGAGATCGCCAGCAGCGATGCGCAGGTCTCGATCAGCCGGCGCTGCTCGGGGATCTGCAGCCGGCTCGCGCTGCGCCGCGGTTGCACCGCCAGCACGCCGCGCACGCGCATCGGCGCCTTCAACGGCAGGTAGAGCACCGGGCTGCCCGGCAGCGTGTCGGTGGCAAAGCCGGCGGGCTCGCCGCGGTCGTGGCTCCAGCGCGCGATGTCGGCGTCGAGCGCGGCCGGCAGCTCGGGCGCGGGCAGCGGCGCGCCGAGGCGGTCGTCGTCGCCCGCGAGCAGCAAGGCGCCCTGCGCGTCGAACTCGGCCTCGACGAAGCGCCCCGCGATCTCGGCCACCTGCTCCGGCAAAAGCGCCGCCGACAGGTCGCGCGACATCTCGTACAGCGCACGCGCGCGCTGTTCGCGACGCGTCGCGACGCGCGCCTGGTAGGTCAGGTTGGCGGTGGTCTGGCCGATCACCAGCGCGACGACCAGCATCACCGCGAAGGTCAGCACGTACTGCACGTCGCTGACCGCGAGCGAGAAGCGCGGCGGCACGAAGAAGAAGTCGAACACGCCCACGCTCAGGAAAGCCGCCATCACTGCCGGCCCGCGGCCATAGCGCACCGCGACGATCACCACCGCGAGCAGGAACAGCATTACCAGGTTGACCAGCTCGAACAGCGGCAGCAGCGGCGTGGCCAGCAGCGCCGCGGCGCCGCAGATCGCGGCGCTGGCGAAGTAAGTGCGCCAGCGGATGCCGGTGGGCGACGCCTCGACGCCGGCCGCCGGCCTGCTCTCGCTGCCGGGCGCGCGGGCGATCTGCACGACATCGAGGTCGCCCGCCGCGGCCGCGAGCCGCGCGGCGAGCGGCGGCTTCCACGGCCAGCGCCTGCGGCCGCTGCGCCCCACGACCAGGCGCGCGAGGTTGTGCGCGCGCGCGTAGCGCACCAGCGTGGCCGCGACGTCATCGCCGGCCGGCGTGTCGGTGGTCGCGCCCAGTTCCTGCGCCAGGCGCAGCACGCGCAGGATCGCGTCGCGCCGCGGCTGCGCCAGGCGCTGAAGCGCCGGCGTCTCGACGTAGACCGCGTGCCACTCGACGTCGAGCTGGCCGGCCAGCCGCGCCGTCGCGCGCACGATCTTCTCGCCTTGCGCGCCGGGACCCACGCAGGCCAGCAGTGCCTCGCGCGTGGGCCACACGGCCGACACCGAGCGCTCGCGGCGGTAGCTGCGCATTTCGTCGTCGACGCGATCGGCGGTACGGCGCAGCGCGAGTTCGCGCAGCGCCAGCAGGTTCCCCTTGCGGAAGAAGTTCGCCGCCGCTCGCTCGGCCTGCGGGCCGAGGTAGACCTTGCCGTCCCTGAGGCGCTGCAGCAGCTCGTCGGGCGGCAGGTCGACGACGACCACCTCGTCGGCCTCGTCGAACACGTGGTCGGGCACGGTCTCGCCGACGCGCGCGCCGGTGATGCCGCTGACGATGTCGTTCAGGCTCTCGAGATGCTGGACGTTCATCGTCGTCCAGACATCGATACCTGCCCCGAGCAGCTCGTCGACGTCCTGCCAGCGCTTGGGGTGGCGCGAGCCCGGCGCGTTGCTGTGCGCCAGCTCGTCGACGAGGATCAGCGCCGGCCTGCGCGCCAGCGCCGCGTCGAGATCGAACTCGTCGAGCAGCCGGTCGCGGTACGCAACCGTTCGGCGCGGCAACAGCGGCATGCCCTCGAGCAGCGCCTCGGTCTCGCGGCGGCGGTGCGTTTCGATCAGGCCGACCAGCAGGTCGACGCCTTGCGTGCGTGCCGCGCGCGCCGCCGAGAGCATTGCGAAGGTCTTGCCGACGCCGGCGCTCGCGCCGAAGAAGATCTTGAGGCGGCCGCGGCGCGATTGCGCCTCCTCGGCCTGGACGCGCTCGAGCAGCGCGTCGGGGTCGGGTCGCTGTTCGGTCATCTGGGATTCAGAGCCAGCCGGCGCGGCGGAAGCGGCGCCACAGCAGCACGCAGGCCAGCGTGATCACGCCGAGCGCGAACGGATAGCCCCAGCGCCACTTGAGCTCGGGCATCACCTCGAAGTTCATGCCCCAGATGCCGGCGAAGGCGGTCGCGACCGCGAAGATGCCGGCCCAGGCCGCCAGCCGCTTGGTGGTCTCGCTTTCCTCGATCGTCACCATCGACAGGTTGACCTGGATCGCGATGCCGATCGTGTCGCGGATGCCGTCGATCGCGGCATTGATGCGCGCAAGGTGGTCGGCGACGTCGCGGAAGTAGTCCTGCGTCTGCGTGCACAGTGCCGGCACGCGCCCGCCGTACAGCTTGCCGACCGCCTCGAGCAGCGGCGCGACCGCATGGCGCAGCACCGTGACGCGCCGCTTGAGCTCGTACAGGCGCTTGACGTTGCCTCGCGCCGCACCCGGCTCGAAGATCTTCTCCTCGATCGCCTCGAGCTCGGCCTCGAGTTCGTCAATCACCGGAAAGTAGCGGTCGACCACCGCGTCCATCAACGCATAGAACACATAGCTGGAGCCGTAGCGCAGCAGCTCGGGCTCGCGCTCGGCGCGCGCACGCACGCCCAGGAAGCCCTTGGCGCTGCGGTTGCGCACCGACAGCACGAAGTTCTGGCCGACGAAGACATTGACCTCGCCGAGGTTGAGCTCCAGGCCCTGGATCTCGACCAGGTGCATCGCGGCGAACAACTGGTCGCCGTACTCCTCGATCTTGGGTCGCTGGTGGCCGTGGCTCGCGTCTTCGACCGCCAGCGGGTGGAGGTCGAACTCGCGCTGCGCGTGCGCCAGCTCGGCGTCGCTCGCGTCCGCCAACGCGACCCAGACGAAACACTCCGGCCGGCGCACGTACTCGCCGATCGATTCGACCGGAATGTCCGCGAGCTTGCGGCCCTGCTGGTAGGCGACACAGTTGATCAGCATGGCGCGATATTAGGCAGCGTCAGCGGCTCGTGGTTGACGGCATGCCCGGGTTGGTGGGGCGATGCCGCGCGGCATCGTCGAGCGCGAGGTTGAGCGGCAGCACCTCCACGCGCGGCTCGCCCAGGAAGCCCAGCCAGCGGCCCTGCGTGTGCTCGCCGACCAGCGCGCGCACCTGCTCGACCGGCAGGCCGCGCGCCCGCGCGACGCGCGCGACCTGGTAGTCGGCCGCGGCGCGGCTGATGTGCGGGTCCAGCCCGCTGGCCGATGCCGTGACCAGGTCAACCGGCACCGACTGCTGGTTGTCCGGGTCGGCCGCGCGCAGCGCCTCGATGCGCGCCTTGACGGCTTCGGTCAGCGCCGGGTTCAGCGGGCCCTGGTTCGAGCCGCTGGAGGCTTGCGCGTTGCTGGCCATCGGTCCGGTCGCCGAGGGTCGACCCCAGAAATACTTCGGGTCGCTGAAGCTTTGGCCGATCAGGCGCGAACCGACCAGCTTGCCTTCGCGCTCAAGCAGGCTGCCGGCGGCCTGCCCGGGGAACATCAGCCGTGCGGCACCGGTGGTCAGCAGCGGATAGGCCAGGCCCGTCACGACGCTGAGCACGATGAACAGCACGATGGCCGGTCGCCACAGCGCTGCGTGCGCGTCGCCGGCGTGGGCCGCCTGGCCGCCTGCCGCGCGCGAGGCACTCGGGGTGGTGGTTGAACTCATGGTCAAAGGTCTCCTTGGGGCGCAGGTCAGGCCAGGTGCAGCGCGACCAGCGCGAGATCGATCAGCTTGATGCCCACGAAGGGCACGACGATGCCGCCCAGGCCGAACACCAGCAGGTTGCGGCGCAGCAGCGCGGCGGCGCCGAGAGGTCGGTAGGTGATGCCCTTCAAGGCCAGCGGGATCAGGAACACGATCACCAGCGCGTTGAAGATCACCGCGCTCAGGATCGCGCTGGCCGGGCTGGCCAGGTGCATCACGTTGAGCGCGCCGAGCTGCGGATAGGTGGCGACGAAGGCCGCCGGGATGATCGCGAAGTACTTGGCGATGTCGTTGGCGACGCTGAAGGTGGTGAGCGCGCCGCGCGTCATCAGCATCTGCTTGCCGGTCTCGACGATCTCGATCAGCTTGGTCGGGTTGCTGTCGAGGTCGACCATGTTGCCGGCCTCCTTGGCGGCCTGGGTGCCGCTGTTCATCGCCACCGCGACGTCGGCCTGCGCGAGCGCCGGCGCGTCGTTGGTGCCGTCGCCGGTCATCGCGACCATGCGGCCCTCGCCCTGGTGCGAGCGGATGAGCGTCAGCTTGGCCTCGGGCGTGGCTTCGGCGAGGAAGTCGTCGACACCCGCCTCGGCGGCGATCGCCGCAGCGGTGAGCCGGTTGTCGCCGGTGACCATGACCGTCTTGATGCCCATGCGGCGCAGCTGGGCGAAGCGCTCCTTGATGCCGCCCTTGACGATGTCCTTGAGCTCGATGACGCCGAGCACGCGCGCGCCGTCGGCCACCACCAGCGGCGTCGAACCGCGCCGGGCGACGTCGTCGATCTGCGTCTGAAGCGCCTGGGGCCAGGTGCCGCCTTGCGACTCGACATGCTTGCGGATCGCGTCGCCGGCGCCCTTGTGGATGGTGCGTCCCGACAGCGCGACACCGCTCATGCGCGTTTGCGCGCTGAAGTGGATGAAGTGCGCCCCCAGACGCTCGAGGTCGCGTTCGCGCAGGTTGAACTTCTGCTTCGCAAGCACGACCACGCTGCGGCCTTCGGGCGTCTCGTCGGCCAGCGAGGCGAGCTGGGCGGCGTCGGCGAGCTCCTGCTCGGTGACGCCCGGCGCCGGCAGGAAGGCGCTGGCCTGACGGTTGCCGAGCGTGATGGTGCCGGTCTTGTCGAGCAGCAGCACATCGACGTCGCCGGCCGCCTCGACCGCGCGGCCCGAGGTGGCGATCACGTTGGCCGCCATCATGCGGCTCATGCCGGCCACACCGATGGCTGACAACAGCCCGGCGATCGTGGTCGGGATCAGGCACACCAGCAGCGCGACCAGCGCGGTGATCGTGATCGGCGCGCCGGCGCCCGCCGCCTCGACGCTGAAGATCGAGAACGGCAGCAGCGTCACGGTCACGACCAGGAACACCAGGGTCAGCGCGACCAGAAGGATGGTCAGCGCGATCTCGTTGGGCGTCTTGCGGCGCTTGGCGTTCTCGACCATTGCGATCATGCGGTCGACGAAGGTCTCGCCCGGGTTCACGTCGACGCGCACGATGATCCAGTCGCTCATCACGCGTGTGCCGCCGGTCACCGCCGAGAAGTCGCCGCCGCTTTCGCGGATCACCGGCGCCGATTCGCCGGTGATCGCGCTTTCGTCGACCGTGGCGACGCCTTCGATCACGGTGCCGTCGGCCGGGATCAGCTCGCCCGCGGCGACCTGCACGATGTCGCCGCGGCGAAGCTTGTCGGCCTCGAGCGTGTGCCAGGGCGTGCCGAACAGCGGCCGGCCTTCCTCATGGCTCCTGGGTACGTCGAGCTTCTTGGCCCAGGTCTGCTTCTTCAGCCCGCGCAGGCTTTGCGCCTGCGCCTTGCTGCGGCCCTCGGCAAGTGCCTCGGCGAAGTTGGCGAACAGCACCGTGAACCACAGCCACAGTGCCACCGCGAGCACGAAGCCGAACGGCGCCTCGCTGCGACCGACCGCGGCCTGCAGCGCCAGCGCGCTGGTCAGGACGCTGCCGACATAGACGACGAACATCACCGGATTGCGCCATTGCACCCGCGGATCGAGCTTGCGAAGCGCGTCCACCAGGGCCGGCTTGACCAGCGCCGGATCGAACAGGGAGAAGGTCTTGCGTGTCATGTTGCAGCCCTCCTGCGCATCAGCGGCCCGACCAGAGCACCAGGTGCTCGATCACAGGCCCCAGCGCCAGGCCGGGCACGTAGTTGAGAAGGCCGACCAGCAGCACGGTGCCGATCAGCAGCGCCACGAACAGCGGACCATGGGTGGGCATGGTCCCTTCGGTCACCGCAATGCGCTTCTTGGCCGCCAGGCCGCCGGCGATCGCCAGCACCGGCACGATCACGCCGAAGCGGCCGAACCACATCGCCAGCGCAAGCAGCACGTTGTAGAAGGGCGTGTTGGCCGAGAGCCCTGCGAAGGCGCTGCCGTTGTTGTTGGCGGCCGAGCTCAGCGCATAGAAGATCTCGCTGAAGCCGTGCGCGCCCGGGTTGGCGATGCCGGCGCGGCCGGCGCCGCTCGTCACCGCGATCGCGGTGCCGGCCAGCACCAGGATCGGCGTCACGAGGATGGCGATCGAGACCATCTTCATCTCGCGCGCCTCGATCTTCTTGCCCAGGTACTCGGGCGTGCGGCCGATCATCAGGCCGGCCAGGAAGACCGCGAGGATCGCGAACACCAGCATGCCGTACAGGCCCGAGCCGACGCCGCCGAACACCACCTCGCCGAGCTGCATCAGCACCATCGGCACCGCGCCGCCCAACGGCGTGAAGGAGTCGTGCATCGCGATCACAGCGCCGCACGAGGCGGCCGTCGTGATCGCGGCGAACAGGCCTGACTGGCCGATGCCGAAGCGCACCTCCTTGCCTTCCATGTTGCCGCCCGACTGCAACGCCGTGGCCGCCTGGTCGACGCCGAGCGCGGCGATGTGCGGATTGCCCTGCTGCTCGAAGGCCATCGCGCCGATCGCGAACACCGTGAACAGCGCCGCCATCGCGGCGAACACCGCGATGCCCTGGCGCCGGTCGCCGACCATCTGCCCGAACGTGAAGCACAGCGCGGCAGGGATCGCGAAGATCGCCAGCATCTGCACCAGGTTCGACAGCGGCGTCGGATTCTCGTAGGGATGGGCCGAGTTGGCGTTGAAGAAGCCGCCGCCGTTGGTGCCCAGCATCTTGATCGCCAGCTGCGAGGCCACCGGCCCCATCGCCAGCGTCTGGGTTGTCGCCTTGACGGTCTCGGTCACCGGCTTGCCCTCGGCATCGGCCACCGGCTGGCCCTGCGCGTCGAGCTTGGGCGCCTGGTAGTCCACCGCCTCGATGCGCGTCGCCTCGCGGTAGGCATCGAAGTTCTGGATCACGCCTTCGCCGACGAAGAACAGCGCCAGCACGAACGAAATGGGCAGCAGCAGCCACAGCGTGATGCGCGTGAGGTCGGCCCAGACGTTGCCGATCGACGCCACGCTGGCGCGCGCAAAGCCGCGGATCAGGGCAATGGCGACGGCAATGCCGGTGGCGGCCGACAGGAAGTTCTGCACCGTCAGCGCCAGCATCTGGGTCAGGTAGCTCATCGTCGACTCGCCGCCGTAGCCCTGCCAGTTGGTGTTGGTGACAAAGCTCACCGCGGTGTTGAACGACGAATCCGGCGTCACCGCGCCGAAGCCCTGCGGGTTCAGCGGCAGCACGCCCTGCAGCCGCTGCAGCGCATACACGGCCGCGAGGCCGAGGGCGTTGAAGATCAGCAGGCCGATCGCATAGCGCAGCCAGCCGGTCTCGGCGTCGGGGTTGACGCCCGCCAGTCGGAACAGGCCGCGCTCGATCGGCGCCACCCAGCGCAGGCGGCCCTCGACGACGCGCACGATGTAGCCGCCCAGCGGCCAGGCAATCGCCAGCACGAGGACGGCGTAGACGGCCAGCAGCATCCAGCTCGAGGTGGTCATGTCAGATCTCCTCGGCGCACAGCAGCGCGAACACGAGGTAGGCCGCCAGCCCGACGGCGATGACACCGCCGATCACATACAGCGCGCTCATGCCTGGCCTCCCAGCAGCCTCGCGCAGCCCAACGCCAGCGCGACGGCCGAGCCCGCCAGTGCGGCCAGCGCGGCGATGTAGACGATGTCCATGCAAGCTCCCCTTTCGGGGCATCCGTTTCGATGCCGATCAGTCTGCGCACGAGGGCGTCAGCGAGGGATCAAGACCGCGGCGGCGGGCGTAAAGACGCCGTAAAGGCGCGCACCGTCGTCGGGCAGAATTACTGTACTTGACAGTCCACTATCGGTCACTACACTCCAGACGGTGCCATCCAGCACGGTGTCGCATCTATCCAAGCCTCGCGCGGCGCGCTCCCTAGGATCGCCCGGCACCGCGCAGGAAGCGGCGTCGCCCGCACCGCGCACTCGCAACACACCCCAACGAGGAGACCCTTCGATGAAGCGCACCTTGATCGCCGCCGCTGCCCTGGCCTTGTCCGCCGGCGCTGTCCAAGCCCAGAACGTCACGCTCTACGGCCTCATTGATGCCGGGGTCGAGCGGCTCGACCACGTCGGCGCCGGCGACGACACGCTGTACCGCATGCCCACGATCGCCGGCTCGGCGGCCTCGCGCTGGGGCTTGCGCGGCAGCGAAGACCTGGGCGGCGGACTGAAGGCCGTGTTCACGCTCGAGTCCGGCTTCGGCGCCGACAGCGGCGTCATGCAGCAGGGCAACCGCCTGTTCGGCCGCCAGGCCTTCGTCGGCCTCAGCAGTGACTGGGGCACCGTGTCGCTGGGCCGCCAGTACTCGATGCTCCTGCTCGGCTCGCTGTCGACCGACCTGTTTCTCGCGCAGATCTACGGCGCCGGCGCGTTCGACCTCTTCCTCGCCGGCCCGCGCGTCGACAACGCGCTCGCCTACCAGGGCAAGTTCGGCGGCCTCACGCTCGGCGCGCTCTACAGCCTCGGGCGCGACGCCAACACCTGCGCCGGCGAGCGCGGCATTGGCCGCGAGTGCCACGCGTGGTCGGCCGTCGCCAAGTACGACGCGTCGTTGTGGGGCGTGGCGGCCTGGATCGACGAGCAGCGCGGCCTCCAGGGTGGCGCCAACACGCCGCCGACGGCCAACCTGGCCCACCTGACCGACCAGCGCGCCGCGGTCAACGGCTACGTGATGCTCGGCAAGACCAAGCTCGCCGCCAACTACATGCGCCGCGACAACGAGACCGCGGCTCCCGCGCTGCAAAAGAGCACGCTGTGGTCGCTGGCGGTGGCCCACCCGCTGACCGACAGCCTGACCTTCGAAGCGCAGTACTACGACTTCGCCTTCAAGGACAACGACAACGACGGCAAGATGCTCGCGCTGCGCGCCACCTACGCGTTCTCCAAGCGCACGGCGGCCTACGTCACGCTGGGCGCGCTCAGCAACGACGGCGCCGCTCAGTTCTCGCCCTCGGTCGGCCTGAGCGGCACGGCCCAGGCACCGGCGCCGGGCGAAAACCAGACCGGCGTGATGGCCGGCCTGCGCCACGCGTTCTGAGCGCGCCGCGCGCAGAATCCGGGGCTCGCCACCAGGAGAGCCCCATGCGCGAACGCCGCCCCGGGGAACCGCGGCGGCGTTCGGCTTTTGTGACGGTGATCGCGCGCTCGGTCACCGCGGGACTGCTGCTGGCAGGCCCGGCAGTCCAGGCCGAACCGTCGCGCGTCAACCCCTTCGACGACCCCTTCATCGCCGTCACCGACGGCTTGCCCGGCTGCCCCGAGCCCCAGGCGCCGACCTACACCGACGAGGAGTTCCGCGCCGAGGCCCACGACCGCTCGCAGCGCGGCGTGAGTTGCTGGATGGCCGGGCGCTGCCGGCTGCACAACGCCTACCTCTACGACCGCGAGATCGTGCCGCGCGTCAAGCGCGCGATCGAATCGACCCGCCGCTTCGACGCCACCCGCATCTGGGCGCTGGGGCAGCGCCGCGTCGTCTGGCTCAAGGGCTGCGTCGCCACGGCCGAACAGGCCGCCGAGATCGAGCGCATCGTGCGCGACATCGACGACGTCGAGGGCGTGCGCAACGAGCTGATGGTCGGCACCGCCGGCGCGCCTCCTTACCGCACGGCCCGTCCCTGAGCGCGGCGCGCGCCGCTGTCACCATCGCGCGACCCACACAGTTCCGCCTTGTCGCGCGGCCGCTGTGGCTGTTGCGGCGGCAGCCCAGGGCCTACGCTGGCGACACGCTTGCACGCCCCTGCGCCACCGCCATGAACACCCTCGCTTCCCGTGCCCCTTCGGCCGCGCCCTGGCCCGACCTCCTGGCCTCGCTGGCCCACCGCATCGCGCGCCGGCTCGATCGCTTCGCGGCCGAGCGCCGCGAGCGCTTCGCGGCCGAGGCCTTGTCCGTGCTGAGCGACCGCGAGCTGCGCGACATCGGCCTGCGGCGCGCCGACCTGCCCCACCCCGGCATCTCGGCATGGATGGGCGATGATGGCGCGGCGCCGTGGGCCGGGCGCGCCCTGCGGCCCGATCGCTTCTGACCCTGCGCTTCCCTGTGTTCACGCTCGATCGCGACAGCCCCACGCCCCTGGCCGACCAGACCGAGGCCCGGCTGCGTCGCCTGATCGACGATGGCCAGCTGCCCGCCGGCAGCCGCCTGCCGTCGATCCGCGCGCTCGCCGCCCAGCTCGGCGTCAGCGCGAACACCGTCGTGACGGCTTATGACCGGCTGGTCGCGCAGGCGCTGATCGAGCCGCGCGGCACCGCCGGCTTCGTGGTCGCGGCCGGCCCGGCGTCGCAGACCATCGAGTCCGCCCTCGCCGCCGGCGAGGAGCAGGACGCGGTTTGGCTCGTGCAGCAGGCGCACGACCAGCGCTCCGGCGTGCTGCCGGCCAGCAGCGGCGCCTTGCCGGTGTCGTGGCTGGAAGAAGGCATCCCGCCTTCGCTGGTCCAGCGCGCCGTGGCCAAGACCCCCGGCGGCATGGCCGCGCGCTGCCCCCCGCAGGGCCTGCCCGAGCTGCGCGAGCGGCTCGCGCTGATGATGCGCGCACAAGGCATCCCGGTCGACGCCTCGCGCGTGCTCACCACCTACGGCGGCACGCACGCGATCGACCTGATCTGCCGCTGCTTCCTTCAGCGCGGCGACGCGGTGCTGGTCGACGACCCCGGCTACTTCCTGCTGTTCGAGCGCCTGCGCGACCTCGGCATGCAGGTCGTGCCGATCCCGCGCCGGCACGACGGCCCGGATCTCGCCGCACTCGAGGAGGCCTGCAAGACGCGGCGCCCGCGGCTGTTCTTCGCGCAGTCGGTGCTGCACAACCCGACCGGCTGGGGCGCCAGCGCGGGGGCGCTGCACCGCGTGCTGGCGCTCGCCGAACGCCACGGCTTCCTGATCGCCGAGGACGACGTGCAGGGACACTTCCATCCCGGCCATCCGCCGCGGCTGGCACAGCTCGCGGGCCTGTCGCGCGTCATCTACTACTCGACCTTCTGCAAGGCGCTCAGCCCCGCGCTGCGCCTGGGCTACCTGGCCGCCGAGCCGGAGCTGCTCAAGCCGCTGCTGCGCGAGAAGATCATGTCGGTGATGACGACCGCGGCGCTCAACGAGCACGTGCTGCTCGAGCTGCTCGCCACCGGGCGCTGGCGCAAGCACATCGACCGGCTGAACCAGCGCCTGGGCCACGCGCGCAGCCTCACGTCACGCCAGCTCGCCGACTGCGGCATCGAGATCGACCACCCCGGCGAAGGCGGCCTGTTCCTGTGGGCGCGCGTTGCGGGCGGCGTCGACATCGACCAGCTGGCCAAGGACGCCTTTGCCAGCGGCATCCTGCTGGCGCGCGGCTCGAGCTTCCATGCCGACGGGGCGCCCAGCGAGCACCTGCGCTTCAACGTGGTGTTCAGCCAGCACGTGCGGCTGCACGACTACCTCAGGCAGCGGCTCGCCGGCGGCCGCGGCCCGGCGCGCGGCGCCGCGGTCGTCGCGCTCAGGCCGGCCGGCCCTGGCCGTTGACCAGCGGCGCTTCCGCCTCGGGCACGAAGATCCACATCAGCAGGTAGATCAGCACGCCGGTGCCGGCGCACAGCATCAGGAGCGTGAAGGCCAGGCGCCAGACCCAGGCGGCCAGGCCGGTGAAATCCGCCAGGCCGCCGCACACGCCGCCCAGCCAACGGTCGGTGCGGCTGCGGCGCAGCGCGTTCAGCGCCGCGACCGCGGCGCTCCCGCCGGCTGCGGTGGACGACGCAACGCCGTTGAGCACGCGCGCCTTGGCGCGGGTGAATTCGTCGTCGGTCAGCACGCCGCGCTGGTGCAGTTCGCCGAGGCGGCCGAGTTCGTCGCTGATGGACATCGTGGCGCTCCGTGATTCGGTGAAGCGATCAGAGGCCGGCCTGCGGCAGACGCTGCGCGGTGATCACCACGCGCTCGAGTTGCACGACCGGGGCGGCGGCCTTGGCGGCCCGGGCCGCCAGCACATCTTCGCGCGCTTCGGCGGCGAAGGCCAGCGAGGCGGCGGCGGTGACGGCGAAGGCAACGGCGAAACTGGTAAGGCGGCTGATCATCGTGGGCTCCTGGTGGCGGTGGCGTCTTGCGATGGAGCGAACTCTAGGCACGTCAGTCGCCCGGACCCAGCGGATGGCGACGAACCGACCGGGCGTCGGCACGAACTGCCGCCGGCGCGGACAGGCCGGCACGCGCCGCGGCATTTTTTTTAGGCGCACTGCATCCAAACCGGCGGCACGCGGCTAGTGGTGGATGTGACCCCGTCACATTCACCCCCTTCTTCGTCGAGGAGCACGCCATGAGAACCGTTTCCCCCGCCGCGCTCGCCGTGGTCGCCGCCACCGCCTGGCTCGCCGCCTGCGGCCAGATGCCCTCCAGGCCGGCCGAGATGGCACCGACGTTCAGCCAGGAAGGCCTGCCCGAAGCCGTGAGGGTGCCCGCCGGGCACCGCGTGGCGATGGAAACCGTCGGCATCGGCGAGATCACCTACGAATGCCGCGCCAAGGCCGGTACGCCAGACGCGTTCGAATGGGCCTTCGTGGGTCCGATGGCTCAGTTGCGCAGCCGCACGGGCGCCGAGGTCGGCCGCTACTGGGGCCCTCCGGCGACCTGGGCGTCGAGCGACGGGTCGGCAATCACCGGCACGCAGGTCGCGGTCGCGCCGGCGGCGGCCGGCAGCATTGCGCTGCAGCTGGTGAAGGCCGGTCCGGCGACCGGCGCCGGCGCGATGAGCGGCGTGGCCTACGTGCAGCGCGTCGCCACCCAAGGCGGCGTCGCGCCGGCGAAGGGCTGCGACGCCACGGCGGCGGGCCGCAAGGAGATCGTCAAGTACCAGGCCGACTACATCTTCTGGAAAGCCTCATGAGTGGGCCTGCCGACGCGCTGCTACCGTCGTGTCCCGCATGACGACGACCGCCGCGTTCGACTACGAAGCCTGCGTGCTCGCCTGCGCGCGCGGCGAGCGCTTCGCGCTGCGCGCGCTGTACGAGCGCGAGGCGCGCTGGCTGCTCGGCGTGGCGATGCGCATCGTGCACGACCGCGAGCTGGCCGAGGACGTGCTGCACGATGCCTTTATCCAGGTCTGGCAGCACGCCGGCACCTACCGCCCCGAACTCGGCTCGGCGCGCGGCTGGCTCTACACCATCGTTCGG
Source organism: Caldimonas sp. KR1-144 (assembly GCF_049446155.1). NCBI lineage: Bacteria > Pseudomonadati > Pseudomonadota > Betaproteobacteria > Burkholderiales > Sphaerotilaceae > Caldimonas > Caldimonas sp. KR1-144. Next base: position 554,377 of record NZ_JBMSEE010000001.1, read on the forward strand.
CACCGCGCCCTGAAGCTGGCGCGTTCGCCGCAGCGCCTGCAGCCGACCGACCCGCAGGAACTCGCCGCGCTGTCCGATGCTCAGCAGACTGCCAGCGCCAGCGCCGATGAGCGCGGCCTCGACGCGGACATCCTCGAGCGTTGCCTGCAGCGGCTCGACGAGATGCGCCGCGCCTGCGTGATGCATGCCTTCGTCGACGGCTACACGCACGAGCAGATCGCCCAGCGGCTGAGCACGCCGCTGGGCACGGTGAAGTCGTGGATCCGCCGCAGCCTGGCGAGTCTGAAGGAGTGCATGGCGTGAGCGACGCGACCGCCGATGACCGCAGCGACACCGCGGGCGAGTACGTGCTCGGCACGCTCGATGCGGCCGGGCACGCCGCGTTCGAGGCCGAGCTCGCGCGGGATCGCGCGCTGCTGGCCCATGTCTACGCCTGGCAGGACCGGCTGCTCGGCCTGAGCGCCGCCGTACCCGCGCTCGCGCCGCGGCCGCAGTTGTGGCGGCGCATCGAGGCGTCGGTGGGCGCCGCACCCGCTGCGCGCCGATCGGCAGCGCGCGCGCCGTGGTGGCATCGGCTGCCGCTGTGGCAAGGCCTCAGCGCGCTGGCCGTCGCCATGTCGCTGTTCCTCGCCGTGCTGCTGGTGCAGCGCGGCACCGAGCCGCAGCCGGCGCGCTATCTGGCCGTGCTGCAAAGCCCCGAGACCGGCCGCACCGGCTGGCTGGTCGAGCTGCAGGCCGGTCGCAGCCTGCGCCTCGTGCCGGTGGCCGAAGCCGCGCCTGTGCCGGCGGGGCGCGCGCTGCAGTTCTGGACCAAGCCTGAAGGCGCGGCAGGCCCGACGTCATTGGGCCTGGTGAAGCCCGGCCAGGCGGTGGAGCTGCCGCTGTCGCGGCTGCCCGCGGTGGGCGAGCAGCAGCTGTTCGAGATCACGCTGGAGCCGCAGTCCGGCTCGCCGATCGGGCGGCCGACCGGGCCGATCCTCTACGTCGGCAAGACCGTCGCGATGTGAACGGCTGCGAAGACGCTGGCAGCGGCCCTCAGGGCTGCTCGCGCAGCACCGCCAGCACCTCGGAGTGGAACTCGCGTCGGTACAGGATCCACACCACGCCGGCCGAGCCGAGCGCGAACACCGCGGGCGAAAAGAACCAGCCGATCGCCGCGAAGCTGAAGTAGTAGGCGCGCAGGCCGTCGTTGAAGGTCTCGGCCGCCAGGCCGACCACGCGCCCGGCGCGGTCGGCGAAGGCCTCGCGCAGCGCCGCGCCTTGCTCGCCCATCGCGTCGAGCTGCTTGGCGTCGGGCGCGGCGCCGATCAGCAGCGCACCGAAGGTGTATTGCCGCATGCTCCAGGTGAATCGGAAGAAGGCGTAGATGAAGACCGCGATCATCAGCAGCAACTTGAGATCGAACACCAGCGCGGTGGTGCGCGCGGCGAACGGGATCTCGCGCACGAGCTCGCTGGCCTTGTCGCTGGTGCCCAGCGCCGCCAGCAGGCCGCCGATGATCAGGATGGTGGTCGACGCGAAGAAGCTCGGGCTGGTGGAGAGGTTCTGCATCACCTGGCCGTCGAGGATGCGCACGTCGCGATAGCTGGTCTGCAGCATCCACTGGCGGCGGATGCGGTTGGTCGTGGCCAGCAGCGAGGGCTTGATGGGCGCGCGCTGGCGCGCAAAGTGCGCATAGCCGGCCCAGGCGGCGAAGTACCCTGCCAGCGCGGCCCAGTCGGTCCAGGGCAGGAAATTGAGAACCAGCCAGAACTTGTTGCTTGCGTCCATGCGCCGCACTGTAGCGGCGCCAAGGCGGCTCAGGCCAGCGCGGTCTCGATCTCGATGTCGCCCGTCAGCACGCGATGGATCGGGCACTTCTCGGCAATCGCCAGCAGCCGGGCGCGCTCCTCGTCGCTCAGGTCGCCGTCGATGTGCAGCCGGCGCCTCAGCTGGTAGTGCACGCCTTCGGCCGTGGCCTTCTCCTCGTGCTCGACCGACACGCGCAGCGATCGCACGGCGAGCTGCTTGCGCCGCAGGTAGACCTCCAGCGTCAGCAGCGTGCAGGCGGCGAGCGCGGAGTCGAGCAGGGCATGCGGGTCGGGCGCCGACTCGGCGCCGCCGAGGCTCGCCTGCAGGTCGGCATTCCAGACGTGCTTGCCGTCGGACAAGGTCGCCAGCGCGCCGAGCGGCGCGGCCTGGCCGCGGATCAGCTGGCCTTCGATCGTCATCAGCGGGCTCCCTTCATCGCGCCGGCCACCTTGAGCAGCGACGCCAGCACGCCCTGCACCGCGGCGCGGGTCTTCTCGTCCTTCAGGCCGCCGTGTTCGTCGAAGGCCTCGGCGGCGCGGCCGAGCGCGAACTGCTGCGGCACGACGAGCATCGCGAAGGCCATCGACAGGTACTGGCGCAGGTAGTTCAAGCTGCGCAGGCCGCCCAAGGGCCCGGGCGAGCTCGACAGCAGCGCGGCCGGCTTGCTGGCCGTGACCGCCAGGCCCGCCGGCGCCTCGCCCTCGGCCTTCAGGCGCGAGAGCCAGTCGAAGGCATTGATCACCAGCGGCGTCGGAAAGCCGTTGTACTCGGGCGTCACGAGCAGCAGCGCGTCGTGGCTGCGAAGCGCATCGCGCAGCGTTGCCGCGCCGGCGGGCACGCCGTGATCGGCCTCGATGTCGCCGTCGTAGATCGGCAGCGCGAGGGCGCGCAGGTCCAGCATCGTGGTCTGCGCACCGGCCGCGCGCAGCAGTTCGGCCGCGGCCTGCGCGAGCTGCACGCTGTAGGCGCCGCGGCGGGCGCTGCCGGCGATGACGAGAACTTTCAGATCGCTCATGAAGACTCCAGCGTGGCTCCGGTCGGGCGCCGACTGTAGCGTCCGACCGGAGATGAACCGTCAGCGTGCGAGGTCGAACACCAGCACCTCGGCGTTCTCGCCCTTCTCGATGTGCAGCTGCGACTCGCCGTCGAGCTGCAGCGCGTCGCCCGTCTCCAGCCGTTGCCCGTTGACGGTGACCGCGCCGCGCGCGACGTGCACGTAGGCGATGCGCTTCGGGTCGAGGTCGAGCCCGGCGATCTCGTCGCCGTCGAACAGGCCGGCGTAGAGCTCGGCGTCGGCGTGGATCTGCACCGCGTCCTCGCGCGCATGGCGCGATGCCACCAGCTTGAGCCTGCCGCGCTTGCTCTCGGGCGTGAAGTGCTTCTGCTCGTAGCCCGGCTGGATGCCGCGGGTGTGCGGAATCAGCCAGATCTGCAGGAAATGCGTCGTCGCCGCGGGCGCGTGGTTGAACTCGCTGTGCATCACGCCGGTGCCGGCGCTCATGCGCTGCACGTCGCCGGGCAGGATCGCCGCGCCGTTGCCCATGTTGTCCTTGTGCGCCAGCGCGCCGTCGAGCACGTAGCTGACGATCTCCATGTCGCGGTGGCCGTGCGTGCCGAAGCCCGAGCCGGGGGCGATGCGGTCATCGTTGATCACGCGCAGGTTGCCCACGCCCATGTGGGCCGGGTCGTAGTAGTCGGCGAACGAGAAGCTGTGGTAGCTCTTGAGCCAGCCGTGGTCGGCATAACCGCGTTCGGCGGACTTGCGCAGGGTGATCATGAAAGGCTCCTTTCGGCTTGCGTGGCGGGTCTCGTGGACCCGTGGCGCCACTGTAGGGAGCGCGGCGTGCGCCGTGTCCGCAAGCGCTTGAAGGCGGCATTCAACGCCTTTGAAGGTGCTTGGCGACAATGGTGGCCATGAAGTCTCCCCAGCCCGGCGACCGCCGCAACGTGCTCACCCCCGAGGCGCTGACGATGATGGATGTCATCGCGCGTTCCGGCAGCTTCGCCGCCGCCGCGCGCGAGCTCGGCAAGGTGCCCTCGGCACTGACCTACAGCGTGCGCCAGCTCGAAGACGCGCTCGACGTGCTGCTGTTCGACCGCAGCTCGCGCCAGGCGCGGCTCACGGCGGCCGGCGAGGAACTGCTGCGCGAGGGCCGGCGCCTCCTGACCGAGATGGACGCGGTGGCCAACCGCGTGCGCCGCGTCGCCACCGGCTGGGAGACCCAGCTGACGATCGCCTTCGAGACCGTGCTCGCGCCGAGCGCGCTATTCGAGCTGGTCGAGGCCTTCTATGCGCTGCAGGTCGAAACGCCCGGCGGCGACCGCCCTTCGCCGCCGCCCACGCGCCTGAAGCTGCGCGACGAGGCCCTGTCGGGCACCTGGGAGACGCTGGCCACCGGCGAGGCCGACCTCGCGATCGGCGTGGCCGCCGAGCCGCAGGGCGGCTCCGGCATCGAGTGCGAGCCGCTCGGCGAGCTGGAGTGGTGCTTCGCGGTCGCGCCGCACCATCCGCTCGCGCGCCTGCCCGAGCCGCTCACGCCCGAGGTGATCGCCCAGCACCGCATCGTCGCGATCGCCGACAGCGCCCACCGCTTCGCGCCGATGACCTTTGGCGTGCAGCCGGGCCAGGACGTGCTGACCGTGCCCTCGCTGGCCGCCAAGCTCGAGGCGCAGCTGCGCGGCCTGGGCTGCGGCTCGATGCCGCAGTCGCTGGTGCGCCGGCATGTGGAGGCCGGCCGGCTGGTGGTCAAGGAGACCACCCTGCCGCCGCGGCGCGGCACGCTGCACTACGCCTGGCGCGTGTCCGGTGGCGGCGCGCCGGGCGAGGCGCTGTCGTGGTGGCTTTCGCAGCTGCGCAGCCCGAAGACGCGCCGCGCATTGCTGGAGCAGCACGTCGGCCTGCTGTTCTGATCGTCCGCGTCGATGAGCTACATCGGCCGCTTCGCGCCCTCGCCCACCGGGCCGCTGCATGCCGGCTCGCTCGTCGCCGCGCTCGCGAGCTGGCTCGACGCGCGCGCGCACGGCGGGCGCTGGCTGGTGCGCATCGAGGACGTCGACACGCCGCGCTGCGTGCCCGGCGCGGCCGAGGAGATCTCGCGCCAGCTCGAGGCACTGGGCCTCGCGGCCGACGAGCCGCCCACCTGGCAAAGCGCCAACGGCGCCCGCTACGACGCCGCGCTCGCGCGCCTGGTGGCCGAGGGCCGCGCCTACCCCTGTGCCTGCACGCGCCAGGACATCGCCGCGCACTGGGCCGCCGCGGGCGTCGCGCGCGAGCGCCATGGCGAGCTGGTCTACCCCGGCACCTGCCGGCCCGAGAACGGCGGGCTGCGCGGTCGCGCGCCGCGCGCGTGGCGATTCCGGCTGCCCGACGACGCGCGCGTCGACTGGCACGACCGCCGCCTCGGCGCGCAGCATCAGGACGTCGCCCGCGCCGTCGGCGACTTCGTGCTCAAGCGCGCCGACGGCCTGTGGGCCTACCAGCTCGCGGTCGTGGCCGACGACGCCGCGCAGGCCATCACCGACGTCGTGCGCGGCGAGGACCTGGCCGACAACACGCCGCGCCAGATCCTGCTGCAGCGAGCCCTGGGGCTGCCAACGCCCCGCTACCTGCACGTGCCGTTGGTGCTGGGCGCCGACGGCCAGAAGCTCAGCAAGCAAACCGGCGCCGCACCGATCGACCTGGGCGATCCGCACGCCGCGCTGCGGGCGGCCGCGCAGGCGCTCGGCCTCGGGCCGCTGGCGCCGCGCGACGCCATCGGCGCCTGGCGCTCACGCTGGTGTTCGCAATGACGCCCGGCGCCACAATCCGCTCGTCATGCGCCTGAGACTGAAGCTGATCCTGCTGGCGGTGCTGCCGCTGCTGCTCTCGCTCGCGCTGATCGCCTTCGCGGTGCGCCAGCAGGAGGCCGAGCTCGCCAGGCGGCAGCAGGAGCTGGTGAAGACGGTCTACATGAACGCCGTCGAGTCGGAGCTGCGGCACTACGTCGCGCTGGCGCTGAGCACGATCACGCCGCTGTACAACACCGGCCGCGACGACGAGGCCATCAGGCGCGAGGTGATGAAGCAGCTCGCGATGCTGGACTACGGCAGCGACGGCTACTTCTTCCTCTACGACTACGACGGCACGAACCTGATGCACCCGCGCCAGCCGGAGCTGGTCGGACAGAACCTGCTGGACCACGTCGACAGCACCGGCCAGCGGCCGATCAAGGTGATGATCGACCGTGCCAAGGAAGGCGGCGGCACCGTCTACTACACCTGGAACAAGCCCTCGCAGCGCAAGGTGGCCGCCAAGATCGCCTACGTGACCGGCCTCGATCGCTGGCACTGGATGGTCGGCACCGGCATCTACGTCGACGACGTCGAGGCGGTGCTCGACCAGCTCGACCGCGAGATGGTCGGCAACCTCAACACGACGATGGCCTGGATCGTCGCGACCGCGCTGTTCGCGATCTCGGTGATCGTCGCGGCGGCGCTGCTGATCGGCCTGGGCGAGCGCCGCGCCGCCGACGCCAAGCTCACGCTGCTGACGCGCAAGATCGTCAGCTCGCAGGAGGAGGAGCGCGCCTACGTCTCGCGCGAGCTGCACGACAGCACCAGCCAGACCCTGGTGTCGGTCAAGCTGCTGACCGAGTCCGCGCTCGACCGCATGCCGGTGGCTGACGGCGGCGCGCGCGCGCCGCTGCAGCGCGCGCTGCAGCGCCTCAACGAGGCCTTGCTCGAGGTGCGCGGCATGTCGCACCGCCTGCGCCCGGCGATGCTCGACCAGCTCGGCCTGCGCGCCGCACTGCGCAACCTCGGCGAGGAGATGTGCGGCCACGGCGGCCAGCGCTTCGAGCTGCATGGCGGCGAGGACCTGGCCGACCCGCCCGAGGCGATCAAGACCGTGCTGTTTCGCGTGACGCAGGAGGCGCTGACCAACATCCGCAAGCACGCCGCGGCGACGCGCGTGACGATCGAGCTCGATGGCGACCGTCGCGGCCTGCGGCTCGTGATCGAGGACAACGGCCGCGGCTTCGACGCGCAGGCGATGGCCGAGCATCCCGGCCGCGGCATCGGCTTGTCGAACATGCGCGAGCGCATCGCGACGATCGGCGGCAGCTTCGAGATCGAGTCCCAGCCCGGACGCACGCGGGTGCGCGCCGAGATCCCGGCCGAGGCGCTGCGGCGCTTCGCCGCTCCTGTCGCCGCCTCCGGCGGCCTGGCCGCATGACGATGAACGCCCCCATCCGCCTGATGCTGGTCGACGACCACCCGCTGGTGCGCGACGGGCTCAAGGCCCGCATGGACAGCGTCGACGACATCGAGGTCGTCGGCGAGGCCGGCGACGCCGAGGAGGCACTGGTCGAGATCGAGCGCTGCCGGCCCGGCGTGGTGCTGATGGACATCGGCATGCGCGGCATCGGCGGCATCGAGCTCACCGGCCGGCTGCACGCCTCGCATCCGCAAGTGGCGGTGCTGATGCTCAGCATGTACGACGCGCCCGAGTATGCGCAACGCGCGCTCGCGGCCGGCGCGCGCGGCTACGTGCTCAAGGACGCGCCGTCGTCCGAGATCCTCGGCGCGATCCGCACCGTGGTCGGCGGCGGCACCTACCTGAGCCCGGCAATCGCCCAGCAACTGTTTCGCGCACCGGCACCGGCCGCGCGCAACCAGCTCTCGGCGCGCGAGCAGGAGATTCTTCGCGGCCTGGGCGCCGGCCACTCGAGCAAGCAGATCGCGCGCGATCTGGGCCTGAGCGTGCGCACGGTCGAGTCGCACCGCCAGAGCATCCGGCGCAAGCTCGATCTGGCGGGGCAGGCGGAGCTGATCAAGTACGCGGTTGAGCACGCGCGGCGCGGTATCGAGCATCCGTAGGCTGCAACGGTCCGCTGCGTTTCCTCTCACCCCACCCTCTCCCCCTGGCGGGGGCGAGGGAGCCGCGCCGGCGTGCTCCCCTCCCTCTCTCGCGCGCGGGAGAGGGCTGGGGTGAGGGTCCGGCACCGCGCGACTCGGGTTTCCCTCGACTGGGTTTTCCAGTACGTGTTGCCGCGCCCCGCCGCTGCGTAGTCAGACGGAAGCGGCGCGAAGGCGCGCTCGCAACACTGTGCGAGCAGCCGAAACGGCGTCGACGCCGCGGCGACTCGCCCTCGAAACCACATTGGAGACATCGATGAAGTTCATCGCAGCAGCGGGCCTCACCGCCCTTGCGCTCGGCGCCAGCATCAGCACCGCCTTTGCCGCCGGCGAGCCGATCAAGATCGGCGTGGCCGGTCCCTTCACCGGCGGTTCGTCGTCGATGGGCGTGAGCATGCGCGACGGCGTGCGCCTCGCGGCCGAGGAGATCAACAAGGCCGGCGGCGTGCTGGGCCGCCAGATCCAGCTCGTGGAGCGCGACGACGAGGCCAAGAACGAGCGCGGCGTGCAGATCGCCCAGGAGCTGATCAACAAGGAGCGTGTGGTCGCCACCGTCGGCTACATCAACACCGGCGTCGCGCTGGCCTCGCAGCGCTTCTTCCAGGACGCCAAGATCCCGGTGATCAACAACGTCGCGACCGGCTCGGTCATCACCCACCAGTTCGACGACAAGCCCGAGAACTACGTGTTCCGCAACGCGGCGCACGACTCGATCCAGGCGCCGATGATCGTGGAAGAAGCGATCGCGCGCCGCGGCTTCAAGAAGGTCGCGATCCTGGCCGACTCGACCAACTACGGCCAGCTCGGCCGCGCCGACCTCGAGAAGGCGCTCGAGCAAAAGGGCATCAAGCCGGTCGCGGTCGAGAAGTTCAACATCAAGGACGTCGACATGACGCCCCAGCTGCTCAAGGCCAAGGAGGCCGGCGCCGAGGCGATCCTGACCTACGGCATCGGCCCCGAGCTGGCGCAGATCGCCAACGGCATGACCAAGCTGGGCTGGAAGGTGCCGATGATCGGCAGCTGGACGCTGTCGATGGCCAACTACATCGACAACGCCGGCCCCGGTGGCGAAGGCGCGCGCATGCCGCAGACCTTCATCCAGGAGCCCACCACGCCCAAGCGCCAGGCCTTCATCGTCAGCTACCTCAAGACCTTCAACCCGAAGAACAGCCGCATCGACTCGCCGGTCTCGGCCGCGCAGGGCTACGACTCGATCTACCTGCTGGCCGCCGCGATCAAGCAGGCCGGCTCGACCGAGGGCCCGAAGATCAAGGCCGCGCTCGAGGACCTGAAGGCGCCGGTCGAAGGCGTCGTGACGACCTACAACAAGCCCTTCACCAAGACCGACCACGAGGCCATCACCGCCAACATCCCGGTGTTCGGCGAGGTCAAGGGCCAGCGCGTCGTCTACGCCTACGAATCCGACTTCAAGAAGGCCTCGGAGGTGCGCGTGAAGGACGTCAACGCCAAGGGCGCGCTGCAGGCGTCCGCAAAGAAGTAGGGCTTTCGCCTTTCGCCGCACCGCACGGCCTCGGCGTTCGCGCCGGGGCCGTGCCTGTTCAACGGCCGCACTCTCGCGGCCCTCGGGGTTCGTCATGCAGATCCTGACCCAACTCGTGTTCAGCGGCATCGCGCTGGGCATGATCTACGCCGTCATCGCGTTCGGCTACCAGCTCACCTTCGCCACCTCCGACACGCTGAACTTCGGCCAGGGCGAGGCGCTGATGCTGGGCGCGCTGGTCGGCCTCACGCTGGTCGACAAGCTCGGCTGGAACTACTGGCTGGTGCTGCCCATCGTGTGCCTGTTCGGCGCCGTGCAAGGCGCGCTGGTCGAACGCATCGGCGTGCGCCCGGCGATCAAGATCAAGTCGGAGTTCGGCTGGATCATGTCGACGATCGCGCTGGGCATCATCTTCAAAAACGTGGCCGAGAACGTGTGGGGTCGCGACGACCTCAAGTTCCCCTCGCCACTGCCCGAGTCGCCGATGAAGCTGCTCGGCGCGAACGTGCTGCCGATGGAAGTCCTGGTCGTCGTCGGCGCCTTGGCGATGATGCTGGCGGTCGAGCTCTTCAACCGCCGCTCGATCTACGGCAAGGCCGTGGTCGCGACCTTCAACGACCGCGACGCCGCCAAGCTGATGGGCATCAACACCGGCCTGGTGATCACGTTCTCGTACGCGCTGTCGTCGCTGACCGCGGCCTTCGCCGGCATGCTGATCGCGCCGCTCACGCTGACCGGCGCCACGATGGGCGCGGTGCTGGGCTTGAAGGCCTTTGCGGTCGCGATCATCGGCGGCCTCACCAGCGGCCTGGGCATCGTGGTCGGCGGCCTGATCCTGGGCATCGCCGAGACGACCACGGGCTTCTACATCTCCACCGGCTACAAGGACGTGCCGGGCCTCGTGCTGCTGCTGATCGTGCTGGCGATGAAGCCGGCCGGCCTGTTCGGCAAGACCGCGATCAAGAAGGTCTGACCATGACGCAAGCTCAATCTGCTGCCCTGCCCTCGGCGGCGGCCCCGCGTGCGCCGCGCAAGCTGGGCGCCCTGGCGCTCGGCGTGGCCGGCATCGCCGCGCTCGCGCTGTTTCCGGTGGCGTTCGCCAACCCCTACTACGTGCACCTGGTCGAGACGATCCTGATCTACGCGATCGTGCTGTTCGGCCTGGACATCGTGGTCGGCTACACCGGCCAGGTGTCGCTCGGCCACGCCGGCCTGTTCGGCATCGGCGCCTATACCGCGGGCGTGCTGGTGCTCAAGCTCGGTGCCTCGCTGTGGATCACGCTGCCGGCGGCGATCGCGGTGACCGCCCTGTTCGGCGCCGTGCTCGCGCTGCCGGCGCTGCGCGTGACCGGCCCCTACCTCGCGATGGTGACGCTGGCCTTCGGCACCATCATCCAGATCCTCATCAACGAGATGAGCTTCCTGACCGAAGGGCCGATGGGCATCAAGCTCGACAAGCCCGTCCTCTTCGGCCACCAGCTCGACGAGCGCGAGTTCTTCTGGGTCGTCGCCGCGGCGCTGGTGGTCTCGCTGGTCGTCGTGCACCGCATGCTGCGATCGCACCTGGGCCGCGCCTTCGAGGCGCTGCGCGGCAGCCCGGTCGCGTCGGACTGCATGGGCGTCTCGGTCTACCGCTACAAGGTCTACGCCTTCGTGATCAGCGCCGGCCTCGCCGGCCTGGCCGGCGCGCTGTACGCCTATTCCGAGCAGTACATCTCGCCCAACACCTACAACTTCGAGCTCACCGTGATGTTCCTGCTCGCGGTGATCATGGGCGGGCGCAAGACGCGCACCGGCGCCTTGCTCGGCGCGGCCATCATCGTGCTGCTGCCCAAGATGCTCGACGACCTGGAGCTGTTTCGCTGGGTGTCGATCGCGCTGGCCGTCGTGGTCGCCCTCGCGTGCGGCGTGGCGATGAAGCGCGGCAAGGCCACGCTCAAGTCGGTCGCGATCCCGGTGATCGGCAGCGTCGCGCTTGCCGGCCTGTCCTTCGTGCTGACCTCGATGACCGACTGGCGGTTGTCGATCTTCGGACTGATCACGCTGTTCGTCGTCTACTACCTGCAAGACGGCATCGTCGGCTTCGTGCGCAACGCGCTGAACCTTCAATCGCGCGGCCGACGCTTCGAGGAACCCGAGGTTCAAGCCGCCGCCGGCGACGCGATCTCCGACGCCCGGCGCGGCGCGGGCGAGTCGATCATCGATGCCAGCGGCATCCTGATGCAGTTCGGTGGCCTGAAGGCGATCAACAACGTCGACCTCCAGGTCCGGCGCGGCACGATCCACGGCCTGATCGGCCCCAACGGCTCGGGCAAGAGCACGATGATGAACGTGCTCACCGGCATCTACGTGCCGACCGCGGGGCAGATCGCGTTCGCGGGCAGCTCAATCGTCGGTCGCACCTCGTCGGACATCGCGCTGTCGGGCATCGCGCGCACCTTCCAGAACGTGCAGCTGTTCGGCGAGATGACGGCGCTGCAGAACGTGATGGTCGGCCTGCACCACAGCTTCGCCAGCCACCTGGTCGACGTGGCGCTGCACTCGCCGCGCTACCGCAGCGAGGACGCGCAGGCCACCGCGCGCGCGCTCGCGCTGCTGCGCTTCGTCGGCCTGGCCAACCTGGCGCACGAGGAGGCGCGCAACCTGCCCTACGGCAAGCAGCGCCTGCTCGAGATCGCGCGCGCGCTCGCGCTCGACCCGCAACTGCTGCTGCTCGACGAGCCCGCCGCCGGCCTGACCGCGCCGGACATCAAGGAGCTCGTCGCCATCGTCACCAAGATCCGCGAGCACGGCATCACGGTGATCCTGATCGAGCACCACATGGACGTCGTCATGTCGATCTGCGACACCGTCACGGTGCTCGACTTCGGCCAGAAGATCGCCGAGGGCAAGCCGGCCGAGGTGCAGGCGAACCCGAAGGTCATCGAGGCCTACCTCGGCGGCGAGGCGCACTGACGTACAGGACGACAACACCATGCTCAGCATCCAGAACCTCAAGGCCGGCTACGGCAAGGTCGAAGTCCTGCACGGCATCTCGATCGACGTGCCCAAGGGCCAGGTCGTCACGCTGATCGGCTCCAACGGCGCCGGCAAGACCACGACGATGCGCGCGATCTCCGGAATGATCGCGCCGACCGCGGGCCAGATCACGCTCAACGGCGAGCGCATCGACGGGCTCGAATCCTTTCACGTCGCCAAGCGCGGCCTCGCGCATTCGCCGGAAGGCCGGCGCGTGTTCGCGACGATGAGCGTGACCGACAACCTCACGCTCGGCGCGTTTCCCCGCCTGACCGGCTCGCGCCCGAAGGGCGACGTGAAGGGCGATCTCGAGCGCGCGATGGAGCTGTTCCCGCGCCTGAAGGAACGCCGCAACCAGCTCGCCGGCACGCTCTCGGGCGGCGAGCAGCAGATGCTCGCGATGGCGCGCGCGGTGATGCTCAACCCTGAGGTCGTGCTGCTCGACGAGCCGTCGATGGGCCTCGCGCCCATCCTCGTCGACGAGGTGTTTCGCATCATCGGCCGGCTCAAGGAGCAAGGCGTGACGATGCTGCTCGTCGAACAGTTCGCGGCCGCCGCGCTGGGCGTGGCCGACTACGGCTACGTGCTGGAGAACGGCCGGATCTCGGTGCAGGGCGAGGCGAAGAAGCTGCGCGACGATCCGGCGGTGAAGGCCGCCTACCTCGGCGGCGGCCACTGAGCTCAGAGGCTCAGCAGGTGCTGGCGGTAATACGCCAGCTCGTCGATCGACTCGTGGATGTCGGCCAGCGCCGTGTGCGCCTGGGCCTTCTTGAAGCCGCTCATGATCTGCGGCTTCCAGCGCTTGGCGAGCTCCTTGAGCGTGGAGACGTCCAGGTTGCGGTAGTGGAAGAAGGCCTCCAGCGCCGGCATGTAGTTGGCGAGGAAGCGGCGGTCCTGGCAGATCGAGTTGCCGCACATCGGCGAGCCGCGCTCGCCGATGTATTGCTTCAGGAAGGCGATGGTCTGCGCCTCGGCCGCGGCTTCGTCGACGGTGGATGCGCGCACGCGCTCGGTCAGGCCGCTCTTGCCGTGCGTGCCCTTGTTCCAGGCGTCCATGCCGTCGAGCACTTCGTCGCTCTGGTGGATCGCGAAGACCGGCCCCTCGACGCGCACGGTGAGTTGCGGGTCGGTCACCACGACGGCGATCTCGATGATGCGGTCGCGGTCGGGGTAGAGACCGGTCATCTCGAGGTCGATCCAGACCAGGTTCTGGTCGCTCTTGGCCAGCGTCGGGGCGGCCGCCGTCGCGGCGTCGGGAGTGGGCGTGCTCATCGGGAATCCTTTCGACCGCCATTGTCGGCGACTTGGATCGGCGACTTACACTGACCGGCATGACTCCCTTGGCCCTGAGTGCGCTGTTCGGCGCCTTCCTGTTGGCGTCGCTCGCGGTCAAGTTGTGGCTGGCGAGCCGCCAGATCCGGCACGTCGCGCGCCATCGCGACGCGGTGCCGGCGCCTTTCGCCGAAACGGTCAGCCTGGCCGCCCACCAGCGCGCGGCCGACTACACGATCGCCAAGCTGCGCTTCGGCCTCGTGCAGACCGCGTTCTCGACCGCCGTGCTGCTCGGCTGGACCTTGCTCGGCGGCCTGGGCGCGCTCGACGCCTGGCTGCGCGACGCCTTCGGCCTGGGGCCGCTGACGCACCAGCTGGCACTCGTCGGCGCCTTCGCGCTGATCGGCGCGCTGATCGAGCTGCCGCTCGAGGCCTGGAACACGTTCCGGCTCGAGCAGGCGCACGGCTTCAATCGCATGACCCCGAGGCTGTGGCTGGCCGACCAGCTCAAGGGCCTGGTGGTCGGCGTGCTGCTCGGCGGCCCGCTCGCGGCGCTGGTGCTGTGGCTGATGGGCAGCGCCGGCAGCGCATGGTGGCTGTGGGCGTGGGGCGCGTGGGTCGGCTTCAACCTGCTGGTGCTGGTGCTCTACCCGACCGTGATCGCGCCCTGGTTCAACAAGTTCAAGCCGCTCGAGGACGAGGCGCTGAAGGCGCGCGTCGAGGCGCTGATGGCGCGCTGCGGCTTCGCGGCCAAGGGCTTGTTCGTGATGGACGGCAGCCGCCGTTCGGCACACGCCAACGCCTACTTCACCGGCTTCGGCGCCGCCAAGCGCGTGGTGTTCTTCGACACGCTGCTGGCCAAGCTCTCGCCGGGCGAGGTGGAGGCGGTGCTGGCGCACGAGCTGGGCCACTTCAAGCGCCGCCACGTGGTCAAGCGCATCGCGGCGATGTTCGCGCTGTCGGGACTGGGCCTGGCGCTGCTCGGATGGCTGGCGCAGCAGAGCTGGTTCTACCTGGGCCTGGGCGTCGCGCCTTCGCTGGTGGCGCCGAACGACGCGCTCGCGCTGCTGCTGTTCCTGCTCGTGGGCCCCGTGTTCACCTTCTTTGTCGCGCCGTTGTTCGCCGCGCTGTCGCGCCGCCATGAGTACGAAGCCGACGCCTATGCCTGCGCGCAGACGCGCCCGGACGACCTGGCCCACGCGCTGCTCAAGCTCTACGAGGACAACGCCGCGACGCTGACGCCCGACCGGCTCTACGTGCGCTTCTACTACTCGCACCCGCCGGCCATCGAGCGCCTGGCCGCGATGCGTTCGCTGGGCGCCGCGTGACGACGCACGCCCCGGCCCCGGACATCGGCCTCGTGGTCGCCGGGCACGGCCGCCACTACATCGTCGAGACGCCCGAGGGCCGGCGCATCCCCTGCCACCCGCGCGGCAAGAAGAGCGAGGCCGTGGTCGGCGACCGCGTGCACTGGCGCGCGACGCACGAAGGCGCGCGCGGCGCCGCGGCCGACGATGTCGACGAAGGCGTGATCGAGAAGATCGAGCCGCGCCGCAACCTGCTGTACCGGCAGGACGAGTGGAAGACCAAGAGCTTCGCCGCCAATCTCGACCAGCTGCTGGTGTGGGTGGCAGTGGAGCCGGTGTTCAGCGAGTCTCAGCTCACGCGCGCGCTGATCGCGGCGGAGTCGGTCGGGCTCGAGGCCTGCGTGTGCCTGAACAAGACCGACCTGCCGCAGACCGACGCCCAGCGCGAGCGGCTCGCGCCCTATCGCGCCATGGGCTACACGGTGCTCGAGGGTTCACTGTCGCAGGACATCGAGGCCTGGCGCGCGACGCTGGCGCCACGCCTGGCCGGCCGCGCGAGCCTGGTGCTCGGCCCCTCAGGCACCGGCAAGAGCACCTTGGTCAATGCGCTGGTGCCCGATGCGCGCGCGCAGGTCGGCGAGATCTCTCAGGCGCTGAACTCGGGCCGCCACACGACGACGACCACGCAGTGGTACTGGCTCGACGTCGGCGAAGGCTTCGATCGCGCGGCACTGATCGACTCGCCGGGTTTCCAGGAGTTCGGCCTGCGCCAGCTCGAGCCGGCGCAGATCGCGCAACTGATGCCCGACCTGCGCGAGCACGCGGGCGGCTGCCGCTTCTACAACTGCAGCCATCGCCACGAGCCCGGCTGTGCGGTGCTCGCGGCGGTGGAGCGCGGCGAGATCAGCGCGAGCCGTAGCCGGATTTACGCGGCGCTGTACGAGGAGCTTTCGCAAACCCGCTGGTAGCGCCATCGCGGCGCGCACCGCCGTGGCCCTGGCCGTGACCGCCGTGACCCTGGCGGAAGCCGCCGTCGCGCGGCGCGAAGCGGTCACCGCCATCGCGGGGCACGAAGCGCTCGCCGCCCTCACGCGAAGCGAAGCGCTCGCCGCCTTCGCGCGGACCGCCGAAGCGATCACCGCCGCGCGGGCCGCCGAAGCCGCCCTGACCGCGATGGCCACCGCGCGGGCCGCCCGGCGCGCCGCGACGCGGGCCTTGCGGGCGCGGCTGCGGGCGAACCTGCGGCTCGAGGCCGGCGATCTCGCTGGCCGTCATCGGCTGGTTGGTGTACTGCTCGATCTGGCGGATCTTGTGGCGCTCGCGGTGCTCGGCGATCGTCACCGCGGTGCCGCTGCGGCCGGCGCGACCGGTGCGGCCGATGCGGTGCACGTAGTCCTCGGCCTTCATCGGCAGGCCGAAGTTGATCACGTGGCTGATGCTCGGCACGTCGATGCCGCGCGCGGCGACGTCGGTGGCGACCAGCACGCGGATGCGGCCGTCGCGCAGGTTCTGCAGGCGGCGGTTGCGCACGCTTTGCGGCATCGCGCCGTGCAGCGCCACGGCCGCGTGGCCCTTTTGCTGCAGCGCTTCGGCGATGGTCTCGGTGTCGACCTGCGTGCTGGCGAACACCACGGCCTGGTCGAGGCCGGCGTCGCGCAGCCAATGGTCGAGCAGCTTTTCCTTGTGGGCCAGGTTGTCGGCCCAGTGCAGGGTCTGCGTGATGTCGGTGTGGCGATCCTGCGCCGAGGCAAGCGCCAGGCGCTGCGGCTCGCGCATCACGCGCGCGGCCAGGGCCATGATGCGCGGCGCGAAGGTGGCCGAGTACATCAGGGTCTGCTCGCGCTCGGCGGTCAGTTCGTGGATCGCGGCCAGGTCGTCGGCGAAGCCGAGGTCGAGCATGCGGTCGGCCTCGTCGACCACCAGCGCCTGGACCTGGTCGAGGCGGATCTGGCGGCGCTCGTGCAGGTCGAGCAGGCGCCCGGGCGTCGCGATCACGAGCGCCGCGCCGCGCAGGTCGAAGATCTGCTTGCCGTAGGGCACGCCGCCCACCACGCTGGCCACGCGCAGTCCGCGCGCGGACTGCTTGAACGCATCGTGCTTGCCGGTGGTCTTGAGCGAGATCACGACGCCGCGCATCAGATCGACGGCATCGGCGGCGACTTGCTGCGCGAGCTCGCGCGTCGGGCACAGCACCACGGCGCGCGGGGTGCTGACCTTGCTTTCGGCCGGCGCCGGCGCGCTCAGCAGCCGCTGCAGCACCGGCAGCAGGAAGGCCGCGGTCTTGCCGCTGCCGGTCTGGCTGGACACCATCCAGTCGCCGCCGGCCATCGCGGCGGGCACGGCCTGGGCCTGCACCGGCGTCGGCCGGGTGAAGCCGAGCTCGGCGACTGCGGCCAGCAGCGGCGGCACGAGGCCCAGCGTCGCAAAGCCGTTGGGCTCGGCGGCGGCGGCCACGGTCACGGGCGCGGTCATTTCGACGGCGTCCGAAGAGGAAGATTCGATCGGCATGGCGAGGCCATCGGCCTCGAAGAGGGTCGTCATTGCTCAGCACCGCCGGGGTCGCCGGCGGATCCGTCATGCCCGCACTGGTATGGTGGGCGGGCGTTGGCCATACATCGACCAACAGACGGCAAGCAGGAGGCGCTAGGGCCTTTGCAGGAGATCCGCGCGAATGCCGCGAATCGAGACTGGTGACGATGCTCTCAAAGCAACGGACCTCGCTGGGAGGTCCGTCGTGCGCAGTTGTTGCAGCGCAGCGGGATTGTCGCACAAAGGTCGCGCAGGCGTCGGGCCGTTCGTCCGCCGGGAGCTCAAAATGCCTCGTCGCCCCTTCGAGACCTGCACGCCATGCACGACTTCATCGAGCCGCTCTCGCACGGCATCCACGCGATCGACACCGGTTTCGTGCGGGCGCGCTTCGACGCCGCCTACCTGATCGTCGAGCAAGGCCGCGCGGCCTTCGTCGACGCCGGCCTCAACGACTCGGTGCCGCGCCTGCTCGCCGCGCTCGACGCGCTCGGCCTCGCGCGCGACGCCGTCGACTGGGTCATCCCGACCCACGTGCACCTCGACCACGCGGGCGGCGCCGGCCTGCTGATGGCGCAGCTGCCGGCCGCGAAGATGGCCGTGCACCCGCGCGGCGCGCGCCACATGATCGACCCGAGCGCCCTGCTCGACGGCGCGCGCGGCGTGTACGGCGCCGACGAGGTCGCGCGCACCTACGGCGACGTGCGCCCGGTGCCGGCCGAGCGCGTGGTCGCCACCACCGACGGCATGACGATCGAGCTCGCCGGGCGGCCCCTGCAGTTCATCGACTCGCCGGGCCACGCGCGCCACCACCACTGCATCTGGGACGCAGCCAGCCGCGGCTGGTTCACCGGCGACACCTTCGGCCTGTCCTACCCCGAGTTCGAAGCGCCCAAGGGCCGCTACCTGCTGCCGACCACGACGCCGGTGCAGTTCGAGCCCGAGGCGCTGAAGCAGTCGGTCGCGCGCATGCTCGAGCGCGAGCCGGTGTGGATGTACCCCACGCACTACGGCCGCATCGGCGGCAGCGTCGAGGAAGTGCGCCGCCTGGCCGCGCTGTTGCTCGAGCAGACCGGGGCCATGGTCGCGCTGGCCCGTCCGCTGGCCGGCGCACCCGCTCGCCACGAGGCGCTGAAGTCGGCGCTGGGCGCGCTCTACGCGCAGCGCCTGCGCGCGCTCGGCAGCGCGCTCGACGACGCCGAGATCGCCGGGCTGCTGGCGATGGATGTCGAGCTCAACGCGCAGGGCCTGGGCGTGTGGCTGGACCGCGAGGCGCGCAGCGCGGCTTGATCCAGGTCAAGCCGCGCGCTCGTCGCGGTTCAGGCGCGCGCCGGGCGACCGATAGGGTGGTCGAAGGCCCCCCAATCTGGACACCCATGAGAACCAACCTCCCCGTCACCCAGCGCGAACACCCTTTTCCCCGCGGCGAGGCGATCGTCTCCACGACCGACCTCAAGGGCCGCATCACCTACTGCAACCCCGGCTTCGTGGCGCTCTCGGGCTACACGCGCGACGAGCTGCTCGGCCAGCCGCACAACCTGATTCGCCACCCCGACATGCCGGAGGAGGCGTTCCGTGACCTCTGGGCCACGGTCGCCGCCGGCCGGCCCTGGTCGGGCGTGGTGAAGAACCGCCGCAAGGACGGCGACCACTACTGGGTCTTGGCCAACGTGACGCCGCTGATGGAAGGCGGTCGGCCGGTGGGCTACATGTCGGTGCGCACCGAGGCCCCGCGGGCTGCGATCGACGCCGCCGAACGGCTCTACGCGACGATGCGCGAGGAGAAGTCGCGCGGCCACCTCGTGCATGCCTTGCGTGCCGGACGCGTGGTCGAACGAAGTCTCGCCGGCCGGGCGCGCGAGTTGCTCCACTTCGGCCTGTCAGGTCGCCTCGCTGCGGCGGCGCTTGCCCTCGCCGCGGCGGGCGTGGCCGCCGCGACTTCGTTGCCGGCGCCGGCCGCAGCGGCCGCTGCCGTGCTGGTCGGCGCGGTGGGCGGCCTCCTGCTGCACCGGTTGACGGTGGCGCCGCTGAAGCCGCTGCTGCGCTTTGCGAACCGCATGGCAGCGGGCGACCTGACGCAGGCGCTGGCCGTGCAGCGCCATGACCTGACGGGCCAGCTCGGCCAGGCCCTGAACCAGCTCGACGTGAACCTGCTGTCGATCGTGCGCGACGCGCGCACCGAGGTCGATCGCATGCGCCAGGCGACGCGGGAGATCGTCGACGGCAACCAGGATCTCGCCGCGCGCACCGAGTCGCAGGCGGCGAGCCTCGAGGAAACGGCCGCCTCGATGGAGCAGATCACCGGCACCGTGCGCCAGAGTGCCGATGCCGCGCAGCAGGCCTCAGCGCTCGCAAGCCAGGCCATGGACGTGGCCGAGCGCGGCAGCGCCGCGGTCGGCGAACTCGCCCGCACGATGGGGGAGATCGCGTCGTCGTCGACACGCATCGGCGAGATCGTGCAGGTCATCGACGGCATCGCCTTCCAGACCAACCTGCTCGCGCTCAACGCCGCCGTCGAGGCCGCGCGCACCGGCGAGCAGGGCCGCGGCTTCGCGGTCGTCGCGGCGGAGGTCCGCGCGCTGGCACAGCGCACGGCCGGCGCCGCCAAGGAGGTCAAGCGGCTCGTCGAGGCTTCGGCCGAGACGGTGCGCGCGGGCACCGCGCGGGCGGACGCGGCACGCCGCACGATGGACGAATCGCTCGCTGCCGCGCGCGGCGTGGGCCGGCTGATCGACGAGATCGGCGCCGGCGCGCGCGAGCAACTGCTCGGCATCACGCAGGTCAACGAGGCCGTCGCGCAGATGGACGGCATCACGCAGCGCAATGCGGCGCTGGTACAGCAGCTCGCGGTGGCCGCGCAGGCGCTCGACGCGCAGGCCGAGGCCGTCGCGAATGCGGTGGGCGTGTTCCGCCTCGATGCGGCGGCCACGCCGATCGACGCGGTCGCCCTGCGCCGCGCCGCGCGCGATCGGCGCGCGCCGGCCCTGCGCCGCGCCGCGCGCGATCGGCGCGCGCCGGCCCTGCAGCCGGCCTGAACGGCAGGTCCTTAGAATCCGCCACGGACCCGCGCGCGCGCCATGCGCCGCGGGTCGTTCGTTTTTCAGCGCATCCGGATGTTCAACTTCGAAGCCCTGGCCGTCTCGACCGGCCTGGTCGCCCTGAGCGAGATCGGCGACAAGACCCAGCTCCTCGCGCTGCTGCTCGCGGCGCGCTTTCGCAAGCCGGCGCCGATCGTGCTCGGCATCCTGGTGGCCACACTGGCCAACCACGCGGCGGCCAGCGCGCTGGGCGCCTTCATCCAGTCGCAGGTGCCGGTGCAGTGGCTGCGCTGGGCGCTGGCGGCGAGCTTCTTCGCGGTGTCGCTGTGGACGCTCAAGCCCGACGAGATCGACGACGACGACGCGCCGCCGTCTCATTCGGCGCTGGGCGTGTTCGGCATCACCGTGGTCGCGTTCTTCCTCGCCGAGATGGGCGACAAGACGCAGATCGCGACCGTGATGCTGGCCGCCAAGTACGCCTCGCTCGTCACGGTGACCACGGGCACCACGCTGGGCATGATGCTGGCCAACGTGCCCGCGGTGTTCCTCGGCGACAAGGCGGTGAAGTTCGTCCCGCTGGCCTGGGTGCGGCGCATCGCCGCGGTGGTGTTTGCCGTGCTCGGCGTGCTCGTGCTGTTGGGCTTGGGCCTTTGAATCACGCCGCCGCAGGCACCGCCGCCTGCGGCCGCGTCTCGCGGATCGGCAGGTGCACCAGCGCCGCGCCGACGGCGAGCACGATGTCGGCGTACCACATCCAGTCGTAGCTGCCGGTCCACTCGAACGCCTTGCCGCCCAGCCAGGCGCCGAGGAAGCCGCCGAGCTGGTGCGCCAGCATCACGATGCCGAACAGCGTGGCCATGTTGGCGGGGCCGAAGAAGCGCGCCACGAGCCCGGCCGTCGGCGGCACCGTCGAGAGGTAGGTGAAGCCGATCACCGCGGCGAACACCAGCATCGTCGTCGGCGTCTTGGGCGCGAGCAGGAACAGCAGCACGGCCACCGCGCGCGTCGCGTAGACCAGCGCGAGCAGCGACTTCATGCGCCAGCGCCCGCCCTGGAAGCCGATCGCCCAGCCCATCGCGAAGCTGCCGGCGATGTTGAACAGGCCGATCACCGCCAGCGACCACGCGCCCACCTCGGGCGGCAGCTGGCAGGCCGCGACGACGCCCGGCAGGTGCGTCGCGATGAAGGCGACGTGGAACCCGCAGACGAAGAAGCCGGCGCACAGCAGCCGGTAGCTCGGGTCGGCCACTGCGCGGCGGATCATCGTGCCCACCTTCTCGCGCGGCGCACCGCCGGCCGCGGCCAGCGCGTTCGAGTTGCCGCGCAGCACCCAGGCCGCGGGCAGCGCGAGCAGGGTCGAGAACGCCAGCACCTGCAGCGCCGCGACCCAGCCGGCCGCGGCGGTCACGCCCTGCGCGATCGGCGCGAAGAGGAACTGGCCGAACGAGCCGCCCGCATTGACGATGCCGGTGGCCATGCCGCGCTTCGCAGGCTCGATCAGCCGCGTGGTCGCCGCCATCAGCACCGAAGGCCCGGCCATGCCGGCGCCGCCGGCGGCCAGCACGCCGATCGCGAAGATCAGCCCGGCGGTCGAGGTCATGAACGGCACCATCGCCGTGCCCAGCGCCACCAGGATCACGCCGGCCAGCAGCACGCGCCCGGCGCCCACGCGGTCGGCCACGAGACCGGCGATCGGCTGCGTGAGGCCCCACCACAGCTGGCCAAAGGCGAACGCGAGGCTGATGCTCGCGATGCCCAGGCCGGTGTGGGTGTTGAGCGTGGGCAGGAACAGGCCCATCGACTGGCGCGCGCCCATCGTGAGCGCAAAGGTGCCGGCCGCGGCCAGCAGCACGAGCGCGAGCGGAGGCAAGGCGCGCGCGAGCGGAGGCAGTGCGCGGGCGGCGCCGGCCTTGGATACGTCAGACATGGGTCTCTCCGTCTTGGCCGGGCGCCTCGTCCATCAGCGCCAGGCATTCGTCGATCAGGGCGTGCAGGCGCACGACGCGCGCATCGCCCAGCTGGTGGTTGAGGGCGAGCTGGGCCTGCTTCCAGGCCCGCTGCGCCTCGACTCGCTTGGCGCGGCCGGACTCGGTGGCCACCACCAGGCGACTGCGCGCGTCCTCGCCGGGCTCCAGTGCCAGCCAGCCCTGGGCGATCAGCGGCTGCAGGTTGCGCGTCAGCGTGGACGGCTCAAGCTGCATGCGCGCGGCCAGCTCGCCGGGGCGGATCGGCCCCAGCAACACAGCATGCGACAGCAGCGAGTACTGCGTGTTCTTCAGCCCCGTGGCCGCGACGTACTGGTCATAGTGCCGCGTCACGCGGCGTGAGAGCTGGCGCAGCTTGAGGTTGGTGCAGCCGCGCGGCGCGGCCGGCGAGTCGGCGGCCTGGGTCGCTGCGGTCTTGACGCGGCTTGGCATGGCTTTTATTGTATCTACAACTTTTGTAGCTGCAACCATCCCGAAGGAGACAGGGTCATGACCGCCATGAACGAACAGCAAGCCGCCGAAACCCTGGCCCGCTGGGAGGCCGACGAACGCGCCGTGCGCGCGCGCCTTCACGGCGAGACCGGCTGGGCGCGGCCCGAACAGGTGATCGGCAAGCCGGGCATGGCGCTGTTCGACGCGATCTTCTCCGGCCAGCTCCCTGCACCACCGATCGGCGAGACGCTGGATTTCCTGCCGGTCGACATCCGCCCCGGCCGCGCGGTCTTCCAGGGCCGCCCGCTCGAGCGCCACTACAACCCGATGGGCACGGTGCACGGCGGCTGGTTCTGCACCCTGCTCGACTCGGCCGTGGGCTGCGCGGTGCATTCGTCGCTGCCGGCGGGCAAGGCCTACACGACACTCGAGCTCAAGGTGAACATCGTGCGCGCACTGACGAAGAAGGTGCCGCTGGTGCGCGCCGAAGGCGTGGCGATCCACGTCGGCGGCCAGGTCGCCACCGCTGAGGGCCGCCTCACGGGCCCGGACGGAAAGTTGTACGCTCACGCGACCACCACGTGTCTCGTGTTCGACTTCCCATCCAAGCAATGAGATTGCTCCACACCATGCTGCGCGTCGGCGACCTGCAGCGCTCGATCGACTTCTACACGAAGGTGATGGGCATGCAGCTGCTGCGCACCACCGAGCGCCCCGAGCAGCAGTATTCGCTGGCCTTCGTCGGCTACGGCGGCAACCCGGGCCAGGCCGAGATCGAGCTGACCTACAACCACGGTGTCTCGTCGTACGAACTCGGCACCGCCTACGGGCACATCGCGATCGGCGTGCCCGACGTCTACGCGGCCTGCGAGCGCATTCGTGCCGGCGGCGGCGCGGTCACGCGCGAGCCGGGCCCGGTGAAGGGCGGCACGACGGTGATCGCCTTCGTGACCGACCCGGACGGCTACAAGATCGAGCTGATCGAGCGAGCCGAGTAAGCCAACCGGCCGCGGCGGCACCCTGTGGGTCGGCAGCGAGAATTCTTACCAACGGCCGGCTTGACAGCCCACGGCGCCCCGCGCCACGCTTGCGGCCATGGGGCTGGATGTTGAAGCGCCGCCGGCAACGGTGGCCGGCGTGCCGGTGCTGCGCGATCCGCAGGCACTGCTCGAAGCCACGCTGCAAGGCTGGAGCCCGCAGGAAGACCTGTGGGTGTTCGGCTACGCCTCGCTGATCTGGCGGCCCGAGTTCGAGGCGGTCGAGCGCCGCAGCGCGACCGTTCACGGCTTCCACCGGGCCTTTCGCATGCGTTCGCGCGTCAATCGCGGCACGCCCGACAAGCCCGGTCTCGTGTTCGCGCTGCTGCCCGGCGGCAGCTGCCGCGGCGTGGTCTATCGCATCGCCCAGGCCGGCGCGCGCGAGCAGCTCGATCGCCTGTGGGCGCGCGAGATGCCCACCGGCGTCTACGACCCGCGCTGGCTGCGCTGCCAGACGCCCGGCGGCACGGTGCGCGCGCTGGCCTTCACGCTCAGCCGGCGCAGCCCCGCGCATGTCGGCATGATTGACGACGCGCAGCTGCTGGCGATCCTGCGCAATGCCAAGGGCCGCTACGGCAGCACGCTGGAGTATCTGGTGCACACGCACCGGTCGCTGCGCGCGCACGGCATTCGCGACGCCGCGGTCGAGCGCCATGTCGCGCTCGCGCTGCGCAACGGCCTCGTCGAGTCCTGAGGGCGACAGCGCAGGCTCGCGCTCAGGCCGCCTCGGCCTGCGCGCGGTGCAGCGCCCGGGCAGCCTCGAGGTCGGCGCGCGTGTCGATATCGAACACCACGCCGGCATCGCCGCACTCGAGCGCTTGAGCCGGATAGCGCCCGAGCAGGCGCCGCGCGCCTTCGTCGCCGCTGAGCGTCGCGAGTTCCGAGTACAGCTCGGCCGCGAAGCCGACCGGATGGCCGCGCCGACCCTGGTGCTGCGCATAGACGATGGCGTGCTTGGGCAGCTCGCGCGCCAGCGCCACCAGGGTTTGCGAGCGCACCAGCGGCATGTCGCCGGGCAGCACCAGCCAGCCGCGCGCATTGGGCCGCGCGGCCACGCCGGCGGCGATCGAATAGCCCATGCCGAGCGGCGCGGCGGCGCTCTCGCCGTCGGCGGCCGGCAGCAGCACGAGGTCGCGCGCCGCGACGCGCTGCGTCGCCTCGGGCTGCAGCTCGGCCGTCGTCACGACGATCACCGGCAGGTGCGAGGCGAGCGCGCAGTCGATCGTCGTGCCGAGCACGGTGGACGCGCCAAACGGCTGCGCGAGCTTGTGCCGCGCATCCGTTGCGCGCTGCGTTGTCGCGTCGCCGGCGAAGCGCTTGCCGCTCCCCGCCGCGAGCACGATCACCACCGTGCCGTCCCGGCTCACCACCGCCTTCTCCCGCTGAGCGTCCATGCTCCGTACCGCCATCTCAGCGCTTGCGACGCCGTGCAGGAAGTGGTGGCTTCACTTAGGCAGTTCCCCGCCCCCTAAGGCAACTTTGTTCCTAGGTGGAACGCCGCAAGCGAAGCCGCTCAGGTCAGCGTTTCGAACGGCAGCTTGCGCAGCCGCTTGCCGGTCAGCGCCGCCACCGCGTTGGCCACCGCCGGCACGATCACCGGCGTGCCGGGCTCGCCCAGCCCGGTCGGCGGATCGTTGCTCGGCACGAAATGCACCGCGACCGGGAAGGCGTCGGTGATGCGCGGCGGCGTGTAATCGGTGAACTGGCTCTGCTCGACCTGGCCGTCCTTGAGCGTGATCTGCGCGCCCGGCAGCGCCATGCCCCAGCCATAGGTCGCACCGCCCTGGATCTGCGCCTCGGCAGCGGTCGGGTTGACCACGGTGTTGGCATGCACGCCGGCGGTGACGCGATGCACGACCGGACGGCCCTCCTTGATCGACACCTCGGCCACGTAGGCCACGACCGAGCCGAACGACTCGTGCACCGCGACGCCGAAGGCCTGGCCGGCCGGCAGCTTGCGCTTGCCGTAGCCCGACTTCTCCACCGCCAGCTTGAGCGCGGCGATGTGACGGCCATGCGTCTTCGCGTCGTAGCGCGCCAGCCGCCACGCGACCGGATCCTGCCCCGCGGCACGCGCCACTTCGTCGGCCAGGGTTTCCATCACGAACGCGGTGTGCGTGTGGCCGACCGAGCGCCACCACAGCACCGGCACCGGCACTTCCGGGTGCGTGACGCGAAGGCGCAGCGGCACGCCGTAGGTGTTCTCGACCACGCCCTCGGTCATCGTGTGGTCGACGCCGTCCTTGACGAGGAACTGCTCGAACGGCGAGCCCTTGATGATCGATTGGCCGACGATGGCGTGGTCCCACTTGATCACGTTGCCGTTGCCGTCGAGGCCGATCTCGGCGCGGTGCACGTGCATCGGGCGGTAGTAGCCGCCCTTGATGTCGTCCTCGCGGCTCCACATCACGCGCAGCGGGCCGCCGTTCGCGCCGCCCTTCTCCTTCCAGGCCTTGGCGATCTGCGCGGCTTCGCGCAGGTAGTCGGAGCTCGGCACCGCGCGCCGGCCGAAGCCGCCGCCGGCCGGCAGCGTGTTGAGCGTGACCTGCTCGGGCTTGAGGCCCAGGGTCTGCGCGATCGCCATCTGATCGATGGTCTGGAACTGCGTGCCGGCCCACACCGTCGCGCGGCCGTCGCCGAGGTCGAAGGTGGCGTTCAACGGCTCCATCGGCGCGTGCGCAAGGTAGGGCAGCTCGTACTCGGCGACGATGGTCTTGCTCGGCACCACGGTGATCGCCGGCCCGGCCTCGCGCGCGGTCAGCTTGGGCGACTTGGCCTCGGCCTTGAACTGCTCGAACAGCTGATCGCTCGAGACGCCGGCGCTCGCACCCGGCTTCCACTGCACCTTGAGCGCGTCGCGGCCCTGCTTGGCCGGCCAGTAGCCGGTGGCCACCACCGCGAGGCCGCTGCCGCCGCGGTCGGTGGGCACCTGCAGCACCTCGAGCACGCCGGGGATGGCCTTGGCCGCGCTGGCATCGAAGCTCTCGACCTGGCCGCCGAAGGTCGGCGCGCGCATCAGCACCGCGGTCTTCATGCCGGGCAGGCGCATGTCGATGCCGTAGTTCTTCTTGCCGCCGGCGCCCGCCACCGCGTCCAGCCGCCGCTGGCCGCGGCCGATGATGCGAAAGTCCTTCGGCTCCTTCAGCGTGACCTTCTGGGGCACGGGCTGACGCGCGGCCGACTCGGCCAGCGAGGCATAGCTCGCCTTGCGGTTGCCCGAGATCACGTGGCCTTTCTCGGTGCGGCAGGCCTGGACGTCCACGCCCCACTGCTGGGCCGCGGCCGACACCAGCATCGCGCGCGCCGCAGCGCCGATCTCGCGGTGCTGCTGCCAGGAGTGCGCGACCGCCGTCGAGCCGCCGGTCATCTGGATGCCGAACAGCGGATCCTTGTAGGCCTCGCCGGCCGGCGCGAGGCTGGCGCGCACCTGCGACCAGTCGAGGTCCATCTCCTCGGCCACCAGCATCGGCAGCGAGGTCAGCGCGCCCTGGCCGAAGTCGAGCCGGTTGACGCGCACCTCGACCGTGTTGTCGGGGTTGATCTTGATGAAGGCGTTCGGGTTGGCCGGCGGCTTGGCCGCGGGCGCCGGCGCATCGGCCGCCTGCGCGTCGAGCGCGAAAGAGAAGGTCAGGCCGCCGGCGGCCGCGCTGGCGGCGAGGAAGCCGCGCCGGTTCACTTCGCCGCCGCGCCACGCTTGTGCGGCCGAAGCGTCGATCTCGCTCGCGCCGCCCAGGCGGCGCACCATCGTCTCGAGGCTCATCTCGGTGTTCCTTTGCGTGTGCGTGTTCAGGCCAGCGAGCGCGCGGCGTCGTGGATCGCGGCGCGGATGCGCTGGTAGGTGCCGCAGCGGCAGACGTTGCCGGCCATGGCCGCGTCGATGTCGGCGTCGCTCGGCTTCTTGTTGGTCGACAAGAGACCGATCGCGCTCATGATCTGGCCGCTCTGGCAGTAGCCGCACTGCGCAACGTCGTGCTTGATCCATGCGGCCTGCACCGCCTTGCCGACCTTGCCGGCGCCGGCGGCCTCGATCGTGGTGACCTTCTGCCCCGCCACCGACGAGACCGGCAGCACGCACGAGCGCGTGGCTTGGCCGTTGAGGTGCACCGTGCAGGCGCCGCAGGCGGCGACACCGCAGCCGAATTTGGTGCCGGTCATGCCCAGCTCGTCGCGCAGGGTCCAGAGCAAGGGCGTGGTCGGCTCGACGTCGACGGTCGTCGGCTTGCCATTCAGCGTGAACTGGGTTGTCATTTCCGAAAACACCTCCGCGTGTGGAAGGCGTGGACTGTGCTCGCGATGCGCGCAGCTTGCAGGACGGCGCTCAATCCCGAGCGCGCCGCAGGGAATCGCACCACTCGAGAGCGCTTCTACACTGCAAGCCATGAAGGACATTGCCGATCTGCGCAAGAGCTACGAGCGCGCGGAACTCGACGAGGCGCGCGCCGCTTCGGCGCCGCTGGCGCAGTTCAAGGCCTGGTTCGACGAGGCGCTCGCGGCCAAGCTGCCCGAGCCCAATGCGATGACGCTGGCCACCGTCGGTGCCGACGGTCGGCCGTCGACGCGCATCGTGCTGGTCAAGGGCTTCGACGAGCGCGGCATCGTGTGGTACACGAACTACCGCAGCCGCAAGGGCCGCGAGCTGGAGGTCCATCCGTTCGCGGCGCTGCAGTTCCACTGGGTCGAGCTCGAGCGCGTGGTGCGCATCGAGGGCCGCGTGGAGAAGACCAGCGCCGAAGAGTCCGACGCCTACTTCGCCTCGCGTCCGCTCGACTCGCGCCTGGGCGCCTGGGCCTCCCCGCAAAGCGAGACCATCGCCTCGCGCGCGGTGCTGGTTGCCAATGCCGCCAAGGCCGCGGCCCAGCACGGCCTGCACCCGCCGCGCCCGCCGCACTGGGGCGGCTTTCGGCTGCTGCCGGACCGCTGGGAGTTCTGGCAGGGTCGCAAGAGCCGGCTGCACGACCGGCTCGTCTATGCGCTGCAAGCCGACGGCAGCTGGCAGCGCACGCGACTCGCGCCCTAGAACGTCAATCGCACCCCGGCACTGAGGCTGCGCCCCGGCAGCGGCGAGAGCGGACGCACCGTGCCGATCGTCGATGCGTTGTAGGCCAGCTCGTCGGTCACGTTGTCGAGCTTGACGTAGAACAGTCCGCTGGTCGGTCCGGCGTCGAACGGCCGGCTGAGCGCGAGGTTGAGCAGCGTGTAGCTCGGCGTCGCGACGTCGTCGCTCGGCACGCGGTCTTGTTTGAAGGCGTGGCGCAGGTCGGTGCGCAGCGTCCAGCCGGCGATGCCCCAGCTGGCGCCCAGGCCCACGCGCAGCGGCGCGATGCGCGGCAGCGGCTCCCCATTGCTGCGATCGTCCGCGCGCACCCAGTCGAGCTGCGCGTCGAGGTCGAGCGTGTGCTGCGCGCCCTCGAATGCGCGCCAGCCGCCTTGCAGCTCGCCACCGACGAAGCGCGCCTTGACGCCGTGGTAGGCGTAGACCGGCAGTTCCTCGCCTTCGTCATTGACGACCGGCGGCTCGCCGGTCGCGAACAGCGCGATGTAGTTCGAGAACTGGCTGACGAAGACGTTGGCCTTGAAGTGAGCGCGGCCGCGCTGCCATTGCGTGCCGAGGTCGAGCGTGGTGCCGCGCTCCTTGCGCTGGTCGAGGTCGCCGCGCTCGAACGTCCCGGTCGCGACGTGCGCGCCATTGGCGTAGAGCTCGTAGAGCGTCGGCGCACGCTCGGTGTAGGCGAGGTTGCCGGTCCACTTCCACTCGGCGTTCAGCGGCCACACGGCGCCGAGCGCGGCACTGCCGGTCGTGAAGTCGCGGCCGGTCGCCGCACCGAAGCGCGGGTCGGCGCTGACGTCGTCGCCCTTGGAATCGACGCTGGTGCGCTCGACGCGCGCGCCGTAGGTCAGCTTGCCGGCGCCGACGGCCTGCTCCTCGAACACGAACAGCGCGCCCTGGCGCGTGCGCGTGCTGGGCACGAAGGCCTCCTCGCCGAGCGCCTGGAAGCGCGCGTTCTCGGCCTGCCCGCCGATCACGCCCTTGAGTCCGCCGATCGGTGCGTGCTCGAGCTCGAAGCGGGCATCCGTGCCCTGATTCGTGAAGGTCGTGCCGACTTCGCCCGTGCCCTCGATTTCGCGGTGCTCGTAGTCGGTGAACTGCACGCGTCCGCGCACGGCGCGCACCGCGCCGTCGGCATCGCGCCACTCGCCGGCGAGCGCGAGCTTGTCGCGCTTCATGCGGATCGTCACGTCGTCCTCGGCGACCACACCGTAGTCGTTGCGGTAGGTGTCGACCGCGGCGCCGAGATAGCCGTGCTCGCCGACCCACGACGCGCCGAGCGCACCGCCCTTGGCGTCGCTGGCCGAATTGACGATGCGCTCGGCGCGCGTCGTGCCGCCGGCCCCGTCGGGGCGGTCGTAGTCGGGTGTGCGGGTGTCGTCGGTCTTGCGACCGTAGGCGTCGGCGTGCAGCGCGAAGCCGTTGCCGCCGGCATCGACCGAGGCCACGGCCGCGCGTTCGTCGGCCGCGCCGCCGCCGCGCAGTTCGAGCGCACCCGAGACGCCCGGCTGCGGCGCGGACGGGATGCGGTTGTCCATCACGTTGACCACGCCGCCGACGGCGCTGCCGCCGTACAGCAGCGCGGCCGGACCGCGCAGCACCTCGATGCGCGTGACCAGCAGCGGCTCGAGCGGCACGGCATGGTCGAAGCTCAGCGACGAGGCATCGAGCGAGGCGCCGGCGTTGTTGAGCACGCGGATGCGGTCGCCGTCGAAGCCGCGGATCACCGGCCGGTTGGCGTTGGGGCCGAAGTAGCTCGCGCTCATGCCTGGCTGCGTGGCGAGCGTCTCGCCGAGCGTGGAGGCGCGGCGCAGCACGAGTTCGGGGCCGGTGAGCACGCTCGAGGGCGTCGCGATCTCGTCGCTGGCCAGCGGGTTGCCGGTGACGACCACGTCCGGCAGCGTGGCGGCGGGTGCGGCATCCTGGGCCGCGGCGGCAAGGGGCAGCGCCGCGATGGCCAGGGCCAGCGGCGTGAAACGGTGTTTGAAGTTCATGGCAGGTGGCGCGGCCGCCAGGGCTGCGCGGGATCCGTTCGGGAAGGCCGAGCGCGCGCGGCGGCAGGGCCGCGGCGCACTCGAGGCGAAAGCTCAGCGGGAATCGACGCGCCGCAGCGGCGCGCTCAGGCCTGCGGCGGAGCGCGGGCCTGGTAGTGCCGCGACGGCTCGGCGAGCCGCGCGACGACGACCGCCGTCGACGGCGGCACGCGCACGAGGGCGGGCAGCGCCAGCGCGGGCGCCGCGGCAGGCAGCCGCTCGGCATGGAACAGGTGGTCGATCAGCCGGCACTCGACCGAGCCGGCGGCGTGGCCGCCCCCGCTCGAGGCCTGGCCGGCCGCCGTAGCGACCGTTTCCGCGCCCAGCGCATGCAGCGCGCGGTGCCAGCTGCCAAAGCCCTGCGCGCTCAGCAGCGCGAACGCCAGCGCGAACGCCAGCCACGCCGGCAGGCGCCGGGCGGCTCGGATCGGCGGTTCGCGGTGCGCGTTCATCGTCGTGGCATCAGCGCCGCACGCGGTCCTTGAAGGTCTTGCGGAATTTCTCGACCTTGGGCGCGACGACGAAGGCGCAATAGCCCTGCTCGGGGTGCTGCGCGAAGTAGTTCTGGTGGTAGGCCTCGGCGCGCCAGTAGTTGCGCTCGGGCTCGACCTCGGTGACCACCTTGCCGCGCACGCCGCCGCTGGCCTCGAGCTCCGCGATCACCTCGCGCGCGACGCGCGTCTGCTCGTCGCTGTGGGTGTAGATACCCGAGCGGTACTGCGTGCCGACGTCGTTGCCCTGGCGGTTGAGCGTGGTCGGATCGTGGACGACGAAGAAGATCTCGAGCAGCTCGCGAAAGCTGATGCGCGCCGGGTCGAAGCTCACGCGCACGACCTCGGCATGGCCGGTGTCGCCGCGGCAGACCTGCTCGTAGCTCGGCTTCACCGCGTGGCCGTTCGAGTAGCCCGACTCGACCGCGACGACGCCGTCGACATCGAGGTAGACAGCCTCGGTGCACCAGAAGCAGCCGCCGGCCAGGGTGGCGATCTCGGTAGCGGGCGCAGTGTCGGTGTTCATGGCGCTTCGTCCTGCGGCGAAAGGCGGTCAATGTACACGCGCGCGTTCGAGCCTGCTTGGCCCTGCGGCAGAATCTGTCGCCCGGCTTTCGCCCCCCGGTCCCCTGTCGTCGAGATGATCGAGAGCTGGAAACCCTTCCTGACCGCCCTGGTGCTGCCGCCCGTGCCCTGGCTGGCGCTGGCACTGGCTGGCGCGTGGCAGGCCGGACGCCGGCCGCGGCTGGCGCGCGCGCTGGTGCTGTTGGCCGCGGTGTTGATCTGGCTGAGCTGCTGCACGGCGGTTGGCCGCTGGATGGAGCAGCGCTGGCTGGCGCTGCCCGCGCCGCTGACGGCGGCGCAGATCGAAGGCATCCGCCAACGTGTCGCGAAGAACGGCCCGCAGGTCGCGATCATTGCGCTGGGCGGCGGGGTCAAGCTCCATGCGCGCGAGCTCGACGCACCGGATCTCGTCGACCGAGCCTTCATGCGGCTGCGCTACGCCGCGCGCCTTGCGCGCGAGACGGGCGCGCCGCTGGGCTTCAGCGGCGGCAGCGGGTGGGCGCAGCACAACGGGGCACCGGCCCCCGCCGAGGCGGCCGTCGCCGCTCGCATTGCCCGCGAGGAGTATGGTCTTTCGATGCGCTGGACCGAGGATCGCTCGCGCGACACGCGCGAGAACGCGCTCAACACGGTGCCGCTGCTGGCCGACGCCGGCGTGCGCGAGATCGTGCTGGTCACCAGCGCCTGGCACATGCGGCGCGCGCTGCGTGCGTTCGAGGACGAGGCCGCGGCGCGCGGCATCACCGTCGTGGCGGCGCCGACCGGCTACTCGAACAACGACGAGCCGCGCCTGGACTGGCTGCCGAGCAACGACGGCTACGTGCAGGTGCGCCAGGCCGTGCGTGAATCGCTCGGCCACGCGATGGGGCGCTGATGATCCCGGCCGGCTTCATCCAGGAACTGCTGGCGCGCGCCGACATCGTCGAGGTGGTCGGCCGCCACGTCACGCTCAAGAAGGCCGGCATCAACCACAAGGGCCTGTGCCCCTTCCATGGCGAGAAGTCGCCCAGCTTCATCGTCAGCCCCTCGCGCCAGACCTACCACTGCTTCGGCTGCGGCGCGCACGGCGACGCGCTGCGCTTCCTGATGGAGCACACCGGCGCCAGCTTCGTCGACGCGGTGCACGACCTGGCCCAGCAGCTCGGCATGAACGTTCCCGAGGACGACCGCAGCCCCGAAGAACGCGAACGCGCCAAGGCCGCGAAGGAGAAGCAGGCGACGCTCGGGGATGTGCTCGCGCGCGCCGCCAAGCACTACCGCGCCCAGCTCAAGGCCAGCCCGCGCGCGATCGACTACCTCAAGGGTCGCGGGCTCACCGGCGAAATCGCCGCGCGCTTCGGCCTCGGCTACGCGCCCGAGGGCTGGCGCAGCCTGGCCGGCGTGTTCCCGCGCTACGACGACCCGCTGCTGGCCGAGAGCGGCCTGGTCATCGTGCAGGGCGAAGAGGGCCCGGAGCAAAAGCGCTACGACCGCTTCCGCGACCGCATCATGTTCCCGATCCGCGGCGTGCAAGGCGACGTGATCGGCTTCGGCGGGCGCGTGCTCGACCAGGGCGAGCCCAAGTACCTGAACTCGCCCGAGACGCCGGTGTTCGTCAAGGGCCGCGAGCTCTACGGCCTGCACGAGGCGCGCGCTGCGCTGCGCGAGAAGGGCTATGCGCTCGTGGTCGAGGGCTACATGGACGTGGTCGCGCTCGCGCAGCTAGGCTTTGCGAACGCCGTCGCCACGCTCGGCACGGCCTGCACGGCCGAGCACGTGGCCAAGCTGATGCGCTTCACCGACCACGTGGTGTTCAGCTTCGACGGCGACGCGGCCGGCCGCCGCGCCGCCGGTCGCGCGCTCGAGGCCGCGCTGCCCCACGCCACCGACACGCGGCGCATCCGTTTCCTGTTCCTGCCGCCCGAGCACGACCCCGATTCCTACGTGCGCGAGCACGGCGCGCCGGCCTTCGAGCGCTGTGTCGCGCAGGCCGTGCCGCTGTCGCGCCAGCTGGTCGAGCAGGCCGGCGAAGGCTGCGACCTGGGCAGCGCCGAAGGCCGCGCCAGGCTGCTGGCCAATGCCAAGCCGCTGTGGTCCGCTCTGCCCGACGGCGCGCTCAAGCGCCAGTTGCTCGGCGAGCTGGCCACGCTTGGCCACTTGTCGCACGATGACCTCGCCAGCCTGTGGAGCGGCGCGGCGCCCGCGCGCGCGCAGGGATCGCAGCGCTCCCCCCGGGTCGGCGAAGGCCAGCCGCGGCCCCGCCCGCGCAGCTCGGGGCGCGCCCCGAGCCGGGCGACCGCCACCGAGCTGGACCGCGTTCTGTGGCTGCTCGTCCACCGCACCGAGCTGTGGGATGCGCTCGATGGCCCCGCCCAGGACCTGCTGGCGAGCCAGGGCGGCGGCTACGGCGAGCTGTTCTCGGCGGTCGAGCGCAGCCTGCACGAGCACGGCCCGCTGACCCGCGCCGCCTTGCTCGACGATCTGGCCGCGCTGTCCGAGGGGCGCGGCGACGCGGTGCTGGAGCGCGTGGCAGCCTTGCTGGAACCGGACCCGGCAAGCGACTTGCGCGCCGACCTGCTGGTGCTGGTCGACCGCCTGCGCCTGCGAGCCCTCGAAGAGCAAATCAATGCCTTGCCGGCCGACGCTTCGCCGCAGGAGCGGCGCAGTCTCAACGAGACGCACATTGCCCTGAAAAAGCGCCTGACGGCCCCGCCCTCGGCGCGATAGCCACGGCATCTTTGACGTCAATCGCCTCTTGACAGATAATTACGGATTCGTCAGACGCGGCAAGAGTGACAGCAGCACCTCCGGTCTTCGGCCACCCGTTGAAAACGGGCACCATGATTGGCCACCTTCCCCGCAAGGGCTGCACAAATCCAAGGTTCACGCGAACTTGCCCGCTCGGCGTTCCCTTTGCACGGCCGCGTTGCGCTGCCGCGCGTAGCTTTTGCGGCGCCACTTTCGGCCGCAGGCCCGCGCTGCGCACGAGTTCACGTTCGCCATGGGAACGCCGGATCCGAACCACCTGCCTGCGCAGGAACTCCAAGTTCACATCCATGCCCCGTCGAGGAACCGCATGACCGCGAAGAAGAGCGCCCCCGTCAAGACCGCGAAGCCCGCCGCCAAGGCCGCCCCGGCCAAGACCACCAAGGCCGCGAAGGCCGACGAGCTCGAGCCCAAGAAGGCTGCGGCCGCCAAGGCCGAAGCCGCGAAGGCGAGCGCCAAGGCGCCGGCCAAGCCCGCCGCCAAGGCGGCCAAGGGCAAGCCGGGCCGCAAGCCGGCCGACGAGAAGAAGAAGCCCGAGGCCGAGGAAGAGGACTTCTCGGACGTCGAGGCGGATCTCGAAGGCGATGCCGAGGTTGAGGCGGTCGAGGAGGTCGCCGAGGAGAAGGCCAAGGCCAAGCCGCTGCGCATGAAGGTCAGCAAGGCCAAGGAACGCGCGCTGATGCGCGAGTTCGGCCTCGACGAGTCGGCCCTGAGCGAAGAGGAAGTCAACAAGCGCCGCCAGGAGCTGAAGACCCTCATCAAGATGGGCAAGACGCGCGGCTACCTGACGCACCAGGAGATCAGCGACCACCTGCCCGAAAAGCTCGTCGACGCCGAAATCCTCGAGGCCATCGTCTCGATGCTCAACGACATGGGCATCGCGGTCTACGAGCAGGCGCCCGACGCCGCCACGCTGCTGATCTCGGGCAGCAACACCTCGACGGCCACCGAGGAGGAAGCCGAAGAAGCCGCCGAGGCTGCGCTGTCGACGGTGGACTCCGAGTTCGGCCGCACGACCGACCCGGTGCGCATGTACATGCGCGAGATGGGCACGGTCGAGCTGCTCACGCGCGAGGGCGAAATCGAGATCGCCAAGCGCATCGAAGGCGGCCTGCAGGCGATGATGCTGGCCATCAGCGAATCGCCCGCCACGATCGCCGAGATCCTGGCCCAGGGCGACAAGATCCGCGCCGGCGAGATGCAGATCTCCGAGGTGGTCGACGGCTTCGTCTCCGATGACGAGGCCGACGACTACGTGGCCGAGGAAGACTTCGACGAATTCGACGAGGCGGACGATGACGACGGCCAGGGCGGCAGCAAGGCGCTGACCAAGAAGCTCGAAGAGCTCAAGACCCAGGCGCTGGCCAAGTTCGACGAACTCGCGGGCCACTTCGACCGCATGCGCAAGGCCTACGAGAAGGAAGGCTACAAGTCCTCCTCGTACAACAAGGCCCAGCTCGGCGTGAGCTCGGTGATCATGAGCGTGCGCTTCACGGTCAAGACCATCGAGCGCCTTTGCCAGGTGCTGCGCGCCCAGGTCGACGACGTGCGCCGCTACGAGCGCGAGATCCGCAAGATCGTGGTCGACAAGTGCGGCATGCCGCAGGAGCACTTCGTCAAGACCTTCCCGCCCAACGCGCTGAACCTCAAGTGGGCCGAGAAGGAAGTGGCGGCCGGCAAGCCCTACAGCGCCGTGCTCGCACGCCACCTGCCGCCGGTGCAGGACCTGCAGCAGCGCCTGATCGACATCCAGGCCAAGGCCGTGGTGCCGATCGAGGACCTGAAGGTCATCAACAAGAAGATGAACCAGGGCGAGGCCAGCTCGCGCGAGGCCAAGCGCGAGATGATCGAGGCCAACCTGCGCCTCGTGATCTCGATCGCCAAGAAGTACACCAACCGTGGCCTGCAGTTCCTCGACCTCATCCAGGAAGGCAACATCGGCCTGATGAAGGCGGTCGACAAGTTCGAATACCGCCGCGGCTACAAGTTCTCGACCTATGCCACGTGGTGGATCCGCCAGGCCATCACGCGCTCGATCGCCGACCAGGCGCGCACGATCCGCATCCCGGTTCACATGATCGAGACGATCAACAAGATGAACCGCATCTCGCGCCAGCACCTGCAGGAATTCGGCTTCGAGCCGGACGCGCCGACGCTGGCCGAGAAGATGGAGATGCCCGAGGACAAGATCCGCAAGATCATGAAGATCGCCAAGGAGCCGATCTCCATGGAGACGCCGATCGGCGACGACGACGACTCCCACCTGGGCGACTTCATCGAGGACACCAACAACACCGCGCCGATCGAAGCCGCCATGCAGGCCGGCCTGCGCGACGTGGTCAAGGACATCCTCGACTCGCTGACCCCGCGCGAGGCCAAGGTGCTGCGCATGCGCTTCGGCATCGAGATGAGCACCGATCACACGCTGGAAGAGGTGGGCAAGCAGTTCGACGTGACGCGCGAGCGCATCCGCCAGATCGAGGCGAAGGCGATCCGCAAGCTCAAGCATCCGAGCCGCTCCGACAAGCTGAGAACCTACTTGGACAATCTGTGATCGGCCAAGCAGGTGCCGCCGCAGGCGGCCGCGGTCGCGCAGCGAGCGCGTCTCGGCTTGCCGTAGGCACAAGCTGCGCACCTACCTAGACAAGCTCTGATCTGACGGCGCGACGCTCCCCGGCGTCGCATCCGCGAGACGAACGGCCCGTGCCGGTGGCTTCACCGGCACGGGCCGCACCGTTTCTGGCCGCCGCGCCGCCCTCGGCACGAGCGTGCGCGGCTAAACTGCCGCGATCCCCCCGAGCCGCTGTATGACCTCGATCGTCGAACGCACCGTCCTGTTTGCCGACCTGCGCGGCAGCACGGGGCTGTTCGAGAAGCTCGGCAACGCCGAGGCGGCCGCTGTCGTCACGCAAAGCGTGATGCTGATGGGTCAGATCGTCGTCAACTGCGGCGGTCAGGTCGTCAAGACGCTGGGCGACGGCCTGATGGCCGTGTTCGAACAGCCGCAAGACGGCATCGACGCGGCCGACGGCATGCACGAATCGCTCGACCGCATCGTCGACAGCGAGCCGCAGACCGGTGGCCTGCGCGTGCCGGCACTCAAGCTGCAGGTGGCGGTGACCCACGGCGAGGTGGTCGAGGTCAACGGCGACTGCTTCGGCGACGCGGTCAACGTGGCCGCGCGCCTGCTCGACAGCGCCGGCGACAACGAGACATTGGCCACCGAGAAGGTGGTCGAGCGGCTCGATGAGGAACAGCGCGGGCGCTTTCGCTCGCTCAGCCGATTGCAGCTGCGGGGGCGCCAGGAGCCGGTGCAGGTGTTTCGCCTCGAGGCGCGCCGCTTCGGCGAGACGGTCGCGACGCTCTTCGAGGGCACGCTGCCCAATCCCATTCCCGACGGCATCCGCCTCGTCTGGCTGGACGTTGACCACGTGTTCTCGGCCAACGAACTGCCGGCCGTGCTGGGCCGCAGCACCGAGGCGACCTACTGCATCGAGGACACGCGCGTGTCGCGCTCGCACGCGCGCATCGAGAGCCACGGCGGCACGTTCCAGATCAGCGATCTCAGCTACAACGGAACGTTCGTTCGCTTCGAGGGGCAGAACGAGGTGGTATCGCTGCGGCGCGGCTCATGCACCTTGCACGGCCGCGGCGTGATCTGCCTGGGTGCGGCGCCCAACGACCCGACCGCGCCGACCGTGCACTTCGAGGTGCTCGTGCACCCCGACTCGCTGCGCGATCCGGTGACGACGCGTCGCTGAGCGCGGGGGGCCTTATGCCCCCAAGCGGTCGGCCAGCGCGAGCAGGTCGCGGCCGTGCCATGCCAGCCGCTGCGGCGCCGGCGCGTCGGCCGGCACGCGCTCGATCCATCCGGCGTGCAGACCGGCCCCTTGCGCACCCGCCACGTCGAGCAGCAGATCGTCGCCGACGTGCAGCACGTCGTCAGGCGCACAGCCCAGGCGCTCGCAGGCGACCTGGAAGATGCGTGCATCGGGCTTGCCGATGCCGACCTCGCACGCGCCGACGAAGCCGGCGCGAAACCATGGCGCGAGGCCGATGCGCTCGAGATCCGCGTTGCCGTTGGTCAGCGCCACCAGTGTGTAGCGGCTCGCCAGCCGCTCGAGCGCGGGCTTCACGTCGTCGAAGCACTCGACGCGCTGGCGCTCGGCGAAGAACACGTCGAAAGCCTCGGCCGCCAGCGCCGGATCGTCGCCGGCCGAGACCAGCGCGCGGCGGATCGCCTCGCGCCGCAGCGCCGACAGATCGTGCGCAAGCCCGGGCAGTTCGCCGGCCACCTGCTCGCGCAGCCGCCGCATCGACGCCAGGTCGACCAGCCGAGCGGTGCGCGGCGCATGGCGCTCGAGCCAGTCGTGCAGCACCGCTTCGGCGCGCCGGATGGTCGGCCAGATCGGCCACAGCGTGTCGTCGAGGTCGAGGCTGAGCGCGCGCAGCCGGGCGGGATCGAATTTGGAAGCAGGCACG
The DNA here is from genome assembly GCF_049446155.1 of Caldimonas sp. KR1-144. Lineage (NCBI taxonomy): Bacteria > Pseudomonadati > Pseudomonadota > Betaproteobacteria > Burkholderiales > Sphaerotilaceae > Caldimonas > Caldimonas sp. KR1-144. The sequence goes on from NZ_JBMSEE010000001.1 coordinate 593,541, forward strand.
AGAAACTCGCAGGGCCGGTCAACAACGGCACGCAGTGTCGCCCAGCGCGCCGGCGCATGCGCGATGGCCTCCGTTACAGTTGTCGCCTTGCTGTCTTCGCGCGTCCCTGATTCGATGCACGCGGTCGTTCTTCCCGCCGACGAGCCCGAACGGCTGCAGGTCCTCCAGGACCTGCGCCTGCTCGATCAGCCCCAGGACGATCCGGCCCTCGACGCGCTGGCGCGCATGGTGGCCGAGCGCTGCGCGCGCCCCGTCGCGGCGATCACGCTGGTCGACCGCGAGCGCCTGTGGTTTGCCGCGTCGGTGGGCCTGGATCGGCGCGAGGCCCCGCGCGGCGACGATCTGCCGTCCGCCGCCATCGTCGCCGGCACCCTGCTCGAAGTGTCCGACGCGCGCGCCGATTCCCGCTTCGCGGCCGGCGCGCTGGTGCAAGGCGCGCCGCGCGCCGTCGCCTGCGCGAGCGTGCCGCTGACGGTCGATGGCCGCCGCGTCGGCACGCTGTGCGCGATCGACACCCGCGCGGGCCAGCTCGACGCCGATCAGGCCCGTGCGCTGGCCGACCTGGCCCTGATCGCCAGCGCGCTGCTCGACGCTCGCCTGCGCGCGCAGCGCACCCGCCTGCTCGAGGCGCGCGTGCGCACCGCCAGCCGCGCCGGTTCCGACTGGTTGTGGGAGAGCGACGCGCAAGGCGCGCTGACCTGGGTGTCCGACAGTGTCGAGGCGCACACCGGCGCGCCGGCGACGCGCGAGCTCGGCCGCCAGGTGCGCGAGTTCCACCGTGCGCCCGACGACCCCGAGCTGCGCGCCGGCTGGGAACGCTACCTCGCCGCGCGCGAACGCCAGGAGCCGTTTCGCGATGCCGTCTCGGTGCGCGAGCGCGCCGATGGCGGCACGATGCTCGTGTCGATGAGCGGCCTGCCGGTGTTCGACAGCGCCGGACGCTTTCGCGGCTACCGCGGCGCCGCGCGCGACGTGACGGCCGAGATCGCCGAGCGCGCCCAGGCCCGCTCGAGCCAGGAGCTGCTGCGCCGCGCGATCGACTCGCTCACCGTGGCGGTGATGATCTGCGCCGCCGACGGGCGCATCGTGTTCGCCAACCTCGAATCGCGCCGCCGCATGGCGCAGCTGCTGGGCACGCCCGAGCTTCCCGCCAGCTGGCCGTCGCTGATCCACGCGCTGGCCGTGCGCGGCGCCTACTCCGACTTCGACGGCACGCCCGAGGAGGCCGTGGCCTGGCGCGAGGCCATGATCACCGACAAGGGCGCGACGCACGAGCTCGCGCTCGGCAACACGCACGTGCTCGCCGGCGATCAGCGCCTGCCCGACGGCAGCGTCGTGCACTGGCTCATCGACATCACCGAGCGCCGCACCGCCGAGCTCGAGCTGGCCCAGCAGCGCGCCGAGCTCGAGGCCTCGCGCGCGCGGCTGGCCGCGGTGCTGCAGGCCGTGCCCGACCTGTGGTTCGTGCTCGACGGCGATGGCCGCTATCTCGAGGTCAGCGACCCCAGCCACCGATGGCTGGCCGCGGCGTGGCCGGCGATGCGCGGCCGCCCGTTCGAGGCCGTCGTGCCAGACGAGCTCGCAGCGCTCGCCCATGCGGCGCTGCGGCGCGCGCGCGACAGCGGCGAGCTGCAGCGCATCGAGTACGAGCTCACCACGCAAGAAGGCATCGAGCGCCACTTCGAGGCCCGCGTCTCGCCGATGGCGCGCGAGCGCTTTCTCTTCATCACGCGCGACCTCACCGACCTGCGCCGCCTCGAGCGCGAGGCGCTGATGATGCAGCGCGCGCTGGAGGCCGAGGCCGCCGTGCCGGTCGTCGTGGTCGACGCCGCGCACGCCGACCAGCCCGTCATCTACGCCAACGCCGCGTTCGAGCGGCTCACCGGCTGGCAGCGCGACGAGGTCATCGGCCGCAACTGCCGCCTCCTGCAGGGCCCGCAGGGCGAGGAGTCCGACCAGCCCGCGCTCGACGAGCTGCGCGCCGCGCTGGTCGCCGGCCGGCCCTGCACCGTGACGCTGCGCAACCGCCGCAAGGATGCCAGCGTGTTCGTCAACGAGGTGCATGTCGCGCCGGTGCGCGACGCCTCCGGCCGTCTGACGCACTTCATCGGCGTGCTGCACGACGTGACCGAGCGCATCCGCGACGCCGAGCGCCTGCGCCTGTCGGAAGCGCTGTACAGCTCGGTCGTCGCCACCATGACCGAGGGCCTGATGGTGGTCGGCGCGAAGGGCGCGATCGCGACCGCCAACCCGACCGCCTGCGAGCTGCTGGGCATGCCGCTGCAGCGCCTGGCGGGACACCGCCTCAGCGGCCTGGGCTTTCTCACGATGCACGAGGACGGCCGCCCCATCGCGCGGCATGAACACCCGGTGCGCGCGGCCGTGGTGGAGCAACGGCGCGTGCTGGACCGCGTGCTGCGCGTCCGGCGCCCCGACGGCACCGAGATCATCGTGCGGCTGACCGCCCAGCCGCTGCCGGCGAGCGGCGGCGACGACGGGCGCGCCTGCGTGGTGACCTTCCGCGACATCACCGCCGAGCGCGCCGCCGAGGCCGCATTGGCCGAGGCCGACGCACGCTGGCAGTTCGCGCTCGAAGGCTCCGACACCGCGGTGTGGGACTTCGACGAGACCCGGCAGCGCATGTTCTATTCGGCGCGCTGGAAGCGCATGCTCGGCCACGAGGAGCACGAGATCGGGTCCGACCTGCGCGAATGGACGCAGCGCATCCACCCCGAGGACAAGCCGCGCGTGATGGAGGCCGTGCGCCGCTACCGCGCCGGCGAGATCGACAGCTACGAGACCGAGCACCGCCTGCGCCACAAGAGCGGCCACTGGATCTGGGTGCAAGACCGCGGCAAGATCGTCGCGCGCAATGCCGATGGCGCGCCGACGCGCGTGGTCGGCACGCAGGTCGACATCACCGAGCGCCTGCAGCACCAGAACGCGCTGCGCGACAAGGAGCGCGCCGAGGCGGCCAGCCGCGCCAAGAGCGAGTTCCTCTCGCGCATGAGTCACGAGATGCGCACGCCGCTCAACGCCGTGATCGGCTTCGCCCAGCTGCTGCGGCTCAACGGCGGTGATTCGCCTGCGCAGCTCGAGCGCTACAGCAACCACATCCTCGAGGCCGGGCAGCACCTGCTCAACCTGGTCGACGAGGTGCTGGACCTGCAGCGCGTCGAGGCCGGAAAGCTGGTGCTCGACCTGCAGCCGGTGCCGCTGCACGCCCTGGTCGGCGGCGTGCTGGACCTGCTGGCTCCGCTCGCGCAGCGCCGCGCGGTGCTGAGCCACAACGCCGTCGATGCCGAGGCCACGGTGCGCGCCGATCCGCGCCGGCTGCGCCAGGTGCTGATCAACCTGCTGTCCAACGGCGTCAAATACAACCGCGACGCGGGCATGCTGCGCGTCGCGACCAGCCTCGACGCGCGCGGCGAGCGCTGGTGCATCGCGATCGAGGACAACGGCCCGGGGCTCAGCGAGGAGCAGCAGGCGCGCCTGTTCCAGCCCTTCGAGCGCCTGGGCCTGGAGACCAGCGCGATCGAAGGCACCGGCCTGGGCCTCATCATCGCGCGCCGGCTGGTCGAGGAGATGGGCGGCACGTTGAGCCTGTCGAGCGTGCTGGGCCGCGGCACGCGCCTCATGATCAACCTGCCGCGCGCCGCGCCCGCGTCGGCCGCCGCGACGATCGAGCTGCCGGCCGCACCCGCACCGCTGCGCCTGCTGTACGTCGAGGACAACCGCATCAACGCGCTGCTGTTCGAAGAGGCGCTCAAGCTGCACGGCGGCGTCGATCTGCGCGTCGCCGAGGACGGCAGCGAGGCGCTCGAACTCGTGCGCGACTGGCTGCCGCAGGTGCTGGTGCTCGACGCCCACCTGCCCGGCATGAGCGGCCACGAGGTGCTGGTCCAGCTGCGCGCGCAGCCGGGACTCGAAGCCGCGCCGGCCTTCATGTGCTCGGCCGACGCGCTGCCCGACGACATGCAGCGCGCGCGCGATGCCGGCTTCGTCGGCTACTGGACCAAGCCCATCGACATCGCCCGCGTGATCCGCGACCTCGACGGACTGCGCCCGGCCCTGGGCGCCTCGCTGAACTGACCATGGCCACTGCCGACCCGCACAACTTTCGCCACGGCCGCCCCGAGCGCACCGCGGTGCTGCTCGTCAACCTCGGCACGCCCGACGAGCCCACCGCCGCGGCGCTGCGCCGCTACCTCGGCGAGTTCCTCGCCGACCGACGCGTGGTCGAGATCCCGCGCGCGATCTGGCTGCCGATCCTGCACGGCCTGATCCTGCGCACGCGCCCGGCCAAGTCGGCGGCCAAGTACGCCAGCATCTGGACGCCCGAGGGCTCGCCGCTCGCGGTATGGACCGCCAGGCAGGCCAAGCTCCTGGGCGGCTACCTCGGCGAGCGCGGCCACCGCGTGCTGGTGCGCCACGCGATGCGCTACGGCCGCCCGTCGATCGCCGCCGAGCTCGACGCGCTGGTCGCCGAAGGCGCGACGCGTGTCCTCGTGCTGCCGCTGTACCCGCAGTACTCGGGCGCCACGACCGCCAGCGTGATCGATGCCGTCAACGCGTGGAGCGCGCGCCAGCGCCGCATTCCCGAGCTGCGCTTCGTCAACCACTACCACGACGACGAGGGCTACATCCGCGCGCTCGCCAAGCGCATCGAGACCCACTGGATGACGCACGGCCGCGGCGAGCGGCTCGTGCTGAGCTTCCACGGCGTGCCCGAGCGCACGCTGCGCCTGGGCGACCCCTACCACTGCGAATGCCACAAGACCGCGCGCCTGCTGGGCGAGCGCCTCGGCCTCGCGCCCGAGCGCGTGCTGGTCACGTTCCAGAGCCGTTTCGGGCGGGCCAAGTGGCTCGAGCCCTACACCGAGCCGACGCTGGTGGGGCTCGCGCGTGCCGGCGTGAAGCACGTCGACATCGCCTGCCCCGGCTTCACGTCCGACTGCATCGAGACCCTCGAGGAGATCGACATGGAAGCGCGCGCCGCCTTCCTCGGCGCGGGCGGCAGCGAGTTCGGCTACATCCCCTGCCTCAACGACCAGCACGAATGGATCGCGGCACTGAGCGCGATCGCGATCCGCCACCTGCAGGGCTGGCCGACGCAGGACGCGCCCGATGCGCAGGCGCTGCAGGCGCAGGCCGAGCGGGCACGGCGGATGGGTGCCGCCGGGTAGCTCTGCAGTCCGAGGGGCTGCGGTTCGCGGCAGGCGGTCCCGGCAGGGGCTCATGCCGTGGCGGTCGGCGCTGCGCGCCGACTGCGTTGCGCTGCTCGGGTCGGGGGCGCGCCCCGGAAATCGCCCCCGCCGGGGACCGCCTGCCGCGAAGGCAAGGCCGTGCTACTTCGAAGAAGGCGGATGCGAGGTTTCCGTGAACAAGCACGGCGCCTTTGCCTCCACGCCATTCACATCTGCTTCGGCCCGAACCGCCGCCACAGCGGCGGCGCGCACACCAGCACCACGCACAGGCCGATCACGACGGCCGAGAACGGCCGGTCGATGAAGACCGTCCAGCGGCCTTCGCCGATCGACAGCGCGTTGCGCATCTGCGCCTCGCCCATGGGCCCCAGGATCATGCCGACGATCACCGGCGCGGTCGGGAAGTCGAAGCGGCGCATCAGCACGCCGACGAGGCCGATGCCGTAGAGCAGGAACAGGTCGAACGACGACTGGCGCATGCCGTACACGCCCACTGTCGCGAAGATCAGGATCCCCGCGTACAGCGCCGGCTTCGGAATGCTCAGCAGGCGCGTCCACAGGCCCACCAGCGGCAGGTTGAGCACCAGCAGCATCACGTTGCCGATGTAGAGCGAAGCGATCAGCGCCCACACCAGCGCGGCCGAGGTCTGGAACAGCGTCGGCCCCGGCTGGATGCCGTAGTTCTGGAACGCCGACAGCAGGATCGCGGTGGTGTTGGAGGTCGGGATGCCCAGCGTCAGCAGCGGCACCAGCGCCGCCGTGACGGTGGCGTTGTTCGCGGCCTCGGGGCCTGCCACGCCCTCGATCGCGCCCTTGCGGCCGAACTCGGCGCGGTCATCGTCCTTGGCGAGCTTCTTCTCGAGGCTGTAGGACAGGAAGGTCGGGATCTCGGTGCCGCCGGCCGGGATGGTGCCGAACGGGAAGCCCAGCGCCGTGCCGCGCAGCCAGGCCGGCCATGAACGGCGCCAGTCGCGCTTGTTCATCCACAGGCTGGACATCGCGTTGCGGCTTTCGCGCTGGCGGCCTTCGTACATCACCGCGTGCAGCGCCTCACCCACCGCGAACAGGCCCACCGCGACCAGCACCACCTCGATGCCGTCCACGAGTTCGGGCACGCCCAGCGTGTAGCGCGCGGTGCCCGAGATCTGGTCGATGCCGATCAGGCCGATCGCCAGGCCCAGGAACAGCGCGGTCATGCCGCGCAGCACGCTCGCGCCCAGCACCGCCGAGACGGTGGTGAAGGCCAGCAGGATCAGCGCGAAGTACTCCGGCGGGCCGAGCCGCAGCGCCCACTCGGCGATGAACGGCGCGAACAGCGTGACGAACACGGTCGCGATCGAGCCGGCAACGAACGAGCCGATGGCGGCCGTGGCCAGCGCGGCACCCGCGCGGCCGTGCTTGGCCATCAGGTTGCCTTCCATCGCGGTGACCATCGAACCGGTCTCGCCGGGCGTGTTGAGCAGGATCGAGGTCGTCGAGCCGCCGTACATCGCGCCGTAGTAGATGCCCGCGAACATGATCATCGACGCGGTCACCGGCACGTTGGCGGTGATCGGCAGCAGCATCGCGACCGTGAGTGCCGGACCGATCCCCGGCAGCACGCCGACCGCGGTGCCGATGAAGCAGCCGACGAAGGCCCACATCAGGTTGGCCGGCGTGGCGGCGGTGGCAAAGCCGGCCAGCAGTTGTTGCCAGAGTTCCATGGTCAGCCTCCGACGAGCCGCCTCGAGGAGGCTGAGCCCCCTTGGGGGGCAGCGAACGCAGTGAGCGTGGGGGTCATGTGAGCTCGCTCAGATCCAGCCGGTCTTGGTCAGGCCCGGCAGCGTCAGCCCCAGGCCCTTGGTGAACAGCCAGTACACCGGCGCGGACAGCGCCAGCCCGAGCAGTGCGTCGCGGCCGAGCTGCTGCAAGCCGGTGGCCTGCCCCATCGACTGGCGAAAGCCGCGCGCGGCCAGGGCGAACAGCAGCGCGCACGAGACGATGAAGCCGAGCTGGTTGATCAGCGCGGCATTGAGCAGCAGGCCGGCCGAGACCCAGGCCATCGAGGACCAGTCGCTGCCGGCACTCGCCGTTTCGCCGTCCGCCGACACCGGCACGGGCGCGTCCTCGGCCGGCGCCGGCAGCGCCGCGCCGATGATCAGCGCCACCCCGCACACGGCCAGCACCGCGCTCACCAGCCACGGCAGGAAGGCCGGCCCCACGCCGGCGTAGCCGGCTTCGCCGCCGATCTGGCTGGCGCCGGCGGCCAGCAGGCCGGCCAGCCCCACGGTGCCGGCGCCGATCAGCGTCTGTGCGCGTCGATTCATCGCGGCAGGCCCGTCAGATCATGCCGAGCTTGACCATCAGCGCGCGGATGCGCGCATGGTCTTCGTCGACGAACCTGGCGAACTCGTCGCCGGTCAGCAGCGACGGCGTCCAGCGGTTGTTCTCGAGCGTCTCGGTCCAGGCCTTGGTCTTGGTGGCCTTGCTCACCGCATCGGCCAGCGCCTTGCGCTGCTCGGGAGTAATGCCGGCCGCGCCGTAGACGCCGCGCCAGTTGAAGATCTCGACGTCGACGCCCTGCTCCTTGAGCGTGGGGATCGCCACGTCCTTCAGGCGCGCGGGCGAGGTGATGCCGATCGCGCGCAGCTTGCCGGTCTTGATGAACTCCTCCATCTCGGCCAGGCCGCTGGTGCCCACCGTGACGTGGCCGCCGAGGATCGCCGCGACCGCCTCGCCGCCGCCCTTGAACGGCACGTAGTTGACGCGCGCGACGTCGACGCCGGTCGCGCGCGCGATCATCGCGACGCTGATGTGGTCGATCGAGCCCTTGGAGCCGCCGCCCCACTTGACGCTCGCCGGATCCTTCTTGAGCTGCTCGACCACGTCCTTCATGCTCTTGATCGGCGAGGCCGCGGGCACGACGAAGACGTTGTACTCGGCCAGCAGGCGCGCCACCGGCGTGACGTTGGCCAGCGTGATCGGCGGCTTGTTCTGCACGATGGCGCCGACCATGATGGCGCCGACGACGATCATCGCGTTCGGGTCGCCCTTGCTGGCGTTGGCGAACTGCGCCAGGCCGATCGTGCCGCCCGCGCCGCCCTTGTTCTCGTAGGTCACCGAGGCCGCCGCGCCCGACTCCTGCAAGGCCTTGCCGATGCCGCGGCCGGTCTGGTCGTAGCCGCCGCCGGGGTTGGCGCCGATCATGATCTTGTAGTTCTCGGCCGCGTGCGCGGCACCGGCCACGCACAGCGCGACCGAGACCAGGGGCGCGGCGAGGCGCCGCATCAGTTGAGCTCTCATGGCTGTCTCCTCGGGAATCGGGGCGAATTCTGAGCGCTAAGCGCGGCAGCCCGGCTGTCGCCAGGCTGCCGCAGGCTGCGCTGCGCAGTGGATCAGAAGCGGTGCTGGATGCCGACCGCGACGCCGGTCTGGTCGCTGCCGAAGGTCACGTCGTCGCGTGACAGGCCGACCACGCCGTCCTTGCCGTCGGCATAGCCCAGCGTGGCGTAGACATCGGTGCGCTTGGACAGCGCATAGCGCGCGCGCAGCACGATCAGCGAGGGGTCGTCGACCGTGGGCGCGACGTTGCTGCTGCGGATGTCTTGCGCGTAGTAGGCCGCGGTCAGCGTCAGCCCCGGCATCGGCAGCCAGTTCGCGCCGATCCACCAGGTGCGGCTGTCGTTGTCGTCGCCGCCGGCGCCGAACTCCTTGCTGTAGTCGCGCAGCACGCCGAACAGCTTGACCGTGTCGCCGAAGGCATAGCTCGCGCCGATGTGCGCGGTGCGGGTCTTGTCGCGCGCGCCGGTGGTGGCGTCCGACACGCCGTTGATCTGCTCGACGGTCGCCACCACGGCCAGCGGGCCGGCGGCGTAGCTCGCGCCCAGGTTGACCGTGTGGCCGTCGCTGAAGCTGCCGGCCTGCTCGCCGAAGCCGTAGCTCGCGCCGAAGCTGAATCCGCCGACCTTGCCGCGGTACTTCACCAGGTTGGACACGCCGGTGACCATGCCGTCCTTGCGCGCGCCGGTCGCGCCGGCCGAGGTGGCCCAGGAGTAGACCGGCGCGTAGCCCATCGGGTCGAACGGCAGGATGAAGTCGTAGCTGGTGCTGTACGAGCGACCGGCGATCACGCGGCCGAAGCCGCCCTCGAGGCCGACGTTGGCCTGGCGGCCGAACAGCGAGCTGCCGCCGGCGCCGGTGTCGAGGCTGAGCTCGCCTTCGAGCTGGAAGATGGCCTTCAGGCCGCCGCCCAGGTCCTCGCTGCCGCGCATGCCCCAGCGCGAGGTGTTCATGCCGCCCGAGTTCAGCGCGGTGCGCGAATCGCCGGCGGCGTTGTTGTGGGTGCGGTACTCGACGTAGGCGTCGAGCAGGCCGTACAGCGTGACGCTGGGCGCCGACTGCGCGTGGGCCAGCGAGGCCGCGCCGGCAGCAAGCGCCAGCGCGAGCAGGCGGGGGGTGGATGCGCTCTTCATGCGTGTGTCTCCTCGGGATCGTTGGATGAATGGCGTCGGGAACGTGGGGGATGGTCGGCGGCGCGCGTCGGCGCGCTCGTACGCGACAACCCGCAGGCGCTGTCAGCCGGCTGTCGAAAGCGCGCGGCGAGCTGTCAATCGGCTGTCGAAGGGCAGCGCGCGCAGGAAAGCCCCGGGGCCGAAGCGCCGCGCGCCGGAGCGACACTGCGGGCATGAAACTGCTGCTGGTCGAAGACGATTTCGCGATGGCCCAGGCGCTGCAGCTCGCGCTCGAGCGGCGCGGCTTCGAGGTCGACCGCTGCGCCAACGGCACCGACGCGCTGGCGCGCCTGCGCCACGATCCGCCGGCGCTGGCCCTGCTCGACCTCACCATCCCGGGCCTCGACGGCCTGCAGGTGCTGCACAAGGCGCGCGCCGAGGGTCTGGACACGCCGATCGTCGTGCTCACGGCGCGCGCGGCGGTGGGCGACCGCGTGGTCGGCCTGAACGCCGGCGCCGACGACTACCTCGCCAAGCCCTTCGACCTCGACGAGCTCGAGGCGCGCATCCGCGCGCTGCTGCGCCGCCACGGGCGCGACAACGACGCGCCCCAGCGCGTCGGCGCGCTGAGCTTCGAGCGCCGCTCGGGCGCCTTCTACCTCGAAGGCCAGGTGCTCGAGCTCACGCCGCGCGAGCAGGCGCTGCTGAAGGCGCTGTTCGCGACGCCCGGCCACGCGGTCGCGAAGGAAAAGCTCTTTCGCGTCGTGTTCCCGATGGAGTCCGAGATCCAGTTCGAGGCAATCGAGGTCGTGGCCTACCGGCTGCGCAAGAAGCTGGTCGGCTCGGGCGTCTCGCTGGTCACGCTGCGCGGCCTGGGCTACCTGCTGCGCGAGGACGCACCCGCTTGAAGATGGGTCATTCGCTTCGGCGCCACCTGCTGGCGTGGATCATCGGACCGATCGCGCTGTTCGTGCTGTTCGACACCTGGAGCCTGTACCGCAGCGCGCTGCGCTCGATCAACACGGCCTACGACCGCTCGCTGCTCGCGTCGGCGCGCTCGATCGGCGAGCTGCTGCGGCTGCAGAACGGCAAGCTCCAGGTCGAGGTGCCCTACACCGCGCTGGAGATCTTCGACGCCGGCCCGACCGGGCGCATGGTGTATCGCGTCAGCGGCTTCGACGGCGAGTTCGTCGCCGGCTACGAGGACTTGCCGCGCTACACCGGCACGCTGCCGCAGCGCAGCGACTACCCGGCCCTGGTCGACTTCTACGACGCGCTCTACCAGGGCCAGCCGGTGCGCATGGCCGCGCTCTACCAGCCGGTGTCCGGCCAGGACGCGCGCGGCGTGGTGCTGATCCAGGTCGCCGAGACGCTCGACGTGCGCGAGCAGCTTGCGCGCGAGATCCTGTTCGACACGCTGGCGCGCCAGGCCCTGCTGATCGCGGTGGTGACCGGCGTCACGCTGGTCGTCGTGACGCGCGCGCTGCGACCGGTGCAGACGCTGCGCCGCGAGCTGGCCGTGCGCAACGACCGCGATCTCTCGCCGCTCGCGACGCCCGGACTGCCGAGCGAGCTGCAGCCGGTGGTCGGCGCGGTCAACGAGCTGATGCAAAGGCTGGCGCGCATGATCGTTCAGCAAAAGCAGTTCATCCGCGACGCCTCGCACCAGCTGCGCACGCCGCTCGCGGTGCTCAAGACCCAGGCGCAGAACGGCCTGCGCGGCCATGCCGACGCGCAGGCCACGCTGGCCGAGATGCACGGCACGGTGGACCGCGCGATCCGGCTCGCGAACCAGATGCTTGCGGTGGCCAAGGTCGAGCAGGTGCACCGCGAGTCGCCGCCGCAGGCGGTGGACCTGACCGAAGTGGCGCGCGAGGTCGCGCTCGACCTCGCGCCGCTGATCGCCGATCGCGAGATCGCCTTCGAGCTCGTCGCGCCCGAGACGCCGCTGCCGGTGACCGGCCACGCCTGGACGCTGCGCGAGATGGTCCGCAACCTGCTGCACAACGCCATCCGCGAGACGCCGCGCGGCGCGCCGCTTCAGCTGCTGCTCGAGCGCGACGGCGCGCTGGCGCGGCTGGTCGTGCGCGACAGCGGGCCGGGCATTGCGCCTTCGATGCGCGAGCGGCTGTTCGAGCCTTTCCACACCGGCCACCCCACCACCGGCAGCGGCCTGGGCCTTTCGATCTGCCGCGAGGTCTGCGAGCGCCTGGGCGGGCGCATCGAGCTGCTCGACCGGCTCGAAGCCGGCCGCGTCGCCGGCCTCGACGCCGTGGTGCACCTGCCGCTCGCGCCACAATCCGGGGCGTGACAACGAACGACTCCGGCGTGCGGCTCGACAAGTGGTTGTGGGCGGCGCGCTTCTTCAAGACGCGCAGCCTGGCGGCCGAGGAAATCGCGAAGCACCGGGTGCAGGTCAACGGGCAGGTGGCCAAGGCCTCGCGCGAGCTGAAGCCGGGCGACGAGGTGGTTCTGCGCCAGGGCCAGGAGCCGCGCACGGTGATCGTGCGGGCCTTGAGCCATGTGCGCGGCCCGGCGCCGGTCGCGCAGCAGCTCTACGAGGAAACGCCCGAAAGCCTGGCCGCGCGCGAGGCGCAGGCGCAGCGCCGCCGCCTCGCGCCCGAACCGGCGGCAACCATCGAGCAAGGCCGCCCGACCAAGCGCGACCGCCGCCAGCTCGCCGACTGGCAGCGCTGGAGCGCCTCGATCGGGCCCGACGACGAAGGCTGAGAACACGCCTTGCCCGCAGGCCCTGCCAGCTCCGGCGGCCGCGCGCCGCCGGCCGGCGACAATCCCCTCTTGAAATTGCGGTCACCGGCCCCAGGTGCTCACGCGAAGCGCCAGAAAGCCCCGAGAGACATGGAAAAACCTGAAGAGAATCAACCGCTTAACGACCAGATCGAGCCGACGCTCGGCCCCGAGACGCCCGTCATCGACCCGCGCATCGCGGAACTGGAAGCCAAGCAGGCCGAACTGTCCGACGCCTACCTGCGCGCCAAGGCCGAGGCCGAGAACGTGCGCCGTCGGGCCGACGAGGAGATGAGCAAGGCGCGCAAGTTCGCGGTCGAGTCGTTCGCCGAGAGCCTGTTGCCGGTCAAGGACAGCCTGGAAGCGGCGCTGGCGATCGAGAACGCCACTCCCGAGCAGCTGCGCGAAGGCACCCACGCCACGCTGCGCCAGCTGGTCGCCGTGCTCGAGCGCAACAAGGTGCTCGAGATCGCGCCTGCCGCGGGAGCCAAGTTCGACCCGCACCAGCACCAGGCGATCTCGGTGGTGCCGGCCGACCAGGAGGCCAACACCGTCGTCGCGGTGCTGCAAAAGGGCTACCTGATCGCCGAGCGCGTGCTGCGCCCGGCGCTCGTCACCGTGGCGGCGCCGAAGTAAAGAAACCACAGGCCGGCGCCCTTGAAAGCCGGCGAGTTATCCACAACTCGAACACCAGCGAACACCGCATTCAGGAGAGCACAAGATGGGCAAGATCATCGGCATCGACCTCGGCACCACGAACTCGTGCGTGGCCATCATGGAAGGCAACACCACGAAGGTGATCGAGAACTCGGAAGGTGCGCGGACCACCCCGTCGATCATCGCGTACCAGGAAGACGGCGAGATCCTCGTCGGCGCGCCGGCCAAGCGCCAGGCGGTCACGAACCCCAAGCACACCTTCTACGCGGTCAAGCGACTGATCGGCCGCAAGTTCACCGAGAAGGAAGTGCAAAAGGACATCGACCTGATGCCCTACAAGATCGTCGCGGCCGACAACGGCGACGCCTGGGTCGAGGAGCGCGGCAAGAAGCTCGCGCCGCCGCAGATCAGCGCCGAAGTGCTGCGCAAGATGAAGAAGACCGCCGAGGACTATCTCGGCGAAGAGGTCACCGAGGCCGTCATCACGGTGCCGGCCTACTTCAACGACAGCCAGCGCCAGGCCACCAAGGACGCCGGGCGCATCGCCGGCCTGGACGTCAAGCGCATCATCAACGAGCCGACCGCGGCCGCGCTGGCCTTCGGCCTCGACAAGCACGGCAAGGGCGACCGCAAGATCGCCGTCTATGACCTCGGCGGCGGCACCTTCGACATCTCGATCATCGAGATCGCCGATGTCGACGGCGAGATGCAGTTCGAAGTGCTCTCGACCAACGGCGACACCTTCCTCGGCGGCGAGGACTTCGACCAGCGCATCATCGACTACATCGTCACCGAGTTCAAAAAGGAACAGGGCGTCGATCTCACGAAGGACGTGCTGGCCCTGCAGCGCCTGAAAGAGGCGGCCGAGAAGGCCAAGATCGAGCTGTCGAACTCGTCGCAGACCGACGTCAACCTGCCCTACATCACGGCCGACGCCACGGGTCCGAAGCACCTGAACATCAAGCTCACGCGCGCCAAGCTGGAGGCCCTGGTCGAGGATCTCATCGAGCGCACGATCGAGCCCTGCCGCATCGCGATCAAGGACGCCGGCGTCAAGGTCAGCGAGATCGACGACGTGATCCTGGTCGGCGGCCAGACGCGCATGCCCAAGGTGCAGGAGAAGGTCAAGGCCTTCTTCGGCAAGGATCCGCGCAAGGACGTCAACCCCGACGAGGCCGTCGCGGTGGGCGCGGCGATCCAGGGCCAGGTGCTCGGCGGCGACCGCAAGGACGTGCTGCTGCTCGACGTGACCCCGCTGTCGCTGGGCATCGAGACGCTCGGCGGCGTGATGACCAAGATGATCGCCAAGAACACCACGATCCCGACCAAGTTCTCGCAGGTGTTCTCCACCGCCGACGACAACCAGCCGGCCGTGACCATCAAGGTGTTCCAGGGCGAGCGCGAGCTCGCGTCGGGCAACAAGCTGCTGGGCGAGTTCAACCTCGAGGGCATCGCGCCGGCGCCGCGCGGCATCCCGCAGATCGAGGTGACCTTCGACATCGACGCCAACGGCATCCTGCACGTCGGCGCCAAGGACAAGGCCACCGGCAAGGAGAACAAGATCACCATCAAGGCGAACTCGGGCCTCAGCGAGGAAGAGATCCAGAAGATGGTGAAGGACGCCGAGCTCAACGCGGCCGAGGACAAGAAGAAGGTCGAGCTGGTGCAGTCGAAGAACCAGGCCGACGCGATGGTCCACTCGGTGCGCAAGTCGCTGACCGAACACGGCGACAAGCTCGACGCCGCCGAGAAGGAGAAGATCGAAGCCGCGATCAAGGAGGTCGAGGAAGCGATCAAGGGCGACGACAAGGCGGCGATCGAGTCGCGCACCGAGGCGCTGATGCAGGCCAGCCAGAAGCTCGGCGAGAAGGTCTACGCCGACGCGCAGGCGGCCCAGCAGGCGGCCGGCGCGGCGCCCGAGGCCGGCCCGGCACCCGGTGCGAAGCCGGCGGCCGACGACAACGTCGTCGACGCCGACTTCAAGGAAGTGAAGGACCAGAAGTAATCGAGGAACGCCGTCCAGGCAGGGATGCGGTGACGCGCCCGTTCTCGCAGCACACCCCCGCGCGCGCCCGCCGCTCGCGGGGGCTTGCTCGTTCAGACCGCCGCGCAAGCGCGCCCGCATCCATCGCCTGAAGGCCCGACAACATGGCAAAGCGCGATTACTACGAAGTCCTCGGCATCGCGAAGAACGCATCCGAGGACGACATCAAGAAGGCCTACCGCAAGCTGGCCATGAAGCACCACCCCGATCGCAACCAGGGCGACGGGGCCAAGGTGGCCGAAGAGAAGTTCAAGGAGGCCAAGGAGGCCTACGAGATCCTCTCCGACGCCGGCAAGCGCAGCGCCTACGACCAGTACGGCCACGCGGGCGTGGACCCCAACGCTGGCGGCTTCCGTCCGGGCGGGCCGGGCGCCGAAGGCTTCGGTGGCTTCGCCGAGGCCTTCGGGGACATCTTCGGCGACATCTTCGGCCAGGGCGGGCGGCGCAGCGGCGGCCCGCAGGTCTACCGCGGCGGCGATCTCAGCTACCAGATGGAGATCACGCTCGAGGAGGCAGCGCTCGGCAAGGAAACGCAGATCCGCATCCCGAGCTGGGAGAACTGCGCCACGTGCAGCGGCAGCGGCGCCAAGCCGGGCACCAGCGCCAAGCCCTGCCCGACCTGCCACGGCTCGGGCACCGTGCACCTGCGCCAGGGCTTCTTCTCGATCCAGCAGACCTGCCCGCACTGCCACGGCAGCGGCAAGATCATTCCCGAGCCCTGCCCCACCTGCAACGGCGCCGGCCGCACCAAGAAGCAGAAGACGCTCGAGGTGAAGATCCCTGCCGGCATCGGCGAGGGCATGCGGATCCGATCGGCCGGCAACGGTGAACCGGGCACCAACGGCGGTCCGCCGGGCGATCTCTACATCGAGATCCGCATCAAGCCGCACGACATCTTCGAGCGCGATGGCGACGACCTGCACTGCTCGGTGCCGGTGAGCTTTGCGACCGCGGCGCTGGGCGGCGCGATCGAGGTGCCCACGCTGGCCGGCAAGGCCGAGATCGAGCTGCCCGAAGGCACGCAGCACGGCAAGACCTTCCGTCTGCGCGGCAAGGGCATCAAGGGCGTGCGGGCGAGCTATCCCGGCGACCTGTACTGCCACATCACGATCGAGACGCCGGTCAAGCTCACCGAGTACCAGCGCAAGCTGCTGCGCGAGCTCGACGAGTCGCTGCAAAAGGGCGGCGACAAGCACTCGCCGAACGCCAAGACCTGGGCCGACCGGGTCAAGGACTTGTTCAAGTAAGACGACGGCCGCGGCGCGCGGTCGGCCCGGCCCGCCGGGCCCGGCCCGCCGCCCGGCCGCCTCCTTAATGGAGGCCTAAGCCTCGCCGGCCACGATCGCCGGATGGCAATCTCGTCGACGGCGGTCCCCGCGGACCGCGCGCCGGACGCCGCGCAGCGCGACTGGCACCCCATCACCCTCGTCTTCCTGGCCGGCCTGTGGATCGCGGCCGCCGCGAACTGGCCGCTGTGGCGCGCGCTCGCCGCGCTGCCGGAGATGCATGGCCTGCGCTTCGCGGTGTTCGGCGCGTCGATGTTCGTCGCCGTCGCGGCGCTGACCGCGCTGGTGCTGCTGCCGCTGTCGTCGCGCCGCGTCCTGCGCCCGGCGATCACGCTGTTCCTGCTCGCCGCCGCGTTCGGCGCGTACTTCATGTCCAGCTACGGCGTCGTCATCGATCCGACGATGATGGTCAACGTGCTACAGACCGACGTCCGCGAGACGCGAGACCTGTTGAGCCTGCGCATGGCGCTCACCGTCGTTGCAGTGGGCGTGCTGCCGGCGCTGTGGCTGTGGCGCCAGCCGCTGCGCGCACCGACCGGGCGCTGGCCCTCCCGCGTGCTGGTGCGCATGATCGCGGCAGCCGCCCTGCTGGCGGCGATCGTCGGGCTGGGGTATGCGAACTTCCAGACGCTGTCGAGCACGACGCGCAACCACAAGGAGCTGCGCTACCTGATCAATCCGCTCAACAGCGTCTATGCGCTCGGCCGCATTGCATTCGCGGCCCAGGCCCGCCCGGCCGGGCCGCCGCAGCCGATCGGGCTCGACGCGCGCCTGCTCGCCGCGCCGCCCGGCGCCAAGCCGCCGCTGGTGCTGCTGGTGGTGGGCGAGACCGCGCGCGCCGACCACTTCGCGCTCAACGGCTACGAGCGGCCGACCAACCCCGAGCTGTCGCGCATCGAGGGCTTGGTGAGCTTCCGGCAGGTGCGCTCGTGCGGCACCAGCACCGCGGCCTCGCTGCCTTGCATGTTCTCGCCGCTCGGGCGCCAAGCCTTCCTCGACCGCCAGCAGGACAGCGAGAACCTGGTCGACCTGCTGCAGCGCGCCGGGCTGGCCGTGCTGTGGCTGGACAACCAATCCGGCTGCAAGGGCCTGTGCGAGCGCGTGCCGCATGCCTCGACCGCGCAGCCGGCGCCGGGCCAGTTCAGCGCGCCGGGCGCGCTGTGCCACGGCGGCGAGTGCCTCGACGAGGCGCTGCTGTACGACCTCGACGCGCGCATCGCCGCACTCGACGCGCAGCGCCGCGCGCGCGGCGTCGTGGTCGTGCTGCACCAGATGGGCAGCCACGGGCCGGCCTATGCGTCGCGCTCGCCCGCCGAACGCAAGCCGTTCGCGCCGGAGTGCACGAGCAACGTGCTGCAGGACTGCGCCAGCGACGCGCTGGTCAATGCCTACGACAACTCGATCGTCTACACCGACCATGTGCTGTCGCAGGCGGTCGCCTGGCTGGCCGCGCGCAACGACGCCTGGTCGACCGCGATGCTCTACGTTTCCGACCACGGCGAGTCGCTGGGCGAGAACGGCCTGTACCTGCACGGCGTGCCCTACGCGATCGCGCCGCAGGCGCAGACCCATGTGCCGATGCTGCTGTGGCTGGGCAGCGGCGCAAAGCGCGCGCTCGGCGTCGACGGCAGCTGCCTCGAGCGCCTGCGCGACGCGCCGCTGAGCCACGACAACCTGTTCCACACCACGCTGGGCCTGGCCGGCGTGCGTGCCAGCGAATACCGGAGCGAGCTCGATGCCATTGCCAACTGCCGCACTGCCGGCTGAGCTGCCGACGGCAGCGGCCGTGCCGCGCTGGCGCACGGACCTGGCGATCGCCGCGGCCGGCCTCGTCGCGCTGCTGCTGTGGGACGCCAGCGGCTGGGACCTCGCGCTCGTGCGCCTGTTCGGCAACGGACATGGCTTTGCCTGGCGCGAGCACTGGCTGACCAGCGGCGTGCTCCACCGCGGCGGCTACTGGCTGAGCGTGCTGCTGTTCGTGTGGCTGCTGCTGAGCTGCTGGGGGCCGTGGCGCGCGCGCATGCTGGCCCCGCGCCAGCGCGCGCTGTGGTTCGCATCGACCGCCGTGTGCCTGGCGCTCATTCCGCTGCTCAAGCAGGCCAGCGCAACCAGTTGCCCATGGTCGCTGGCCGAGTTCGGCGGCGCGGCGCACTACGTCTCGCACTGGCGATTCGGCGTCGCCGACGGCGGCAGCGGGCACTGTTTCCCGTCGGGCCACGCCTCCGGCGCGCTGGCCTTCATGAGCGCCTGGTTCGCGTGGCGCGACGTGCGGCCGCTGCGCGCTCGCGCGATGCTGGCCAGCGTGCTCGTGCTGGGCAGCGTGTTCGGGCTCGCGCAGATGATGCGCGGCGCGCACTACGCGAGCCACACGCTGTGGACGGCCTGGATCTGCTGGACGGTGTGCGCGGCGCTGCACCACGCCGCCTTTGGCCCGCGCATCGGCCTGCGCGCATCACTCAAAAAAGCTCCCGCTGCGGATCGTCCGGACGCGGCGCGCTGAAGTGCGCGCTCGACAGCGGCGGCGTCGAGCGCGCCAGCCCGTGCCGCGCCGCGGCCTTGTCGACACGCTGGCGGATCAGCTCGGCCCACAGGCCGGCGCCGCGCATGCGCTGGCGGAAGTCGGCGTCGTAGTCCTTGCCGCCGCGCATGTCGTGCACGCGCGCAAGGATGCGCTCGGCGCGCTCGGGCACATGGTCTTGCAGCCATTGCTTGAACAGCGGCGCCACCTCCCACGGCAGGCGCAGCACGGTGTAGTGCAGCGAAGTCGCGCCGGCCTCGGCGGCCGCTTCGGCGATGCGCTCGATCTCCGGCTCGTTGAGAAAGGGAATGATCGGCGCAACGTTCACGCCCACCGGCACGCCGGCGTCCGACAGGCGCTTCACGGCCTGCAGCCGCCGGTGCGGCGCGGCCGCGCGCGGCTCGAGCTTGCGCGCCAGCGCCGCGTCGAGCGAGGTGATGCTGACGAACACCAGCGCCTCGCCGCGCCGCGCGGCCGGTGCGATGAGATCGAGGTCACGCTCGATGCCGGCCGACTTGGTGACGATGGTGAACGGATGCCGGCAGGCGGTCAGCACCTGCAGGATCGCGCGCGTGAGACCGAGCCGGCGCTCGAGCGGCTGGTAGCAGTCGGTGGCCGAACCGAGGTTGATCGGCGTGGGCTGGTGGCCGGGCTTCGCGAGCTCGGCGCGCAGCCGCTCGGCGACGTTCATCTTCGCGACGATGCGCGTTTCGAAGTCGAGCCCCGGCGAGAGGTTGAGGTAGCTGTGCGTGGGCCGCGCGTAGCAGTAGCTGCAGCCGTGCTCGCAGCCGCGGTAGGGGTTGATGGCCTGGTCGAACGGGATGTCGGGCGAGTCGTTGCGCGAGATCACGCTGCGCGCCTGCTCCTGGATGACCTGTGTCACGACCGGCACGGCCGCTTCCCGATCGGTGGCCTGGTCTTCGAGCGAACCCCAGCCGTCGTCCTCGGCCGCGCGCGCGAGCGACTCGAAGCGGTGTGCCAGCCGCTGCGGCGTGCCGCGGCCCTTGATCGGCGGTGGTGGTGGCAGGCTCATGGCGATACTGTTTATTTATACAGCATCCGTGACCGCCTTGCCAGTTGCTGCGATGCTGGCGCTTCCCGTGGTCCGGGGCAGACCTGAGGACAGGCGATGCGAGTCGATGCATCCGACGACCGTGTGCACGCGTTGTGGCCGCTGGCGCTGCTGGCCGGCGCACTGCCGTTGATCGCCACGCTGGTCGCGTGGCGGCTGTCGGTGCGGCTGGACCTGGTACCGGACTGCCAGCCGCTGCTCGAAGGCTGCGTCTCGATCAGCCGCGCCGCGCGCCACGGCCTGCCCAACATCCTGTTTCGCACGCTGCTGCTGCCGTCGGCGGTGCTGCAGGCGCTGTGCTGGCTGTTGTGCGCCGGCTGGCTGCGCTCGCTCGGCGCGGCGGCGGATCGCTGGCAGCGCACGCTGCCGGCGCTGGGCATCGCGATCGGCGCGATGCTGGCGCTGTACGGCAGCTTCCTCGGCACCGAGGGCGCGGGCTACCGCTGGATGCGTCACTACGGCGTGTTCTTCTATTTCGGCCTGAGCTGCATCGCGATGCTGATCGTCAGCGACCAGTGGCAGCGCCATCTGCGCGACAGCCGGCAGCGGCGCCGCATCGCGACCGCGCTGCTGCTGTTGTGCGCCACGCTGCCGCTGCTCGGCCTGGCCCATGTGCTCCTGCCGCTGTGGTGGTCGACGCAGGCGCAGAAGGACGCGCTGGAGAACGTCACCGAATGGTGGGGCGGCGCGATCTTCACGGTGTTCTTCTTCATCCTCGCATGGGCCTGGCGCAGGACGGGCTTCGGGCTGCGGCTGCACAGCCGCGCGAGCGCAGGCGGCGATTGATAACCTCGCGGCCCCGACCGCGTCGCCCATCGCGCCCGCCCTTGCCGCCTTTGTCCATGCCATCGCCCCGTGAGCGCCTGATCCAGTTCCTCGATGCCCTGCGGCCCGCGCCGGTGGCGGTCGATGCGCGCGAGCGCTGGCGCGCCTTCGTCGGTGCGGGGCTGGGCATCGTTCTGACGGGCATGGTCGCGCGCTGGTGGATCGGCGTCGCCGACGGCGTGCCATGGCTGGTCGCGCCGATCGGCGCCAGCGCGGTGCTGGTGTTCGCCGTGCCGGCCAGCCCGCTCGCCCAGCCGTGGTCGGTGGTCGGCGGCAACACGCTGTCGGCCCTGGTCGGCGCGCTGTGCGCGGCCGCGATCCCGGATCCCGCGTGGGCCGGCGCGACCGCGGTGGCGGCGGCGATCGCCGTGATGTTCGCGCTGCGCTGCCTGCACCCGCCGGGCGGCGCCAGCGCGCTGCTGGCCGCGCTCGGTGCGGCGAACTGGCAGTTCGCGCTCTTTCCGGTGCTGTTCGACTCGCTGCTGCTGGTGGCCGCCGGCATGGCCTACAACGGCCTCACCGGCCGGCGCTACCCGCACGCGCAGCGCCGCCCTCCGACGCCCGCGGCGCCGGCGCGCTTCAGCGCCGCCGACCTCGATGCCGCGCTCGCGCACTACAACCAGGTGCTCGACATCAGCCGCGACGATCTCGAGCAGTTGCTGCACCACGCCGAGGCGGCTGCCTACCAGCGCAACTTCGGCCAGCTGCGCTGCGCCGACGTGATGACGCGCGAGCCGCTGGCGGTGCACTTCGGCACGCCGCTGTCCGAGGCCTGGACGCTGATGCGCGAGCGCCGCATCAAGGCGCTGCCTGTGATCGACCGCGCGCGGCGCATCGTCGGCATCGTGACGCTGGCCGACTTCATCCGCCACGCACGCCTGGACGGCCACGCCGGCCTCGCCGAGCGCCTGCGCAGCTTCCTGCGCGGCAGCGGCAGCGTGCATTCCGACAAGGCCGAGGTGATCGGCCAGATCATGACGCGCGAGGTGCGCGTGGCGCGCGAGCGTCAGCACCTGGCCGAGCTGGTGCCCCTGTTCTCGGCCGGCGGCCACCACCACATTCCGATCATCGACGACGACAAGCGCCTGGCGGGCATCATCACCGAGTCGGACCTGGTGCGCGCGCTCTACCGCACCGTGGGGCCGGCCGTCGCGGCCTGATCAGGCCGCGACGCGCACGCCGCCGCGCGGACGCGTCAGCAGCCTGAGGAACTCGTCCGGCGGCACCGCGGCAGACACCAGGAAGCCCTGGAACTCGTCGCAGCCGGCCTCGCGCAGGAACTCGCGCTGGCGCGGCGTCTCGACGCCCTCGGCGATCACGCGCAGGCGCAGCGCGCGCGCCAGCTCGATCACCGCGGTGGCGATCGCCGCGTCGCTCTCGTCGCCCGGCAGGCCCTTGACGAAGCTGCGGTCGATCTTGAGCTTGCGGATCGGGATGCGCTTCAGGTAGCTCAGGCTCGAATAGCCGGTGCCGAAGTCGTCGATCGCCAACCTCACGCCGAGCCGGTCGAGCGCCACCAGCCGCTGCAGCGCCTCGTCGGCGTCCTTGAGCAGGATCGACTCCGTGAGCTCGAGCTCGAGGTGCGCGGCCGGCAGCCCGGCGCTGTCGAGCGCCTGCGCGACGCGCGAGACGAAGTCGGCCTGCTGGAACTGCAGCGCCGAGACGTTGACGGCGACCGTGATCGCATGGCCGGCCGCATGCCAGGCCGCGGCGCGTTCGACCGCCTGCGCCAGCACCCAGTCGCCCAGCGCGACGATGAAGCCGGTTTCCTCGGCGACCGGGATGAACTCCGACGGCGGCACGTTGCCCTGCTCGGGGTCGTGCCAGCGGATCAGCGCCTCGGCGCCGACCACCGCCGAGCTGTGGAGGTCGATCTGCGGCTGGTAGTGCAGCACGAAGTGGCCCTGCTCCAGCGCGATGCGCATCGCGTGGTCGAGCTTCATGCGCGCCAGCAGGTCGACGTTCATCTGCCGCTGGTAGAAGCGGTAGCCCGCGCGGCCGCGCTCCTTGACGCGGTACATCGCCGCGTCGGCGTTCTTGATCAGGTCGTTGAGCGTCAGGCCATCGTGCGGGTACAGCGCGATGCCGATGCTCGAGGTGATGCTGAAGGCCATGCCCTCGAGCTCGAAGGGCCTGGCCAGCGCGTCGAGCACGCGCCGCGCGGTGGCCTCGGCGCCTTGCGCGTCGGCATGGTGGACCAGCATCACGAACTCATCGCCGCCCAGGCGCGCGACGGTATCGACCTGGCGCACACAGCCCTTGAGCCGCTCGGCCACGTCGACCAGCACGCGATCGCCGAACAGGTGGCCGAGCGAATCGTTGATGTGCTTGAAGCGGTCGAGGTCGAGGAAGAGCAGCGCGAAGTTGCTCGCGTCGCGCTTGGCCATGGCCAGCGCGAACTCGACGCGCTCGGCCAGCAGCACGCGGTTGGGCAGGCCGGTCAGCGCGTCGCTGAAAGCCAGCTCCTGGATGCGCTGGTGCGCAGCCACCGTGTCCGACAGGTCGCGAAAAAAGCCCACGCAGCGCTCGGCCGGCAGCGCGGGCGCGGCGATCGGCTCGCTAGGCGCGGCGACCTTGACCAGCGAGACATGGCCGGGCAGCGTGCTGCCGTCGGGCCGGCGATGCCACAGCTCGCCCTCCCACACGCCATGCGAGCGCAGGCGCTGTGAGACGCGCTCGAACCAGCCCTCGTCGCTCGGGTGGTAGACCAGTTCCGCGACGCCCAGGCCGAGCAGGTCGGCACGCGAGCGGCCCATCAGGCGTTCGCAGCCGGCGTTGACCTCCACCAGCCTGAGCTCGCCGTCGGTGACGAAGATCGCATCGAGGCTGGACTCGAACACCTGCGTCGCGAGCTGCTGGCGCGCGGCATTGGCGAGGCGCTCGGTGATGTCGCGAAACGAGTAGACATGGCCGATCGGCTGGCCGCGGCCGTACTGCGGCAGCGCGACGCGCTCGAGCACGCGGCCGTTGCGCAGCACCAGCAGGTCGCAGGCACGGCGCAGCGGCTCGCGCTCGATCGCGTCGAGCTGCGCGTTGTAGGCGTGCTCGTCGGCCACCTGCGCATGCATCCACGCGTGCACCGCCGCGTCGTCGCGCTCGGTCAGCAGCTCCGGCGGCAGGCTCCACAGTTCGGCGAAGAGCTGGTTGCAGCCGCGGATCGCGCCGTGCAGGTCGGTGACCAGCAGGCCGTCGGCGGTCGACTCCAGCGTCGCGCGCAGCTCGGCGACCAGCTTCTCGAGCTCGCCTTCGGCGGCGCGCTCGTCGCTCAGGTCGCGCAGCACCAGCAGCCAGGCACCGCTGCCGTCGGGCAAGGTGATGCGGCTGGCGCGCCGGTCGACCGGCACCAGCTTGCCGTCGGCCTGCGCGGCCCAGGTCTCGGAGTGCAGCGGCGATGCGTCGCCCGCGCGCACGCCGTCCCAGAACGCGGCGTCCTCGGGCGTCGCGGACAGATCGGCGACCGGGCGGCCAATCAGCGCCTCGTGCTCGCGTGCGTAGAGTGCCGCGGCGGCCCCATTGGCCGCGATGACGCGCAGCGAGGCTGCGTCGATCACGCACACCGCGTCGAGCAGGCCGTCGAGCCAGGGCTGCCAGCCGGTGAAGCTCTCGCCGCGCGCGGCGCTCGGGGCGGTCGCGGTCATCACGCCACCTCCTTTCGCGCACGCGCGTCGGTGGCCGACGCGGTGAATTCGAGCTCGCGGGCGCGTTCAAAGAAGTAGCACACGCGCGGGCGCGGCGACAGCGCATCGAGCGCCGCGCGCGGCAGATGCTGCGGCTTCAGGCTGCGGCGGATGCTCAGGCCGGGCGCTTGTTCGAGGTCGACGCTGCTCGCGGTGTCGCGGCCGGCGCGCGGCTCGTGCACAAGCACGCGCGGCTTGAGCGGGCGGCTGGAGTTGACGGTGGTGACCAGCGCATAGCGGTCGTCGCTGAGCTGCACGACCGAGCCCGGCGGGTACACGCCCATCATGCGCACGAAGGCGGCGAATACCGCGGCGTCGAACTGCGGCTTCATCTGTGCGTACATCAGCGACAGCGCCTCGTGCGGCGTGTGCGCATGCGCCGGGCTGGCCGGGTTGCAGAGGTTGTCGTAGCGATTGACCAGCGCGACGATGCGCGCCGGCAGGCTGATGCGCTCGCCGGCGAGCTTGAGCGGAAAGCCGTTGCCGTCGGCCAGTTCGTGGTGCTGCGCGAGCACCAGCAGCGCGCCGGGCGACAGCGTCATCTGCTTGCCCACCACCACGCCGAGCGCGACGTGCTCCTGGTAGTACTGGCGCTCGTGCACCGACACCAGCGCGGTCGTCGGGTCGAGCCAGCGCACGCGCTCGGGCAGGTCGAGCTTGCCGACGTCGTGCAGCATCGCGCCGACGCCGAGCTCCTGCATCGCCTCCTCGGGCAGGCCGAGCGCCTTGCCGAGCAGCAGCGAGATGACGGTCACGTTGATCGCGTGCATCGAGGCGCGGTCGCCGGCGCCTTCGCCGAGCAGGCGGATCGCCATCTCCTGCGCGCCGAGCACGAGGTCGAGGTAGTCGCGCACCTGGGCCTCGCACTGCTCGCGCGCGGCCTGCGGCTGGCTGCGCACGAGCTCGAAGCAGCGGCGCAGGCCGCGGCCAGCCTCGGCGTAGGCGCGTTCGGCCTGCGCCAGGCATTCTTGCTCGGCGGCCTGCTGCGCGCGCCGGCGCTGTCGCTCTTCCTCGGCCGGGTCGGGCGGCTGCGGCCGCACCGCCGCCACGGCCACGGCGCGCGGCGCCGGCTCGCGCGGCGGCGCCTGGCCGGCGTCGATCACGCCCTCGTCGACCAGTGCGTGCAGCGCCGCCGGCAGGCTGCGCGAGGCCACCACCCGCACCTGCCGCAGCCCCAGCCCGCGCAGCGTCTCGATCTGCTCGGCCGAGGCCAGGCGGAAGCTGTTCAGCGGAAAGGGATGCGCCATCCAGCCCAGGTCGAGCTGCACGTGCAGGCCGATACGCAGATGTTGGATGTCGAGGTCGAAGGTGTCGCTCATGGCTTGGGGCGGCGCCGGCCCCGGTGGGGCGGTCGTCGTCCTCATGGTTGTCGGCAGCGCGCCGACAAGCTTGAGGGCCCGCCATGAAAGGCCTCGCGCGCGCGCCTGCGACGATGCTGCCGTAGCATCGGGCGCCTGGTCCGAGGCGGACCTGTAATTGTTTGTACGCGCCACGCGCGGCGCAGGGGAACGTGATGGAACTCTCGGTCTGGCTGACCTTCTTCGCCGCCTCCTGGGCGATCAGCATTTCTCCCGGCGCAGGCGCGGTGGCGGCGATGAGCGCCGGCCTGAACCACGGCTTCGCACGCGGCTACGTGGTCACGATCGGCCTGGTGCTGGGCATCTGGACCCAGGTGGTGCTGGTCGGCGCCGGCCTGGGCGCGCTGATCGCGACCTCGTCGACCGCCTTCGCGCTGGTCAAGTGGCTCGGCGTGGCCTACCTGATCTGGCTGGGCATCAAGCAATGGCGCGCACCGGCGGTGCCGCTGGCCAGCGCCGACGAGGGCGCCGCGGCGCGCACCGGCATCGGCGCGCTGATCGCGCGCGGCTGGGCGGTCAACGCCGTCAACCCCAAGGGCACCGTGTTCCTGCTGGCCGTGGTGCCACAGTTCCTGAACCTCGCCGAGCCGCTGCTGCCGCAGTACCTCGTGATCGGCGCGACGCTGGGCTTCACCGACCTGGTTGTGATGGGCGTCTACACCGCGCTGGCCGCGCGCGTGCTGCGCGCGCTGAAGTCGGTGCGCCAGCTGCGCATCATGAACCGCGTGTTTGGCGGTCTGTTCGTCGCCGCGGGCGCGCTGCTGGCGACCATCCGGCGCGCCGGCTGAGCGCAGGCGCCGGCAGGCGCCCAACGCTCAGGCCACCAGATCGCGGATCTGCTGCAGCGCCGCCGGATCCTCGATCGTCGTCAGGTCGCCCGGGTCGCGCTTCTCGCACACCGCCTGGATCGCGCGGCGCAGCAGCTTGCCGGAGCGCGTCTTGGGCAGCAGCGTGACGAAGCGCACGCGCGCCGGCCGCGCGACCGCGCCCAGCGTCTCGTCGACGCGCTTCATCACCTCGCCCTCGAGCCGCAGCGCATCGGCCTCGTTCGCCGCCGCCGACGCATCCTTCAGCACCGCGAAGGCCATCGCGGCCTGGCCCTTGAGCGCATCGGCGACGCCGACCACGGCCACCTCGGCGATCGCCGGGTGGCTGGAGATGGCCTCCTCGATCTCGCGCGTACCGAGCCGGTGACCCGCCACGTTGATCACGTCGTCGGTGCGCCCGAGGATGAAGTAGTAGCCGTCCTCGTCGCGGATGCCCCAGTCGAAGGTGCTGTAGACCTGCCGGCCCGGCACGGTGGACCAGTAGGTCTTGACGAAGCGCTCGTCGTCGCGCCAGACGGTCTGCATGAAGCCCGGCGGCGTCGGCGACTCGATCACCACCACGCCCTTCTGGTTCGGCTCGGTGAGGTCGGCGCCGCTGTGCTCGTCGACAAGCTTGACCTTGAAGCCGTACATCGGCACGCCGGGGCTGCCGAACTTGGGCTGTTTGGGCTCGACGCCCGGGGCGCCGTTGGCCAGCGTGAGGATGGGCCAGCCGGACTCGGTCTGCCAGTAGTTGTCGATGATCGGGCGGCCGATGCCCTCGGAGATCCAGGCCGCGGTCGGCTCGTCGAGGGGCTCGCCGGCGAGGTAGAGGCCGCGCAGCGAGCTGAGGTCGTGGCGCTTGAGGTGTTCGGGGTCGTGCTTCTTCAGCACGCGCACCGCGGTGGGCGAGCTGAACATCGCAGTGGCCTTGTACTTCTCGACCAGGCGCCACCAGATGCCGGCGTCCGGGCGGATCGGCAGGCCTTCGTAGAGGATGGTCGTCATGCCGTGGATCAGCGGCCCGTAGACGATGTAGCAGTGGCCGACGACCCAGCCGATGTCGCTGGTGCAGAAGTAGGTCTCGCCCGGCTCGCAGCGGAAGATGTTGCGCATGCTCGCGGCCAGCGCGACGGCATAGCCGCCGGTGTCGCGCTGCACGCCCTTGGGCCGACCGGTGGTGCCGCTGGTGTAGATCGTGTAGCTGGGCGTGGCCGACTCCAGCCAGGCGACCGGCACGCTGGCGTTCTTGTGCTGCTCGCGCAGCGGCGCGTAGTCGAGGTCGCGTCCGGCCACGCGCTCCATGGCGCTCAGGCCCCGGTCGACCAGCAGCACGTGCTGCGGCTTGTGCGCGGCCAGGCGGATCGCCTCGTCGAGCAGCGGCTTGTAGGGCACGACCTTGCCGCCGCGCGAGCCCGCGTCGGCGCTGACCACCAGCTTGGGCTGGGCGTCGTCGATGCGCGTGGCCAGGCTGACGCTGGCGAAGCCGCCGAACACCACCGAGTGGATCGCGCCGATGCGCGCGCAGGCCAGCATCGCGAACACCGCCTCGGGAATCATCGGCATGTAGATCAGCACCCGGTCGCCCTGGCCGACGCCCTGCGATTGCAGGATCGCCGCCATGCGCTGCACCTCGGCGTGCAGCTCGCGGTAGGAGTAGGCGACCTCGCGGTCGACCTCGGTGGAGACCCAGACCATCGCCTTCTGCTCGCCGCGCGCCGCGAGGTGGCGGTCGACGGCGTTGTGGCAGAGGTTGGTCGTGCCGCCAACGAACCAGTGCGCAAACGGCGTGCGGCTGGCGTCGAGCACGCGATCGAACGGGCGCTGCCAGTCGATCGCTTTGGCCTGTTCGGCCCAGAAAGCCTCGGGCTCGTCGACCGAGCGGCGATAGAAGTCCTCGTAGCGCATCGCTTGTCTCCTTGTCGTGCTGATCTTCGTTCGCGGCGCGGCCAGCCGCCATTGCAGGCGTCCCCACTGACGCCGCCCTGACGCTGACGCCCTCGCAAGCCGCACGGTTTCGTGCCAAGTGCTTGATAACACTATGTTTTTTCGCTTGACGCAAGGTGTGCGGCCCGATAGCCTCCCGGCCCATGCTCAAGCCGCCCCGCCCTGCCCGCCGCGTCGCGATCCTGCTCGCGACGCTCCTGGCGGCAGCGGCCCCGGTGCTGGCTGCGCCGCAGCCGCCAGCCCAGGCGGCCAGCGATCCGGTGATGAACCTGTTGCGCGAGCGCGGCCTGCTCGAACGCGGCAGCGCGGCGGCCTCGCAGTTCGCGTCGAACGCCTCGGACTTTGCGTCCGACCTCGCCTCGGATCTCGTGCTGCGGGCGATGAACTTCCTCGGCGTGCCGTACAAGCGCGGCGGCCAGAGCGCCGAGCAGGGCTTCGACTGCAGCGGCTTCACGCGCCACGTGTTCGAAAGCAGCCTCGGCCTGGTGCTGCCGCGACGCTCGCAGGAGCAGGCCAAGGCGCCGGGCTGGCTGTCGGTCAAGCGCGAGGAACTGCGCCCCGGCGACCTGGTGTTCTTCAACACGCTGCGCAGCGCGTTCTCGCACGTGGGCATCTACGTCGGCGACGGCAAGTTCATCCACGCACCGCGCACCGGCGGCCAGGTGCGCGTGGAAGACATGCGCGCAGCCTATTGGGCCAAGCGCTACAACGGCGCGCGCCGCGCGCCGGAAGGCAGCGGCGCGGGCAGCGTGTTGATGCCGGCCGCCGCCGCGCCGTTCATCCCGCCGGCCGAGATCCCGTCGACGCTGACGTCCGGCGCCGCAGCGCCGCTGGCGCCGGCCACCCCGCCGCTGCAGTAGATCGCAGGGCCTTGACGCGGCGCACGGGCGGCCCCCGCTGCGCGCGGCACAATCGGGCCATGGCGGAACGCAGCATCCCGTTGATCGATCTGCGCGCGGCGCAGCGACAGCGCCCCGCGATCTCCCTCGATCCCATCGCGCCGAGCGGCCACGTGGCCGACGCCCGCGGGCGCGAGCTGCGCGACCTGCGCATCTCGGTGACCGACCGCTGCAACTTCCGCTGCAGCTACTGCATGCCCAAGGAAGTGTTCGGCAAGGACCACCCCTTCCTGCCGCATGCCGAGTTGCTGAGCTTCGAGGAGATCACGCGGCTGGCGAAGCTGTTCGTCGCGCACGGCGTGCACAAGATCCGCCTGACCGGCGGCGAGCCGCTGCTGCGCAAGAACATCGAGCGCCTCATCGAGATGCTGGCGGCGCTGCGCACCGTCGACGGCACGCCGCTGGACCTCACGCTGACGACCAATGCCTCGCTGCTCGCGCGCAAGGCCAGGAGCCTGCGCGACGCCGGATTGCAGCGCGTGACGGTCAGCCTCGACGCGCTCGACGACGCGGTGTTCCGGCGCATGAACGACGTCGATTTCCCGGTTGCCGACGTGCTGGCCGGCATCGAGGCCGCGCAGGCCGCGGGGCTGGCGCCGATCAAGGTCAACATGGTCGTCAAGCGCGGCACCAACGACCAGGAGATCGTGCCGATGGCGCGGCACTTCCGCTCAAGCGGCATCGCGCTGCGCTTCATCGAGTACATGGACGTCGGCGCCACCAACGGCTGGCGCATGGACGAGGTGCTGCCCTCGGCCGAAGTGCGCGCGCGGCTGGCCGAGCACTTCGAGCTGCGCCCGCTCGACGCCAGCGCGCCGGGCGAGACCGCCGAGCGCTGGGCCTATGCCGACGGCGCCGGCGAGGTGGGCTTCATCTCCAGCGTCACGCAGGCCTTCTGCGGCGACTGCAACCGCGCGCGCCTGTCCACCGAAGGACAGCTCTACCTGTGCCTGTTCGCCAGCCGCGGCCACGACCTGCGCGCGCTGCTGCGCGATCCGGCCGTCAGCGACGCGCAGATCGCCGGCGCGATCGCGCGCATCTGGCACGTGCGCCAGGACCGCTACTCCGAGTTGCGCGGGCGCGCCGAGCTGCCGCCCGAGGCACGCGAGCGCCGCGTCGAGATGAGCTACATCGGCGGCTGATCGGAACCGATGGACCGACACGAGATCACCGGACTCATCCTCGCGGGCGGCCGCGGCAGCCGCATGGGCGGCGTCGACAAGGGCCTGCAGCCCTACCGCGGCGTGCCGCTGGCGCTGCACACGCTGCTGCGCCTGGGCGAGCAGGTCGGCGAGCTGATGGTCAACGCCAATCGCAATCTCGCGGCGTATGAAAGCTTCGGCGTGCCGGTGTGGCCGGACCCGCAGGGCGTCGGTGAGTACGCCGGGCCGCTGGCCGGCTTCCTGGCCGGCCTGGAGCGCTGCGAGACGCCGTGGATGGTGACCGTGCCCTGCGACACGCCGGCCTTCCCGCTCGACCTGGTGGCGCGCCTGGCGGCCGCCGCCGAGGCCCAGGACGCCGAGATCGCGATGCCGCGCACGATCGACGCCGACGGCCGCCCGCAGGTGCAGCCGGTGTTCTGCCTGCTGCGCACCTCGCTGCTCGAAAGCCTGGTGCGCTTCACCCACGAGGGCGGCCGCAAGATCGACCGCTGGACCGCCCTGCACCGCTGCGTCGAGGTCGATTTCCCCGACGACGCGGCCTTCTTCAACGCCAACACGCTCGACGAGCTTCGGCAAGCCGAAGCGCAGCGCAGCTGATCAAAGACACCATGGCCGAAGCAGCCTCAGGTCTCGACGGCATCGTGATCCGCCGCCTCGCCGCCCCCGACCTCGCCCCCTACAAGGCCTTGCGCGACGAGGCGCTGCGCCTGCATCCGGACGCCTTCACCTCCGACCACGAGACCGAGGTGCGCCGCTCGCCCGAGAGCTACCTCGGCCGGCTCGGCAACGCCGAGCCGCTGGGCGGCACCTTCTTGCTCGGCGCCTTCGACGGCGCCCACCTCGTCGGCTCGGTGGGCCTGGAGCGCGAAACGCGCAACAAGGTGCGCCACATTGCCTGGTTGATCGGGCTGATGGTGCTGCCCAGCCACACCAACCGCGGCATCGGCCGCGCGCTGGTCGATGCCTGCATCCGCGAGGCGCGCGCGGCGCAGGGGCTGCAGCTGATCACGCTGTCGGTCACGGCATCGAGCGAGCGGGTCGTGTCGCTCTACGAGCATGCGGGCTTCAGGCGCTACGGCCTGCTGCCGCGCGCGATCCGCCTGGTCGACGCTCGCGGGCGCGAGAGCTACCACGACAAGGCGCAGATGGCGCTGACGCTGTGAACCGATGAACGAGTTGCCCTCGATCGAACAGATCGCCTCCTGCGTCAGCGGCTACGACCCGAACGCCTTGCCGGTCGCGCAGGCGCAGGAGTTCATCGCCCGCTTCGTGACGCCGGTGGCGGCGGTCGAGTCGATCGCGCTGCGCGCGACGCTCGGCCGCGTGCTGGCCGCCGACGTGGTCTCGCCGATCGACGTGCCGGCGCACGACAACTCGGCGATGGACGGCTTCGCGCTGCGCGGCGCCGACCTCGCCGCCGAGGGCGACACGCGGCTGCGCGTCGTCGGCACCGGCCTGGCCGGCCAGCAGTTCGACGGCGCCGCGCCCGCGCGCGGCGAGTGCGTGCGCATCATGACCGGCGCCGTGATGCCGCCCGGCCTGGACACCGTGGTGCCGCAGGAGTTCACGCGCAGCGACGGCGACGTGGTCGTCATTCCGGCCGGTGCAGTGCGCACCGGCGACAACCGCCGCCTGGCGGGCGAGGATCTCGCGCGAGGCGAAGCTGCCTTGACCGCGGGCCGCCTGATCCGCCCGGCCGACCTGGGCCTGGCCGCCTCGCTCGGCCGCGCCGAGCTGCCGGTGCGGCGCAGGCTGCGCGTGGCCTTCTTCTCCACCGGCGATGAGCTGCGCTCGATCGGCGAGCCGCTCGATGCCGGCTGCGTCTACGACAGCAACCGCTACACAATCCACGGCATGCTCGCGCGCCTGGGCGTCGACGCGATCGACATGGGCGTCGTGCGCGACGACCCGGCCGCGCTCGAAGCGGCGTTCCGCGCCGCGGCCGACTGCGCCGACGCGGTGATCACCTCGGGCGGCGTCAGCGTCGGCGAGGCCGACTACACCAAGCAGACCATGGCCAAGCTGGGCGAGGTGGCCTTCTGGCGCATCGCAATGCGCCCCGGCCGGCCGATGGCGATCGGCCGCATCCACGCCGCCGGGCCCGGCTCCAAGGCCGCGGTGCTGTTCGGCCTGCCGGGCAATCCGGTCGCGGTGATGGTGACCTTCTATGCCTTCGTGCGCGACGCGCTGCTGCGCATGGCCGGCGCTGCGCCGGAGCCGCTGCCGATGCTGAGCGCACGCAGCGCCGAGGCGATCCGCAAGAAGCCCGGCCGCACCGAGTACCAGCGCGGCCGTGTCGTGCGCGGCGCCGACGGCGACTGGCACGTGAGCCTCACCGGCGCGCAGGGCTCGGGCATCCTGCGCTCGATGTCGCAGGCCAACGGGCTGGTGGTGCTGCGCCACGAGCAGGGCTCGGTCGCGGCGGGCGAGCGCGTCGACGTGATGCCGTTCGACGGCCTGGTTTAAGCGCGGCGCCGGGAGCGCACGCCCGGCCACCGCGTGGGGTACCAGGTCTTGCGCGGATCCGGCTTTGCCGGTCCGCTGCAAGGGCCCCCTCGGGGGGCAGCGAGCGAAGCGAGCGTGGGGGCCAACGTCACACAGCCTGTTCGCTCGGCTTGTGCGCCGCGGGCGTCTCGATCGGCCCCGGCGCCTTGCCGCGCGCGAACAGCGTGTAGACCGTCGGCACGACGAAGATCGTCAGCAGCGTGCCCAGCGTCATGCCGCCGACGATGACCCAGCCGATCTGCTGGCGGCTCTCGGCGCCGGCACCGGTGGCCAGGGCCAGCGGCAGCGCGCCGAGCACCATCGCGCCGGTGGTCATCAGGATCGGGCGCAGGCGCAGGCTGGCCGCTGCCACCACTGCCCTCGTCGTCTCCATACCCTGCTGGCGCAGCTGGTTGCTGAACTCGACGATCAGGATGCCGTGCTTGCTGATCAGGCCCACCAGCGTGATCAGCCCGATCTGCGAATAGACGTTGAGCGTGCCGCCGGTGAGCTTGAGCGCGAGCAGCGCGCCCACCATCGACAGCGGCACCGACAGCAGGATCACCAGCGGGTCGACGAAGCTCTCGAACTGCGCCGCCAGCACCAGGAAGATGAACAGCAGCGCCAGCACGAACACCAGTCCGAGCGAGCCGCTGGACGAGCGGAACTCGCGCGACACGCCGTTGAGCTCGGTCGAGTAGCCCGGCGGCAGCAGCTTGCGCGCGGTCTCGTCCATGAACTGCAGCGCCTCGCCGAGCGCATAGCCCGGCGCGAGGTTGGCGGTGATGGTCACCGAGCGGCGCTGGTTGAAGTGGTTCAGCTCGCGCGGCGAAACGCTCTCGGTCACGTTGACCAGCGCCGCCAGCGGGATCATGGTGTCGCCGCGGCCGCGCACGAAGAGCTTGTCGATGTCTTCCGGCGTCGTGCGGCCCGTGGGCTCGGTCTGCACGATGACGTCGTACTGGTCGGCGTCGCGCTTGTAGCGCGTGACCTGGCGCCCGCCGAGCATGGTCTCGATGGTGCGCGCGACCTGGTCGACCGCGACGCCGGCATCGGCCGCGCGGTCGCGGTCGACGCGGATGTAGATCTCCGGCTTGTTCAGCCGCAGGTCGGAATCGGGCTGGACGATGCGCGGGTTCTTCGCCAGCTCGGTCATGAAGTTGTTGGTGACCTGGGCGAGGTTCTCGTAGCTGTCGGAGGTGACGACCACGTAGCTGATCGGCCGCTCGCGAAAGCCCTGGCCCAGCGAAGGCGGCGTGACCGGGAACGCGGTCACGCCGGGCAGCGTCGCGAACTTGGGCTGCAGCTCGCGCGCGATCTGCAGCGTGCTCTTGTCGCGCTCGGACCAGTCCTTGGCACGCAGGAAGGCGATGCCTTGCGCCACGGTCGGATTGCCGGCGACGACGAAGATGCGGTCGAACTCGTCGTAGCCGCGCGCCACGTCGTAGATGGCGTTGAGGTAGCGCTGCGTGTACTCGAGCGTCGCGCCGTCGGGGCCGCTGACGCTGGTGAAGATCACGCCGCGGTCCTCCAGGGGCGCAAGCTCGCTCTTCATGCCGTGGAACAGCCACCAGGCGCTGCCGCCGGCGGCCGCCATCACCGCCAGCACGATCCAGCGCCGCGCCAGGCTCCACGACAGCAAGCGCTCGTAGCCGCGCGTGATCGCCACCAGCACCGCCTCCATGCCGCGGTCGAAGCGGCCGGGGTTGGGGTTGTGGCGCAGCAGCTTGCTGCACATCATCGGGCTCAGGGTCAGCGCGACGAAGCCCGAGACCAGCACAGCGCCGGCCAGCGTCAGCGCAAACTCGGTGAACAGCCGCCCGGTGCGACCCGGCGTGAAGGCCAGCGGCGCGTACACCGCCGCCAGCGTCAGCGTCATCGCGACGACCGCGAAGCCGACTTCCTTGCCGCCTTGCAGCGCGGCCTGGAACGGCGTCGCGCCCTCCTCGATGTGGCGGTAGATGTTCTCGAGCACGACGATCGCGTCGTCGACCACCAGGCCGATCGCCAGCACCAGCGCGAGCAGGGTCAGCGTGTTGACCGTGAAGCCGGCCAGCGCCATCAGCGCGAACGCGCCGATCAGGCTGACCGGGATGGTGACCAGCGGAATGATCGACGCGCGCACCGTGCGCAGGAACACGAACACCACCAGCGCCACCAGCGCGACGGCTTCGGCGATCGTGTGATAGACCGACTCGACCGAGCGCGCGATGAACACCGAGTTGTCGTTGGCGACCTGCACCTTCAGGCCCGGCGGCAGGTCCTGCTGGATCTTGGGCATGACCTCGCGCACGCCGTCCGAGACCTCGAGCGGGTTGGCGGTGGCCTGGCGGATCACGCCCATCGACACCGCCGGCACGCCGTTCAGGCGCACGCTGGAGCGCTCGCTCGCCGCGGCCTGCTCGATGCGCGCGATGTCGCGCATGCGCACCGTGAAGCCGTTGACCTGCTTGACCGCGATGTCGGCGAACTGCGCCACGGTGTTGAGGTCGGTGCGCGCGGTGACGGTGAACTCGCGCTGGCGGCTTTCGATGCGCCCGGCCGGCACCTCGAGGTTCTGCTTGCGGATCGCGTCCTCGGCGTCTTGCACCGTGAGGCGGTAGGCGGCGAGCTTGTCGGGGTCGAGCCAGACGCGCATCGCGTACTGGCGGTCGCCGTTGACCTGCACGTCGGCCACGCCCGGCACCGTCTGCAGGCGCGGCTTGACGATGCGGTTGACGACGTCGGTCACGTCCAGCGGCGAGAGTTGCTCGCCGGAGAACGCGAGCCAGATGGTCGGCGTCGCGTCGGCCTCCACCTTGGCGATCAC
The DNA here is from genome assembly GCF_049446155.1 of Caldimonas sp. KR1-144. Classification (NCBI taxonomy): domain Bacteria; kingdom Pseudomonadati; phylum Pseudomonadota; class Betaproteobacteria; order Burkholderiales; family Sphaerotilaceae; genus Caldimonas; species Caldimonas sp. KR1-144. The sequence goes on from NZ_JBMSEE010000001.1 coordinate 629,471, forward strand.
CGGCTCGTCGATCGCATCCGGCAGGCGCCCGCGCACGCGCGAGACGCGGTCGCGCACGTCGGCCGCGGCGTTGTCCGGGTTCTTCTCGAGCTTGAAGCGCACCGTGATCTGGCTTTGCTCCGAGCGCGAGATCGAGGTCAGGATGTCGACGCCGTCGATGCCGGCCAGCGAGTCCTCGAGCGGCTTGGTGACCTGCGACTCGATCACCTCGCTGGAGGCGCCGACCAGCCGGGTCGACACGGTGACCACCGGCTCGTCGATGCGCGGGTACTCGCGCACCGACAACCGGCTGAACGACACCACGCCGATCAGCACGAGCAGCAGCGACAGCACGGTCGCGAAGACCGGGCGGCGGATCGAGGTTTCGGCGAGTTGCATGGCGGGGTCTGCGGGTCAGACAGGCTGGCGCGCCTTGGGTGCCGACGCGGCCGACGCCGCCGGCACGGCCGATCCGACCTGCACCACGCGCAGCGGCACGCCGTCGCCGCGCATCAGGCGCGCCTGGCCGGCGGTGACCACGGTGTCGCCGTGCGCGACGCCGTTCAGGATCTCGACCTTGCCGGCGCGGCGCAGTCCGGTCGCGACCTCGAGCCGCTGCGACACCGGACCCTGGGCACCTTCGACGACCTTGACGACGAACTGTTTGCCGCCCTGCGGCACCAGCGCCTCTTCGGGCACCATCACCGCGCCGCTGCGCTCGGCCAGCACGACGCGCACTCGCGCGAACATGCCCGGCTTGAGTGCCGCCGCCGGCTGCGCCAGGCGCGCGCGCACCGCGAGCGAACGGCCGTCGGCGTCGATCACGGATTCCAGCGCATCGACCCGCGCCTCGAAGTCCTGGCCCGGCAGCGCGTCGAACTGCATCGCCACCGACTGGCCCGGCTTCACGCGCGCCGTGAAGCGCTCGGGCAGACGGAAGTCGACATAGAGGCTGGACACGTCCTGCAGCGCGACGATGTCGGCGCCGTCCTTCAGGTAGTCGCCGACGTTGACCTTGCGGATGCCGGCCACGCCGTCGAAAGGCGCGAGGATGCGCAGCTTCTCGAGCTGTGCCTGCGCGAGCGCGACCTGCGCCTGCGCGACCTCGAGGTTGGACTGCGCCTGGTCGACCACGCTTTGCGTGACGAAGTTCTGCGCCACCAGTTCCTTGTTGCGCGCGAGCGTGGTGCGCGCGATCGAGGCCTGGGCCTGGGCCTGCTGCAGCTGGGCGCGCGGCAGGCTGTCGTCCATCTGCACCAGCAGCTGGCCGCGCCGCACGCGCTCGCCGTCCTGGAAGCCGAGCTGCACGATGCGCCCGCTGACCTCGGGGCGCACGACCACCCCCTGGCGCGCGGTCAGGCTGCCGACCGCGGTCGTGTCGTCGGTGAGGCTTTGGCGCAGCGCCTGCGCCACCTCGACCGCCGCCGGCCCGCCGGCGGCGGTCGGCGCCGCGGCCTGGGCGCCGTTGGGCACCGTCGCCTCGGTGCGCGGCGCGGACGGCGCTGCCGCGCGGTGCTGCCACCACCAGGCGGCGCCCGACAGTCCGACCAGGCCGACGACGGCCACGCTCAAGTGCAGTCTCTTCATCTGAATCGTTGTCTTGCCAACCCGCGATCGTCGCCCGATCGCCGAGCGCCCACCGGCTTCAGCCCAAAGCCCGACGCGGCACCCGGAGAAACATTGCCTTCACGTCCGCATCGCTTCACCGCACGCGCGGAACGCCGCGATTGGCCAGCGCGTCGGCGCGCTCGTTGCCCGGGTCGCCCGCGTGGCCGCGCACCCAGTGCCAGTCGATGCGGTGCAGCGCCACCAGCGCTTCCAGCCGCTGCCACAGCTCGACATTCTTCACCGGTTTGCCGTCGGCCGTGCGCCAGCCGCGCCGCTTCCAGTTGGCGAGCCACTCGGTGATGCCCTTGCGCACGTATTCGCTGTCCAGGTAGAGCTGCACGTCGCAGCTGCGCTTGAGCGAGGCCAACGCCTCGATCACCGCCATCAGCTCCATGCGGTTGTTGGTGGTCTGGGCCTCACCGCCGAACAGCTCCTTGTGGTGGTCGCCGCTGACGAGCCAGGCGCCCCAGCCGCCGGGGCCCGGGTTGCCCTTGCAGGCACCGTCGGTGTAGATCGTGACGCTCGGTCGCGCAATCGGAAGAGTCATGAAGCAGTCGTGCAGGGAATGCGAGCGGCCGGCTCAGCGGCCACTGGAGAGACGGTGGTGATGACGATGGTGGTGGCGGTGCGTCGCCACGGCCGGCGAGGCGCGCGGCGCCGGCGCGCGCTTCCAGGCCGGCCCGATCAGGCGCATGCCGCGCACCCGCTTGATCGCCACCACCATGTAGACGGCGCCGAACACGGGCCACCAGCGCTCGCCGGTGGGCTCCATCCAGCGCCAGCGGTCGAGCCAGCGCTGCGAACGCAGCGCCGGGCGCCAGCAGCCGAAGCCAGCGCTCTCGACCTCGAAGCCCAGCAGGCGCAGCCAGTCGCGCAACCGGCGCTGGGCGATGAACTCGCCGGTGCGCGGCAGGAACAGCGCGCGCGACTCGTGGGCCAGCCCCAGCCGCAGCGCCCAGCGGCCGAACCACTGGCGCAAGCCCCACAGGCTGGCCGGGTTGAAGCCGAGCACGACCACGCGGCCCTCGGGCACCAGCACGCGCTCGACCTCGCGCAGCGCCTGGTGCGCGTCGCGCGCGAGCTCCAGCGTGTGCGGCAGCACGACGAGATCGAGGCTCTGGCTGGCGAACGGCAGCGCGTCGAAGTCGCACAGCACCGCCGCGGCCACCGGCGCGGGCTGTGTGGCGGCCGGCGCGCTGTTGTCGTCGGCCGGCGGATCGTCGGAAAGCGACGCCGGCCGCTCCACCGCGAGGTCGCCTTGCTCGCCCACCACCAACCAGCGGTGCGGCATGCGGTTGCTGCGCAAGCCATCGACCTCGGGCAGGCCGAGCTGCACCGCGTGGAAACCGAAGATGTCGCCGACCAGCGCATCGAGCCGCGCCTGTTCCCACGCCGCGAGATAGCGGCCCGGCGGGGTCGCCAGCCAGGGGTGCAAACCTATAATCGGCGCCTCTTGCGTCATGAACCTGGTCGCTGTTCCCGCCTTCACGGACAACTACATCTGGATGCTTCACGACGGTCGTGCGGCCATCGTCGTCGATCCGGGGGAAGCGGCACCGGTGGAGCGCGTGCTCGACGAGCGCCGGCTCGATCTGCAAGCCATTGTAGTGACGCACCACCATGGCGATCACGTCGGCGGCATCGACGCGCTGCTGCCGCGGCTCGCGCCTGACGCGCCCGGCGGCGGCGTGATCGGCACCGGCCGCGAACGCATTCCGCATCGCACCCGCGCCGTGCTGGGCGGCGACGTCGTCACGCTGCTCGGCTGCGACTTTCGCGTCATCGACGTGCCCGGCCACACCGCCGGCCACGTCGCGTTCTACGGCGAGCCCGAGGGCGAAGCGCCGATCCTGCTTTGCGGCGACACGCTGTTCTCGGGCGGCTGCGGCCGCCTGTTCGAAGGCACGCCGGCGCAGATGCTGGCTTCGCTGGATGCACTGGCTGCGCTGCCCGGCGAGACGCGGGTGTGCTGCGCGCACGAGTACACGCTGGCCAATCTCGCGTTCGCGCACGCGGTCGAACCCGGCAACGCCGAGCTCGCCCGCTACCGCGAACATTGCAAGCAATTGCGCGCACAGGGGAACCCCACGCTGCCGAGCACGATCCAGACCGAGCGCGCGATCAACCCCTTCTTGCGCGCACGCGAAGCGGCCGTGATCGAAAGCGCCCGCCGCCAGGGTGCCGCGAACGATGCCCCAGTCGAGGTGTTCGCGACCCTGCGCGAATGGAAGAACAATTACCGATGACCCTGAATCCGCCACTGCGCCTGTCACTGCGCCTGCGACGACTTCCGCACCTGCTCGCCGCCGCCCTCGGCCTGTGGTTCGCCGGCTGCGCGAGCGTCCCCAGCGAGCCCGCTGCCGCCCCCCTCGAAGCCGCCGCCTCGGCGCCCGAAACGCCTGCATCGGCGCCCGACGTTGCCGTCGTCGCTACCGCGCCCGCCGCGAGCGCGCCCGAAAACAACGAAGCCGCCGAAGCCGCAGGCGCGCCGACCGACCCTCTGCGCCCCGACACGCCGGTCGCGCTCGACGACGAATCGGCGCGGCGCGATCTCTGGGTGCGCGTTCGCCGCGGCTTCACGATGCCCGACATCGACACCGAGCTGGTCGAGAAGCACGCGCGCTGGTACGCGAGCCGTCCCGATTACGTGCAGCGCATGACCGAGCGCTCGAGCCGCTACCTCTATCACATCGTCGATGAACTCGAGCGCCGCGGCATGCCCAGCGAGCTCGCGCTGCTGCCCTTCGTCGAGAGCGCGTTCAACCCGCAGGCGATGTCGGTCGCCAAGGCCTCGGGCATGTGGCAGTTCATGCCGGCCACCGGGCGCGATTACGAGCTGCACCAGAACATCTTCCGCGACGACCGGCGCGACATCCTCGCCTCCACGCGCGCCGCGCTCGACTACCTGCAGCGCCTGTACGGCATGTTCGGCGACTGGCATCTCGCGCTCGCGGCCTACAACTGGGGCGAAGGCAACGTGCAGCGCGCGATCGCGCGCAACCAGCGCGCCGGCCTGCCGACCGACTACCTCAACCTGCGCATGCCGGCCGAGACCGCGAACTACGTGCCCAAGCTGCAGGCGGTGAAGAACATCGTCGCGCAGCCGCAGAGCTTCGGGCTCGAGTTGCCGCCGATCGAGAATCACCCCTACTTCCTGAGCGTGCCGATCCAGCGCGACATCGACGCCCAGCTCGTCGCGAACCTGGCCGGACTGCCGCTCGACGAGTTCAAGGCCCTCAACCCTTCGCTGAACAAGCCGGTGATCCTGGCCGCCGGCACGCCGCAGGTGCTGCTGCCCTACGACAACGCGAACCGCTTCGTGCGCGTGCTGCCCGAACACAAGGGCCCGCTCGCGAGCTGGACCGCGTGGGTCGTGCCGCGCACGATGAAGCCGTCCGAGGCGGCCAAGCAGGTCGGCATGAGCGAGGCGCAGCTGCGCGAGATCAACCGCATCCCGCCGCGCATGCTGGTCAAGGCCGGCTCCACGCTGCTGGTGCCGCGCAACGGCCACCGCGACCGCGACGTCGCCGAGCATGTTGCCGACAACGCGATGCTGGCGCTCGCGCCGGAGCGCGCGCCGGGCCGGCGAGTCGTCGTCGCCGCCAAGCCGCGCGACACGCTGAGCTCGATCGCCAAGCGGCACGGCGTGAGCCTCGCGTCGCTGGCGCAGTGGAACAACCTGAGCCCGAATGCGAGCATCGGCCGCGGGCAGCGCATCGTGCTGTACCTGCCGGCCAAGGCCCAGGCCGCCAAGGCCGGCAAGACCGCCAAGCCTGCCGCCGGTGCACGCAAGACCGCCAGGACCCGCGCCGGCCGCAAGACCGCCAGTCGCTGAGCTTGACCGCCCATCCCTCGGGCGCGGCATGTCGATTGCATAGGGCGCCGGCGGGGAGAAGAATCCGGCGCTGCACTGTCCACGGTGACGGTCGCCAGCGAGTTCGCGTACGGTGAAGGCATGAACTTGGCGTGGGGCGCGGCCCGACGGCTTCGAGGAGCCGTTGGGCTGCTGTTGGCCGCGGCGGCATGGATGGGCGGTCTCGCCCATGCCGGCACCGAAGAACCCTGGCGCCAGCGCCTCGCGACGCTGCGGGCCTTGTCGGAGAACGACGCGCCGGCCGCCTACCAGCAGGCGCGCGCCGACCTCGACGAGCTGCCCGCCGCCGCGCCGGCGCCGCAGCGGGCCGGCACGCTCAATGTCGTCGCGAGGGCCGAGATCCACCTCGCGCGCGCCGAGGCCGCCACGCTTCACGCCCAGCAGGCGCTCGACATCGCGACGCGCCACGGCGACCGCGTCGGCCAGGCCGAGGCTCACCTCAACCTCGCGCTGGCGGGCGTCTACCTGGGCCGCCTCGATGTGCTTCGGACCTCGAGCGCCGAGGCGCTGGCCGCGCTGGACGGCACGAACCGTACCGACCTGCTCGGCGAGGCGCTCCTGCGCACCGGCGTGACCTACCTGCGCTTCGGGCAGTTCGACGAGGCGGTCACGATGTCGATGCAGGCGCTCGAGATCGCCCGGCGCGACCACGACCCGATGGCCCTGGTCTACGCCTACAACGGGCTGGGCATCGCCTACGACCAGAGCGGCATGCGCGCCAAGGCGCTCGAGCACTACGAACTGATGCTCGAAAGCGCGCGCCGCGCCGGCAGCAAGCTGCAACAGGCCTACGCCCTGCGCGCGCTGGCCGGCTACGGCGCCGAGAACGGCGATACGGCGGCAGCCGAGCGCATGGCGCACGAGGCGATCGCGCTGTTCGAGCAGGTCGGCTCGCCCTACGGCGTCGCGTTCGCGCGCATCGGCCTGGCCGACCATCTGCGCCGCCAGAAGCGCTTCGACGAGGCCGCGGCGATGTTCGACCAGATCATCACGATCTACGAAAACCATCCGAGCCCGATCGGCCAGTGGTTCGCGCTCAACGGACGCAGCGAGATCCGCCAGGCGCAGCGCAAGCAGGCGCTGGCCGAAGCCGACGCCGAGCGGGCCTACCAGATCGCGCGCAAGGTCGACTTCGCGCTCTACGTGAGCGAGAGCGCGCGCCGCCTGGCCGCGCTGGCGGCCGAGCGCGGCGACCACAAGCGCGCCTATGCGCTGGCCGAGGAGGCCGCGGCGATGACCGCGCGCGCGAACCGCGAGCGCTCGAGCCAGCGCATGGTCGAGCTGGCGCGCCGCTACGAGGCCGACGCACAGCGCCGCTCGATCGACGAACTCAAGCGCAGCAACGAGCGCCAGGAAGCAATGCTGCAGCAACAGACGCTGCAGCAGCGCTGGGCCTGGAGCATGCTCGCCGCGTCGCTCGTGCTGCTGATCGTCAGCGCAGCCTTCGTGCGCCGGCTGCGGCGCTCGGAGCATGCGGTGCGCGCGCTCAACGCCAGCCTCGAACAGCGCGTGCACGAGCGCACCGCGGCGCTCCGCCAGCAGGCGCGCTACCTGCGCACGCTGATCGACCTGTTGCCGATGGCCGCGTGGCTCAAGGACACGCAGGGCCGCTACGTGGTCACCAACCAGTCGCATGCGGCGGCGCACGGCCTGAGCGCGGCGGCGATGGAAGGCCGCACCGACGCGCAGTTGCTGCCCGAGCTGGCCGCGCTGCAGCGCGAGCGCGACGACGCCGAGGTCATGAGCAGCGGCGAGCGCCGCACCGTCGAGGAGTGCGTGAGCGGCATGGGCGGCCCGGCCTGGAGCGAGAGCTTCAAGGCGGCGGTGGTCGACGAAGACGGCAGCGTGCTCGGCACCGTGGGCGCCACGCGCGACATCACCGAGCGCAAGACCGCCGAGGTGCAGCGCGAGCAGGCGCTGGCCGAGGCCGAGCGGCTGGCGCGCACGCGCAGCGACTTTCTCGCGCAGATGAGCCACGAGCTGCGCACGCCGCTCAACGGCATCCTCGGCTTCGCGCAGATCCTGCTGATGGACAAGTCGCTCGGGCCCTCGCAGCTGCGCGGCCTGAACGTGATCGAGCACAGCGGGCGCCACCTGCTCGAGCTGATCAACGACCTGCTCGACCTCGCCCGCATCGATGCCGGCAAGCTCGAGCTGCGCATCGGCGACATCGAGCTGCGCGGCTTCGTCGAAGGCGTGGCCGACATCGTTCGCGTGCGCGCGCAGGAACGCAACCTGGGCTTCCGGCTGACGATGGACACCGCGCTGCCGACCCTCGTGCGCGCCGACGAGAAGCGGCTGCGCCAGGTGCTCCTGAACCTGTTGTCCAACGCGGTGAAGTTCACCGACCAGGGCTTCGTGGAACTGCACGTCGAGCGGCTCGATGGCGATGCGCCGGGCGGCTCGGCCCGGCTGCGCTTTCGCATCGACGACACCGGCATCGGCATGGACGAAAGCCAGCTCCAGCGCCTGTTCCAGGTGTTCGAGCAGGTCGGCGACGCGCGCAGCCGCGAAGGCGGCAGCGGCCTTGGCCTGGCGATCAGCCGCCAGCTCGTGCGCCTGATGGGCGGCGACGTCACGGTGCGCAGCGTGCCGGGGCGCGGCACCAGCTTCTGGTTCGATCTCGTGTTGCCGGTCGCGATGCCGGCGGCCACGGCGCCGCTGGCGGCCGGCGGGGACGCGCCGGTGATCGTCGGCTACGAGGGGCCGCGGCGGCGCATTCTGCTGGCCGACGACACGCCGGAGAACCTGGTCGTGCTGCAGGAGCTGCTCGAGCCGCTGGGCTTCGACGTGACGCCGGCCCACGACGGCCGCGAGGCGCTCGCGCTGTTCAACGCGACGCGCCCCGACATCGCGCTGCTCGACCTCGCGATGCCCGGGCTCGACGGCCTCGAGGTGACGCGCGAGATCCGCCGCGGCACGATGGCCCCGCGGCTGCCGGTGATCGTCACCTCGGCCAGCGCCTCGTCGAAGAGCGAGGCCGAGGTGCGCGCCGCGGGCGCCGACGCCTTCGTGCCCAAGCCCATCGAGCATGCCGTGCTGCTCGATGCCATCGCGCGCCTGCTCGGCCTGCGCTGGCGCCACGCGCTGCGCGAGGCGGCGACGAACTGAGCGGCGGCGAAAGGCGCGCAATGCACCGTGCCTGGCTCGCCGGCGTGCTGACCGCGCTGTCGTGCGACGGCCTGGCGCAACACGACGCCGCGACCGACGACGGCCAGGCGCTGCCGCGCGTGCTGATCGCCGACCATGCGCCGCCGAGCCCCGGTGCGGCGGCCGCGCGCGCGCAAGCCGGCGTGGTCGACGGCATCGATGCCGCGACGATGCGCGAGCTGCCGCGCCGCAGCGCGATCGAGGCGCTGCAGCGCGTGCCCGGCGTGCAGGTCGGGCGCGACCGCGGCGAGGGCTCGGGCCTGACGCTGCGCGGGCTCGGCCAGGTCCAGACCACCTTCGACGGCCGCGAGAGCTTCAGCGCCGGCACCGGCCGCGGGCTCGATCTCGCCGACGTGCCGGTCGAGCTGCTGGCTGCCGTCGAGGTCTACAAGAGCGCGCGCGCCGACCGCGTCGAAGGCGGCCTGGGCGGCGATATCGACCTGCGCTTCTGGCGCCCCTTCGACCTGCCCGAGCGGCACGCCGGCGCGACGCTGCGCTGGGCCCATGCCGACCTTGCGAACCGCGGCTCGGGCCAGGCCGGCACGCTGCTGAGCCGGCGCTGGGGGCTCGACGGCGGCGGCGCGTTCGGCGCGCTGCTGGGCGCCTCCTACGAGCGCCGCGCCTGGCGCGAGGACCAGCAGACCACCGGCGTGCCGAGCGTGCGCGACGACCTCGTGCCGGGACGCCGCGTGACCGTCGCGAGCTCGAGCACGCTCAACGGCAGCCAGGGCCGACGCGAGCGCGAGGGCCTGTCGCTCGTGCTGCAGTGGTCGCCCGAGCCGGCCTGGACGCTGCAAGGCGAGGCCAGCCTCGTGCGCCTGAAGACGCTGCAGGACACGCACCAGCTCAACCTGCTGTCCTCGCCGAGCTTCGACCCGACGAGCGTCGTGCTCGACGACGGCGGTGAAACCGTGCGGCGCGTGGCCTGGACCGACGCGCCGCTGTCGCTGCTGAACTTCGCGCGCGACACCGAGGCGCGCACGCGCCAGGCCGCGCTCGGCGCGCGCTGGCGCGCGAACGAGATGCTCGCGGTCTCGACCGACCTCAGCCGCACGCTGGCGCGCGACAGCCTGTTCTTCAGCGGACCGTTCCTCTCGGCGCGCGCGGCGCGCTTCATCCACGATACCGGGCGTCACGTGCCGTCGACCTCGGTCGAAGGCACCAACCTCGAAGACCCCGCCGCCTGGCGCTATGCCGGCCTGGCCTACCGCACGCGGCCTTTCGACGGCACGCTGAGCGCGTGGCGGCTCGACGCCGAACAGCGCGTCGCGGCTGCCGCCATCGAGGCGCTGTCTTTCGGCCTGCGGCTCGCGCAGCGCGAGGCCGGCAACGCGCCCGGCCTGGTGTTCGGCGATCTCGCGCTCGACGGCCCCGGCGCGGCCGACGGGCCGCTGGCCCTGATGCGCAACCCGTTCGCCGACTACCTGCCCGGCACCGGCACGACGAGCGCCAGCGACTTCATCGTGCCGACGCTTCGCGGCGCGCGCGACGCGCAGGGCCTGCGCACGCGCTTCGGCATCGCGACCCCCCTGCCCACGGCCGCGAGCCCGCTCGGCCTGTGGCACATCGACGAGCGCAGCCGCGCCGCCTACCTGATGGTCAAGCTGCGCTCGAACGCCCTCGCGATCGACGGGGACGCCGGCCTGCGCATCGTGCGCACCGAGCGCCGCGTGGCCAGCGCGCAGTCGCTGCCCGAGACCGGGGTGACGCCGGTCGACGCGCACACCAGCGCGACCGAGCGGCTGCCCAGCGTCAACCTGCGCTGGCGCGCCAGCGACACGACGAGCTGGCGCCTGGCCGCCTCGCGCACGATCGGCCAGCCCGACTTCAACCAGCTCTCGCCTTCGCTCGTGCTGGTGCCCAACCCGATCACGCCCTCGCTGAACCAGGGCACGGCGGGCACGCCGACGCTCGAGCCGGTGCGCTCGGACAACGCCGATCTCTCGTGGGAGCGGCTCTTCGCGCGCGACGCCGCGCTGCGCGTGACCGCGTTCTATAAGCGCGTCGAGGGCTTCATCGTCACCGAGAGCCGCTCCGAAGTGCACGGCGGCCAGACCTACCTGATCAGCCGTCCGGTCAACAGCCTGCCGGCGCGCGTGCGGGGCTTGGAGCTCGGTGCGCGCGCGGTGCCGGGCGGCGCGCTGCACGGCCTGTCGCTGGACCTCGCCTACACCTGGACCGACAGCGACACGCCCAACCGCTCGCTCGGCGCGTCGCTGCCGCTGCCCAACGTGTCGCGCCATGCGCTGGACGCGGTGCTCGGCTGGCGGCAAGGACCGTGGTCCGCGCAACTCGCCTGGAACCGGCGCAGCCGCTTTCTCGGTAGCGTGGTCAGCGTTGCCAATGTCGGCACGCTGCCGATCTACAACGAGGGCTACGACTGGGTCGACGCGGCGCTGCACTGGCAGGCGGGCGAGCGCCTCAAGCTCGGCATCGAGGTGGGCAACCTGCTGCGCACCCTGCGCCGCGCCGACTACGGCACACCGCAGCGACCGCAAAGCGCCTGGCTCAACGACCGCCAGATCGGCGTGGTGATGAGCCTGGGCTACTAGAAGACGGCCTCAGCGCCGATCGACGAAGGCATGCGCGATCGTGCCGAGGTCGACGTACTCGAGCTCGCTGCCCACGGGCACGCCGCGCGCCAGCCGCGTGACCGCGACGCCGCGCGGCTTCAGCGTCTGCGCGATCGCCTGCGCCGTGGCCTCGCCTTCGGTCGTGAAGCCGGTCGCGACGATGACCTCGGCCACGCTGCCGTCGGTCGCGCGCTCGAACAACTGGGCCAGGCCGATCTCGTGCACGCCGATGCCGTCGAGCGGCGACAGCCGGCCCATCAGCACGAAATACAGGCCACGGTAGCTGCCGCTGCGCTCGATCGCCGCCTGGTCGGCCGGCGTCTCGACGACGCACAGCGTGCGCGCATCGCGTGATGGGTCGAGGCAGGTCGAGCAGACCTCGGCCTCGGTGAACGTGTGGCAGCGCGCGCAGTGGCGCACGCCGCTGACCGCGGCGTCCAGCGCCTGCGCGAGCCGCTGCGCGCCGGCGCGGTCATGCTGCAGCAGGTGGTAGGCGATGCGCTGCGCTGACTTGACGCCGATACCGGGGAGCTTGCGCAGGGCGTCGACGAGGGCGTCGAGGGAGGATGTGGTGGTGCTCATACCGAGTCCCCCTCACCCCTGCCCTCTCCCCCGCGAGCGGGGGAGAGGGAGTTCATGCATTCGCTCCCTCTCCGGCGTGCGGGAGAGGGCTGGGGCGAGGGCCAGGCCGGACTTCAACTCAGAACGGGAACTTCATCCCCGGCGGCAGCGGCATGCCCGCCGTCAGCTTGCCCATCTTCTCTTCGCTCAGCGCAGCCGCGCGGCGCACCGCATCGTTGAAGGCCGCGGCGACGAGGTCTTCGAGCATGTCCTTGTCGTCGGCCAGCAGGCTCGGGTCGATGGTCACGCGCTTGACGTCGTGCTTGCAGCTCATCTGCACCTTCACGAGGCCGGCGCCGGACTGGCCTTCGACCTCGAGCAGCGCAAGCTCTTCCTGCGCGCGCTTGAGGTTGTCCTGCATGGCCTGGGCCTGCTTCATCAGGCCGGCGAGTTGTCCCTTGTTGATCATGGTGTCGGTCCTTCGAAAGGGGTTGGATGCCGCGCCGCGCGTCAGCGCGGCTGGATCGAGCCGGGCACGATGCGCGCCGTCTGGAACTGCTGCATCAGCTGCTGCACCAGCGGGTCGTTCTGGATCGTGGCCTCGGCATCGCGCTGGCGCTGCGCGCGCGCGGCGGCATCGCGGCGCGCCGGCGTGTCGAGGGCGGTGCCGGCCTCGACCGCGAGCGTGATCTCGCGCCCGAGCGCCGCGCGCACCGCCGCCTGGAGCTTGTCGACGTGGGCGCTCTGGCGCAGCGTCTCGCGCTCGACGACCAGCACGATGCGCCCGCGCGCCTCGTCATACGCGGTGCAGTGCGCCTGCCAGCCGAGCTCGCGCGTCAGCGCGCTGACCGCGCCGCGCTCGATCAGCTGCTGCATCAGCGCGGTCCAGCGGTCGGCCTCGGGCGTGGCAGCCACCGGTTCGGCAGCCACCCCCGCCGGCACGACGGGCGCCGGCTCGCGCACCACCGCCTCGGCGACCGCCTGCTCGTCGTCCGCGCGCAGGTAGGCCGGCTCGTCCTCCCACGGCGCCGGGCTGCGCGGCTTCGCTGCGGCGACCGGCGCCGCGGCCTCGGGCGGACGGCTGCTGCGCACCACCGGCGGCGGCGCCGGCTGCACCGCGATCGACGGCGGCGCCGGCGCCTTCAGGGCCGCCTGCGGCACCGCCGCGCGCGGCGCGGCGGGCGCGTTCTGCGCACGCGCGCCGGGCCGGAAGGCCAGTGCGCGCAGCAGCACCATCGTCAGGCCGGCGTACTCGTCAGGCGCGAGCGAGAGCTCGGGGCGGCCGTGGATCGCCAGGCTGTAGAGAAGTTGGGTCTCGTCGGGCGGCAGCGCCTGCGCGAGCGCGGCAACGGCCTGCAGCTCGTCGTCGCCCGCGGCGCCGAGCGCGCCGGGCACGGCCTGTTCGATCGCCATCTGCTGCGCGACGTTGGCCAGCTCCTCGAGCGCGCCGTCGGCCGACAGGCCCTGGTCGCGCAGCGCATCGACTTGCGCGATCAGCGCGGCGCCGTCGCCGGCCGCCAGCGCCTCGACCAGCGCCAGCACCGGCGCGCGGCCGACGGCGCCGAGCATCTCGCGCACGCCCGCTTCCGAAAGCGTTCCGGCACCGAAGGCGATCGCCTGGTCGGTCAACGACAGCGCGTCGCGCATCGAGCCGCGCGCGCCGCGCGCGATGAGGCGCAGCGCGCCGATGTCGGCCGCGATGCCCTCGGACGGCAGCACCTGCTGCAGGTAATCGGAGATGGTTTCGGGCGCCATCGGCCGCAGGTTGAACTGCAGGCAGCGCGACAGCACCGTGACCGGCACCTTGTGCGGATCGGTGGTGGCCAGCACGAACTTCACGTGCTCGGGCGGTTCTTCCAGCGTCTTGAGCATCGCGTTGAACGCGTGCCCGCTCAGCATGTGCACTTCGTCGATCATGTAGACCTTGAAGCGCCCCGCCACCGGCCGGTACATGGCCTGGTCGAGCAGCTGGGTCATCTCCTCGACGCTGCGGTTCGAGGCGGCGTCGAGCTCGATGTAGTCGACATAGCGACCGGCGTCGATCTCGCGGCAGGCGTCGCACACGCCGCAGGGCTCGGCGGTGATGCCGCCGCTGCCGTCGGGGCCGGTGCAGTTCAGGCTCTTGGCGAGGATGCGCGAGACCGTGGTCTTGCCGACGCCGCGCGTGCCGGTGAAGAGGTAGGCGTGGTGCAGGCGGTTGTTCGCCAGCGCGTTGCCGAGCGCGCGCACGACATGGTCTTGCCCGACCATCTCTGCGAAACGCTTGGGCCGGTACTTGCGGGCCAGGACCACGGTGCTCATCGGGGCATTCTACGGGCCGCTCCGAACGCGAGCCGGCCCTCGGGTCGCGCTCAATCTCCCGTCGGGGAGATGCGAAAGCCGGTCACGTTCTCCATCGCGGTGAGCGTGCGCGCGAGGCGATTCAAGTTCGCGGGATCGAAGGTGCGCAGCATCATGCGGTACTCGACCTCGTGCTCGTCGCCCTCGAGCCGGTAGCTCAGCGTGTCGACGCTGAAGCCGTGCTTCTTCAGCAGCTCGCGCAGCTGCGGCTCGGGCAGCTCATCGCCGCGGCGAAAGCGCACCACGTGCTGCGCGAACTGGTAGGTCGGCATGCGCAGCTCGATCTGGCGGAACACGCCCAGCGTGCCAAGCGTCAGCAACGTCGCGGCGATCGCCGCGAAGAAGAAGCCCACGCCGATCAGCACGCCGATCGCCGCGGTGATCCAGATCGACGCCGCCGTGGTCAGGCCGCGCACCGACAGGCCTTCCTTGAAGATCACGCCGGCGCCGAGGAAGCCGATGCCGGTCATGATGCCCTGCACCATGCGCGTGGGATCGATGGTGACGTTCTGGCCGTCGGTGGGCTGGAACCACATCGGCTGGTAGACCGTCACCAGCATCAGGAGGGTCGACGCCAGGCACACCAGCGTGTGGGTGCGAAAGCCTGCCGGGCGACCGTGGTAGCTGCGCTCGAGGCCGATCAGGCCGCCGGCCAGCACCGCGCCGCCCAGGTGCAGCATCACTTCGAGATGAACCGTCGTGAGCGTCATGGACATTCGCCTCGCCCCGGCAACGGCCGTACCCGCACAGCATAGGGAAGCGCGCCCCGGTGGCAACGGATAATCGCGCATTCGAGTCCGCGACCGCCTCATGAGCCACACCCCCGCCCCCGCCCCCCTCAGCTACGAACAGGCCGGGGTCAACTACGACCTGATCGACCCGCTCAAGATTGCTGCGCAGCGCGCCGCCGCCAGCACCGCGAGCCAGCTCGCCGGCCACGGCTTCAGCGAGGTGGCAGCGTCGCGCGGCGAGTCGGCCTACGTGGTCGACGTGGGGCCGTTCTACCTGGCGAGCATCGTCGAGTGCCTGGGCTCCAAGGCCCTCGTCGCCGACGAGATGGCCAGGCTCACCGGCCGCAGCTGGTACGACGGCATCGCGCAGGACACGATCGCCATGGCGATCAACGACCTCATCACCGTGGGTGCCACGCCGCTGGTCGTGCAGGCCTACTGGGCCGCCGGCGGCAGCGAATGGTTCGAGGACGCCGCGCGCGCGCAAGCGCTCGTGGCCGGCTGGAAGAAGGCCTGCGAGGTTTGCGGCGTCGCGTGGGGCGGCGGCGAGACGCCGGCGCTGGCCGGCATCGTCGAGGCCGGGCGCATCGACCTGGCAGCGTCTTGCACCGGCATCGTCAACCCGAAGTCGCGCCTCAGCGTCGGCGACAAGCTCGGCGCCGGCGACGCGATCGTGCTGCTCGCCTCGAGCGGCATCCACGCCAACGGCCTGAGCCTGGCGCGCAAGCTCGCCGAGCGCCTGCCTGAGGGCTATCTCACCGAGGTGGCGCCGGGCCTGAGCTTCGGCGCCGCGCTGCTCGCGCCGACGGTGCTGTACTCGCCGGTGACCGAGGCGCTCGCCAAGGCCGGCATCGTGCCCCACTACAGCGCCAACGTCACCGGCCACGGCTGGCGCAAGCTGCTGCGCCACCCGAAGGCGCTGACCTATCGCATCCACACCGTGCCGCCGGTGCCCGCGGTGCTGAAGTTCATCGCCGAACAGGCCGGCCACGACGCGCGCGAGGCCTACTCGACGCTCAACATGGGCGCGGGCTTCGCGCTCTATGTGGACGCCAAGGACGCGCAGCGCACGGTCGAGATCGCCAAGGCGAACGGCATCGAGGCCTGGGTTGCCGGTACGGTCGAGGAAGGGCCGAAGCGCCTGATCGTCGAGCCGCTGGGCGTGACCTACGGCGACGAGGATCTGCAGCTGCGCTGATGCGCGCAGCGATGGCGCGGTTCGGTGGGTGTTGGGGTGACGAGCCTTGACCCCGGCACTGAGTGCTAACGGTTAGGGCTGCTTCGTTCCCGACCTGACCCGGTTGGCCGCGCCCCCATGCGGGGAGGCCCGTCAGGAGCGAATTCTACCCGCGTGGGGATCACCCCCCGCTCGCCTGCCTGAATGCCATCACGGCCTGGTTGCGCAAGGTGCGCAGCAGCGCGAGTTCCTTCTCCTCGATGCGGATCGCGCCGGCCGCGGACTGATCCGCGTAGATCAGCCCGATCGGCGCGTTCTTCAGCACCAGCGGCAGCAGCAGGAACGTGGGCGCGGCGAGGTCGCCCTTGAACCATGCAGGCAGGCGCGGCGCGATCGCCGGCAGCGTGGCGTCGGCGATCAGCGTGTCGGCACCCTTGAGGCTCACCGCCGCGAACAGGTCGATCGGCTGGCCGGGCGCAGGTTTCAATGCAATGCGAAAGCGCGGCGCGAGGCCTTCGCTGCCCGCACCGAGCGCGAGTCGTCCGACCAGTTCGCCGCTTCTCGCATCACGCAGGCAGAACACGATGCGGCGCAGGCCCAAGGCGCGGTACATCGTCTCCAGGATCATGCGCAGCACCTCGTTGAGCTTGAACGAGTCGCCGACCAGCGTGGCGGTGATGTCCTGGATGCCGGCAGCGAGCACGCCGGCGGCATCGGCCGAGCTGCTCGCGGCCGCAGCCGCGGCACGCGGATCGCCGAGCGCATGGCCCGAGATCGTGTCGGCGAAGGCCGCTTCGGCGGCGGCCTTGGCGTCGAGCGGGCGGTCGAGCAGGCGCTCGGCGGCCGAGCCGGGCTTGAGCCTGAGCTGCAGGCCGTCGGCCAGTTGCGTGAGGCGCGCACGCGCGCGCTGCACGGCCTCGGCCACGTCGCGCGGCGCGAGCCCCAAGGCGCGCGCGTGTCGCTCGGCGACCGCGTTGACGCGCTGCGCGGCCTCGTGCGGCTCGGCGTGCAGCAGCGCATCGGCCACTTCGTTCGAGGCCGCGGCCAGCCAGCGCAGGCGCTCCGCGGCCTGTGCCGGCGGTTGCGACGGCGATGCACCCGCCGGCGGGCGCATCGCGCGCTGCAGCGATTCCGGCAGGCCCCAGCTGCGCGCGACGCCGACGCCGAGTTCCTCGTAGCTCAGGCCCAGCACCGAAGCCGAGGCCTGCGCCTCGGGCACCGGCAGGCGCGGCGTCTCGCGCGCGGGCGCCGCGCCGGGACGCACCAGCCGGCGCACCTGCTCGGCTTCCTCGGGGAAGTAGAACTCGGTCAGCAGGCGCCCGAGGTTGCACATCAGCGCGGCGATGAAGCCCTCTTCCGCGTCGCGCGAACTCGCGCTCAGCTCGGAGGCCAGCGTGCCGGCCAGCAGCGAGCGCACGAACTCCTGCTTGATCTGCTCGGCATGCAGCTTGTCGTTCATGTGCTCGAGCAGCACGAGCGAGAGCGCAAGGTTGCGGATGCCGGCAAAGCCGATCAGCGCGACCGCGCGCGAGACGGTGCTGATCGTGCCGCCGCCGGCATGGCTGTAGCTCGCGGTGTTGACCAGGCGCAAGAGCTTGTGGGTGAGCGCCACGTCCTTGAGGATCTCGGCGGCCAGGCTGCCCAGGCTTTCGTTCTCGGCGTTGGCGACGCGCTGGATGCGCGAGACCGCATCGGACAGCGCCGGGAAGTCGCTCTTGTGGCGCATGCGGCGCAGCAGGAACTCGAGCACGCCGGCCTTGGGCGCGGCGTCGGGTGCGTCGCTCGCGGTCACGGCCGACGGCGTGAGCCAGGCGAGCAGCGCGGCATGCAGTTCGCCGGCATCGCGAAAACGCGCCGCGGCGTCATGCGCGAGGCAGCGGTTGACGATCGCTCGCAGCGCGTCGTCGACCGGCTGCGGCGTGCTTGGCGGCAGCGCGAGCGGCTCGCGGTCGCCGCGCGCGATGCGCGCCATCGCCGCCTCGGCGCCCTTCTCGTCGACCAGCGGGCGGCCCAGCAGGCACTCGGCGACCAGCAGGCCGAGCGCGAACACGTCGACCGCCGGCGTCGGCGCGTCGCCGGCCAGCGTTTCGGGCGCGACGTAGCGCGGCGTGCCGGCGGCGGCGACCGGCGCCGCGCCAGGATGCGTGCGCGCGGCGATGCCGAAGTCGGTGACGCGCGCGCGGCCCGCGACGTCGAGCAGCAGGTTCGATGGCTTGATGTCGCGGTGCACGACGCCCGCCGCATGCGCCTGCGCGATCGCGTCGACCGCGCCGAGCAGCAGCTCGACCGTGGCGCGCGGCGCGATCGGGCCCTTCGACTTCAATCGCTCGGCCAGCGACTCGCCGGGCACGACCTCGAACACGAGATAGCTTTGAGCCGCCGCCCCGGGCGGCTGGTGCATGTCGGCCTCGAACACCGCAACGATGTGCGGATGGTTCAGCGCCGCGACCGCGCGCGCCTCGGCCAGGCCTTCGCCGAGCGCGGCGGCCGTTGCGGTGTCATCGCCCTCGATCAGCTTGAGCGCCACTTCGCGCTCGAGGCGCGAATCGCGCGCCAGCCACACGGTGCTTTGCGCACCGCGGCCGAGCACGCGCAGCAGTTCGAAACGGCCAATGCGCGAGTTCGGCCGCGCAGCGAAGCCGGCCATCACGCGGCGCGTGCCGCGGCGGGCGCGGCCGCAGCGATCAGACGGCGGGCGCGCTTGAGCGCATTGGCCAGCTCTTCGCTCGTCACGCCGAGCGCGCGCGCATAGCGCGTCACGACCTTGGCGATCGGCACGCCGGCAGCGACCTCGCTGGCGCAGCTGGCCACCGCGCGCAGCCGGTCGACGTTGTCGTCGGGCTGGCGCACCGGCGCCTCGGGCGGCAGCGGACGCATCGCACGCAGCATGTTCTCGTCGAGGCCCCAGTGCTGGGCCACCGCGACGGCGAGCGACTCGAGATCGGTGCCGATCACCGCGTTGGCCGCGGCCTCCGGCGCCGTGGGCCGTGGCGCGGCCTGGCCGGGCGCGGCGAGCGGATGCACGAGCTGCTCGATCTGCAGCGCTTCGTCGGGGAAGTGGTAGCGCACCAGCATCTGGCCGAGGTGCTGCAGCAGCGCGACCAGCAACGCCTCTTCGGCGTCGAGATCAGGCGGGCACACCACCTCGGCCACGTGGCCGGCGGTGCGTGCGATGTTCATCGCCTGCTCCAGTGCCGCGGCACCCGCCGGCGCCAGCGGTCCGGGCCAGGCGCGCAGGCCCAGCGAGGTCGAGCGCACGCCGGCCAGGCCGATCAGCTGCACCGCGCGGCGCACCGTGGTGATCGGGCCGTCGCCGGTGTGCGCCGCGTAGCGCACCGCGTTGAGGGTGCGCAGCAGTTCGAGCGCAAGCGCCGGGTCCTGCACGATCACGTCGACCAGCTCGTCGAGCCGCCCCTGTTCCATGCTGACCAGCTGCGCGACGCGGCCCGACAGCCCGGGCCGCGCCGGCAACGGCCCCACCGTCTGCAGGCGGTCGAGCAGCAGCGCGAGCGGCCCGCCGGCGTCGGCCGACTGCGCCTCGAGCCAGCCGGCCAGCGCGCGCACCAGGCTGCGCGCGCCCAGGTAGCGGCGCTGCGGTTCGCGTTCGAGGGCGCGGTTGGCGATCGCGCGCAAGGCCTCGGGAACGAGGTGCGGCGTGGTCCACGGCAGCCGCGCGATCTCGCCGGCGCGCACGCGCTCGACGATGCCCGGCACGTCGCCGTCGTCCAGCGGCATGCTGCCGCCCAGCAGGCGCTGCAGCAGCGCGCCGGCGGCCATCAGGTCGGTCTCGTGCAGCAGCCGCAGGCGCTGCAGGTCGGCGGTGTCGCCGGCGCCGCCGCGCGCGGTCGGCGCGGTGGCGGGACGGCCGACGCCCGGCGCCATGACCGCGACGCGGCCCTGCGGCGTCAGCAGCAGCGTATGCAAGCCGAGATCGTGGTGGGCGGCGCCGGCTTCATGCAGATAGGCGAGGCCTTCGAGTGCGTCGATCAGCCATTGGGCGCTCTCGGTCGGCGCCGGTGGCTGTCCCTCGGCCAGCACTTCGGCGAGCGTGCGACCGGCGCCGCGCTCGCAGGCGACGAAGGGCCAGTTCGACTCCACGCCGATCTCGGCCGCGGCCGCCAGCAGCGGATGGCTCAGGCGCTGCGCATGGCGCGCCTCGCGCAGCCAGGTCTCGAGCGCCGCGGCGTCGGTGGGCTGATGGCGCGGCAGGTGCAACAGCAGGTCCTGCCCGCGTGCCGGATCCGAGGCGTGCCACAGCATGCTGCGGCTGCTCTTGCCGAGCAGCGCATGCAGCACGAAGCGACCGAGTCGGCGGGTCGTCGGGGCGGCAACGGGCATGGAACCTACTTCTCCTACTGCGATTGGACCGCGGCCCGCGCGCCAAAAAAGCCCGAGCAAGGCCGGCAAGCCGGCCCTGTTTCACGCTTGTGAACGGCTCGGGGCCCGGCCGCGGACCTCAGTCCTGGCGCAGCAGCTGCAGCGCCAGCGCGTGCAGACGGCCATCGGGTGCGGCCAGGTGGTCCAGCACGTCGAGGTGGTTGGCGCCGGCGACCGTGTCGCACAGCGCGACCGCGCGCGAGCCCCAGGCCGCGCAAAGCAGCGCATTGTGGCGCAGGAACTCCTCGCTCTCGAGCGCGCCGGCCATGGCGTAAACCCGGGCGCCGCGCGGCGGCGCCCAGCGCGCCGGGCTCAGGCGCGCCACCGCGCGCGGCGTGAGGTTCAGGTCGTCCTTCAGGAAGGGCGCGCGGCGCAGCGGCTCGAGCTCGTAGACGCCGGAGATCGCCAGCGCGCGCGTCGCGATATGCGAAGGCAGGTCGTCGCCGAGCAGGCGCGCGTCGCAGCCCAGCAGCATGGTCGCGAGGTGCGCGCCCGCCGAGTGCCCGGCCAGCACGATGCGCTTGCGGCTGCCGCCGTAGCGCTCGACCTTGCGCCAGGCCCAGGCCAGCGCCTGCGTCATCTGCAAGGCGATCTGCTCGATGCTCACGCCCGGCGCGAGGCCGTAGTTGACGACGACCACCATCACGCCGGCATCGACGAAGGCCGGCACGATGAACGAGTGGTCCGATTTATCCAGCGAGCGCCACCAGCCGCCGTGGATGAAGAACAGCACCGGCGCGTTGGCGCGCGTGGTCGGAAAGACGTCGAGCGTTTCATGGTCGCCGGGGCCGTAGCGCACGTCGATGCGCCGCGCGTAGCGCTCGCGCACCGCAGCCGAGTCGCGCGCCCAGCGCTCGAAGATGCGCGGGTGCTCGGGGATGCGCGCGCGGCTGTTGTACTGCGCGTCGAGCCAGTCGCCGTCGAGCCGGGGCGGCTCCCACGGCCAGCCCTTGCGTTCGGCAATCGGGGTGATGCGGGACATGCGAATCCTCCTTGCCATGCGCCGCGCGAAGCTGCGGTTCTACACTGGCTCGGGCCGCATCGCAGCCCCCTTGTCAGCCTTCCACGATGAGCAATCCACGCACCCGCATCGCCCTGCTCGGCACCGGCCTGATGGGCCTGCCGATGGCCCGCCGCCTGCTGGGCGCCGGCTTCCCGGTCAGCGTCTGGAACCGCACCGCCGCCAAGGCCCGGCCGCTGGCCGATGACGGCGCTGAGGTCGCCGCCACGGCGGCCGACGCGGTGCGCGATGCGAACGTGGTGATCACGATGCTCGAGCACGGCGGCGTGGTGCGCGACGTGCTTGAAACGCATGGCGTGCGCGAGGCCATGCCGGCCGGCGCGCTGTTCGTCGACATGAGCTCGATCCAGCCCGCGCAGGCGCGGGAGCACGCCGCGCAGCTGGCCGCGCGCGGCGTCGGCGCGCTCGACGCGCCGGTCTCGGGCGGCACGCTCGGTGCCGAGTCCGGCACCCTGGCCATCATGGCCGGCGGCGCGGCGGCCGACTTTGAACGGGCACTGCCGGTGTTCGCACCGCTGGGCCGCGCCACGCACGTCGGCCCGGCCGGCGCCGGTCAGCTCGCCAAGCTGGCCAACCAGATGATCGTCGGCATCACGATCGGCGCCGTCGCCGAGGCCCTGCTGCTGGCCGAGCGCGGCGGGGCCGATGCGGCCAAGGTGCGCGAGGCGCTGCGCGGCGGCTTTGCCGACAGCCGCATCCTCGAGGTGCACGGCCAGCGCATGCTCGAGCGCGACTTCGCCAAGCGCGGCGCCGTCGCGGTGCAGCTCAAGGACCTGCGCAACGCGCTGGTCACCGCCCAGCCGCTTCCGCTCGAGCTGCCCATCACGAGCCTGCTCGAGCAGCTCTTCGCCAGCGCCGCCGAGCACGGCCTGGCTGACGTCGACCACTCCGGCCTGTGGCTGGAACTGGCGCGCCGCAACGGGCTCGGCTGAACAGGCCACTGGCTAAAGCAGCTTCTTTGATGCGCTATACTGCGCGTCTCTTTTGGGGGGGTAGCTCAGCTGGGAGAGCGTCGCGTTCGCAATGCGAAGGTCGGGAGTTCGATCCTCCTCCTCTCCACCAAAGATCCGAAGGGCCCGCACGTAAGTGCGGGCTCTTTTTTTTGTCCGTCGTGGGCACGGATGGGCATCACCGGCCCTGGTCGATGTAGCGGCCCATGCGCCCGACGTCGGGCGACTGCTGCAGGACACCGTCAAGCCCTACCCCTCCTCCGCCCGGGCGTGCCGCCTTCGTCAAGGACGCCAAGGGCTACCTGCACCTCGGCGACGAAGGCGTCTCCAATCACTTCGCGCCCGACCTGCCACGCGCCGAGCAGGATCTCATTGCCGCGACGCAGGGCGCCCCAGATGCAGCGCTACCAGGCCAAGCGCATGAACGCCAAGGTCTTCGACGCAAGCCGTCGCGAAGATGATCATCGACGCGTCGCAGTAGCGAGGCTCCCCGCTGCGGGCCGAAGAGAGGCCGCGAGGTCCGCCCGATGGACATATGGCTGCGCGGTCGCCATGCCCTCCTGGCGACCGCGCCAGGTCGCGCTCAGAATCTCGTCTGACGTTCGCGGCGCGGCATCAGCGACAGCGGGTGCGGCCGAGCAGGAGGGATTCATGCGGATCGCCTTTCTCGTGAACCGAGACATCGAGAGCAATCTTGCTCTCAACTTGCTGTTGCCCGAGATCCACCAGAGCACCGTCGGCATCTTCCTTTCGGAACGGGTCGGGGCGAGCGCTGTCCCGCCGCGAATGCTCGGACAACTTGCGTTCGTCGAGCAAGACCTGTTCAACAGACTGGTATTCCCGCTGATGGAACAGACCTCGCACGGCGATGGCCGCTTTGCAGGTTTTGGTGAACTGGAGCGGCGCTTTGGCACTCCGGTCCAGGCGCTGGCAAGCTTGAACGATCAAGCGGCGCTGCAGCGCTTGCGGGATGCGCGCGCCGATCTCGTCATCTCGATTCGCTTCGGCCTGATTCTGGGCAAGGAGGCGCTGGGGCTGGCGCCGCGCGGCATCCTCAACCTGCACTCGGGCCTCCTGCCTCGATACCGAGGCGTTCTCGCGACCTTCCGCGCCTTGCTGAACGGCGATGCGCAGATCGGATGCACCCTTCACTGGATCGACAGTCCGGCCATCGACGCAGGCCCGATCGTCGAGACAGCGCGAACGGCAGTCGCCAAAGAGCGCTCGTTGCTGTGGCACATCCTCTCGCTCTACCGGCCGGGTACGCGACTGATCTTGAACGCGATCCGCCGGCTCGAGAGCGGCGAACCAGTGAATGGAACACCGCAGGATCCGTCCGCCGGCGCGTACTACTCGTTTCCCACGCAGGACGACCTGACTCGGTTCACGGCGCTGGGGTGGCGACTGTTCGATCGCGAGGACGTTTGGGAACTCCTCGAGTCGTATGGCTGCAAGTCCACGGCACCGAAGTCTTGAGACCGGGTTGCATGGCCACACCGGCCGAGTGGGCAGCAGCGTCCCTCTGCAATTGACCGCGTCTTGCGGTCGGCGAGGTAGGCAAGCCGCCGCAGGTGTCCTATCTTCAGGGTTCACCGCGCAGCGGTCGCGTCGACCCTGCGCCCACCTCGGGAGCATCGAGATGAAGCTGAATCGCAAGGGCTCGGCCGCGTGGTCGGGCGGCCTCAAGGATGGCAAGGGCGCGATCACCACCGAAAGCGGCGCGCTGAAAGCCTATCCCTACGGCTTTTCCAGCCGCTTCGAAGGCAAGACCGGCACCAACCCCGAAGAGCTGCTCGGTGCCGCGCACGCGGGCTGCTTCACGATGGCGCTGTCGCTCATCCTCGGCGAAGCCGGCTTGAAGGCCGAGCAGCTCGACACCACGGCCCAGGTCACGCTCGAGCAGGTCGAAGGCGGCTTTGCGATCAGTGCCGTCCACCTCACCCTGGTCGGCAAGGTGCCGGGCATCGACAACGCCCGGTTCGTCGAGCTGGCCAACAAGGCCAAGGTCGGCTGCCCGGTCTCCAAGGTCCTCAACGCCAGCATCTCGCTGGACGCGCGTTTGGCCTGAGGCGGCGAACGAAGCGGGCGCGGGGGCCCGATTCAGTCGGCCTCGATCTTCGAGGCCTTGACCACCGAGCCCCAACGCGTGAGCTCGGCCTTGCTGTAGTCGGCCAGCTGCTGCGGGCCGAGGAAGTGTGCCTCGGCGCCCTGCTCGGCGGCCTTCTGCTTGAAGGCCGGCGTGGCCATGACCTTGGCGATCTCGCCCGACAGCTTGTCGATCACCGGCTGCGGGGTCTTCGCCGGCGCGAACACGGCGAACCACGAGGTCGCGTCGAGTTGCGGCAGGCCGGCCTCGGCGGCCGTCGGCACGTTGGGCAGCGACGGCAGGCGCGCCTTGCCCGTCACCGCGAGCGCGCGCAGCTTGCCCGACTGGATGAAGGACATGAACGGCGGCGGCGTGCCGAAGGTCAGGTCGACCTGGCCGCCGAGCAGGTCCTGCAGCGCGGGGCCGGTGCCTTTGTAGGGCACGTGGGTCATCTCGATGCCGGTCTGCTGGACCAGCATCGCGCCGGTCACGTGCTGCAGCGAGCCATTGCCCGACGAGGCATAGCTCAGCTTGCCGGGGTTGGCCTTCGCATAGGCCACCAGCTCGGCCAGCGTCTTCACCGGCAGGCCCTCGCGCACGACGATGACCTGCGGCGCGCTCAGCACATTGGCCACCGCCTGCAAGTCCTTGGCCTCCCACTGCGGCGTCTGCTTGCTGACGTTGGGCGTGATGACGTGGTAGCCGGAGTACTGCATCAGGAGCGTGTAGCCGTCGGGCTCGGCGCGCTTGACCGCCACGGCCGCGATGCCGCCGCTCGCGCCGCCGCGGTTGTCGACCACCACCGTCTGGCCGAGCGCGCGGCCCAGCGGCTCGGCGAGCATGCGCGCGGCGATGTCGGTGGTGCCGCCCGGCGCGGTCGGCACGATCAGCGTGATCGGCTTGCTCGGGTAGCCGTTGGGGCCTTGCGCCGCGGCCAGCACCGGCCACGCGGCGAGCATGGCGAGCGAAAGCGCGGCGAGGCGTCGTTGAGGTTTGTGCATGACTTGTCTCCTGGTTTCTCGTTCGAAGGGTCTGGGGTTCACTGATCGCGCGCCAGCGCACGTTCGCGCGTGGCCTCGAAGTCTGCAGGCAAGGGGTGCAGGTCGAGCCGGCGCCCGGCCTTGACGATCTGGCTCGGCGTGTCGTGGCCGATCAGCGCCGGCAGCCGCCTCGACGCGTCGATCAGTGCGGCGAGGTCCACGCCGGTGTCATAGCCCATCAGCTCGAGCGCGTGCACGATCTCCTCGCTGCAGACGTTGCCGCTGGCGCCGGGCGCGTAGGGGCAGCCGCCCAGGCCGCCGAGCGAAGCGTCGAAGCGCTCGGCACCCGCGTCGATCGCGGCGAGCACGTTGGCCAGGCCCATGCCGCGCGTGTTGTGGAAGTGCAGCGTGAGTTCGGTGGCCGGCCAGCGCGCGCGAAAGGCCCGCACCAGCGCCGCGACCTGGCCTGGATAGGCCATGCCGGTGGTGTCGCACAGCGTCACGCCGCGCGCGCCGAGCTCGCCGACGAAGCGCTCGCACCATCCGAGCACCGTGGCCTCGGGCACGTCGCCTTCTATCGGGCAGCCGAACGCGCAGGACAGCGACACGTTCACCGCGACCCCGGCCGAGCGCGCGATCGCGTTGACTTCCGACAGCGCCGCGAACGACTGCCCGCGCGTCATGCGCAGGTTGGCGAGGTTGTGGCTTTCGCTGGCCGACATCACGAGGTTGAGCTCGTCGGCGCGCGCATCGATCGCGCGTTCGGCGCCGCGCACGTTGGGCACCAGCGCGCTGTAGACCACGCCGGGCGCGCGCTCGATCTCGCGCAGCACGACCTCGGCATCGCGCAGCGCCGGAATCGCCTTGGGCGACACGAAGGCCGTGACCTCGATCTTCGCCAGGCCGGCGCGCGACAGCGCATTCACCAGCGCGATCTTCTCGTCGGTGGGAACAAAGGTTTCCTCGATCTGCAGGCCGTCGCGCGTGCCGACTTCCTGCATGTGGATGCGCCGCCCGGCGCCGTGCCAGATGCCTTTCATGCGACCACCTTGGCTTCGCGCAGCGCCGCGATCTCGCGCGCCGACAGGCCCAGCTCGTCCAGCACCGCGTCGGTGTCCTCGCCGAGCCGCGGTGCGGGCGAGCGCAGCGTGCCCGGCGTGCCGAGCAGCTTGGGCACGATGCCCGGCACCTCAAGCTCGTAGCCGTCGCGCGTGGCCTGGCGCAGGATCATGTCGCGCGCACGGTAGTGCGGGTCCTCGGCGATGTCCTTGGCGGTGTAGACCTTGCCGGCCGGCACGCGCGCGGCGCCCAGGACCTCGAGCACCTCCGCCACGCGGCGCAAGCGCGTCCAGGCCTCGATCGCCGCGTCCAGTTCGGCCACGCGCGCGACGCGTCCGGCGTTGTCGGCCAGGCCCGGGTCGCCGGCGAGGTCGTCGCGGCCGAGGGTCTGCATCAGGCGCTTGAAGATGCTGTCGCCGTTGCCGGCGATCAGCACGAAGCCATCCGCGCAGCGATACGCGTTCGACGGCGCGATGCCCGGCAAGGCGCTGCCGGCCGGCTCGCGCACCGCGCCGAACACGCTGTACTCGGGGATCAGGCTTTCCATCACGTTGAACACCGACTCGTTCAGCGCGACGTCGATCACCTGGCCCTGGCCGCCGTTGACCTTGCGGTGGTACAGCGCGGTGAGGATGCCGATCGTGCCGTGCAGCGCCGCGAGCGTGTCGCCGATCGAGATGCCGCAGCGCACCGGCACTTGCCCGGGCTCGCCGGTCAGGTGGCGCAGGCCGCCCATGGCCTCGCCGATCGCGCCGAAGCCCGGCAGGTCGCGGTAGGGGCCGCTCTGGCCGTAACCGGAGATGCGCAGCATCACCAGGCCGGGGTTGAGTCCGGCCAGTGCCTCGTAGCCCAGGCCCCAGCCTTCGAGCGTGCCGGGGCGGAAGTTTTCGATCAGCACGTCGGCCTCGGCGATCAGCTTGCGCGCGACGTCCTGGCCTTGTGACTGGCGCAGGTCGAGCGCGATCGAGCGCTTGTTGCGCGACTGCACCTGCCACCACACCGAAGTGCCGTCCTTGATCAGGCGCCAGTTGCGCAGCGGATCGCCGGTGCCCGGCGGCTCGATCTTGATCACCTCGGCGCCGAACTCGGCCAGCATCTTGCCGGCGAAGGGGCCGGCGATCAGCTGGCCCATCTCGACGACGCGCAGGCCCTTCAAGGCGCTGGGCGACATCGCGGCGTTCGTCGGCATGTTCATGCAGGAGTTCCTTGCGATCGGGGTGCGAAGGCATTCTGGAAGCCGGCCCGCGGTCCGGGAAGAACCAAGCCGCGAGCCCTGCTTTCGCGGATCGAGAAAGCCGATGCGGGGAGTTCCCGGTGCAGCCGGTTCAACGGCGCGGCGCCGCGCAGAGGTGGTCGATCAGCATGCGCACGTGGCGCGGCACGGCGTTCGCGTCGCGCAGCCCGATCAGCAGGCGCCGCGTCGCCCAGGCGTCATCAAGCGCGACCTCGTGCAGGTTCATCGAGCGCACATAGGGGCGGATCGCCTCGCCCGGCAGGATCGCGACGCCCATGCCGGCGGCCACCATGCGGCACATCGCGTCGAAGCTGCGCACCTGGATGCGCATCTTCAGCCGGCGCCCCAGCACTTCCGTCTCGGCCTGCAGGCGCTGCGCGAGCGAGGTGCCCTTGGAGAGACTCACGAAGTCGTCGTCGACCACCTCCTCGAATCGCGCCGTGCGCCGGCGCGCCAGGGCGTGGCCGCGCGGCACGACGAGGACCAGGCGGTCCTCGCGGTAGTTCATCAGGTGCAGACCGATGGCCGGCGTGCGGTCCGCGAAGATGCCGAAGTCGGCGCGCCCGTCCATCACCGCCAGCACGACCTCGCTGCTGTCTTCCTCCTCGAGCTCGATGCGGATGCCCGGGTTGCGGCGCACGAAGCTGGCGATGTCCGACGGCAGGAACTGCGTGACGGCGGAGGTGTTGGCCCACAGGCGCACGACGCCGACCAGGCCCGAGGCGTAGTCGGACAGGTCGGCGGCGAGCTGGTCGACATCGCTCAGGATGCGCTGCGCATGGCGCTGCAGCGCCTGGCCGGCGACGGTGAGCGTGACGCCGCGCGAGTGGCGCTCGAGCAGCGCCGCGCCGACGGCGTCTTCGAGGTCGGCGATGCGCTTGCTGGCCGCGCCGACCGCCAGCGAGGCCAGCGCGGCGCCCTTGCTGATGCTGCCGCTGCGCGCGACCAGGCTGAACAGGGAGAGCGAGACGAGGTCGAGACGATGCAGGTTCATGGCGCCCACGCTAGGGCGCGGGCGCATGACTCGTCAAGAAGGCCCGGCGGTGCTCGCTCGTCGCGATCGGATAGCGCATCGCGTGGGCGTCCGATGCGGCGACGCCGCGCGAATGCAGGCGAAAGCCCTGCTCCATCGTCGACAGCGAGACCGCGACCGCGGTGAAGCCGAGCGCGGCCGCGCGGTCGAGCGTGGCGCGCGTCGCGTCGGGCCAGCTCGCCGGTGGGCGCTCATTGCACAGCAGAACAAAGTAATGCAGCAATGCCGCCTCGGCGAGATCGCCGCGCGTGACCCGATCAATATGGGCGCGGGCGGCGGCCATGGCATGGCGCCGCAGGAGCTCGAAGCTGAAGAGCAGCAGGTGGACGTCATGGTCGCCATGGCGGGCCTCGAGTTCGCCGAGCGCCGCGCGCAGCGGTTCGTGGCCGGCCCTTGCGCTGCCGCCGACGAGCCGCTCGACCACGTCGCCATGCCCGTCGTCCTCGGGCATCCGCCCCACGTACTCGACTTGCATGTCGGTCAACGGCGTTTGCGCGGCATCCGACAAGGCCAGCAGCGCCGGCAAGCCGATGCGCAGCGCGTGGCCGCCGCGAGTGACCAGGCGCAGCGTGTCGAGCACATGCGAGCGCCGCTCGAGCTGCACGTCGACGAACAGACCCGGCAGCGCCGCGGCGAAACGCAGCTCCCGCATCTGCGAGCCCACGCCCACCTCGACGATGCCGGCCACTTCACCGCCGCCGGCGCGCAGGCCCAGCGAGGACTCGACCAGGCGCAGCCGCGACCTGCGCGCGACGAGGCAGACGTTGCAGGCCTCCAGCGCGCGGCGGATCTCGATGCCGACCTGGCGCAGCTCGGCCGGGCGAAACACGAAGGGATCGGCCGCATGGAGCTCGAGTGCCGGGCCGTCGGTGAAGCTGGGGGGCGGGCTCATCGGACGGGTCGGCTCGCTGCGAGCGGCCGTAGCGGACGAACTCATGGGCGTGGGGCGCAGGTGAACGACACCGGCGCATGCTCCGCCAGAGGGCATTAAAGACTGTTTAACGCCGCGTTCGAGATACTTCGGCCCGATGCAGATCCTGCTGGTCGAAGACGATGCGATGCTGGCCGCCGCGGTGCGCGAGAGCCTGCTGCGCCACCGCTACGAGGTCGATGTCGCCCCCGATGCGGCGGCGGCTCGCATCGCGCTGGGCGACCACCATTACGGCGCGGTCCTGCTCGACCTGGGCCTGCCCGGCGGCTCGGGCCTGCGGGTGCTGCGCTTCATGCGCGAGCGCTACGACACCACGCCGGTGCTGATCGTCACCGCGCGCGGCCAGCTCAGCGAACGCATCGAGGGCCTCGACGCCGGCGCCGACGACTACGTCGTCAAGCCCTTCCAGCTCGACGAGCTCGAGGCGCGGCTGCGCGCGGTGCTGCGGCGCGCGAACGGTCGCGTCGCGCCGGTGCTCGAGTTCGGCGAGGTGCGGCTCGACCCGGCGCAGCGCTGCGTCTGGCGCGCCGGCGAGCCGGTGAACCTGAGCGTGCACGAGTACCGCACCTTGCTCACGCTGATGGAGCGCAGCGGGCGCGTCGTCACGCGCGCCCAGTTGGAGGTCGCGCTGTACGGCGCCGACAGCCCCATCGAGAGCAACACGGTTGCGGTCTATATCCACAGCCTGCGCCGCAAGCTCGGCGAGTCGCTCATCACGACCGTGCACGGCCAGGGCTACCGGCTCGGGGCCGTCTCGTCATGACGGCGCGCTTGGGTTCGCTGCGCGTTCGGCTGCTGCTCGGCCTGCTGGCCGCGGTGGGCGGCGTGTGGCTGCTGTGGATCGGCGTGCAGTGGCTGATGCTGCGGCACGAATCCTCCGGCTGGTGGGACCGCTGGCTGCGCAACGCCGGGCAGGAACTCCTGCGCTCGATGCCCGCGACGCTGCACGAGGACGTCGATCGCCTGCGCGAAGGCGGCGGCTACCGCCTGCCGCCCGGCATCGCCGCACAGCGCGACGCGGTGAGCTTCCAGATCTGGAGCACCGACGGCCGCCTGCTGCTGCGCTCGCCCGACGCCCCGCCCACGCCGCTGATTCCGATCGACGCCGCGAAGCCCGACGCCATCGACCTGGTGACGGTGAACGGCGACCTGTGGCGCGCCTATGCGGTCAGCGATGCCGGGTCGAAGATCGTCGTCCAGGTCGCCAAGTCGCGGGCGCAGATCGCCCATCAGCTGGCGCTGTGGGCCTTCAGCGGCATCGCGGTCGCGGCAGCGATGGTGCTGCTGCTGGGCGCCGTCGCGTGGGCGATCGTGCGATGGTCGCTGCGGCCGGTGAACGAGGTGCGTTCGGCCCTGGTGCGGCGAGACAGCCTGGACATGCGGCCGGTGCCCACGCAGCAGGTGCCCGACGAGCTGCGCCCGCTGATCCGTGCCTTCAACCAGCTGCTGGCCCGGCTCGACACCGCGCTGCAGTCGGAACGGCGACTCATCGCCGATGCGGCCCACGAGCTGCGCACGCCGCTGGCGGTGCTGATGGCGCAGGCCGAGCTGGCGCGCTCGGCCGAGACGCTCGAGCAGGCGCGCGACGCGATCACGCCGCTGATGCGCGGCATCGAGCGCAGCTCGCGCCTGACAGAGCAGCTGCTCGACATGGCGCGCGTCGACGCGTCCAGCGCCGAGGACGAGCGGCCCGAGGTCGCGCTGCACGAGCTGGTGGCCCATGTCGCGCAGGAGTTCGCCGAGCTGGCGCGGCGCGAGCGCAAGACGCTGCAGGTCGAGGTCGAGGCCTGTGTCGTGCGCGGCGACGTGGACGCGATCGGCGTGCTGGTGCGCAACCTCGTCGACAACGCGCTGCGCCACGGCGGCACCAGCGTGCGCGTCGCGATCTCCTGCCGCATGGCCGAGCGCGACGGCCAGGCGCGGCCGATGCTCGTGGTCGAGGACGACGGCATCGGCGTGCCGGCCGCCGAGCGCGAACGCATCTTCGACCGCTTCTACCGCGTGCCCGGCACGCCCGGCAGCGGCAGCGGCATCGGGCTGTCGCTGGTGGCGCGCGTCGCGCAGCTGCATCGGGCGCTGATCGACGTCGGCGCCGGCGTCGATGGCCGCGGCACGCGCGTCAAGGTCTGGTTCCCCCGGGCGGCTCAGAAGCTGTAGACGACGAAGGCCGCGACCGAGTTCTGCGTCTCGTCCTCGACGATCGGGCTGTCCTTCGCGTCGCCCTGCAGCCGGCCGGCCGTCAGGCGCAGGCCGGCGCTCCACTGCGGCGTGAAGCGGTAGTTCGCCGTGGCCGAGAAGCGCACCGAGGTCAGGCCCGAGCCGGCCGAATGGACCGGCATGCCCGAACGCGCGCTTTGCAGCGGCGTGACGCCGTAGACCGTCTGCATGTACTCGCTGCTGCCGAAGGTCAAGGTCGGCCCGATGGTCAGCGACAGGCTGGGCGTCAGTGCGAAGCTCACGTCGGCCTCCAGCGCCCCGACCAGGCCGAGGTCCTTGTCGCCGATGTCCTGCGCCACCGCCGCGCGCAGCGCGTAGCGGTCGAACGTGTAGACGCCGTAGAGCGCGACGCGCTGCGTGCCCTCCACATCGCCGAGGCCGGCCAGACGCGCGGCGTCGGACTCCTTGCGGATGTCGCGCAGCTCGGCCGTCACGGCCGCGCCGAGCGTGAGCCCGCCGTTGCGGTACAGCCGCGCGCCGATGCCGGCGGCTTCGGGCAGGCCGGGCACGTTGCCGAGGAAGAAGCGGCCGTAGTCGATGCGCAGCATCGGCACGGCCCGGGTTTCCTGGTCACCGCTGCCCGGGTACTCGGGCGAACTGAGCGCCGCGGCGCCGACGCTGATGTGCAAGCGATCGTCCTCGGCGGACTGCGCGCAGGCCGTGGCCTGGAACAACGATGCCGCGGCGGCCGCCAGCGAGACGACGGCGTAGTGCGCGAGTGAGCGGGACATGGAACCTCCGTGGGGTTGCGAACGAGCGGCGATCGTCGCAAGGCGCGTTTAAGACGGCTTTAACGCGTGGCGTTCGTGCGTGCGCGATCGGCGTGCGTCACTGCGTGCGTCACCAACGGGTCATCGAATTGACTTGCGGCGCGGGCATGGTGCGCGCCGTTGGATTCCATCTTCCAGGAGGCTCAATGTCCCGTCGCATCGCCATCGCGCTGGCCGCTTCACTCGTGCTCGGCAGCGCTGCGTCCCAGGCCCAGGTACCGGCACCGGCCGATGCGCACGGGCGCCCGAACCAGGGCCCCATCCGCGTCAAGATCGTCGGCTTCAACGACTACCACGGCAACCTGCAAAGCCCCGGCACGTTCGGGCAGAACACCTCGGTTCCCTTTGCGCAGCGCCCGCCGGTCGGTGGCGCCGACGCGCTGGCGGCCTACGTCGCGCGGCTGAAGGCGCAGAACAAGCACAACGTCGTCGTCGGCGCGGGCGACTTCATCGGCGCCTCGCCGCTGATCTCGGCGCTGTTCTTCGACGAGCCGGCGGTCGAGACGCTCAACCGCATCGGCCTCGAGTTCAACGCCGTCGGCAATCACGAGTTCGACAAGGGCGCAGCCGAGCTGCTGCGCCTGCAAAACGGCGGCTGCAAGCTCACCAACGGCGCGCAGGACCCGAACAGCTGCCTGGGCGCCCAGGTCGGCACGCCGGCGCCTTTCGAGGGCGCGCGCTTCCAGTGGCTGTCGGCCAACGTGGTCTCCACCGCGACCGGCCGCCCGCTGCTGCCGGCCTACGGCGTCAAGGCCTTCAACGGCGTGCGCATCGCCTTCATCGGCATGACGCTCAAGGGCACGCCCGGCATCGTCACGCCGGCCGGCGTGGCGGGCCTGGAGTTCCGCGACGAGGCCGACACGGTCAACGCGCTGATCCCGCGCCTGCGCCGCCAGGGCATCGAGGCCATCGTCGTGCTGGTGCACCAGGGCGGCTTCCAGTCGGCGGGCTTCTCCGACATCAACGGCTGCGACGGCAACCTCGCGGGCTCCGATCTCGCGAACATCGTCTCGCGCCTGGACAACGCGGTCGACCTCGTGATCAGCGGCCACACCCACGCGGCCTACAACTGCTCGGCCAACACGGTCGACGTGCGTTCGGTCAACGGCGCGGTCACCTCGACGCCGCGCCCCACCGGACTGCCCAACGCGGCCGGGCGCCTGGTGCCGGTCACCAGCGCGAGCGCCTTCGGCCGCGTGCTGACCGACATCGACGTCACGCTCGATGCGCGCACGCGCGACATCGTCTCGGTGAGCCCGACCAATCGCCTGGTCGACCGCAACGACCCCGAGATCGTCGCCGCGATCGCCGCCCAGCCCGCGGTACGCGACCTCGTGACGGCCTACAACGGCCTGGTCTCGCCGATCGCCAACCAGGTGATCGGCTCGATCACCGCGCCGCTGCCCAACAGCGCCGACGCCGCCGGCAACATGCCCGCCGGCGAGCTGATCGCCGACTCGCAGCTGCAGGCCACCGCGCCCGCCGGCTTCGGCAACGCGCAGATCGCCTTCATGAACCCGGGCGGCGTGCGCAACCCCGGCTTCACGTACCCGAGCAGCACGGCCGGCGAAGGCGACGGCAACGTGACCTACGGCGAGGCCTTCACGGTGCAGCCCTTCGGCAATTCGCTGGTCACGCTGACGATCACGGCGCAGAACCTGAAGAACGTGCTCGAGCAGCAGTTCGCCGGCTGCCGCGGCCAGGCCAACACGCGCATGCTGATTCCCTCGGCCGGCTTCAAGTACACCTGGGACTCGACCAAGGCCTGCGACGCGCGCATCACCGACGTGCGCCTGGTCAACGCCAACGGCGCGGTGGTCGACCAGATCGTCGACTCGCTCGGCAACGTGGTGCAGCCGGCCAAGACCTACCGCGTGACGGTCAACAACTTCATCGCCAGCGGCGGCGACGGCTTCACGACCTTTGCCACCGCCACCAGCGACGCGCTCGGCGGCGCGCAGGACATCGACGCGCTGACCGCCTACCTGGCGAATTTCAAGCTGCCCGCGAAGCCGGCCTACAACCCGGCCGCGCCCGAGCTGGGCAAGCCGCGCATCACGCGCCTGCCGTGATCGCGGCATCGCTGCGCGCCGCGGCGCTGGCGCTCGCGAGCACCGCCGCGCTCGCCGCACTGCCGGCCGACGTGACATCGCTGGTCGAGCAAGCCGAGGCCGCGCTCGCGCGCGGCGACGCGGCCGCGGCAACGCAGCGCTTCGAGGCGGCGGCCGAGCGCGCGCACGAAGCCGGCATCGAGACCGGCATCGTGCGCGCCGCGATGCAGTCCGGCCGCTACCGCGAAGCCCTCGCCTTTGCCGCGCACACCGCCGGCGTGCATGCCGACGAGGCCGAAGGTGTCGCCCTGTACGCGTGGCTCCTGTCGGTGGGAGGCCAGCAGGCCGCGGCCGTTCGCACGCTCGAAGCGGCCCGCGGTCGTGTCGACGATGCGGCGCTGCTCGACGCGGTGAGCACCGCGCTGGCAACACCGAGCGCCGCGCCGGCCGCGAGAACGCAAGCATCGCCGCCGCTGTTCGCGCCTTACGCCGTCGGCGCGCAACCGCCGGCGCCCGCGACGGTGATCGCCACCGGCCTGCTGATCGACGGCGGCCGCCGTGCTCTCGCGCCGGCGCAGCTGCTCGCGAAGGACCGGCCGCTGTGGCTTCGCAACGGGCTGGGCCAGACCGTGCAGGCACACGTCGAAGCGATCGATGCGGCAACCGGCATCGCGCTCCTCCAACTGGCTTCGCCGCTGCCGTCGCCCGCAGCAGCTTGGGCCGCGTCGGATGCCTTCCCCGGCTCGCCGGCCGGCGTGCTGCAGTTTGCTGCGGGCCCTGACACGCCCGCGTGGCCACGCCTGAGCCAGGGCTTTCTCGGTCAGCCGATCGGCGAGGGTGCGCGGCGCCGGCTGGGCATCGACGTGCCGCCCACCGCGCCCGGCGGTCCGGTGACGGACATGCGCGGCCATCTGGTCGGCATCGCCTCGACCGCGGCCGACGGCGCGCCGACGCTCGTCACCGTGTCGAGGCTGCGCGCCGCCGGGTTCATCGGCGATGCCGCACCGACAGCGGCACCGCCCCAGCGCCTGGCACCGGACGAGCTCTACGAGCGCGGGCTGCGGCTCGCGCTGCAGGTGATCGCGTCCCCGCGCACGCAGCCCTGAGTCAAGCCGACCGGCCGCCGCGCGGCGCTACTTCGCGCTCGCGTAGGCCTTGCTGAGCTCCGGCAGCAGCTTGGCCGCGTCGAGCACGTGGTTCAGCGCGCGCAGCCGCCAGCCGTCGACCTCGGCGCGGTCCGCAAAGTCGGCGCGCAGGATCTGGCGCCGGTAGGCGGCGAGCACCTCGCGCACCGCCTCGGGCGGCGTGCTCGAGAGGTTCACGATCAGCAGCGGCTGCCCGGCCGCGAGCTTGCCGTCGATCGGACGCGCGGCGGTCACGAGCAGCGGCCCTTCGGGCGACTGCGAGCCGCACACCTTCATGACCTGCGCGCCGCGGCTGGGGTGGCACACGCTGGCGAGGATCATCGTCGCCTGGCCGTGGTCGTAGGACTGCTGCATCAGCGCGGCGGCCGCGGCCTGCGGTTGCTGGCGCGCGGCGACCAGCAGCCGCGCGGCGTCCGATGTGTTCTTCACCGGGATCGCAACGAGGTTGAGGTTCTCGCGCGCGAACGCGGTCTCGCCGGCGCTGTCGGTGGTCGAGAACAGCTCGCCGAGCACGCGCAGCGTGTTGCGGTTGGCCGAACGCGTGAGCAGCACGCTGTAGAGCCCGTAGCCGGCAGGCGCCGGCGTCGCGCGGTCGAGCGGCAGCCAGGCGCTGTCGCGCACCTCGGGCGTGGTCGTGCCGGGCCAGCCCTTGGTCGGCGAGTCGACGGGCGCCTGCTGGGGCGGCGGGCTCGGCGTCGTGCAGGCCTGCAGCAGCCATGCGCAGGCGCCCAGCAGCGCAAGGCCCAGCTTCATTGCGAAGCCTTGACGTCGCCCGGCGCCGGCGGCTTGCGGCGCAGCGCCCACAGCCGCGCGAGCAGCAGCCGCAGCACGATGGCGACGAAGACGAACAGCGCGGCCAGCTCGCTGCTCATGTCCACCAGCGGATAGAGCCAGCGAAACGCCAGTCCGAGCGCCAGCGCGAGCACGAGCACGCCGACGACGGACAGGGTCAGGTCCTTCATCGCCGCACCTCCGGGGCCTAGGGTGCGACCGGCCCGGGATGGGCCGGCACGGCCTCAATGTAGCCCTCGCCCAGGCTCGCCGCCATCCCCCGGGGAGCGTAGCGGCGCGGCTTTTCAGCCCGCTTGGCATGACCTAACTTGACAGGGCAGAAAGAGCCACAAGCGGGGGAAGACGATGAACAGATCCGCGATCGCGGGCGCGGCGCTGGCTGCGTGCGCCCTGTGCGGCCCCGGCCAGGCCCGGGCGCAGGAGGCCGGGCTGAGCATCTCGGTCGGAGTGCGAGCCTGGTACACCGACTGGTCGACCTTCAGCTACTTCGCGCCGGACGGCGTGAACAACCT
This sequence comes from Caldimonas sp. KR1-144, assembly GCF_049446155.1. NCBI lineage: Bacteria > Pseudomonadati > Pseudomonadota > Betaproteobacteria > Burkholderiales > Sphaerotilaceae > Caldimonas > Caldimonas sp. KR1-144. Next base: position 666,622 of record NZ_JBMSEE010000001.1, read on the forward strand.
GGCGCTGACGCAGGTCTCGGCGAACGAGAAGTTCGCGTGGCTGCCGCTGATCAGCGTGCGCTACGGCGACTTCTTCGCATCGTTCAGCGGCATGCCATCGACCGACTTCCACTTCGTCGAGGGCGGCACCGGCACCCGCAAGGAGTACGACCTCAACATCGGCTACGCCGTGCTCCCCGGCCTGGCGTTGACGCTGGGCTACAAGAAGGTCTCGCAAGGCGATGGCGACGCGGTCTACCGGCCCGCGGGGCCGGTGATCGGCGTCAACTTGAACGCGCCGATGTCCGGGCCCTGGTCGCTGTACGGCGCCGTGGGGCTGGGCTGGCTCAAGACGCCCGGCGGCGACGACATCCAGTTCGACGCCGACTACCGGCTCGCCGAGCTGGGCCTGGCCTACACCATCGACGGCGGCGCATGGATCAAGAGCTGGACCTTCACCGGCGGCTACCGCATCCAGGTCCTGACCTCGAAGGACGCGTTCAACGCGCAGGACGGCCGCGACACGACGCAGGGCTTCACGCTCGGCGCGATCGCATCGTTCTGATCAGAACGACGGCGGCACCTGCGCCGCGCCGGGGCAGCCGGCAAAGCAGAACGTGCCGCCGAACGAGCCGTAGATGAAGGGCGTCTGGCGCCGGCGGTAGTCGCGCGCGGTCTCGGTCTCGACGCCTTGCGTGACGCGCTTGATGAACTCCTCGACCGGCACGCCGCGCGTGCCGATGTGCTGCAGGATGTGCTTGGTCAGCGGGCCGTTGCGGCCGTCGCCGTCGTAGGCCGCGTCCTTCGAGGCGGTGGCGTAGAGCACGATGGTCGACGGCGGCGCATCCTTGATCGGCGCCAGGCCGCTGGCGGCGCGGCCGTCGGTCTCGAGCGCGCGCACGAGCGCGGACTTCGTCGCTGCCGGCGGCGCACCGCGTGAGGTCGCGGTCCGCGGCGCGGCGAACAGGTCGGTGCGGCAGGCGTCGAGGATCACCAGCTGGAACTTCGTCGGCCGCTGGCGCAGCCGATCGAACAGCTCATCGACCCCGTACAGCACGCGCAGCGGATCCTCGCTCACCGACCTGGGCTGCACCTGGGTCGGGATCAGGAAGTTGGCGTCGCGCGCCTGCACGCCGTGGCCGGAGAAATAGAACACGCCCACCGAGGAGGGGCCGAGCTGCTCGACGTACTCCTTGACCCGCGCGTCGAACTCGGCGCGGTCGCGCACGTTGGCATGGCACAGCGTCTTGAAGCCGAGCCGGCCGAGCGCCGCGCACATGTCGGCCGCATCGTTGGCCGGGTTCTTGAGCGCCGGCGCGTTCTCGTAGGCGGCGTTGCCGATCACCAGCGCCAGCCGCGGCACGCCCTCGCCGCGCGGCGGCGCGCTGCAGGCGGCCAGCAGGGCCGCGCACGCGGCGAACAGGATCCGAAACGGCTTCATGGCAGCGCCCCCCCCGATCGGCTTGCATCGGCGCCCTCCCGAGTCCGGCGCAAACTGCATCCGATCCTATCTGGGTCAAAACCACGTCGGAAAAGCGGCACTAAGGTGGCTGGATCCACCCAAGGGAGCGCCCATGACCGAACTCACCGCCATCCCCGTGCGAACCGCCCTGCCCGCCCAGGCGATCAGCGAGGAGGTCCTGCGCGAGAAGTACGCCAAGGACGACGAGCGCAGCATCGACGACGTGCGACGGCGCATCGCCCGCGCGCTCGCGCAGGCCGAGCCGGCGGCGCAGCGCGCGGCCTGGGAGGAGCGCTTTCTGGGCGCGCTGCAGGCGGGTTTCGTGCCGGCCGGGCGCATCTGCTCGGCCGCCGGCACCGACCTCAGCGCGACGCTGATCAACTGCTTCGTGCAGCCGGTGGGCGACTCGATCGCCGGCGACGACGAAGGCCATCCCGGCATCTACACCGCGCTGACCGAGGCCGCCGAGACCATGCGCCGCGGCGGCGGCGTCGGCTACGACTTCTCGCGCATCCGCCCGCGCGGCGCCTGGGTCGAAAGCACGCGCTCGAGCGCCTCGGGCCCGGTGTCGTACATGCGCGTGTTCGACCGCTCCTGCGAGACGGTCGAATCGGCCGGCGCGCGCCGCGGCGCGCAGATGGGCGTGCTGCGCTGCGACCACCCGGACATCGAGGAGTTCATCCACGCCAAGGACGAAGGCGACCTCGCGAACTTCAACCTCTCGGTCGGCGTGACCGACGCCTTCATGCAGGCCGTGGTCGACGACGCGCCGGTCGAGTTGTGGCACCGCGTGGCGCCGGGGCCGCGCCTGGCCGCCGAAGGCGCGCACCAGCGCGCCGACGGCAGCTGGATCTACCGCAGCGTGCCGGCGCGCGCGCTGTGGGACCAGATCATGAGCTCCACCTACGACCACGCCGAGCCGGGCGTGCTGTTCCTCGACCGCATCAACGCCGACAACAACCTCGGCTACTGCGAGACCATCAGCGCCACCAACCCCTGCGGCGAGCAGCCGCTGCCGCCCTACGGCTGCTGCTGCCTCGGCTCGATCGACCTGACGCGCTTCGTCGTCGAGCCCTTCGAGCCCGGCGCGCGCTTCGACGAAGCCGGCTTCGCGGCGCTCGCGAAGCTGGCGGTGCGCATGCTCGACAACGTGCTCGACGTCTCCGTCTGGCCGCTGGCGCGCCAGGCGCAGGAGGCGCGCGACAAGCGCCGCATCGGCCTGGGCTTCACCGGTCTGGGCGATGCGCTGGTGATGCTCGGCCTGCGCTACGACAGCGCCGAGGCCCGCGCCGCCGCGGCGCGCATCGCCCAGCTGCTGCGCGACGCGGCCTATGCGGCCTCGGCCGAACTGGCCGTCGAGCGCGGCGCGTTCCCGCTGTTCAACGCCGACTTGCTGCTGCGCCGCGGCACCTTCGCCTCGCGCCTGCCGGCCGAGCTGAAGGAGCGCGTGCGGCAGGTGGGTCTGCGCAACTCGCACCTGCTGTCGATCGCGCCGACCGGCACGATCAGCCTGGCCTTCGCCGACAACGCGAGCAACGGCATCGAGCCGGCGTTCTCGTGGCGCTACACCCGCAAGAAGCGCATGGCCGACGGCAGCACGCGCGAGTACGCCGTGGAGGACCACGCCTGGCGGCTGTGGCGGCACCTCAAGGGCGCCGACGCGCCGCTGTCGCCGGCCTTCGTCACCGCGCTGGAGATGAGCGCGCAGGCGCATGCCGAGATGGTGGCCGCGGTGGCGCCCTTCGTCGACACGGCCATCTCGAAGACCGTCAATGTGCCGGCCGACTACCCCTACGAGGACTTCAAGGACCTCTACCTCGGCGCCTGGCGCGCCGGCCTCAAGGGCCTGGCGACCTATCGGCCCAACGCGGTGCTGGGCGCGGTGCTGAGCACGCAGGCCGACGCCGACGTCGCCGAGCCCGCCGCCGCGGCGCGGCCCGCGCTCGCCCCCAACGCCAACGACCGCCTCGCGCTGCGCCTGGCCTCGCAGCCGGTGCTGGCCTCGCTGCGCTGGCCGGGCCGCCCCGAGCTGCCGGCCGGCAATGCGGCGTGGACCTACATGCTGCGCCACCCGTTCGGCGAGTTCGCGCTCTTCATCGGCGAGCTGCCGGGCGACGACGGCCGGCCGGCGCCTTTCGAGGTGTGGGTCAACGGCGCCGAGCAGCCGCGCGGCCTCGGCGCCCTGGCCAAGACGCTGTCGATGGACCTGCGCACCCGCGACGTGGCCTGGATCCAGGCCAAGCTCGACGTGCTGGCCACCGTGCGCGAAGAGCGCGCGTTCGAGATGCCGATGCCGCCCGACGGCACGCCGCGCCTGTTCCCCGGCGTGGTCGCGGCGACCGCGGCGGTGATCCGCTGGCGCTGCGAGGCGCTGGGCCTGTGGTCGCGCGCCAGCGCCGAGACACCGGTGATCCGCGCGATGTTCAGCCGCGACGAGCCGGTGACCGGGCCTGACGGCACCCTGGCCTGGTCGGTCGACGTGCACAACCCGGCCTCGGGCGAGGCCTTCACGCTGACGCTCAAGGAGATCGTCCTGCCCGACGGCAGCACGCGGCCCTGCGCGATGGGCCTGTCGGGCAACTACCCGCGCGCGCTCGACGGCCTGGCGCGCATCCTCTCGCTCGACATGCGCGTGCTCGACCCGGCGTGGATCGGCATGAAGCTGCGCAAGCTGCTGAGCTACGCCGAACCGCTGGGCCACTTCATGGCCTTCGTGCCCGGCCTGCCGCGCGAGCAGGCGCGCCAGCAGACCTGGCCCTCGACGGTCGCCTATCTCGCGCGCCTGGCGATCCACCGCTACGCGATGCTCGGCATCCTCGACGAGCACGGCTATCCGCTGCGCGAGATGGGCCTGCTGCAAGCGCCGCAGGACGACGACTCGCCGGGCGGGCCGATGGCCGGCCACGCCTGCCCCGAGTGCGGCAACACGACGCTGATCCGCAAGGACGGGTGCGATTTCTGCACCGCGTGCGGGTATGTGGGCAGTTGCGGGTGACCCCGTCCTTCTCAGCCGCGCGTGCGCGACAGCGTCTGCACGCGGACCGCAAATGCCGGCGATGCACGCAGCGCCGCATAGCGGGCCTGAGCGCGGCGATAAGGCTCGCTGAAGACGTTCGGGTCACCGCGACGCTCCAGTTCCGCGAGCCCGGACTGCTGCCAGATCTCGAGCTCGGCCAGAACCTCGGCACGCGAGCGCGACGATTGCAGCGATTGGTTCGTGATGTCGGTGCCCGACATGGGGTTGACCTGCGCGATGGCCGCGCTCGTGCCGAGGGCCGCGATCGCGATGGCGACAAATGGCTTGATATTCATGATGCGTATTCCTTTGAACGTTTGAGAGGCTATTGAGATCAATCCACGAATTCAGAAACGGGTGAATTCAATATAGGCATCGACGCCTTCAATTGAAGAGCACCGATTGGCAAATCACCATTTCCGATTCATCAAGATTGGCCCCGTGATTCGGGCTTCAGCGTTCACGTCGACGGATGAAGGAACACGATCTTGCGGCGCATCGACGGCCGGCAGCGCGGTCGGCACGTCTTGAATGGCAGGAACCGACCCGGGTTTTCCGGCCCCTTCGTTCGCCCGCCTGTGCGCACGAATGGCGAGGAGCAGCATGCGGGAATAGGTGATGCTCATGACGTCTTCCTTTTCCTGATGCGTGTCGCCATTCACGCGGGTGGAGATCAATGGCGCCGGCCTATACGGGCATCTGCAATTGCTTTCGCAAGCTCTTGTCGAAGGCCGACGCCGGGACGAAGCGCCGCAGGAGGCTGACCTTCCTGGCCAGGGGGCCTGCCGCGTAGCGCAGGCGCGGTGTCGGCGCGCTGGCGGCGGCAACGACCGTCTCGGCCACCACTTCCGGCGCGTCGGCCGTGGTCATCACGGCGCGGAACACCGCTTCGGCATGCGATCGCGCCGCGGCGTAGTGATCGTCTTGCTGATCAGCGGTCAGCACATGGCTGTCGAAGCCCGTGCGCGTGTAGGCTGGCTCGACGAGCACCACCCGAATGCCGGCGTCCCGGATTTCATGGTCCAGCGACTCCGAGTAGCCTTCGATCGCGTGCTTGCTCGATGCATACAAGGCCATGAAGGGCGCCGGAATGAAGCCCTGCACCGAACTGACGTTGACGATGCGTCCCGAACGCTGCCGGCGCATCGCGGGCAGGACCGCCCGGGTCATGCGCATCACGCCGAACACGTTGACCTCGAAGATCGCCTTGGCCTGCTCGAGCGAAGACTCTTCGGCAGCGCCCATCAAGCCGACGCCCGCGTTGTTGACCAGCAGGTCGATGCGCCCTGCCTTCGCAAGCACCTCGCGCACCGCGGCGTCGACCGACGGGCCGCTGGTCACGTCGCAAGCCACATAGTCGACCCCCGCAAGCTTCGTCGCCGGCGGCTTGCGGTAGGTGGCGAACACCTGGTAGCCGGCAGCCTTCAGCGCGCCGGCGGTCACGGCACCAATGCCTGCCGTTGCGCCGGTGACGACGGCCACGGGCCGGGATTGATTTGCGGGATTCATTGACATTGCCGACTCACTTTCCGATCAAACCGTGAATGACCAAATCAAAATGCCGGTTGAACGGATCGCTCGCACGGGTCGAGCGATCAGGCGGCATTCGAGGACCGATGGCGTGCTGGTGAAGACACGAGAAGACGATCGGCAGCACCAGCGCGTGGACCACCACGTCGGGATCCACGGGCCGGAACTCGCCGCGATCGATGCCGCGCACGACGATCTCGGAGACGAGGCGCCGCGCGGGCTCGATCACCTCGGTGGACCAGAACTCGGCCAGTGCCGGGAAGTTGCGCGCCTCCGCGTACACCAGCTTGAAGATGCCGCCGGCGTCGACTCGCATCAGCGCCGCTTGCCAGGCGGTCAGCACCTCGCGCAGCAGATCGACGCTCGGGCGGTCATGCGGTGCCTCGTGCGCGCCGATGGCCACGTGAGACAGCAGGCCCTCGGCGATCAGTGCCTTGAGCAGGTCGTCCTTGCTCGGAAAGTAGAGATACAGCGTTCCCTTGGAGACGCCGGCGCGCGCCGCGATGTCTTCCGCCCGGACGCCGGCGTAGCCCTTCTCCACCACCAGCGCGAGCGCCGCCTCGAGCAGCTCCCGAGGCCGGGCATGCCTGCGACGGCGTCTCGGCACGGTGGCGCGATCGAGCCCGGCGTCCATGGCACTCAGGCGCCGACCGTCACGGGCGCCGGCTCGCTCGCCGGCTCGCTCGGCGGCACTTGCGCCGGGCTGTCGCGCCGGATGCGGAACCACGCGGCGTACAGCGCCGGCACGAACACGAGCGTGAGCGCGGTGGCGACCACGAGACCGCCCATGATCGAGATGGCCATCGGCCCCCAGAACACGCTGCGCGTGAGCGGAATCATCGCCAGCACCGCGGCGGCGGCGGTCAGCACCACCGGGCGCGAACGCCGCACCGTGGCGTCGACGATGGCCGTCCAGGGCGCGACGCCGCGCGCGATGTCCTGGTCGATCTGGTCGACCAGGATGATCGAGTTGCGCATGATCATCCCGCCGAGCGCGATCACGCCGAGCAGCGCGACGAAGCCGAACGGCGCCTGGAACAGCAGCAGCGCCGGCACCACGCCGATCAGCGCCAGCGGCGCCGTCAGGAACACCATCGCCAGCCGCGAGAAGCTTTGCAGCTGGATCATCAGCAGCGTCAGCGTCACCGCGAACATGGCCGGAAACACCGCGAACAGCGCCACGTTGGCCTTGTCGCTCTCCTCGATCGCGCCGCCCTCCTCGATGCGGTAGCCCGGCGGCAGGCTGTCGATGATGGGCTGCAGCGATGGCCGGATCTGCGCCGTGGCGTAGGGGCCTTGAACGCCGTCGATCACGTCGCTGCGCACGGTGAGCGCCATGTCGCGATTGCGCCGCCACAGCACCGGCTCCTCGAAGGTCGGCTCGATGCGCGCCAGCTGGGACAAGGGCACGGTCACGCCGCTGCGCGTGAAGACCTGCAGGTCGCCGATCTGGCCGATGCTCTTGCGCTCCTCGGGCGTGGCGCGCACGACCACGTCGACGAGTTCCTCGCCGCGGCGGATCTGCGTGACGGGCGCTCCGTCCAGCGTGGTCTGCACCAGGCCCTGGATGTCGGCGCTCGACAGGCCGAGCAGGCGCGCCTTGTCCTGGTCGACATGGATGCGCACCGAGCGCACCTGTTCGTTCCAGTCGAGCTGCGTGTCGCGCACGAGCGCGCTCTGGCGCACCGTGTCGCGCACCCGGTAGGCGATCTCGCGCACCTGGGCCTTGTCCGGCCCGATGACGCGGAACTGGACCGGAAAGCCCACCGGCGGGCCGAACTCCAGGCGCTGCACGCGGGCCCGGACGTCGGGAAAGTCTTCATCCTTGTCGAAGAGCGCCATCAGACGCGAGCGCACGCGCTCGCGCGGCTCGATGCCGGCCGTCTTGATGACGAACTGGGCGAAGCCCGGGTTGGGCAGCTCCGGCTGGATCGACAGGTAGAAGCGCGGCGTGCCGGCGCCGGTGTAGGCGGTGAAGAACTCGATGTCCGGATCCTTCTTCAGCCGTTCCTCGAGCAGCTTCACCTGGTGCTCGGTGGCGGCGAACGACGCGCCCTCGCGCAGGCGCAGGTCGACCAGCAGCTCGGGCCGCGACGCGGTGGGGAAGAACTGCTGCTGCACTTTCAGCATGCCAGCCCCGGCGAGGCCGAAGATCAGCACCGTCAGCGCCAGCACCAGAACGCGGTGCTGCACCGCCCAGTCGACGATGCGGCGCAGCCGGTGGTAGATCGGCCGGTCGTAGACGTCATGGTGCGTGCCGGTCGAAAGATTCTTCGGCAGCAGCATCACGCCCAGGTAGGGCGTGAAGACGACCGCCACGAGCCACGAAAGGATGAGGGCCACGCCCACCACCCAGAAGATGCCGCCCGCGTACTGGCCGGCAATCGACTTCGCAAAGCCCACCGGCATGAACCCGGCCGCGGTGACCAGGGTGCCGGTCAGCATCGGGAAAGCGGTGGAGGTGTAGGCGTAGGTGGCGGCGCGCAGGCGGTCCCAGCCCTCCTCCAGCTTCACCACCATCATCTCCACCGCGATGATGGCGTCGTCGACCAGCAGCCCCAGCGCGATGATCAGCGCGCCGAGCGAGATGCGGTCGAGGGCCCAGCCGGCGGCATACATGACGGCGGCCACCAGCCCGAGCACCAGCGGCACCGAGGCGGCGACCACGATGCCGGTGCGCCAGCCGAGGAACAGGAAGGACACGGCGAGCACGATGGCCAGCGCCTCCAGGAAGGAGCGCTCGAATTCCCACACCGACTCGGCCACCACGCGCGGCTGGTCGGCGTACTGCTCGATCTCCACGCCAACGGGAAGCTCCTGCCGGATCTCGGCGAGCCGCTTCTCCAGCGCATGGCCGAAGTCGAGCACGTTGCCGTTCTGCTGCATCGTCACGCCGATGGCCAGCACCGGCACGCCGTTGTGGCGAATGCTGAAGCTGGGCGGATCCTCGTAGCCGGCGCGCACCGTGGCGACGTCGGCCAGCCGAAGCAGCTGGCCGCCCACTTCGAGCGTGACGTTGGCGACATCGCGGGCAGTGCTCAGCCGGCCGTCCACGCGCACCTGGACGCGGTCGTGCGTCGTGTCGGCCGAGCCGGCCGGGATCACGAGGTTCTGGCGCGCCAGCGCGTCGAACACCGCCGTCGGCGCGATGCCGAGCGCCGCCAGACGCCGCGTCGACAGCTCCACGTACACGCGCTCGGCCTGCTTGCCCAGCACGTCGACCTTGGCCGAGCCGGGCACGCTCTGGAAGCGGCGCTTCACCGCTTCGGTGACGTCCACCAGCTCGGCCATCGAGAGATCCGGAGCGCTCAGCGCGTAGAGCACGCTGTAGCGGTCGTTGTACTCGTCGTTGAAGAAGGGCCCGCGCACGCCCTCGGGAAACTCCTGGCGCACGTCGCCGATCTTCTTGCGCGCCTGGTACCAGGCGTTCTCGAGTTCGGCCTTGCTGCTGCCGCCCTTCATCCACAGCGTGATGCCGCCATAGCCCTGGCGCGCGAAGCTGCGCACGTACTCGAAGTGGTCGAGCTCCTGCAGCCGGCGCTCGATGCGGTTGAGCACCTGGTCCTGCACCACCTGCGCGGTGGCGCCCGGCCACACGACGATGGCCGTCATCTGCGGCACGTCGAAGTTGGGATCCTCCAGGCGGCCGAGCCGGCTGAAGGCCAGCGTGCCGACGATGAGCGTCGTGATGATCAGGAACAGCACCATCGGCCGGTGCGTGACGGCCCATTGCGAGAGATTGAAGCGCTTCATGACTTGCTCTCGGCGACGGCCGCGCCCGCGGCGGCTTCGGGCGCACGCTCGATGGCGCGCACGGGGATGCCCGCATCGAGCTTCTGGGCGCCGACGCTGACCACGCGGCTGCCGACGGCCAGGCCGCTCACGCGCGCCGAGGCGTCGTCGATCGACACCACCTGCACCGGCGCGAACACCAGGCCCGAGCCCTTGGCGTCCAGGGTCCAGACGCCCGTCGGCCCGCTGCCCTTCACCAGCGCGGTAACCGGCACGACGGCGGTCGCCGGGCCGGCCTTCGGCGCCGCCAGCGTGAGCTGCATCGTGCTGCCCAGCGGCAAGGCCGCCATCTGCGCGCGCGACGGCGCGGCGGCGGCATAGCGCGCGCGGAAGGTGCGGCCCTGCGCGCTGGCCAGCGGCGAGAGTTCGCGCAGCGTCAGCTGCAGCGGCGATGCCGCGTCGTGCCACGGCGCGGCGGTCGCGACCAGCGAACGCGCGCGGCCGACCCAGTCTTCCGGCAGATCGACGACGATCTCGCGCTCGCCGTCACGCGCCAGCGACATCACCGGCTGGCCTTCGGCCACCACCTGGCCGCGCTCGAAGCGCAGCGCGGTGACGACCCCGGCGTAAGGCGACAGCAGCGTCGCGTAGCCCTCGCGATTGCGCGCCAGCTCCAACTGGCGGCGCGCCTGGTCGAGCCGCGCGGCGGCCGCGTCGGCGCGCGCCTTCTGGCGCTCGTGGTCGGCAGCGCCGACGGAGCCATCGGCCAGCAGGCGCCGAAAGCGCGCCTCGTCCGAGGCCGCCTGCTGCGCGTCCACCGAGGCCGCCTGCACCTGGTCGGCGGCGGCCCGCACGGCGAGCTGGTAGTCGGCAGGGTCGAGCCGGGCCAGCACCTGGCCGGCCTTCACGGTGTCGCCGACGTCGACCAGCCGTTCGACCACCTTGCCCGCGGTGCGAAAGCCCAGCTCGGTCTCGACGCGGGCGCGCACGACCGAGGTGAAGGTGCGCGTCTGCGCCGACGTGGCCTCGGTGACGGTGGTCACGAACACCGGCTTGACGACCGCAGCCGGCGCAGGCGGCTCGCTGCAGGCGGCCAGCAGCGCGCCGGCGGCGGCAAGGGCCGTGAGGGTGAGGGCGGGAAGGCGGCGGTTCACTGCGGCGTCCTTGCGGCAAGAGGGTTCATGGCGGTGGCGGTCTGGGCGGTTGCGACGAAGCCTCCACCCAGGGCCTTGTAGAGCTGCACGTCGGCCAGCACCTGCTGAAGGCGGCTGTCCGACAGGGCCAGTTCGCTGGCGAGCACCGAGCGCTGCACGTCGAGCAGCACCAGCAGGTCGATCTGCCCTTCGCGCTGCAGCGACTCGGCGCGCTGCAGCGAGCGGCGACGGTGGTCGACGGTGCGCGCCAGCGCGGCGGCGCGCTCGGCTTCCTGGTGGCGCACGAGCAGGCTGTCCTCGACCTCCTGCACGGCCACCAGCACCGCCTTCTGCCAGGCCAGCAGCGCCTCCTCGGCACGCGCCGATTGCGCGCGGATGCCGGCGTCGATGCGCCCGGCGTTGAAGATCGGCGCCGCAAAGGCCAGCGCCACGTTGGAGAAGCGCACCGGCGCGAGATCCAGCGCGTTGAGCTGCAGGTCCTGGCGGCCGACCAGGGCGCTCAGGAAGAGCTTGGGCCACCACTGGGCGCGGGCCTCGGCGCCGCGCAGCGTCTCGGCCGCGACGCGCGCCTCGGCGGCGATCAGGTCGGGACGTCGCTGCAGGAGTTCGCTGGGCTGGCCCGTGCCGATGTCGCGTGCGCCGGGCCATGCGAAGTCCGCGCCGTCGCCGACGACACGCTCCGACGGGTTGCGGCCCAGCAGCACGGCCAGGCGGGTCTGCGAGGTGCCGGCCAGGATCCGCAGCGCGGGCACCTGGGCGTCGAACGCATCGGCCTCGGCGCGCGCGCGGTCGAGGTCGAAGGCGCTGGCCTCGCCTTCGCGAAAGCGGCTCTCCACGCGTGTGGCCGTCTGGCGCTGCGCCGCGGCCAGGGCTTGCACGATGCGCAGCCGCTCTTCGGCGCTGCGCAGAACGAAGTACTGGCGCGCGACGTCGCTGGCCACCAGCAGCCGCGCGCCTTGCACGCCCGCGCCGGCGGCCGCGGCATCGGCCTGCGCCGCATCGCGCGCGGCGCGAACGCCGCCGGCCAGGTCGATCTCCCAGGCGACATCGACGCCGACGCGCAGCGCACGCGTGTCGGGCAGGCCTTGCTTGACCGGCGCGGGCAGGCCGCTGTCGCTGCGCGAGGCCGAAGCCTGCAGGCCGATCGTGGGCCACAGGTGTGAGTCCTGCGCGTCGCGGCCGGCGCGGGCCTGCGCGACGCGCTGCAAGGCGATGGCCACGTCATGGTTGGCGGCCAGGGCCTGGTCGACCAGCGCCGCGAGCGTCGGGTCGCCCCAGCCGGCCCACCAGGCGCCATCGAGCGCCTGAACCGCCGGCGACGACCCCGATTGCGCAAACGCGGGCGCCAGCGGCACCGACGGCGCCGGTGGCTGCACGGGCGCCGTCGAGCAGGCCGACACGCTCGCCAGCACCACCGAGAACGCCGCGAACAGCGGCAGGGCACGAGCGACCCGGACGCCGGCGTGGGGCGTGCGGTGCGGTGCGGGCTTGATGAAGGGCTTCATATACTGGACCATCTAGTCCAGTAAGTGTAGCGAGCTATAATGGACTGTCAAGTACAGTAATTCTTGCCATGACTCCCACCAAGGACGACGACGCACCCAAGCCGCGCCGCGGCCGACCCCGAGATCCCGAGCGCTGCCGGCGCATCATCGAAGCGGCGCACCGCCACTTCACGATGCATGGCCTGGAGCGCGCCAGCGTGGACGCCATCGCGGCCGATGCCGGCGTCTCGAAGATGACCATCTACAGCAACTTCGCGTCGAAGGAAGGCCTGTTCGAGGCCGTGGTGCGCGAACGCACCGACCGCGTGGTGGGCGGCGTCGAGGGCGTCGAGGCGCTGGACCCGAAGCAGCCCCGCAAGGCCCTGCTGGCGATCGGCGAGCAGTTCCTGGCGCTGGCGCGCGAGGACGACTCGCTGGGCAAGTTCCGCTCGGTCTACGGCGTCGCGGGCGCGTATCCCGAAGCCTGCCGGGCGTTCTACCGCCAAGGCGCCGAGCGGCTGATCGGCGACGTGGCGGCGTACCTGCGCCGTGCCCACGCGGCGGGCGCGCTGAACGTGCCGCACCCGCGACAGGCGGCGGACTTGTTCCTTTCGATGTTCCTCGGCGACGGCCACATCCGCGGGCTGCTGATGCTGGAGATGCCCGATGAACGCGAGAACAAGGCACTGCTTCGCGAAGCCGTGCGGGTGTTCTTGGCGGCCTACGGCGAAGACTAGGGCCCTGTCGACACGGCGGAAGGGTTCGCCGGACCGGGCAAACAGTCGCCCATCTATCGCGCGGCACTTGCGCTGTAGGTGCACGCCTGCAGCATGATGAAGGGCAGCGCCACGCCGTCCGCCGACGAGGCGGCGCTGTAGGACCAGCTGCCCTTCTGACCCAGGTGCAGGTTGTGCCAGGTCTCGGTCAGGTCGGTGTCGTGCTCGGTGATCGTGATCGAGCCGCCGATCGCGTGGCCGTGGCTGCGGCTCGACTCGTTCACGCCCATGGGGCCTCCACCGAAGGCCGCGCCTTGCGTGCCGGTCCCGCCGATCGCCACGAAGAAGCGCCCTGGCGCGGCCAGCGTGTTGCCCCAGCCGTCCGGACACTGCTGCGCGCCGAAGAAGGTCGAGATGCCCAGCGGCAGGCCCTGCGACGAGGGCGTGAAGGCCGTCTTCTGGCAGGCGAGCAGCACGACAAAAGGCACGACCGGCGAGGCCTGCGCATTGGCGGCCAGCGACCCGCTGAGCGGCATGCTGCCCGGTGCGGCGAGCGACTCGTTGAGGCCGCCGCCCCAGACGAAGCCCTTGGAGCCCACGCGCACGGAGCCGCTGAAGCCGTGCGTGTGCGTCGCCGCGCTGTAGCCGGACCACACCGCCTGCGAGGCGGTGCCGGCCGTGCCGCCGGCCGGCATCGCGAGCACGAAGCGGCCGTCGGCCGCGGTGCTGGGCGACCAGCCGTTCGGGCAGCTCGCCGTGTTGAAGAACGAGAAGCTGCCGTAGGGAAAGGCGTCACCGCTGGCGCTCGAAGACCCGGCGAAAAACTCGCAGGCCAGGTACTGCACGAAGGGATAGCCGATGTCGGCCGGATCCGAAGTGCCGGAGGTCGCGTACGAACCCGCCGCGCCGACGCCCTTGTCGCTGCCGCCGGCGGTGACCGTGCCCTTCGAGGCCACGCTGGCATTGCCGCTGTACGCATGAACGTGCAGCGGCGGCTGCTGGTCGGCCATGGGCTCGCCCTGGCTGCTGCCGTTGCGGCTGCCGTCCTTCGCGGCCAGGATCAGTCGCCCTGCCGCATAGCCGGCTTCCTTCCAGCCGCTCGGACAGGCCTGCCCGCCGGGCGTCGCGAAGAAGCTGACCATGCCCTGCGGCACGGGCGCGGCCGGCTGCGCGGCGAGCGGGCCGGCGACGGCCAGGGACGCCAGCACCGTGCACGAGCGCCGCGCGGCTGTCATGCCGCACTCCTCACGGCGATGCAGGTGCCGACATCGCACACCAGGTCGACCAGCCACAAGCCCACTTGTGCGCCCGCGGTCGGCGGGCTCTCATCGCCCAGCAGCACCAGCGGCTGAAGGATGTAGGGCCACACCGGCAGCAGCACGGCCACCTGGCTGGCCGTGCTGTAGTTGCTGTCGCCCTTCATCGTCACCGCCGCGCCGATGCCGGCGCCCAACATGCCGACGCCCGCGACGCACGACAGCCACGGCCCCACCGGGCCCTGCAGGCGCGTGACCTTCTTGCTCGGCGAGCCGGCGGCGAAGCCGATGTCCAGCAGCGTCGGCACCCAGGCCGCGCACCACGCGCCGACGGACCACGAGTCCGCCTTCGTGCCCTTGCCTTGGTCGATGCGCGCCATCGCCGCATAGGGCACGCCGAAGCCCTGCATGCCGACCGCGAACAGGATCGAGGCGATGCCGCCCCAGAAGGTGGCGTCGCGCGGCGGCGGCGAGACCGGCGGCGTGGTCGCGCCGGCGGCTTGCGCTGCCGCGGCGTCCAGCCCGATGTCGCAGACCGTGTAGCCGAGGCCGCAGATCAGGAAGGCGGTCGCCAGCGAGGCGCTCAGCACGTCGCCCGCCGGTCCCTCGCGCAGCGCCGCCGCCGGCGAGCCGCCAAGCCGGTCGGGCCAGGCGATCGGCTGCGAAGTGATCTGCTGCACATCCGCCGCGGTGAACGGCGGCGTCAGGCTGCTGCCGCCGTACATGAGCTTGTAGAGCAAGGTCGTGGGCAGCGCGATCAGCAGGCTCATCAGGTCGAGCATCGACAAGTCCTGCCCGCCGCTGATGTCCCGGTAGAGCTGCGAGATGAACGGAATCTCGATGCTGACCGACATCACGTCGTCGAACGCGGTGAGCGCCAGCGCGAGCAGGTCGACCAGGGCGAGCAGCACCGCCTCGATGCCGCTGATCACGAGCAGCGCAAGATCCTTGACGGCCTCGAGCGCGTCGAGCACGACCACCTCGAGGAAGCTGCCGGCGCTGCGGATCTGCGCGCTGTAGGCCTGCACCTTCTGCCAGCTCTGCTGCAGCTGCTGGCTGGGGAAGGCCTGCTCGAACGCGGCGATGATGGTCGACGGATCGAAGCCGGCACCGGCGCTCAGGCTCGTCGGCAGGCCGGTGGCGCGCGGCCCGTTGGCGAGCAGCTTCGAATGCAGGTAGTTGCACTGCGTGCCGTTGGCCTGGTAGGCGCTGGCGAGTCCGATGCCGGCGAGCGGCGGTCCGCCTTGCGAGACCGGATCGCTCGAGCTTTGTGGCCCCATCTGGTTGAAGCTGGTGCCGGCCTCGATGTAGCTCTCGATCTGGTCGATCCAGCCGACGATGTCGTTCTTGACGGCGTCGAACGCGCCGATCAGGGCCTTGGGCACCTGGTCGGCGACGCCGGCCTGCAGGTTGGTCAGGCTCTCGCTCAGGTAGTAGCGCACCACCTGCTTGGTGAGCAGCACGTCGTCCCAGTCGAACAGCATGCGCAGCCACTTGACCGCGGTCTCGACCGCGTCGACCACGTCCTTCGCCAGCGCGGCCACCGCCTGCAGGAAGACCTCGATGCAATCGCCCACCTCGGCCAACGTCTTCAGCACGAAGTGCTTCACCTCCTGGCCGATCGTGACGGCCACGTAGACCAGGCCGTCGGCGATGGAGACCGCGAGCTTCTCGAGGTCGTCGATGACGTTGCGAAAGAAGTTGCAGATGTCGCCCCAGATGTCGGACAGCACGCTGCCGGTCGCGGCCGCCTGCAGCTGCGCCGCTTCCGCGGCGCCGAGGTCGCGGCACATGCCCGCGCTGCGCCTGAAGTCGACTTCCCACGCGCGGTGGCGGATCGGGCTGCGGGCCGCCGCGGCCGGCCCGGCGGGTCCGAGCGCGGCCCCATGCATCGCCACCGCCGCCTGGCCCAGCGCCTGCGCGCGCTGCGCCAGTTCATCGGCATCGCTCGGCGACACCGAGGCCGGGATCAGCCCGGCCGCCTGCATCGTCGTGCCGTTCACCGCAAAGCTCGGATCCTGGCCGGCCAGGCGCTGGTGGGCGCGCAGATCGGCGCGATAGCCGCCGCGCGTGCCGAGCCCTGCGGCAGAGACTTGAAGTGCCGGCGACACCAGCGAGGCGGCCTCGACCGCCACCGTCACGCGCCCTTGCATGTCGCTCACGACGGTGGCCGGCGCATCGACGCCGACGTGATAGGCGAGGCTGTTGATCACCGCCACGCAGGGCCGGTCGGCGCTGACCTCGACCACCTGGCCGGGCAGCATCATGCCGTTCGCATCGGTGGTGACGAACTCGGTGCAGTAGCTCGCGCTGTCGGCCAGCGGCTGGCCGTCGGGCGCCGGCGTGGCGATCGCCTGCTGGAACCAGTTGCCCTGCTGCACCTGCTGACACAGGTGGTTGACGTTGCCTCGCAGGTCGTAGAACAGCAGCTCGGGTCCGGCACCCATCGACCACGGACAGGTGAGGCTCGCCACGTTGTTGCCCAGTTGCACCCAGGGCTCGAAGCCGACGGCCTGCGTCGTGCCTGCCGCCTGGCGCAGCAGCCACAGGCGCTGTTGTGCGTCGTCGACTGCGAAGACCATGGCCAGCCCCTGCTGCGCCTGGCCCACGGCCACGCCGATCACGCCGCCGGGCTGCTGGTCGCCGCCGGTGAGCGCGACGCCACTGGGCGAGGGGCCGTCGTAGCCGCTCACCAGATAGAGCTGCCAGTCGGTGCTCAGCAGCAAGAAGCCGGGCTCCTGCGCGGCGCCGCTCGGCAAGGCGAACACGCGCTCGGCGCTGAGCGGGCCCAGGCCGAGCTGTTGCGTCGCCGGCGTGCCCTGCAAGACCAGCTCGCCGCCGGTGACCGTGCCGCCCTGGAAGGAGATCGCGCTGCCGTCGATCACGGCGACCGTCATCTGGTTGCCGCCGTAGCCGGGGAGCAACCGGTACGAAGCCGTCGCGCTTTGCACCGGCTGCATCCACACCGGCACCCAGTGGCCGCTGCCGCCCTGCGCCACGATCACGAAGGTGGGCGGCGAAAGGGCCGTGGTGATGCCGTAGAAGTAGCAGGTGCCCGAGGCGTCGACGAAGGCATCGGTCTGGCTCATCTTGCCCAGGGCGTCGGCGAGACTGGGGTCGAAGATCATCGGCCCCCATTGATTCGCGACCGTGCGCTGCATGCCCACGACCTGGTTGCCCTGCGCGGCCGGATAGTGGACCAGGGCATACAGCGTCGAGCCCTGGTAGAAGCTCACCAGCTTCTGGATCGCTGCCTGCGCGGGCGCACTGTCGACCGGCACCTCCTCGTGGTTCCAGCCCGAGCCCGACGCGGGGTCGGGGAAGAAGCGCATCAGCGTGTTCTGGTTGCTCACCGTGACGAGCTCGGTCACCGGCTGCTCGCCGCTGCGGTTTTGCACCGCCTCGAAACAGCCGGCGACCGATTGCGCGATCGGCGGCAGCATGACCTGCAGGCGGTCCTCGATCAGGTTGTCGTTGGCCTGCAGGTTCGTCGCGACCGGTGATGTCGACATGGCACGCCCCTCCGTCGAGAGCCGGCCAGGGGATGCGCAACACGCCTCGGCCGGCGAGGCCAGGGCCTCGAACGGCCCGTCGTCTGCGTGTCCGCCGTCGGCGAACGGCGGTGATTAGCGCGCGCTGCCGCGCGGGGGTCACTCCTGCTTTCTGTGTAAGGCAGCGTGCGTGCGTAGCCCTTGCGCTCCACTGCTGACACGTTCGGTCGCGCTCGCGCGCGAGCATCGCGCCATGATGCCCACACCCTCCTGTGCCAAAGCCCTGCCCGCGGTCATCGAGCTGCGCCAGTACACGCTGCATCCCGGCCAGCGCGACGTGCTGGTCGAGCTGTTCGAGCGCGAGTTCGTGGCGCCCCAGGAGGCACTGGGCCTGCGCGTGCTCGGCACCTGGCGCGACCTCGACGATGCCGACCGCTTCGTCTGGATGCGCGGCTTCGCCGGCTTGGGCATGCGCGCGCCGGCGCTCGCCGCGTTCTACGACGGGCCGGTGTGGCGCCGTCATCGCGACGCTGCGAACGCGACGATGATCGACAGCGACGATGTGCTGCTGCTGCGCCCGCTGCCTTCGCCGGGCGTGGCGAGCGAGGACTGGGACAGCGCCCGCCGCGCACCGCTGATCACCACGACCCTGTGCTTCCTGCCGCGGCTGGCCGACGAAGGCCGCATCGCGCGCTTCGAGCGCGAGATTCGCCCGCTGTGGACGCGCGACGGCGCGCGCTGGATCGCCGCGTTCGAGACCGAGCCGGCGCGCAACGACTTCCCGCGCCTGCCGGTGCGCGAGGGCATTGCCGTGCTGGCATGGATGGCCGCTTACGCCGATGCGGCGGCGCAGGCCGCGCACGCTCGCGGCGTCGCCGCGTCGCCCGCCTGGCGCGCGTGGTGCGCCGATCTCGCGCAGGCTCCGCAAACCCTGCGGCTCGCGCCCGCGGGCGGGGCGGCCGCTCAGGCCGCGGCCAGCCCGCCGTCGACCACGAGCTCGGTGCCGACGGCGTACATCGATTCGTCGCAGGCCAGGTAGACCACCGCATCGGCAATCTCGAGCGGCTCGCCGAGCCGGCGCGCCGGCACCTGGGCCGCGATCGAGGCGCGCGCGGCGTCGTGGGCGCGATCGTTCGGCGCGGCAGGCATCGCCACCAGGCCCGGGCTCAGCATGTTGATGCGGATGCCCTGGCCGATCAGCTCGACGGCCAGGCTGCGCGCCAGGGCCATCAGCGCCGCGCGCCCGGCCGCGAAGACGCTGGCGTACGGCATGCCCGTATGGCCGCCGAAGGTCGTGTTGATCACCACCGACGACGGACGGCGCAGCAGCGGCAGCAGCGTCCTGAGCAGGAAGAAGGGCCCTCTCACGTTGGCGGCGATCTCGTGATCGAACGCTGCCTCGTCCCAGGTGTTCAGCGGCGCGAGCCGCACCGCGGCCAGGTTGACGAACAGCACGTCGAGGCCGCCGCAGTCGTCGGCGACACGCTCAGCCAGCCGTTGCTGGTCGGCGGCGATGCTGGCGTCCAGGCACCACGCGCAGCCGTGCGGGCCGAGCTCGCGGCGCAGCTTCTCGACGGCGTCGGCGACGGTGCCGGTCACGTGGGTTCGCGCGCCCTCGTCGATGAAGCGTCGCGCCGTCGCGAGGCCGATGCCGCTGGTGCCGTTGGTGATCAGCGCGCGCTTGTCCTTGAGTCGGTCCATGGCGCGAATCTAGGCACGCAAGGCCGCGCCGCCTATCGGCGCGATCGACACGCGCCTCTCGGCAATCCGCCCATGCCGACCACGGCCGGCAGGCCGGGCGGATGCTGGCTGCTCTGTTGGCGAGAAGACATTCTTGCGGCGCGCCCCGGCTCCAGGATTCGCCGACGCCACCACGGGAGACGACATGCGCAGCGCAACCCTGCCCGCCACGGCCCTCGGGCCCTGTTCGCGCCGCCACGCGCTGGGCCTGTTGTCGTCGATCGCGCTATGCGGCTTTGCGCGCGGCGCGACACCCGAGGCCCTGCGCCTCGGCCAGACCGGCATGCTCTCCGGGCCGATCGGCGATCTCGGCCTGGCCATGGCCCAGGGCGCGAGCGCCTGCTTTGTCGCCGTCAACGGCCAGGGCGGCGTCGGCGGCCGCCCGATCGAGCTGACCACGCTCGACGATGGCTATGACGCCGCGCGCGCGCTCGCCAACGTCGAGCGCCTGATGGCCGATCGCTCGCTGCTGGCGCTGTTCGGCTGCATGGGTACGCCGACGGTCGAGGCGATGATGCCCAAGGTTCTCGCCTCGGGCATCCCGTTCTTCGCGCCGTACACCGGCGCCTTGTCGGCTCGGCCCAAGGGAGCGCGCAACGTGTTCAACGTGCGGCCGAGCTACCCCGACGAGGCGGAGCGGCTCATCGAGCATGTCGCGACCATCGGGCTCAAGCGCATCGCGGTGGCCTACCAGAACAATGCCTTCGGCAAGGAGATCTGGGAGGGCGCGCGCGCCGCGCTCGAGCGCCGCGGCCTGGCATCCGTCGCCACGGCGACCGTCGAGACCGATGCGTCCGACGCCGCCGAAGCAGCGGCGCGGATCGTTTCGGTGCAGCCCGAGGCGGTGCTCGCCGGCGTCGCGGGCAAGCCGACGGTCGCGCTCGTGAAGGCGCTGCGATCGCAGCGCCGCGGCCTGCCGATCTACGCCCTGTCGGTCTTCGGCGCCGGCTCGACCATCGATGCGCTCGGCGACGACGCCGTCGGCATCACCGTCTCGCAAGTGGTGCCGTACCCGATGGGCTCCACCGTCCCGATCGTGCGCGACTTCCGCCGCGACTGGCTCGCCGCGGGGCACGCGCCCGAATTCAACCACACGGCGCTCGAGGGCTACATCAACGCGCGCATCTTCGTCGACGTGCTCCGCCGCATCGGCGGCGAGATCACGCGATCGGCGCTGATCGACGCCGCGTGGTCCATGAAGCACCACGACGCCGGCGGCTTCAGGGTCGGCTTCAGCGAACCGGGGCGCAGCGCCTCGCGCTACATCGACATGTCGATGGTGCAAAAGGGCGGCAAGTTCCTGCGCTGAGGTTGGCGCCGGCGCAAGTGCGTCGGCGATTCATTGGATGCGAGCGGCGCGCCCTCGGCCAGAGCAGCGCAACGCAGTCGACGCGCAAGCGTCGACCGCCACGGCATGACCCCCCGCCGGGGACCGCCTGCCGCGAATGCGCGACCTACCCGCGCGCCGAGGCGTCGTGAGACGCGGCCTGCAGGCCTTCCATCGACAGCACGGACAGCACGCCGTATTCGAGCTTGATGAGACCCGCCTCCTCGAACTCGCGCAGCGCGCGGTTCACCACCTGGCGCGAGAGGCCGCACAGGTAGCCGATCTCTTCCTGCGTGATCGCGATGCGCGTGCCGCTGCCCGGGTTGAGCGTCGGGTTGAAGACCTCGAGCAGGCAATGCGCCAGGCGCGATTCAGGCGGCGTCAGCCGGTCGTGCTCGAGCGCGCTCATCAGCTGGCCGAGCCGACTCGCCAGGTGTTCGGCGAGGAAGCGGTTGAACGCCGCGCTGCTGGCCGACAGCCAGTCGAAGGTGGCGCGCGAAATGCACAGGATGTGCGACTCGCGCAGCGCCGTGGCGTCGTACATGCGCTGCCGCGAGGGCCACAGCATCGAGCCCTCGCCGAACCAGCCGCCGGCGGTGATGGCGGCATACGACATCGTCCGGCCCTCGCTCGAGACGGTGTAGACCTTGACGATGCCTTCGACGACGCCGTACCAGTGCTCGACCGCCTCTCCGCGCCTCGCGAGATAGGCGCCGGCGCCAACGACCCTCTCGCTCGACTCCTGCTCGACGCGCTGCAATTGGTCGGGCGTCAGCGAAGCGACCCAGCTCGACCTACGCAGCATCCGCCTTGCGGCCTCGCTGGCTGTGTGACTTCCATGCATGACTGCTGGCCGGCACGCTGGCCGGAACTCGGACTGAGTTTGACATCAGGCCCGTCGATGCGACGAGCCGGTGAAACCACCCGATTCCGGCAACTGCTTCCGGGAATCCGGAGGTACTGCCTTCCCAGCTGGGACCCGCGTACTGTACGCCCGCGACGCGGCCGTCCAGCGCGGTCGGCCCCTCCCATGTCGGCGGGCAGGCGCGCGAGCGCACGCACGCCTCAGCGCGCCGGGCGTCGCGCGTTCACGGCTGGGCGGCGGGCTCGCCGCCCAGCCGCTCGATCGTCAGGTCGAGCAAGGCGCGCAGGCGACGCAGCTGCCGCAAGTCGCGGTGGTAGCCGATCCAGACATCGCGACCCGGCGGCGGCGGGTCGCAGTCGATCCGCTCGATGCCCTTCACGCTGTCGCCGAGCGGCCGAGGCAGCACGGCCAGCCCCACGCCCGCGGCGCACATGCGCGCCTGGACCTCGCGGCTGTTGCTCGAGAACGCAACGTGCGCACGGGGCAGCAGCTTCTTCAGCCAGCGCGCATCGGGAAACTCGCTGAAGGCGCTGTCGAGCGCGATCAGCGCACAACCCGCCCCGTCGCCGAGTCGCGGCGCGCGCAGGCCCTTGGGGCGGTACAGGCCATACCCGATGTGCATCAGCTTGCGCTGGATCACGCCCGCTTCGTCGAAGGCGCGAATGCGAAACACGAGATCGGCCTCGCGCCGCGCGAGGTTGAACAGCCGCGCGTCGGTGACCAGCTCGATCGAAACGCCCGGATGCGTCTTCGAGAACTCGGCGAAGACCGGCGTCAGCATGTGGCTGCCGAACCAGTCCGAGGACGACACGCGCAACGTGCCTTCGAGCTGCGTGTCCTGGCCGCCCAGCACGCGATCCAGCGCCAGCGCCTCGGCTTCCATGCGCTCGGCATGGACCAGCAGGGTCGTTCCTTCATCCGTGAGCACAAGGCCTTCGGGCCCGCGCTGGAACAGCGCGTGGCCGAGCTGACCTTCGAGCACGCGCAGGCGTCGGCCCATCGTGGGCTGGCTTTGACCGATGGCGCGCGCAGCGCCGCCGAGGGTGCGGGCGCGCGCAATGGCCAGGAAGATCCTGATGTCGTTCCAGTCCACGGGTCGACCCATTCATTTATGAATGGCGTGAGCTCACTGGCGTCAATTTACATGCAATCGTGAAGCGCCAAGAATTCATCCATGGATCAACGAAAGGCAGCCCCCATGAACGCCAACGACACCATGCAGGCCCTCGTTCTCGAGGCCGTCGACCAGGCCTTCGTGCCGCGCACGCTGGCGCGGCCGATCGCAGGCCCCGGCCAGGTGCTGGTGCGCATCGCCGCCAGCGGCGTCAATCCGCTCGACTCGAAGATCCGCGCCGGCAAGGCGGCTCATGCCAGGCAGGCGCTGCCGGCCGTGCTGGGCATGGACATGGCCGGCGTCGTCGAGGCCGTGGGCGCGGGCGTCGAGCGCTTTCGCGTCGGCGACGAGGTCTACGGGCTGGTCGGCGGGGTCGGCGGACTGCAGGGCACCCTGGCCGAGTTCGCCGCCGTCGATGCGGACCTGCTGGCACGCAAGCCTGCCAGCCTGTCGATGCGCGAGGCGGCGGCCTTGCCGTTGATCGCGATCACCGCCTGGGAAGGCCTGGTCGACCGCGCCCGGGCGCACGCCGGGCAACGGGTGCTGGTGCATGGCGGCGCGGGCGGCGTCGGTCATGTGGCGGTGCAGCTGGCCGTGGCCCTGGGTGCGCAGGTCTTCGCGACGGTGCGCCCCGAGCAGGCCGAGCTCGTGCGCGGCTTCGGCGCGACGCCGATCGACCACACGTCGACGTCCGTTGAGGCCTATGTGCAGCAGCACACGGGCGCACAAGGATTCGATGTCATCTACGACACGGTCGGCGGACCGGTGCTGGATGCGTCCTTCGCCGCGGCCCGGCC
The DNA here is from genome assembly GCF_049446155.1 of Caldimonas sp. KR1-144. NCBI lineage: Bacteria > Pseudomonadati > Pseudomonadota > Betaproteobacteria > Burkholderiales > Sphaerotilaceae > Caldimonas > Caldimonas sp. KR1-144. The sequence goes on from NZ_JBMSEE010000001.1 coordinate 690,285, forward strand.
CTATGTCGGTCATGTCGTGAGCTGCCTGGGCTGGGGCACGCACGCGCTGGCGCCGCTGTCCTTCCGCTCGGCCACCTACTCGGGCGTGTTCACCCTGCTGCCGATGCTCACCGGCCAAGGCCGGGCGAACCACGGGCGCATCCTCGAGGCCGTTGCCGAGCTCGTGGATGCGGGTCGCCTGCGGCCGCTGCTTGACGAGCGGCGCTTCTCGTTCGACGCCGCCTTGCAGGCCCACCAACGCGTCGAGTCGGGGCAGGCGCGCGGCAAGGTGGTCGTCGAACTGTCCTAGCCTGCGACGACCGCGATCCCGCGGATCTGCCCCGCCCCGCCGCTGGCCGGCGGGCGCGGATAGCGCGACGGGTCGAAGCGGTGCAGCAACTCGGCCTCGCGGGCGCGCGCGATCGCAACGTTGGCGAGCTTGACGTGGCCGAAGCCGCGCATCGTGAGCGGCACCGCGGCGATCGAGGTCGCCAGCGCGAGCTTTTCGGCGGCGAGCCCCTCGCACAGTTCGGCGACGCGCGCCTCGAAGGTCGCGATCAGCGCGCGCTCCATGCGGCGCTCCTCGGTGCGCCCGAACGGATCGAACGGCGTGCCGCGCAGCGCCTTGCCCTTGGCCAGCCACTTCATCGCGCCCAGCATCCACGGGCCGAAGCGACGCTTCTTCGGCGCCGCGCCGTGCTTGCCCTTGGCGATCGCCGGCGGCGCCATGTAGAACTCGAGCTGCAGCTCGCCTTCGAACTGGTGCGCGAGCGCGGCCTTGAAGGCCGGATCGGTGTACAGGCGCGCGACCTCGTACTCGTCCTTGTAGGCCATCAGCTTGAGCAGGCTGCGCGCGACGGCGCGCGTGAACGGCAGCGAGGCGTCGCCCTTGAGCTCGCGCTCGCGGCGCTCGGCCGCGCGCACGGTGCGCTCGAAGCGCTGCGCATAGGCCGCGTTCTGGTAGCCGGTGAGATGCGCGATGCCGCGCGCGACGATGGCCTCGAGCGGCTCGTCCTCGGCCTTGACCGTGGTCGCGGCCGCCTCGCCGCGCAGCGCCTCCAGCCCGGCCGGATCGCCGGCCGCGAGTCGCCCGAGCGAGAACGCGAGCTGGTTGGTCTCGATCGCGACGCCGTTGAGCTCGATCGCGCGCTGCAGCGCCTCCAGGCTCAGCGGCACGATGCCGCGCTGCCAGGCGTAACCCAGCGCCAGAACGTTGGCGGTGATGGTGTCGCCGAGGAAGTCCTGCGCGAGCGTTTGCGCATCAAAGGTCTCGACGCGCTCGTCGCCGGCGCAGATGCGCATCTTGTCGACCAGCAGGTCGACCTTGAGTTCGGCGTCCGGATTGCGCAGCGACTCGGCGACCGGCATCTCGTGCAGGTTGGCGAGGATGCGCGTGCGCCCGTGGCGCACGGTCTGCAGCGCCTCGGGCGAGGCGCCCACCACCACGTCGCAGGCGAGGATGGCGTCGGCCTGCTGGGTGTCGATGCGCACCTGGTTGAGACGCGACGGCACGTCGGCCACGCGCACGAAACTCAGCACCGAGCCGCCCTTTTGCGCAAAGCCCATGAAGTCGAGCACGCTGGCCGACTTGGCCTCGAGGTGCGCGGCCATCGCGATCAGCGCGCCCACGGTCACGACGCCGGTGCCGCCGACGCCGGTGACCAGAAGGTCGTAGGGGCCGGTCCAGACATGAGGCGCCGGCCGCGCCAGCGCCGCGGCGCGGTCGAGCAGCGCCTGCCGATGCGTGCCCAGCACGCCCGGATGGCGGCGGATCTTCGCGCCGCGCACGCCGACGAAGCTCGGGCAAAAGCCGTTGGCGCAGCTGTAGTCCTTGTTGCAGCTGCTCTGGTCGATGTGGCGCTTGCGGCCCAGCGGCGTCTCGTGCGGCAGCACCGCGACGCAGTTGCTCTGCACGCTGCAGTCGCCGCAGCCTTCGCAGACCGCGTCGTTGATGAACAGGCGGCGCTCGGGCTCGGCGAGCTCGCCCTTCTTGCGGCGGCGGCGCTTCTCGGCGGCGCAGGTCTGCTCGTAGATCAGCACGGTCACGCCCTTCACCTCGCGCAGGCGGCGCTGCACGGCGTCGAGCTCGGCGCGGTCGTGGAAGGTGGTGCCGGCGGGGAAGCGGTGCTTGATGTCGTCGTACTTGCCGATGTCGTCGCTGACGACGACGACCTCGGCCACACCTTCGCTCTCGACCTGGCGCGCGATCGCATCGACGCTGATCACGCCGTCGACCGGCTGGCCGCCGGTCATCGCGACCGCGTCGTTGAACAGGATCTTGTAGGTCAGCGTCGCCTTCGCGGCCACCGCCTGGCGGATCGCGAGGTAGCCCGAGTGGTAGTAGGTGCCGTCGCCGAGGTTCTGGAACACGTGCGGCGTCTTGGTGAACATCGCGTGCGAGACCCAGTCGACGCCCTCGCCGCCCATCTGGATGAGGCCGCTGGTGTCGCGCTCCATCCAGTTGGCCATGAAGTGGCAGCCGATGCCGGCGCGCGCGGTCGAGCCCTTGGGCACCTTGGTGCTGGTGTTGTGCGGGCAGCCGGCGCAGAAGTACGGCAGGCGCTTGACGCTGTCGCTGGCGTTGCTCGGCAGGGTTGGCAGCGTGAAGTCGTTGAGCGAATGCAGGTGGCTCAGCAGCGCCTCGCGGCCGGGCAGGTGCTCGGCCAGCCAGTGCGCCACCGGCACGATCAGGCGCGAGGGACGCAGCTCGCCCAGGGCCGAGAGCATCGGCGCGCCATGACGGTCGCGCTTGCCGGAGATCGCGGGCCGGGTGGCGACCGGGTCGTTGTAGAACAGCTCGCGCAGCTGGGCCTCGACCACCGCGCCCTTCTCCTCGACGACCAGGATCTCCTTGAGCCCCTTCGCGAACTCGCGCATGCGGGTGGTCTCGATCGGAAAGCTCAGACCCACCTTGTAGAGCCGCACGCCGGCGGACTCGAGCAGCTCGGGCGTCACCTCGAGGCGGCGCAGCACCTCCATGAAGTCGAGATGCGCCTTGCCGCAGGTGACGATGCCCACCGTCGCCTGCGGGCTCGGGATCTCGAGGCGGTCGATGCTGTTGACACGCGCGAACGCGGCCACGGCTTCGAGCTTGTCGGCCAGGCGCGACTCGATGCGCAGCGACGGCAGGTCGGGCCAGCGGTAGTGCAGGCCGTCGGCTGGAGGCTGGTGGCCGGTGGCGGCGCGCACCGCGTCGGCATCGAGCCACGCGTCCGCGCGCGAGACGATCTGGTCGATGTCGACCGTGCTGCCGCTTTCGACCACCTCGGACAGCGCGGTCAGGCCGACCCAGTTGCCCGAGTAGCGCGACAGCGCCCAGCCGTAGAGGCCGAACTCGACGATCTCGGCCACGTTGGCCGGCGAGACGATCGGCATGCCCCAGGCCTGGAAGGCCTGGTCGCTCTGGTGCGGCATCGACGACGAAACGCAGCCATGGTCGTCACCCGCCACGACCAGCACGCCGCCCTTCGGCGAGCTGCCGTAGGCGTTGCCGTGTTTGATCGCGTCGCCGGCGCGGTCGACACCCGGGCCCTTGCCATACCACATGGCGAACACGCCGTCGACGGTGCGCTCGGGGTCCGACTCCACGCGCTGCGTGCCCAGTACCTGCGTCGCCGCGAGTTCCTCGTTGATCGCCGGCACGAAGCGGATGCCGTGCTCGGTGAACTTGCTGCCGGCCTTCCACACGGCCTGGTCGACCATGCCCAGCGGCGAGCCGCGGTAGCCGCTGATGAAGCCGTGCGTGTTCAGGCCGCGCGCGGCGTCGCGGCTGCGCTGCATGCGCAGCAGGCGCACCAGCGACTGGGTGCCGGTCATGAAGACCTGGCCGTGGTCGGCCCACAGGTGGTCCGAAAGGCGGTAATCCGGGCGCTGAACCGGGGCAGGCGCGGGCTGGGGCGGGGCGATCGTGTCCATGGAACAAGCGTAGGCGCCGCAACCGCGAATGAGCTCCTTCAATACACTAGGGTCAGCCATTAATCCGAGAACACGGTTCTCCGAAAAATGCCATGAGCGAAGAATCTGTTCTCCTTGACCGCTACAGCCTCGCGATCCTCTCCGAACTGCAGCGCGATTCGAGGCAAACCGTGCAGCAGATCGCCGAGGCCGTGGGCCTGTCGACCACGCCGTGCTGGAAGCGCATCAAGGCGATGGAAGCGGCCGGCGTGATCACCGGCTACATCGCGCTGGCCGACCGCGAGAAGCTGGGCCTGGGCCTGGCGGTCGTGGTCGAGCTCAACCTCGGCGAGCACAACGAGGCGCTGGTGCAGCGCTTCGAGGACGCGGTGGCCGCGAGCCCGCAGATCGTGCGCTGCGTCTCCACCACCGGCAAGGCCGACTACATCCTCACGGTCTACGTGGCCGACATCGCGAGCTACGAGCGCTTCCTGCACGAGACGCTGTTCAAGCTGCCGGGCGTCCAGCACGTGTACTCGAGCATCGTGCTGCGCGAGGTGAAGGCGGAAGCGAGGCTGCCGGTGCCGGGCACGACAGCGCCTGTGGCGCTGAAGCCGCGGCGGCGGTCGAACTCCCGCGCTTGAGCGCCGTCGCTCGCCGGCCCCGCGGCGAGAATGCGCCGCCGCCGGGAGGCCATCGCCCACCGGCACTGACTCCGCGGAGATCGATGTGAAGCATCTCGTGCTCCTGCTCGCGGCCGTGATCGGCCTGTACGTCGCGTGGCAGCTCACCGCGCCGCTCAAGCGCGAGAAGGCGCTCGGTCTGGCCGCACGCCACGCATGGCGCCTCGGCGCCATGGTGCTGATCGTGCTGGCGCTCGCCGCCGCGAGCTACCACTTCTCTTCCACTCCCCTGCTGAAGCCATGAACCACGCCCGCGCCCTGCTCCTGCCGCTGATCGTCGCCACCCTGGCCGGCTGCTCCCAGATCGACACCGGCAACGTCGGCGTCGAACGCAGCTTCGGCAAGGTCGCGACGGACGAGCTGCCGCCCGGCGTCTACTCGACACTGTTCAAGTCGGTCGACGAGTTCACGACCAAGGAGGTCGCGGTCCAGCTCACCGACCTGCGGCCGAAGTCGCGCGACAACCTGACGATGCAGGACGTCGACATCGACGTGTACTTCAAGGTCGACCCGGGCAAGGTCGCCGACCTGTTCGTCAAGTACCAGGGCGACGTCACCAAGACCGAAGGCGGCGACTACGCGGTCGGCTACAACCGCATGCTGCGCGAGGCCCGCGAGGCGGTCTACAAGTCGGTGGCCGGCTTCGACGCGACCACCATGCACACCAAGCGCGCCGAGCTGTCGGAAGAAGTGCGCAAGAACCTGCAGTCCGAGCTGGACAAGTCGGACAAGGGCTCGTTCTTCATCACCAACGTCAACGTGCGCAACCTGGTCACCGACGCCAACATCGAGAACGCGATCCGCGAGCGCGCCAAGGTCGACCAGCAGATCGAGGCCAAGCGCAAGGAAGTGGAACTCGCCAAGGCCGAGGCCGAGCGCCAGGTCGTCGAGGCCGAAGGCCACGCCAAGGCCAACCGCATCATCGCGGAGTCGCTGACGCCGGCGCTGATCCGCATGAAGGAAATCGAGGCGATGCAATCGTTCGCCAAGCAGGGCAACAGCACGGTGGTGCTGCCGGCTGGGGGCGGGACGCCGTTGATCAACCTGAAGTAGTGCCGGGCGGGTGGCAAAGGCGTGCCTGTTCGCAGCGAAACCCCGCACCAGCCTCTTCGCGCGCATCGTGAACTGACTCGCCGCGGCTGTTCGAGCGCAGCGGGCTGCAAGCCCGCGTAGCGAGTTCCGCGGCGCGCCCCCGGCCCGAGCAGCGCAGCGGAGTCGGCGCGCAGCGCCGACCGCCACGGCATGAGCCCCCGGCGGGGGCCGCCTGCCGCGAACGCGCGGCTCCATGAAAACCTTGATCCCGGCCGACAGCCTCCCCTCGCGGGAGGAGGCCATGGCCCGCCACTGCTCCCATTCGGGCCATGGCAGAAGCGCCGTCCAGCGCCGATGCTGATCGTCATGCGCCGCAGCCGCGGCGCCGACCCGACGGAGCCGACCATGACCCGATCCAGTTCCCCCGCCCGCGGCACGACGGCCGCGCTGACCGCTGCCGTGGCCCTGGTGGCCGCGGCCACGCTGGTGCATCCCAGCAAGCCGGCATTGGCCGGCCAGTGCCCCGCCGCGCCGGCGGCCGACGCCGCGCCCGACGTGCGTGATCCGCTGTTCGCCGAGCAGATGGCGGTGCTGGTGCGCCGCTGGGTCGCCGAGGGCGCCGCGCCCGCGCCGGCCCGCTGAGTCCGCGATGAGCCGCAAGGAGCCGCCCATGCCCACCCTGCCCAACCCCGACCGCATCCTCGACACCGGCCTCGCGTTCTGGCGCTCGAAGACCTTGCTCGCCGCCGTCGAGCTCGGCGTCTTCACCGCCCTCGGCGACGGACCGCTCACCGCCGAGCAGCTGCGCGAACGGCTGCAACTGCACCCGCGCGCGGTGCCGGACTTCCCCGACGCGCTGCTCGCGCTCGGCTTCCTCGAACGCGAAGGCAGCGGCGCCCAGGCCGCCTACCGCAACACGCCCGAGACCCAGCTCTACCTCGATCGCCGCAGCGGCGCCTACCTCGGCGGCGCACTGGAGATGGCCAACGCGCGGCTGTACCCGTTCTGGGGCCGCCTGGGCGAGGCGCTGCGCAGCGGCCTGCCGCAAAACGAGCTGCGCGATGGCGGCAGCTCGATGTTCGAGACGCTGTACCGCGAGCCGGCGCGGCTGGAGCAGTTCATGTCCGCGATGACGGGCTTCTCGGCCGGCAATTTCACGCTGCTCGCCGAGCGCTTCGATTTCGGGCGCTTTCGCTCGCTGGCCGACGTCGGCGGCGCGACCGGTCAGCTCGCCTGCATCGTCGCCGAGCGCCACCCGCACCTCGCGTGCACGACGCACGACCTGCCGGCGGTCACCGAGATCGCGCAGCGCCACATCGAGCGGCGCGGGCTTTCGGCGCGCGTGCGGGCGCAGTCGATCGACTTCCTGGCCGACGAATTCCCGCGCGCCGACGTGATCACGATGGGCATGATCCTGCACGACTGGAACCTCGAGACCAAGCAGCGGCTGCTGCGCAAGGCCTTCGACGCGCTGCCTTCGGGCGGCTGCCTGATCGCGATCGACCACCTGATCGACGACGATCGGCGCCACAACGCCTTCGGGCTGCTGATGTCGCTGAACATGCTGATCGAGTTCGGCGACGCCTTCGACTACAGCGGCGCCGACTTCGACGGCTGGGCGCGCGAGGCGGGCTTCGCGCGCACCGAGGTGATCGCGCTGGCCGGGCCGGGCGCGGCGGCGGTGGCCTACAAGGCCTGAGCCGTCTCGCTCAGGGCGTGAAGAGCCGGCGCAGCGTCGGGCGCAGCACCGACAGCACGGCGTCGCGGTCCAGCGCGGGATTCATCAGCCCGCACGCGAGCAGGCCGTTGAAGATCGCGCCGACGACCTCGATGCGCGCGTCGATCTCGCGCGCATCGAGCCCGCGCAGGCTGCCGCGCGGGCCGGTCAGCATCTCGCGAAAGCGCGCGCGCGCCCGCGCGTCGGCCTCGCGCAGGATGGCCACCACCTTGGGGTTGCGCGCGCCTTCGGCCAGCATCTCCAGCTCCAGCGCGGCGCGGTCGGGATCGAGGTTCTTGTCGACGCCGAAGTCAACGCCATCGATCATCGCGTCGATCAGCTCGCCGCCGCGCGCCTGCATCTCGCCCAGCATCGAGAACATCTCTTCCACGTCGCGTGCGACGAGGGCCTCGATGATCTCTTCCTTGCCGGCGAAGTAGTTGTAGATGTGGCCCGGGCTCATGCCCGCGGTGCGCGCCACCTCGGCCATCGCGGCGCCGTGGTAGCCGCGGCGGCGAAAGCACTCGGCCGCGGCGTTGAGCACCTGCTCGCGGCGCGCCTTGGCGTGTTCGGGGTCGTGGTGTCGCTTGGGTTTCACGATCGTGGGCTGCTGTCCTGCCAACCGCCGCCGAGCGCCTTGTACAGCGTGACCTGGTTGGTCAGCCGCGACAGGCGCGTGGCGATCAGGTTCTGGCGGGCCGCATAGTACGAGCGCTGCGCGTCGAGCACCTGCAGCGAGCTGTCGACGCCCCGATCGAAGCGCGCCTGCGACAGGCGATGCGTCTCGGCCGTGGCTTCGGTCAGCGCGAGCTGGGCGTCGAGCTGCTCGCCCAGCGTGGCGCGCTCGGCGAGCGCGTCGGCCACCTCGCGGAACGCCGACTGGATCGCCTTCTCGTAGTTCGCCACCGCGATGTCGCGATCGGTCTCGGCGACCTTGAGGTTGGCGCGGTTGCGCCCGCCGTCGAAGATCGGCACGCTGATCTGCGGCATGAAGCTCCACGCGCCCTGGCCGCCGCGAATCAGGTCCGACAGGCTCGCGCTGGCCGAGCCGGCCGACGCGGTCAGCGTGATGCTCGGGAAAAAGGCCGCGCGCGCCGCGCCGATGCTGGCGTTGGCGCCGCGCAGCGTCTGCTCGGCCTGCACGATGTCCGGGCGCCGCTGCAGCAGCTGCGAAGGCAGGCCGGCGTCGACCTCGGGCAGCGCGTTGAGCGCCTCGATCGGCGCCTGCGCGAGCTGCGCGTCGTCGACGGGCATGCCGACCAGCAGCGAGATCGCGTTGCGGTCCTGCGCGACGAGGCTGGTGTAGCGCGCCACGTCGACGCGCGCGCTCTCCACGCTGGTCTGCGCCTGGCGCACGTCGAGCGCCGAGGCCGTGCCCAGCGCATGGCGCTGGCGCACCAGCTCGAACGAGCTCTGCTGGCTGGCCAGCGTGTCCTTCGCGAGCTGCAGCCGCTCGCGGTCGGCGGCGTGGGTCAGATAGGCATTCGCGAGCTCGGCGACGAGGCTGATGCGCGTCGCGCGCTGCGCCGCCTCGGTGGCGAAGAACTGCGACAGCGCCTGGTCGCGCAGGCTGCGCACGCGGCCGAACAGGTCAAGCTCGTAGGACGCCACGCCCAGCGAGGCGCTGTACTGGTGCGAGGTCACCGGCTGGCCGGTGCCGCTCAGGTCGCCCGGCGTGCGCTGGTGCGAGCCCGAGCCGCCCGCCGAGACGGTGGGCAGCAGGTCGGCGCGCTGCACCTGGTACTGCGCGCGGGCACGCTCGATGTTGAGCGTGGCGACGCGCAGGTCGCGGTTGTTGAGCAGCGCGCGCTCGATCAGCGCGCGCAGGCGCTCGTCGGCGAAGAAGCCGCGCCAGTCGGCGAGCGCCGTTGTCGTGCCGGCGGACGTGGCGACCGATGTGGCACCTTCAGCACCCTCGTAGCGCGCCGGCACCGGCGCCTCGGGCAGCGTGAGCTCGGGCGCCATGCTCGCGCAGCCGGCCAGCATCAGCGCGGCGGCCGCCGCCAGGGTGTGGAATCGAATCGAACTCATGCGGTGGCCTCCGGAGCGGGCAGCGCGGCCGCGGGCGCGTCGCCCGGGCGCGGCGTGCGCTGGGCAAACAGCCGGCGCACGACGACGAAGAAGACCGGCACGAACAGCACCGCCAGCACGGTCGCGAAGAGCATGCCGCTCATCACGCCGGTGCCGATGGCGTTCTGCGCGCCGGAGCCGGCGCCGCTGGCGGTGACCAGCGGCAGCACGCCGAGCACGAAGGCCAGCGAGGTCATCACGATCGGGCGCAGGCGCAGCCGCACCGCCTCGAGCGTGGCTTCCACCAACCCGAGGCCCTGCTCGACGCGCTCCTTGGCGAATTCGACGATCAGGATCGCGTTCTTGGCCGACAGGCCGATCGTGGTCAGCAGGCCGACCTGGAAGTAGATGTCGTTCGACAACCCGCGCAGCGACGCGCCGATCAGCGCGCCGATCACGCCCAGCGGCACGACCAGCATCACCGCGAACGGGATCGACCAGCTCTCGTAGAGCGCGGCCAGGCACAGGAACACCACCAGCAGCGAGATCGCGTAGAGCATCGGCGCCTGCGCGCCGGTCAGGCGTTCCTGGTAGCTCAGGCCCGTCCACTCGAAGCCGATGCCGGCCGGCAATTGCGCGGCCAGGCGCTCCATCTCGGCCATCGCCTCGCCGCTGCTGCGCCCCGGCGCCGCCTGGCCCTGGATCTGCACCGAGGCCAGGCCGTTGTAGCGCTCCAGGCGCGGCGAGCCGTAGCTCCAGTGCGCGCTCGCGAAGGCCGAGAACGGCACCATCTCGCCGGCCGCGTTGCGCACCGTCCAGCGGCCCAGGTCCTCGGGCTTCATGCGCGCACCGGCGTCGCCTTGCAGGTAGACCTTCTTGACGCGGCCGCGGTCGATGAAGTCGTTGACGTAGCTGCCGCCCCAGGCGGTGGCCAGCGTGGCGTTGATGTCGGCCTGCGCGACGCCGAGCGCGCCGGCCTTGGCGAGGTCGACGTCCAGGCGCAGCTCGGGCGTGTCTTCCTGGCCGTTGGGCCGCACCGCCGCGAGCACCTTGCTCTGCGCGGCCATGCCGAGCAGCTGGTTGCGCGCGGCGATCAGCGCGTCGTGCCCGAGGCCGGCGCGGTCTTGCAGCTGGAAGTCGAAGCCGCTGGCGTTGCCGAGTTCGGTGACCGCCGGCGGCGAGAAGGCGAACACCAGCGCGTCGCGGATCTGCGAGAACGCGCCCATGGCCTTGCCGGCCACCGCATCGACCTTGAGGTCGGGGCGCTTGCGCTCGCTCCAGTCCTTGAGGCTCACGAAGCCGATCGCGGCGTTCTGGCCGCGCCCGGCAAAGCTGAAGCCGGTGACGGTGAAGATCGACTGGACGGCCTCGGACTGGTCTTCGAGGAAGTGCTTCTCGACCTGCTGCACCACGCCCAGCGTGCGCTCGGTGGTCGCGCCGGCCGGCAGCGTGACCTGCGTGAACAGGATGCCCTGGTCCTCCGCCGGCAGGAAGGCGCTGGGCAGGCGCACGAACAGCGCCGCCATCGCCGCGACGATCAGCGCGTAGAGCGCGAGCGTGCGCTTGTCGCGCGCGATCAGGCGCGCAACCAGCGAGCGGCTGCCGTCGTTGGTGCGCTCGAAGGCGCGGTTGAAGCGCGCGAAGAAGCCGCCCAGCACCCCGCCCGTGTGGCCGTGCGTGGGCTTGAGCAGGCTCGCGCACAGCGCCGGCGTCAGCACCATCGCCACCACCACCGACAGCACCATCGCGGTGACGATGGTCACCGAGAACTGGCGGTAGATCACGCCGGTGGAGCCGCCGAAGAAGGCCATCGGCACGAACACCGCCGACAGCACCAGCGCGATGCCGATCAGCGCGCCGGTGATCTCGCCCATCGACTTGCGCGTCGCCTCGCGCGGCGACAGGCCTTCTTCCGTCATCACGCGCTCGACGTTCTCGACCACGACGATGGCGTCGTCGACCAGGAGGCCGATCGCCAGCACCATCGCGAACATCGTCAGCGTGTTGATCGAGTAGCCGAAGGCCGCCAGCACGCCGAAGGTGCCCAGCAGCACCACCGGCACCGCGATCGTCGGGATCAGCGTCGCGCGGAAGTTCTGCAGGAACAGATACATCACCAGGAACACGAGCACCACGGCCTCGACGAGCGTCTTGACGACCTCCTCGATCGAGACCTTCACGAACGGCGTGGTGTCGTAGGGGATCACCGCCTTCATGCCGGCGGGGAAGTAGCGCTCGAGCTCGTGCACGGTCTTCACGACGGCATTGGCGGTGTCGAGCGCATTGGCGCCGGTCGCGAGCTTGATGCCCATGCCGGTGGCCGGGCGGCCGTTGTAGCGCGCGATCACGTCGTAGGACTCGCCGCCGATCTCGACCTTGGCGATGTCGCTCAGGCGCACCGTCGCGCCGTCGCTGGCGGTTCGCAGGATGATGTTGCGGAACTGCTCGGGCGTCTGCAGCCGGCTTTGCGCGGTGACGGTGGCGTTGAGCTGCTGGCCGGCAAGCGCCGGCAGGCCGCCGAGCTGGCCGGCCGAGACCTGCGCGTTCTGCGCGCTGATGGCCGCGCTCACGTCCGACGGCGTGAGCTTGTAGGTCTGCAGCTTGGCCGGGTCGAGCCAGATGCGCATCGCGTACTGGCTGCCGAACAGCTGCACCTCGCCGACGCCGTTGACGCGCGAGACCACGTCCTGCACGTTGGCCGCCACGTAGTCGCCGAGGTCGATGTTGTTCATCGAGCCGTCCTCGGACACGAAGCCCAGCACCATCAGGAAGCTGGTGCGCGCCTTGGCGACCTGCACGCCCTGGCGCTGCACTTCCTCGGGCAGGAGCGGCGTCGCCAGCGCGAGCTTGTTCTGCACCTGGACCTGGGCGATATCCGGGTCGGTGCCGGCCTCGAAGGTCAGCGTGATCGACACCGTGCCGCTCGACTCGCTGGTCGAGCTCATGTACATCAGGCCGTCGAGCCCCTTCATCTTCTGCTCGATGACCTGGGTGACGGTGTCCTCGACGGTCTTGGCCGACGCGCCGGGATAGGAAGCCGAGATCGTGACCGCCGGCGGCGCGATCGACGGGTACTGCGCGATCGGCAGGATGCGGATCGCGAGCACACCCGCGAGCATGATCACGATCGCGATGACCCACGCGAAGATGGGCCGGTCGATGAAGTAGCGAGCCATCGTGCGCTCCTTACTTGGCCGCCGTGGGCGCGGCAGCGCTCGCGGCGGCGGCGACCACGCTCGGCGTCGCTTCCACCGGCGTCACGGTCGCGCCGGGACGCACCTTCTGCAGGCCGTCGACGACGAGCTTGTCGCCCGCCGCCAGGCCCGAGGTCACCAGCCAGCGGTCGCCGACCGTGCGCTCGGCCACGAGCTGGCGCTGCTCGAGCTGGTTGTTCGCGCCGACCACCAGCGCCGTGGCCTCGCCCTTGGCGTTGCGCGTCACGCCCTGCTGCGGCGCGAGGATCGCCTGCTCGCGCACGCCCTCGGCGATCTGCGCCTTCACGTACATGCCGGGCAGCAGCACACGATCGGGGTTGGGGAACAGCGCGCGCAGCGTCACGCTGCCGGTCGACGGATCGACCGTCACGTCGGAGAACTGCAGCTTGCCGGGCAGCGGGTAGACGCTGCCGTCCTCGAGCTTGAGCGTGACCTTCACGCCGGCACTTTGCTTGCGCGCGTCCTGGCCGAGCTCCTTGCGCAGGCGCAGCAAGTCGGCGCTGGTCTGCGTGACGTCGACGTAGATCGGATCGAGCTGCTGCACCGTCGCCAGCGCGGTGGCCTGGTTGGCGGTGACCAGTGCGCCTTGCGTGACCGAGGACTTGCCGATGCGCCCGCCGATCGGCGAGGCGACGCTGGTGTAGCCCACGTCGATGCGCGCCGTCTCGACCGCCGCCTTGGCCGACTGCAGCTCGGCCTCGGCCTGCTTCAGCGCGGCCTGGGCGTCGTCGTTGTCCTGCTGGCTCACGGCCTTGATCGCCACCAGCTCCGCATAGCGCTGCGCCTTGGCGCGCGTGCTCGCGAGGTTGGCCTCGGCCTTGGCCTGCGCGGCGCGCGCGCTGGCCAGCGTGGCTTCGTAGGTGGCGGGGTCGATGCGGTACAGCGGCTGGCCGGGCTTGACCTCGCCGCCTTCGGCGAAGCGGCGCTCCAGCACGATGCCGGTGACCTGCGGCCGCACCTCGGCGATCAGGTAGGGCGAGGTGCGCCCCGGCAACTCGGTCGTGACCGGCACCGTCTGCGCGGCCAGCGTCACGACGCCGACCTGCGGTGCGGCAGGCCCGGCCGGTGCGCCGCCGGCGGCACCGGAGCGGCTGCAGCCGACGATGACGGCCGCCGCGGCAAGCGCGGCAAGCGTGACGGCGGTGATTCGAAGTGGCGGCATCGGGCAGACCTCGTTAGATAAGACTGAACGTTCATTCTAACTATGGGCGGTAGAAACCCCAGGGTTTCCTGGGGTCATTGCCGGCGGGCCCGCGGCCGTCGAGCCGCCCCTGCGAGCACCGCCGGTCGCTATGCTGCACGCCCATGAGCACGCAGCAGGAGCGCCTCGCGACGGCCATCGCGGCTCTCGAATCGCAGCGCGCCCTCCTCGGCGATGCCGTGGTCGACGCAAGCCTCGGCCCGCTGCGCGAGAAGCTGGCGGCCCTGACGGCCGCGGCGCACGAGGCTGCCGCTCCCGATCTGCGGCAAGTGACCATCCTGTTCCTCGACGTGGTGGGCTCCACCACGCTCAGCACGCGCCTCGATCCCGAAGAAGTGCAGGCCGTGATGGACGGCGCGCTGGCGCGCTTCACCGGCGTGGTCGGGCAGCACGGGGGCAAGGTGCTGCAGTACGCCGGCGACAACCTGCTGGCGGTGTTCGGCGCCGAGGCGGCACGCGAAGACGACGCCGAGCGCGCCGTGCGCTGCGGCCTGGCGCTGCTCGACGAAGGCCGACGGCAACAGGCCCTGGTGCACCGCAGGCACGCGCACGACGGCTTCGACGTGCGCGTGGGCATCCACACCGGCGGCGTGCTACTGGGCGGCATCGACGCCGTCGACGGCGCCGGCAGCATCCGCGGCAGCGCCGTCAACGTGGCGGCGCGCATGGAGCAGCTGGCGCCCGCCGGCCACCTTCGCATCAGCCACGCGACCCACGCGCTGGTCCGCGGCCTGTTCGACTGCGAGCGCCAGGCACCGGTGGCGATCAAGGGCGTCGACGAGCCCGTCGTCACCTACGTCGTGCACGGCCCGGGGCCGGGCGCGGCGCGCGCGGTCGTGCGCGGCGTGCAAGGGGTGGAGACGCGCATGGTCGGGCGCGACGCACCGCTGCGCGCCTTGCAGGACGCGTTCGAGCGCCTCCTCGCCGAGCGCCGCCTGCAGCGCATCCATGTCGTCGGCGACGCCGGCCTGGGCAAGAGCCGCCTGCTGCACGAGTTCGACGCATGGTCGCGCGGGCGCGCCGAGCGTTTCGTGCGGCTGCGCGCGCGCGCCACGCCCGCCACCCAAAGCCGCCCCTACGGGCTGCTGCGCGACCTGCTCGCGTCGCGGCTGGGCATCGCCGACGGCGACACCGAGCCCTCCGCGCGCGAGCGCTTCGAGGCCGAAGCGGTGCCGCTGCTGCAAGCCGGCGGCGAAAGCCTCGCGCTGGCGCAGGCCCATGTGCTGGGCCATCTCCTCGGGCTCGACCACTCTGCCAGTGCGCACGTGCAAGCCCTGCTCGCCGACAGCCGGCAGATCCGCCAGCGCGGCTTCCATGCGGCCGCGCGCGCCTTGCGCGGACTGTGCGCGCAAGAGGGCGTGCCCGTGCTGCTGCAGTGCGACGACCTGCACTGGGCCGACGAAGGCTCGCTCGACTTCCTGGATCAGCTGGCGCTGGAGTGCGCCGACCTGCCGATCGCGGTGATCGGGCTGATGCGGCCCGAGCTGTTCGAGCGCCGCGGCGAGGCCACGCCGCCGCCGGCGCTGCGCATCGAGCTGCAGCCGCTGGGCGGAGCCGACAGCGAGCAGCTGGCCGACGAGGTGCTGAAGAAGCTGGCGCGGGTGCCCGCGTCGCTGCGCGAGACGCTGATCGCGCGCGCCGAGGGCAACCCGTTCTTCATGGAAGAGCTGGTCAACCTGCTGATCGACCGGCGCGCCATCGTGATCGAGGACGGGCATTGGTCGCTCGAGGCCGACGACTTCTCTGCCGCGGCCGTGCCGCCCACGTTGACGGAAGTGCTGCAGGTGCGGCTCGACCACCTGCCGGTGCTCGAGCGGCGCGCGTTGCGGCAGGCCAGCGCGATCGGCCTCACGTTCTGGGACCGCGCGCTGGCCGCGCTGGACGAAAGCGCCGTCGCCGCCTTGCCCTCGCTGCTGGCGCGCGGCCTGCTGCGCCAGCGCCCCGACGAGGCGCTCGAAGGCGCGCAGGCCTATGCCTTCAAGCACCAGCTGTTCCACCGCGTCATCTACGACACGCTGCTCAAGCGCGAGCGGCGCGAGTGCCACGCGCGCGCGGCGGCCTGGTTGGCATCGCTGAGCCCGGCCCGGGTCGCCGACTTCAGCGCGGCGATCGCCGAGCACCACGAGAAAGCCGGCGCCGCGCCCCAGGCGCAGCACTACTACGCGCGCGCGGCACAGCGGGCGCGCGAGCGCTTTGCCCATGTCGAGGCGCTCGATTGCGTGTCGCGGGCGCTCGCGCTGGCATTGGACGAAGCCACGGCCGACCGGCAGACGCTGGCCCTGCGCTGGCAGCTGCGCGATGTGCAGGAGCGCTCGCTCGACTCGATGGGCCGGCGCGCCGAACAGCTCGCCGCGATCGACGCGCTGCAGGCGATCGCCGAGGCGCTCGACGACGACGCGCGCCGCGGCGAGGTGGCCTGGCGCCGCTGCGACATCGCGCTGCGTACCGGCGACTTCGGCGCGACCCGTCAACTGGCGGGCCAGGCCCTTGCGGTGGCCGCGCGCACCGGCGACGTCGAGCTGCGGCTGCGCGCGCGGCACAGACTGGCGGCCGCGCTGCGGGCACAGGGGGACGTGGCCGCCGGCAAGGCCCAGGCGCTCGCGGGGCTGGACGAGTCGCGCAGCCACGGGCTGCGTCACCTCGAAGGCCTGTTCCTCAACAGCCTGTGCGGCTTTGCGGAGGCCGAGCAGGACATCGAAGCCAGCATCGCCACGTGCCGGGAGCTGCTGACGCTCGATCGCGCGCTGGGCGACCGGCGCGGCGAGGCGATCACGCTGATCAACATGGGCAGCGCCTTGCATGCGATCGGCGCCAACGAAGAGGCCCGCGCGCATCTGGCGCAAGGGCTGCAGCTCGCGCGAGCCGTCGGCGACCGCAACCCGCAACCGTATGCGCTGCTGGCGCTGTCGCAATCGGCGCTGCGGGCCGGCGAGGCCGAGGAAGCCGCTCGCCACGCGCAGGCGGCGCTCGAGCTCGCACGCGGCATGCAAGCGCCGCTGGTCGAGGCGCATGCGTGGTGCCGGCTGGGCGAGGCCGAGCAGGCTCTGCGCCATGGGCCGGCCGCGCAGGCCGCGTTCGAACAGTCGCGGCGCATCTCCGCCGAGAAGGGCTATCCGTGCGAGCACGACGCGGCCGTCGGCCTGGCCGCGTGCGCGCTCGACGCCGGCGACATCGAGCGCGCAATGGCCGCGCTGGCGCGAGCACTCGAGCACCTGGCCGCAGGCGGCGGCTTCGAAGGGGCCGAGCATGCGCTGTGGAACCAGTGTGTGTGCTGGCAGGCGCTGGATTTCGCCGGCGACGACCGCGCCGCGCCGACGCTTGCCGCCGCGCACGACGAACTGCAGCGCCGCGCCGCCCGGATCGCCGATCCGGCGCTGCGGCAAGGCTTTCTGCACCGCATTCCCGAACACGGGGCGATCGCCCGCGCCTGGGCGGCTCGCCCGTCCGCCGGCAGCGGCTGACTCAGGGCAGCGGTCACCGCCGCCTGCCCCGCGCGTCTTCGGTCCTCGACGAGGCCGCGCCCGTGGGACGCTCATGGGACGCCGCGTGTGGACGATGCGAGCCATCGCCACCCTGCCCTTGCCCCGCCATGAAGACCTCCAGCGCCCTTGCGCGCCGCGCCCTGACCTGTGGCGTCGTCCTCACCGGCCTCGTGGTCCTGCTGCTTGGCACGGCCTGCACCGGCCGCGAGCCGCCCGAACCGCTTCCTGCGGCGCCCGACGAGACCGGCGAGATGTCGCCGCGGCGCGTGCATTGAGCGCGAGCGGGACGTGAAAAGGGCGCCTCGATCGCACGATCGAGGCGCCCCTTGAAGTCAAGCCGCCGGCCGGCGGCGCCGGATCACTCAGCGATCACCCTGGTGGCGCGGGGCATCCTGGCGCGGGCGTTCGCTCTCGCGGCTGCCCTGTCCGCCCGAGCGTTGCTGATCGCTCTGGTCCTGGCGCTTGGAAGCGTCCTGACGGCCCTGTTGCTGCTCATGGGATTTCGAAGAACGGTTCTGCTCCTGCTGGTTGCGCTTCTGCTCCATGACATCTCCTGGTCTTGATGGCATCGGCCCGTTGCCGACGGCCCTGACGGGCAAGCCCTGTACCTGGGAGACGCCTGAAAGACGCGACGCGCTCACGTCGAGGACAGGCCGGCGTGCTCGTCGATGTGCCCGAACTCCGAGTCCGCCGCCTGCTCCGGGTGCGCGAACTGCGACGTCGCCCACAGGCGGCAGCCGCGCTTGAAGAGCACGTCGTAGCTCATCTGCGCGCCGAGTTGCAGCATGGCCTTTGCGAATCGATATGCCCACCAGTTGCGTTCCATGGCGTCCTCCGCTGAAGTCCAAGGAAGACTGGGCAAGCGGCATGCCCGAAGGCCTGTGGGTGCGCGACCCGGAACGTCGGTTGCCCATGGCGGCATCTGCTGACTGATTTGCCGGGTGACGCCATGACTGCTTTCTCCTTTCCCGACCTGACCGAGCGGCTGTTCCAGCGCCTGCTGGACGCCCTGGGCGTGCCGGCCGAACCGCAGGCGCCCCCACCGCTGGAGGCCAAGGCCTGGGGCCGCGCCTATGCGCAGGAGCTGCAGCGCGCCGGCTCGCCGCTGCCCGACGAGTGGGTGCTGCAGCGCGGCATGGACCTGTGGGTCACCGAGTACCCTCGCCCGCCGGAACGCGTCGCCCGGGCCGAACTGGAACGAGACGACGACTTGCACGCCGACACCGTGCCGGCCGCTTTCCTGAACCTGGGCAGCGGCGCGCGCTCGCGCTTGTGACGCTGGTGATGCTGCCGCAGCCGGCGCGAGGCCGCCGCGTCAGCGGCGATCGAGCGCCGATGCGCCGCTGGGCTGTTGGTCCACCGGTGTCTGCGCCAGCGGCAGGCTCAGCGTGAAGCGGCTGCCCCGGCCCAGCCCTTCGCTGTGCGCCTGCAGCGAGCCGCCATGCTGGATCACCAGCATGCGGGCCAGCGCCAGGCCCACGCCCAGCCCGCGGTCGTAGCCGGGCGCCTCCGGCGCCTCCTGGACGAACAGTTCGAAGATGCGCGTCAGCGAGTGCGGCGCCAGTCCGACGCCGCTGTCGCTGACGACGGTGACGCATTGGCCGTCCTCGACGCGTACCGCGAGGCCGATCTCGCCGCCGTCGGGCGTGTAGCGCGCCGCATTGTTCAGCAAGTTCTGCAGCACCTGCGCCAGACGCGCCGCGTCCGCGTGCATCGGCAGCGCCTGCGTGGGCAGCGACAGATTCAGGCGATGGCCGCGCGCGTCCATCTCGGGCTGCGCGGCCTCGACGCTCAGGTGCACCACCTCGCGAAAGTCGACTGCGGCGCGGCGCAGCACGATCTTGCCGGTCGCCACCCTGGCCACGTCGAGCAGGTCGTCGACCAGGCGCGTGAGCTGGCCGGTCTGGCGGCCGATGATTTCGCGCAGTTGCACCAACGTCGGCGGCAGCGCGTTCATTGCCTGCATCACCGCGACCGCGTTGCGGATCGGCGCCAGCGGGTTGCGCAGCTCGTGCGCCAGCATCGCCAGGAACTCGCTCATGCGCTGGCTCGAACGCTCGAGCTCGGCCAGGCGGCGATGCTCGGTGAGGTCGCGCGTGACCTTGGCAAAGCCCAGCAGCGCGCCCTGGCTGTCGTGCACCGGCGTGACGACCACGTCGGCCCAGAAGCGCGTGCCGCCCTTGCGTACCCGCCAGCCCTGATCCTCGGCGCGGCCATCGCGCAGCGCGCGCGCCAGCTCCGCGCCGGGACGCCCGGCCTGCGCATCCTCGGGCGTGAACAGGCGCGCGAAGTGCGTGCCGAGGACCTCGTGCGGCTCGTAGCCGTGGATCGCGGCCGCCCCGTCGTTCCAGGTGAGGATCGCGCCTTGCGCGTCGAGCATGAAGATCGCGTAGTCCTCGACCGACTGCACCAGCAGCCGGAACAGCTGTTCGCTCTGGCGCAGCGCCTCCTGCTGGCGCTTGAGCTCGGTGAGATCGCGCACCACCTTGCCGAAGCCCACCAGCTCGCCGCGTTCGTCGCGCAACGCGGTGATCACGACGCTGGCCCAGATCTGGTGGCCGTCCTTGCACACGCGCCAGCCCAGGTCTTCGAAGCGGCCGTCGCGCGCGGCGCGGCGCAGCTCTTCCTTCGGCCAGCCGGCCGCCAGCGCTTCCGGGGTGTAGAAGGTCTCGAAGGAGCGGCCGATGATCTCGTCGGCGCGCCAGCCCTCGATGCGCTGCGCACCGGCGTTCCACGACATCACGCGGCCCTCGGTGTCGAGCAGGATGATCGCGTAGTCGAGGACGCTGTCGACCAGCAGCGCGAAGCGTTGGCTGTCGTCGGCGTGACGGGACATGGTCTGGGCTTGTGGCGTGGAGGAACGAAGATTGCCGCCAGAAGGGTGGGCTCGGCAAGGCTCGGGCCGGGAGATGAGCATGAAGTGCCTTTCGAAGTCCGTCTTCTGTTCCGCCGCGGCGCTCGTGGCCATCGCGCTGCAAGCGCCCTCGCTGGCCCAGCAGCAGCGTGCGACGCCGGCCGCACCGCGCGCCAGCGTGCCCGCCAGTGCCCCCAAGGCCACCACCCCGGCCGAACTGCCGCCGGGCGCCACGTCCGCGCGCGGCAACAAGGCAGCCGTGCCGGCCAGCGGCGCCAGCAGCCCGGTCAATCCGCGCACTGGCTCCACCCCCGGCACACCGCCCGGCGTGAACACCGGGCGCGCCGACAAGGCCCAGACGCCTCAGGGTGCGGGTTCGAAGCCCGCGCCCGCGGCCAGTGCGCCTTGATGAGGAGCCGCAAGGCAATCGCCATTCCCGTCGACCCCGGCCACGCCGCCTCGCAAGGCATGCGCCTTGCCGGGCCAAGAACCAGCATCGAGAAAGGTGGGCCCCATGACGCGAATCTCCGACGTGATGACGCGCGGCGTGCGCACCCTGTCGCCCGGCGATACGCTGACGCTCGCCGCGCAAGCGATGCAGGAACTCGATGTCGGCGTGATCCCGGTGTGCAACGGCCGCGAGCTGATCGGCATGGTGACCGACCGCGACATCGTGCTGCGCGGCGTCGCCCAGGGTTGCCGGCCCGAGGACACGCGGCTCGACCAGGTGATGAGCGCGCATCCGCGCTGGTGCTTCGAAGACCAGTCGCTCGAGGATGCCGCGCGGCAGATGAGCGAGGCGCAGATCCGCCGGTTGCCGGTGGTCGACCGCGAGAAGCACCTGGTGGGCATCGTCTCGCTGGGCGACATCGCGGTGCGCGGCGACGAGAACGAGGCCGGCTCGGCGCTGGGCTCGATCAGCGAGCCGGCGCGCCCGGACCGTTCGAGCCAATCGCAGGCCAGCGGCACCGCAGGCGGCGGCGAATCCCTGCAGCGCTGAGCGGCCGGCCCGCGCTACGGCGCCTGCAGGCGCGTGCGCGCGAAGGCGGTGCTGCTCGACAGCCCGGGCAGCCGCGGCACGATCACCGTGCGCCCGCCCCAGGCGGCGACCTGCGCCGCTTCGGGCAGGCGCTCGATGAGGTAGTCCCCTCCCTTGACGTAGACGTCCGGGCGCAGCGCGTCGATCAGCGCGGCCGGCGTGTCCTCGTCGAACAGCAGCACCGCCGAGACGCACTGCAGGGCCGCGACGACGCGCGCGCGGTCGCGTTCGCCGTGCACCGGCCGCCCCAGGCCCTTGCCGAGCCGGCGCGCGGACGCGTCGCTGTTGATGCCGACCACCAGCGAACGCCCCTCACTGCGCGCGGCCTCCAGGCAGTGCACATGGCCGGCGTGCAGCAGGTCGAACACGCCGTTGGTGAACACCAGCGGGCGCGGCAGCTGGCGGCACGCGGCAATGCCGGCCGGCAGGACGCGCGACTTCATGCGCGTCCGCCCCCTGCCGGCACCAGGCCGAGCGCCTGCTCGATCTGCCCGCACCAGGTGTGGCCGATGAAGATGTGCGCCTCCTGGATGCGCGCGCTGTCGTCATGCGGCACGACCAGCGCCAGCCGCGCCATCGTGCGCGCCGGCCCGCCGTCGCGGCCCAGCAGCGCAATGCTCTCGAGCCCCAGCTCCTCGGCGCAGGCCAGCGCGCGCAGCACGTTGGGGCTGCGGCCCGAGGTCGACAGCGCGATCGCGCAGTCGCCCCGGCGCGCATGCGCCTGCAGTTGGCGCGCGAACACCTGTTCGTAGCCGTAGTCGTTGCCGATCGCGGTGAGCGCCCCGACGTCGCCGCTGAGCGACCAGGCCGGCAGCGCGCGCCGTTCCTGCCGCAGGCGACCGCTCAGCTCCGCGGCGATGTGCAGGCTGTCGCAGGCCGAGCCGCCGTTGCCGAAGAGCAGCAGCCGCCCGCCTTCGGCGATCACCTGCGCCAGCCGCGCGCCGGCCAGCGCCACCGCCTCGCGCATCGCGCCGAGCGCCGCGAACACCTGCTGGTGCGCGGCGAGGTTGCGGTCGAACAGCTCGGCGCCGCTCATGTGGCCGCGGTCTCCACGACGTCCTCGCCCACCTCGGCCGGCGTCACGCTCGCGGTGCCGAACTTGCCGACCACGATGCCCGCCGCGCGGTTGGCGTAGCGCACCGCGTCGTCGAGCGTGCGGCCGGCGCACAGCGCCGCGGCCAGCGCGGCGAGCACGGTGTCGCCGGCGCCGCTGACGTCGAACACCTCGCGCTGCTCGGCGCGCACGTGCAGCGTCGCGCGATCGCGCGAGAACAGCGCCATGCCCTGCTCGCCGCGCGTGACCAGCAGGTGCTCGAGGTCGAGCTGCTCGCGCAGATGCGTCATGCGCCGCTCGAAGCCGGCGTCGTCGCTCCAGGCGCCGCCGGCCGCGCGGGCCTCGGCCTCGTTGGGCTTGACCAGCCACGCCCCGCGGTAGCGCGTGAAGTCGGCCGTGCTCTTGGGATCGACCAGCACACGCCCGCCCTGCGCGGCCACGCGCCGCACCATCGCGTCGCCGTGGCGCAGCGCGCCCTTGTCGTAGTCGGACAGCAGCACCAGGCGGTGCGCCGGCAGCAGGTCGAACACCAGGTCGGCCAGCGCGCGCGCGCTGTCGCCGGGTACGTCTTCCTCGACGTCGACGCGCAGCAGCTGCTGGCGCCGGCACACGGCGCGGATCTTCTGCGTCGTGACGAGGCCCTCGCGGTGAACCGCATGCAGCCTGACGCCGCGCTCGTGCAGCAAGGCGGCGAGCCGCTGTCCGGCATCGTCGTCGCCGAGCAGCGTCGCGAGTTCGACCGCGCAGCCGAGCGACGCGACGTTGACGGCGACGTTGGCCGCGCCGCCGGCGCGCTGCCATTCGCGGCCCATGCGCAGCACGGGGACCGGCGCCTCGGGACTGATGCGCTCGACGCGCCCATCCCAGTAGCGGTCCAGCATGCTGTCGCCAACGACAAGAACGCCTTGATTCATGGGTGATTCCAGCCGCAACGCACGCGCCGCGGCATCGTCGACGCCGCGCGCGAGGGACTCGATGTTTCGTGCTGCGGCATGGCAATCGACATGCCCTTGCCTGCGGGGGTGGCTGCGGGTTGCAGCGGCACATCGGTTGCCTGGATGGCGCACCAAAGCAGCGATACACGCATCCAGGAGTTGCCATGTCCACGTCCTTCTTGCGCTTCATGCGCCCGCTCGGCGCCATCGTTCTCGGCGCCGTGTTCCTGACCGCCTGCGGCGGCAGCGACGACGACTTCGACGATCGTGCCGACATCGCCGATCCCAAGGTGCGGTTCGTGCACGCGATCCCCGCCGGTCCCAGCGTCTCGCTGTACCGCAACGACGCGAAGCAGGCCGACGCCACCGGCGTGAACTACCTGTTCGCCTCGCGCTACTTCGACGTGGCCGGCGGCACCGCCACCTGGGCGCTCAAGACCGAGACCAACCCGACCGTCGACCTGGGCAGCGTGAGCTTCGACGCGAAGCGCGGCGACAAGAACACGATCGTCGCGCTGCCGGGCAGCGCCGCCGCCGACCTGCTGCGCATCGAGGACCCGTACAACAAGGGCCTGGTCAGCGACAAGGCACGGCTGCGCGTGGTCAACGCCGCGTTCAACGCGTCGACCATCGACGTCTACCTGACCACGCCGACCACCGACATCGCGACCGTGTCGCCGACCTTCGGGCAGGTCGCGTACAAGACCTCCAACCCCGGCTCGGGCGCCGACTCGGTCGAGCGCGACGGCGGCACCTACCTGCTGCGCATCACGCCGGTGGGTACCAAGACCGTGATCTTCAGCAAGTCCGTCACGGTCAACAACAACGCCGACTGGCTGCTCGTCGTGATTCCCGACGAAGGCATCGGCGCGGTCACGCCCAACGACGTGCGCGTGCTGCTGGTGCGCGCCGACGACGAAGCCGAGGCCGCGACCGAGTTGCTGACCGATTGACCGATTGAAGCCGCGCGCCGCCGAGCCCGCCCTGGCCGGCCCCGCGGCCGGCGGCGGGCTCGTCTACGTGGAAGACCGCCACCCGGGCATCCGCCGCGCCGCAGCCCAGGCTGGCGCCGCGCGCGCTGCTCGAACCGGTCGCGCGCCAGCTCGGCAACACGGTCGCGGTGTGCAAGAAGGCCTACGTGCACCCGGCGATCCTCGAGTGGTTTTCGGGTGATGCCTGCCTGGACGAGGCCGCCGCGCTGCGGCGCGTGCGCGCGCGGGGTCGTCACTCGGCGGCCGAACGCCGCTTGCTGGCCTTTCTGGCGCGGCGGTGCTGAGCCTGCGCGTCGCGCTTCACGGCGTCGCGCCCGACGCCACGATGCCCGGCGCGATGCCGCTCCATCCGGGGCGCGCGAACGCCGGGCCCGTCTCGATGTCGTCGCGTCCCTCGTCGAACCGGCGGTTGATCGCGTCGGCGGCGATCGCCCCGTGGCCGACCGCGATCGCCAACTGGCCGCACGGGCTCGCGACATCGCCGACCGCGTAGACGCCCGGCACGCTGGTCGCGCACGAGGACGAGATCAGCACATGGCCGTCGGGCGCCAGCGCGACGCCGAGCGCGAGCGCCAGTTCGACGCGCGGCTCGCGCGCGCTGGCCACGCACAGCCAGTCGAAGCGCCGCAGGCTCTGGTCGGCCAGCCGCGCGACGACCTCGCCGCTCGTGGGACAGAGCAACTTGCGGATCGGCTGCGCGCAGCATTCCAGCCGACTTTCGCAGGCGGCATCGGCGTCGCTGTCGAACAGCGTCACGACCGCGCCGGCATGCGCGAGGAAGAGCGCGTCGGCCACCGCGCGCGCACCGCCCACCACCGCGACGCGCCGCCCGGCCAGCATCGCTTCGTTGCCCATCGAGCGGTGCCACAGGCGCTGGCGGTAGCGCACGCCCTGCAGGCCGGGAATGGCCGGCGCCGGGTCGCCGCAGCCGGTGGCCAGCACCAGGCAGCGAAAGCGCAGCCGATGCCATTCGCCCGGCAGCTCGAAACCGCCGTCGACGCGCTCGATGCTTGCGATGCAGCGGTCGGTCACGGTGCCGTGCGCGGCGTCGAGCTGCTGCAGCAATTCCTGCAGCAAGGCCTGGCCGGGAAGCCCGGGCGCACGGCCCGGATAGTTGCCGACGTGGTCGATCTCGCGCGCCGCGCTGCGCCCGTCGTCGAGCACGACGACGCGCCGGCCGCTGCGCCTCAGTCCGCATGCGACGGTCAATCCGGCCGGACCGGCGCCGACCACGACGACATCGCTGGTTCTCACGGACATGTTCGTCTTCTGTTGTCGCGCCGATGAGGGCAACCGTCGTGCCGCATGGCCGCGCGGCACGCCGCCGCGCCCGCCGCCGGCGCGCAGGCGCGCCGTTTGCCGCAAACCGCGAATGCGACCGACCGATGCTCCCCACTACCCGACGAGCTACGGCCCCTGGCCGGCCAGCGTCAATGCGCAGCAGCTGCGGCTGTCCGCTCATGACCACGTGCTGTGCGCCTTTGCCGAGGCGCCGCACTGCGACGCGGTGGCGCGCCGCCTGCAGCGCTTCGCGCCCGGCAGGCCGCACTGCCGCCGCCTGCGTCCCGAGGCGATGCTGCGCCGCCTGGAGGCGGCCGCCGCGCACGATCTGCCGTCGCCCGCGACCTTCTGGCGCCGCGGCGACGCGGCCCCGGGGCTCGCGCCGCTGGCGCGCCAGGGCAGCCACTGGCTGCTGGTGCGCATCAACGACGAGGCCACGGTCCGCCAGTTGCAGCGCGCGCTGCGCGGGCTGCCGGTGCAGCGCGCGCTGCGGTTCAGCGAGCTGACCGTCGAGGATCTCCTGTCGCGGCGCAAGGGCCGCCCGCGCGCGGGACAGGCAGCGGCCCGCGGCAGTCATCCCGGTGGCTCCACCCTCGGCCGCTGAAGCCTCGGGACCTTCCTCGAGCATCTTCGCGACGGTCGCGCCCTACGTCTGGCGCTTTCGCCACCGCACGCTCGCGGCGCTGGCGCTGCTGATCCTGGCCAAGGCCTGCGCGGTGCTGGTGCCGATGGCGCTGAAGGCCATCGTCGACCGGTTCAGCGAGTTCGCCGCGCAAGGCATGGCCGCCGCGCTGCAGCTGCCGGTGTGGCTGCTGCTGGGCTACGCGCTGCTGCGCTTTGCCGGCACGCTGTTCACCGAGCTGCGCGACCTGGTGTTCTCGCGCGTCACGCAGCACGTGACCAGCGCGGTGTCGCAGCGCTGCTTCGAGCGCCTGCTTGCGCTCGGCTCGCGCTTCCACGGCCGCCGCCAGACCGGCGCGCTGATCCGCGACGTCGACCGCGGCACCGCCGGCGTCGGCTTCCTGCTCGGCGCCGGACTGTTCACGATGGTGCCGACGCTGGTGGAGTTCATCGCGGTGCTGGCCATCATGGCCTCGCGCTACCCGCTGAGCTTCAGCGCCGCGATGCTCGCGACCTTCGTTGCCTACGCCACCTACACCGGCGCGCTGACGCAGCGCCGCGAGCTGCGCCAGCGCCGCGTCAACGAGATCGACTCGCGCGCGCACGCCCACCTGGTCGACCGCCTGCTCAACCTCGACTCGGTGCGCGCCTACGCACGCGAGGCCTACGAGCGCCGGCGCTACGGCGAGCTGTGGCAGCAGCTGATCGACAACAACCTCGCCAACCAGCGCGCGCTGTCGGCGCTGCACATCGGCCAGGGCGGGATCATCGCGATCGGCGTCGCGACCGTGATGCTGCTGGCCGGACAGCGCACGATGGCCGGCGACATGACGGTCGGCGACCTGGTGCTCGTCAACGCCTACGTGATCCAGATCTGCCTGCCGCTGAACGCGCTGGGCTTCGTGGTGCGCGAGGCGCGCGACGCGCGCGTCAACGCCGAGCGGCTGCTGCAGGTGCTCGACGAGCCGGTGGAAGTGCGCGACGCACCGAACGCGCCGGCCCTGGCGCTGCGCGGCGCGGCGATCCGCTTCGAGGAGGTCGACTTCGGCTACGAGCCGGGGCGCCCGATCCTGCGCCACTTCAGCCTCGACATCGCGCCCGGCAGCACGGTCGCGGTGGTCGGCGGCAGCGGCTCGGGCAAGTCGACGCTGGCGCGGCTGCTGCTGCGGCTGTACGACGTCGACGCCGGACGCGTGCTGATCGACGCGCAGGACGTGCGCAACGTGAGCCTGGCCTCGCTGCGCGAGGCGATCGGCGTCGTGCCGCAGGACACCACGCTGTTCAACGGCACGGTGGGCGAGAACATCGCCTACGGGCGGCTCGGCGCGCCGGCCCACGCGATCGTCGACGCCGCCGCGGCGGCCCAGGTGCACGAGTTCATCGCATCCTTGCCGCAGCAGTACGACACGCCGGTCGGCGAGCGCGGCGTCGCGCTGTCGGGCGGTGAGAAGCAGCGCATCGCGATCGCGCGGGCCTTCCTGAAGAACCCGGCCGTCCTGATCCTCGACGAGGCGACTTCGGCGCTCGACACGCGCGCCGAGCGGGCGATCCAGGAGCAGCTCGACCGGCTCGCGCGCGACCGCACGACGCTGGTCATCGCGCACCGCCTGTCCACCATCGTCGACGCCGACGAGATCATCGTGCTCGACAAGGGCCGCATCGTCGAGCGCGGCCGCCACGACGCGCTGCTCGAGCTCGACGGCCTGTACGCGCAGTTGTGGAAACTGCAGCTGCAGCAGCGCGAGTTCGAACGGCTGGAACGGCGCCTGGCGCGCGAGCCGGTGCACCTGGGCGTGCTGATCGCGCTGGCGCTGGACACGCTGCGCCCGCTGACGCAGCGCCGCGGCGTGACCGTCTACACGGCGATCGACGTCGAGAACGCCAGCGTCAGCGGCGATCCGGGCGCGCTGACCGACGTGATCCACAACCTGTGCCACTGGGCGCTGAACGCGACCGCGCACGGCGGGCGCATCGAGCTGAGCCTGCGCCGCGCCGGCCCGAACGCGCGCCTCGAGGTGCACAGCGAGCACGCGCCGGGCGGCGTCGCGGCGGCGCCGGCGGAGCCCGGCGCGACGCTCGACCCGCTGGTGCTGCGCTCGATCGTCGAGCGCCAGGGCGGCACGCTGCAGATGCACCACGGCGACGACGGCGGCACGACGATGGTCGCGCTCGAGCTGCCGCTGCGCGCACTCAACCTGCCCTCGCCGGCCCCGGGGGCTGCGCCCAGCCTGCCGCCGCCCGAGCCGCCGCCGGCGCCGCCCGGCGAGGCCTTGCTGGCCGGCGCGCGCGTGATGGCGATCGACGACAACGCCGACGCGCTGGAGTCGATCGGCCTGCTGCTGCGCCTCGAAGGCGCGAGCGTGCTGGCCTACGACAGCGGCGAGGCGGCGCTCGCCTGGCTGGCGCAGCAGCCGAGCAGCGCCTGGCCCGACCTGCTGGTGTGCGACATCGCGCTGGGCGGCCATCAGGACGGGCTGGCGGTCGTGCGCCGCATCCGCGCGCTCGAGCTGGAGCGCGGCGTCGCGCTGGGGCGGCGGCTGCCGGCGATCGCGCTGACCGGCCTCGCGCAGCCCGACGACCGCATGCGCACGATGCTGGCCGGCTTCCAGGCCCATCTCGCCAAGCCGGTCGACGCGCGCGAGCTGCTGGTCACCGCGCGCGGCCTGCTCGCGCGGCGCGCCGCGTGAGCAGGCGCCGCGGTCGCCGCCGATGCGCCCGTTGCAGTCGCTTTCCTCAAGGCACGCCCCTTGCCGAGAGGGGGTGCGGCCGTCGCGGCCGCACCCAGGAGCGCCGATGCCCACCGTCAGCCAGGTCATGAGTCGCGAGGTGCAGACCGTCGCGCCCGACGACACCGTCCAGTTCGCCGCGCAGCGCATGCGCGCCTGCGGCATCGGCAGCCTGCCGGTGTGCCGCGAAGGACAGCTGGTGGGCACGCTCACCGACCGCGACATCGCCGTGCGCGTCGTCGCGCCGGGTCGGCTGGCGTCGAACACACGCGTCGAGGAGGTGATGAGCGACCACGTCGTCTACTGCGGCGAGGACGAGGACGTCGAGGCGGTGCTGCAGATCATGGGCGAGGACCAGATCCGCCGCCTACCCGTCGTGCGCGACGGCCGCCTGGTGGGCATCGTCGCGCTGGCCGACCTGGCGCGCAGCCGCGACCAGCCGCTGGCGCAGGCGGTGCGCGAGATCTCTTCGCCGGTCGACCGGCTGCCGGAGTGAGCGCCATGCGAAACCACCGGACCACGCTCTCGCCGCGCGCCTGGGCGCGCATGCGCGGCGGCATCGCCGCGCTGACGGCGGCGCCCGCCGAGGCGGTCGCACTGGCCGCGCCGGCGACCGTCGTGCCGCCGCGGCGCGATGGCGCCTCCTCCAGCGACACGGTTCGCCTCGAACGCGCGCTCGAACAGGCGCTGCGTTCGGGGGACAGCGCCCAGCGTTTCCTGCAGGCCTTGTCGGCGATGACCGAGCGCCTGCTCGCCGCGGCCACCGAGGAGGAGGCCTTCGCGGTCGTTGCCGAGGCCGGCCCGAAGCTCTTTCCCGGCTGGGCCGGCCGGCTCACGCGCCCAGGCGCCGCGTCGCAGGCGCTGGCCGAATGGCGCGAGCCCGCCTCGCTGCGCCCGCCCGACGCGGCCGCAAGCCTGCAGACGCTGCGCGTGTGCGTGCCGCCCTCGGCCGCCAGCGGCGCCACCGGTGCAGCAGCGGCGCGCCGCCTCGATCTCCAGCTCGACCGCAGCAGCGCACTGCCGGCGCATTGGCTGGGCCTGGTGTCCTGCGGCGCGCAGGCCTTCGCCGCCGCGCTCGACCTTGCGCTGACCAGCCTGCGCATGCGCCTGGCGCTGCAGGACCAGGCGCTGCGCGACGAGCTCACCGGCTTGCACAACCGCCGCTTCTTCAACGACGCGCTGGCGCACGAGGTCGCGCGCTCGCAGCGCGACGGCAGCGCGCTCAGCCTGGCCATTCTCGACATCGACCACTTCAAGGCTTTCAACGACGAGTACGGCCATCCGGCCGGCGACGCGGTGCTGCGCGCGGTCGGCCGGGAGGTGCAGCAGGCGGTGCGGCGCTCGGACATCGCCTGCCGCATCGGCGGCGAGGAGATCGCCTTGCTGCTGCCGCACTCGCCGGCCGAGGGCGCCACCGGCCACCTCGAGGCGCTTTGCCGCCGGATCGCGTCGCTCGAGGTGTGCTTCGAGGGACGCAGGCTGCCGCCGGTCACGGTGTCGATCGGCATCGCGCAGGCGCGCGGCAGGCAGATCGACGCGACGGCGCTGATCCAGCGCGCCGACGACGCGCTCTACGCGGCCAAGCACGAGGGCCGCAACCGCGTCGTCGCCTGGAAGGCTTCGGACGGGCACACCGCCGCCGGCTGAAGCGGCCGCCGGGACGAGGCCAGCGCCGGGCCGCTCCCAAGCGGCCGAGCGCCCCCTCGGGGGGCAGCGAACGCCGTGAGCGTGGGGGCACGACCTCCACGAGGCCAGCACCGGGCCGCTCCCAAGCGGCCAAGGGCGCTCTAAGTCAGTCCTCGGCGTCGTCGAGCGCTTCGCCGGGCGACTCGGCGGCGTACTCGCGCAGGCGGTTGTAGAGCGTCTTCAGGCTGATCCCGAGCACCGCCGCGGTCTTTTCCTTGTGGTGGTCGTAGTGCGCCAGCGTCGCGAGGATCAGCGTCTTCTCGGCATCGGCGATCGACGCGCCGATCGGGATGCGGATCGACGCCGCGTCGCCCGCGCGCGGCGCGGGTTCCCTGGCGGCAGGCTCGCCCCCGCTCGGCAGCCACTGCTCCTCGATCGTGCTGCCCGGCGACATCACGTAAGCGCGCTGCACGACGTTGCGCAGCTCGCGCACGTTGCCCGGCCAGTCGTAGCGCTCGAGCCGCGCGATGCCGGCCGGCGTGAAGCGCTTGTCCTGGCCTTCCTTCTTGCCGATCTCGGCCAGGAAGTGGTTGGCCAGCAGGCCGACGTCGTCGCGCCGATCGCGCAGTGGCGGCAGCGACAGCGGAAAGACGTTGAGGCGGTAGTAGAGGTCCTCGCGCAGCTTGCCGGCGGCGATGGCGCCCTCGGGCACGCGGTTGGTGGCGGCGAGCACGCGCACGTCGGTGTCGAGCGACTGCGTCGAGCCCACGCGCATGAAGGTGCCGGTCTCGAGCACGCGCAGCAGCTTGACCTGCAGGTCCTGCGGCATTTCTGTGATCTCGTCGAGGAACAGCGTGCCGCCATTGGCGCGCTCGAAGAAGCCCAGGTGCTGGCGCTCGGCGCCGGTGAAGCTGCCCTTCTCGTGCCCGAAGATCTCGCTTTCGATCAGGTGCGGCGAGATCGCGCCGCAGTTGACCGCGAGGAAGGGCTTGCTGCGCCGGCGGCTGAGCTCGTGGATCGTGCGCGCGACGACCTCCTTGCCGGTGCCGCTCTCGCCGGTGATGAGCACCGTGACCGCGGTGCCGGCCACGCGCGAGATCTGCTCGTAGACCGCGCGCATCGGGTTCGAGCGTCCCCACAGCTGGCCGAAGTGGCCCGAGGCCTGCAGCTCGTCGCTGAGCGTCTCGATCTCGGCGCGCAGCTCCGACGGGCGCATCACCCGCGACAGCACGCCTTGCAGGTGCTTGAAGTTGATCGGTTTGATGAGGTAGTCGGCCACGCCCAGGCGCAGCGCCTGGACCGAAGTTTCCAGGCTGGCGTGGCCGGTGATCAGCACCACTTCGGTGTTGCCGACCAGGTCGGGCTCCTCGAACAGCTTCAGACCGCTGCCGTCGGGCAGCTGCAGGTCGAGCAGGACGACATCGGGGTGCTGCAAGACGAACTGCGCGCGCGCTTCCTTCAGCGAACCGGCGATGCTGACGGTGAACTTCTCTTCGGCAATGAGCGCGGCCATCATCTTGGCGGCATCGCGATCGTCTTCGACGATCAACGCATGGCTCACGGCAGGCCCTCCGGGCTGGGTTGACTGCGAGCGAGCCTTTTACCACTTTGCCCAGGCCCGGTGGTAACCGCTTGGCACGACGCCCCCCAGGACGGGCATGTGGATTGCCGAACCTCGCCGACGGGCGCCGCTGCGGCGCCAGCTCGAAGCGAGGAGCATGCGATGACGACTCTGATTGTTTGGCTCGTGGTGGGCGGCATCCTCGGCTGGCTGGCCAGCATGGTGATGCGAACCGATGGGCAGCAGGGCATCGTGCTGAACATCGTCGTGGGGATCGTCGGCGCGGCCATCGGCGGCTGGCTCCTCTCGCCGCTGGTCGGCGCACCGACGATCAACCAGAACGTGTTCAGTCCGGCGAGCCTGCTCGTCTCGCTGATCGGCGCGATCGTGCTGCTGGCCATCGTCAACCTCGTGCGGCGCGGACGTCCACGCTGAGCAGCATCCGCTCACCAGATCGCCCGCGCGTTCACATCCGGAAGGAGTTCCCCATGGCGACCCAGACGCCCACCATGCCGAGCGGCTCTTCGAACGAAGGCACGCCGTTCCCGCGCTCGCCGGACACCGAGCCGGCCCGACCGGCGGCCAGCGGGCCCGCCACGCTGGACCGCGTCGTGCACGGCGCCCACGAGGCGGTCGACCGCGTCGCGCGCCGCGCCGCGCCGGCGCTCGACACGCTGAGCACCGCCGCCTCCGACGTGAACGCCTGGCGTGACGAGTGGGTGACGACGTGCCGCAACGAGGTGCGCGCGCATCCGCTGGCGGCCGTGGCGCTGGGCGTGCTCGCCGGGCTGCTGGTGGGCCGCCTGATCTCGCGCTGACGTCGATGGACGCCACCCCGCGCCGTCCGGCGAGCCTCGCCGGCGACGAGGCGGCGCGCGCGCCCGGACCGCTCGCGGGCGCGCTGGCCGGCCTGGCCGAGCAACTGCTCGGCCAGCTCAGCGACCGCGTCGTGCTGCTGCAGCTGGAACTGCGCCGCTCGGGCGCGGTGATGGTGGTGATCGCCGCGCTTGCGGTGGCCGGCACCATCCTGGTGGCCAGCGCATGGATGACGCTGTGCGCGGCGGCCGCCGGGCTGCTGCTGCTGGCGGGCGCGAGCTGGATCGTCGCGGTGGTCGGCGTGATCGCGGTCAACGTGGTGCTGGCCGCGCTGTGCCTGGGCTGGGCGCTGAGGCTGCTGTCGTCGGTCGGCATCCCGCTGACGCTGCGGCACCTGACGCGGCACGCCGCCGCCGGCGACGACGCGCAGGCGCGCCGGTCGGACCCCGCGCAGGCCGGATGGGCGCCATGAACGGCGCCGCCTCGCTGAACGAACAGATCGCGGCGGCGGAGCGGCGCGTGATCGCCCGCGACGATGCGGTGCTCGAGCAGCTGCACCGCCTCGGCGGCGCGCTGCGCGCCGAGGCGGCGAACGGCTTGCGCAAGGGCGCGCTCGCCGCCGCGGCCACGCTCGGCGCGCTGGTCCTGTTCGGCCTCGTGGGCCGCGCGGCGCGGCGCCGGGCGCGCTCCCCGCGCGCCGCCGCGGCCCGCACCGACCCGCCCGCCGCGGCCACCGCCGCGCGTGCCGCGCCGGCCGCGCTGCTGGTCGCCGAAGCCGCTCTGCAGGCGATGGACGGCCGCCACCACCGCGCGCGTGCCTTGCTGCCCTGGCCCGCGCTGGTGGCGATGGCCTGGCCGCTGCTGCCGCACGCCGTGACGCGGCGCATGACGCCGCGCACGGCCGGTGTCGCGACGGCGCTGGCCGCGACGGGGATCGGCTCGGTCGTCGCGCCGTGGTGGTCGCGCCACCACGAGGCGGCCCGGCAGCGCGTGAACGCGCGGCGATGACCGTCGACTGGACCGCCCTGTTCGGCTTCGGCGTCAGCCCGCTGGAGCTGGTGGTGCGCGGCACGTCGATCTACTGGTCGCTGTTCCTGCTGTTTCGCTTCGTGCTGCGGCGCGACATCGGCTCGATCGCGATCGCCGACGTGCTGCTCGTGGTGCTGATCGCCGACGCCTCGCAGAACGCGATGGCCGGCGGCTACGACTCGATCTCCGAAGGCCTGGTGCTGATCGGCACGATCGGCGCGTGGAACTACCTGCTCGACTGGCTCAGCTTCCACAGTCCGTGGCTGCGCAAGCTGATGGAGCCCAGCCCGCTGAAGCTGGTGATCGACGGGCGCCTGCAGCGCAAGAACATGCGCGCCGAGCTGATCACCTTCGAGGAGCTGGAGGGCAAGCTGCGCGAGTCCGGCGTCGAACGACTCGACCAGGTGGCCAGCGCGACGCTCGAGACCGACGGCACGATCACGGTCATCAAGCGCAAGGACGACGACACGCAGCGCCCGCGGTCGGCGCACCGGCCCAGCGTCGGAGCCTGATGCCGCTTCGTGCCGCCAACTCCCTCGCCCCGCTTGCGGGGAGAGGGAGCCTTCAAGCGACTCAATCCCCCTTGTCGATCATCAGCGCGCGCAGGGCATCCAGCTCCACCGGCTTGACCAGGTGCGCATCGAAGCCGGCCTCGCGCGCCTGGCGGATGTCGCGCGCCTGGCCGTAGCCCGACAGCGCGATCAGCCGACCGGTGTAGCCGCGCAAGCGGCTCTCGCGCGCGAGTTCGTAGCCCGACATGCCCGGCAGGCCGATGTCGATCACCGCCACGTCGGGACGCTGCTCGAGCAGCATGTCCAGGCCGCGCGTGCCGTCGCCGCAGGACTGCACCTCGTGGCCGTCGAGCCTGAGCACTTCCTGCAGCGACACGCGCGTGTCGTCGTTGTCCTCGACCAGCAGCACGCGCCGCCGAAGGCCGGGCGCGATGCGCGTCGACTCCGCAAGGCCTGCGGGCCGATCGATCGTCGGCAGGTGCACGTAGAAGCTCGAGCCCTCCGGCCCGCTTTCGACGTGCACCGAGCCGCCGTGCATCTCCACCAGGCGGCGCACCAGGGTCAGGCCGATGCCCAGCCCGCCGGCGCGGCGGTCGATGCTGCGCTCGCCCTGCACGAAGAGATCGAACACGCGCGGCAGCAGCTCGGGCGGGATGCCGACGCCGTCGTCGTGCAGCGCCAGGCAGGCGCGCTCGTCCTGGCGCGTCACCTCGAAGCGGATGCGCCCGCCCGCCGGCGTGTACTTCAGCGCATTGGTCAGCAGGTTGTTGATGACCTGCTCGATGCGCGTGATGTCGGCATCGACCCAGACCTCGTCGGCGCGCACGCTGATCTCGTGCTCCTTGCCGCTGCCGGTCACGCGCGCGGTTGCGGCGATGCGTTCGACCAGCGCACCCAGCTCCACCGGCGCGCGGCTGAGCAGGATCTTGCCGGAGATCAGCCGCGAGACGTCGAGCAGGTCGTCCATCAGGCGCGCCAGGTGGCGCGTCTGGCGCTCGATGATGCGGCGCGCGTCATCGGCGATCTCGGCCTGCGACTTGGCACGGTTGAGCACCTCGACCGCGGAGGCGATCGCGCTCAGCGGATTGCGCAGCTCGTGCGCCAGCATCGCCAGGAACTCGTCCTTTGCGCGGTTGGCGTCCTCGGCTTCGCGACGCGCCTTCTGCTCGTGCTCGACCAGCGCGGCGCGTTCGCGCTCGACCAGCTTCTGGTCGGTCACGTCGACCGTGACCCCGAGCATCTGCTGCGGCCGGCCCTGGTCGTAGGTGATCAGCACGCGGCTCGACAGCCAGCGCCAGCCGTCCTCGCCGTGGCGCACGCGAAAGTCGATGGTTTCCTTCTCCTGTCCGCGCGCCAGCGCGTTGCGCAGCATCGCCTCGACATGCGCGCGGTCCTCGGCCGCGACGCGCTGCACCCACTCGAGCAGCGTCGTCTCCTGGCTTTCGCTGCCCAGTCCGAACAGCAGCGCCTGGCCCGGCGTCCAGGCCAGCGCATCGTCGGCGACGACGTAGTGGAAGAAGCCGACGTGGCCGGCCTCCTGCGCCAGGTCCATCAGCCGCTGCGACTCGCGCAGGCGGTGGTCGGCGTTCAGCAGCTTGGCCTCGTTGCGCTTGCGCTCGGTGATGTCCACCATCGCGCCGACCGCACCGCGCGGCTGACCGCTGGCATCGACCAATGGCTCGGCGTTGGCCAGCACGAACACCGGCTCGCCCTTGTCCCGGCGCAGCTCCAGCTCGATCGCCGGCACCGTCTTGCCTTGTGCGGCCGCCAGCTGCAGCGGCTGGCGCTCGGGCGGCAGCGGCTGGCCGCGATACCAGACCGTGATCTCGCCATCGTCGGGCAGCCCGCCCAGCATGCGCGTGAGCGCCGGGTTGCGCGTGACGTTCCTGCACTGCGTGTCCTGCGTGAACGCCATGCCGATCGGGCTGGCACGAAACAGCGCCTCGAACTCGTCGGCCTTGCGCTGCTGGCGCTCGCGCGCGAACTCGTCGGCACGCGCGGCCTGCTCGAGCGCGTCGTGCAGCTGCGCGATCTCGCGCACGACGATCGGCGCGCCGCGCGTCGGCCGCGGCGAGCGCACCAGGTCCAGCAGCGGCTCGGTCACGCGGCGCGCGACGAACAGCGCGCACATCAGGCCCACGAGCAGGCCGAGCAGGCCGATGCCGGCAGCCGAGATCATGGCCTGGCGCAACGCGGCGTCCATCGACTCGACCGGCACGCCGACCGCCACGCGCCAGTTCGACAGCGGCACCTTGCTGACCGCCGTGTAGCTCTCCTCGCCCTCGGGCATGGGCACGCGCGCGATGCGTCCGGCCTGCGCGGACAGCGCGGCTGTCGTCTTCGCCGGCATCGGCTGGCCGATCGCGGCCGGCTGCGCCGATTGAGCGATCACGTTGTAGCGCCCGTCGAGCACCTGCGCCACGTTGCCCGGCCGCCCCGACGCGCGCTGCGTGACGTCCTGCCAGACCGAGGTCGGAATCCACACACCGAGCACCCAGCGCACCTCGGGACCGTTCATCACCGGCACCGCGACCGCAGTCACGAACGGGCCCTGCGGCCCGCCGGCCAGCAGGTCCGACGCGAGCGGCTCGCCGCGCCGCGCGACGTTGGCGAGATCGAGCCCCACCGTCGCCCAGCGCACGTCGGCGTCGCTCGGCCAACCGGTCGTGAACAGCACCTGGCCGGTGGCATCGGCGAGGAACACGCCGCTCCAGGTCGAGCGCAGCATCGTGCGCGCACGCGCCTGGCGTTCGAACGTGGCCAGGTCGCCCTGGCGCAGCGCCTCGCTTTGCGACACGGTGGCCAGCGCGTCGACCGACGACAGGAGCTCGCGCTCGAGCACGCTGGCGATCGACGCGGCCGAGCGCGTGAGCTCGGCGCGCATGCGCTGTTGCTCGTCTTGCAGCTTCTGGTACAGCAGCAGCCCGAGCAGACCGGCGATCGGCAAGGTCGCGACGACGATCACGACCGTGAGGTAGGCGCGCAGCGATGCCGTCGGCCACCGCAGCCCGGCAGAGCCGGGCAGGCGGGCGGAGGCTGGCGCTGGTTGCATGGGCCGCTGCGTCGGCCGTTGCGTGGACCACATGGCTTCGGCGAGCGTAGCGCCGCCGCGAAGGCCGTCAATCGGTGAATCGCGCTTCAACGGTGCTGCGTGGCCTCGCGGTGTCACGGGCACGTCGATTGCCTGAACCCCGTTTGAGCCCTGTTTGCGGCCGGCGCACCCGCCACGCCTTCGAGCCGTTCGAACCAACCGAGGAGCCGACAGATGAAGCAAGACGTCGTTGTGATCGCCGCACTGGGCGCGCTGCTCGCCTATGCGCTGCGCGCCGTGCGGCACGCGCGCCACGAGGCGATGCGCCCCCGCGCCAAGCCCACCGAACTGCAACGCTGGGAAGGCGAAGGCGGCGGCGTGCCGACACCGCCCGCGGCCACCGATACGCCTTCCGAAGCGCTGCGCCCGCCGATCGCTTCCTGACGACCGACACATCGTTTGCATCGCGCTGGCTGCATCGTGCTGACCCCCTCGCTGACGGCACGCGGATTGCCGAACCGCGCTACCTTCAAACGATGGGAAGACACGATGACCGGCGCTCCGCTGCGCATCGCCTTGATCAGCGAACACGCATCGCCGCTGGCCAGCCTCGGTTCGGTCGACGCGGGCGGGCAGAACACCTACGTCGCCAACATCGCGAAAGCGCTGGCGATGCAGGGCCACCAGGTCGACATCTTCACGCGCCGCGACGACCGTGACATGCCGACGGTGGTCGACATGCGCCCCGGCTGCCGCGTGATCCATGTGGATGCCGGACCGCCGAGCTTCGTCGCGAAGGAATGCATGCTCGAGCTGATGCCGGCCTTCGCGAGCCAGATGGCCGCGCTGATGCGCCACAGCGTCGGCTACGACGTGGTGCATGCCAATTTTTTCATGTCGGGCTGGGTCGGCCTGCGGCTGCAAGACGAGTTCGACGTGCCGCTGGTCACGACCTTCCACGCGCTCGGCCTCGTGCGGCGCGAGCACCAGCCCGACGACGCCTTTCCCGCCTCGCGCATCGGCATCGAGCGCGTGCTGATGCAGCGCTCCGACGCCGTGATCGCCGAGTGCCCGCAGGACCGGCTCGACATGGTGCGGCTGTACGGCGCCGACACCGACCGCCTGCACACCGTGGCCTGCGGCATCGACCGCGAGGAGCTCGCGCCCCTCGCGCGCGAGACCGCGCGCCAGCGCCTCGGCCTGCACGGCGACGCCTTCACGGTGCTGCAGCTCGGACGCATGGTGCCGCGCAAGGGCATCGACAACGTGATCCGCGCGCTCGCGCTGCTCGACGCGCCCGCGCGCCTGCTGGTGGTCGGCGGCGATGCCGACAAGGGCGGCGGCACCGCGGCCGAGGCCAAGCGGCTGCGCCGGCTGGCGCTCGAATGCGGCGTGCGCAGCCGCGTCGACTTCGTCGGCCAGCGCTCGCGCGCCGAACTGCGCTGGTGGTACTCGGCGGCCGACGTGTTCGTCTCGACGCCGTGGTACGAGCCCTTCGGCATCACGCCGCTCGAGGCCATGGCCTGCGCGCTGCCGGTGATCGGCGCGGACGTCGGCGGCATCAAGTACAGCGTGATCGACGGCGTGACCGGCCTGCTGGTGCCGCCACGCGACCCGCGCGCGCTGGCCGCGAGCCTGGCCTACGTCGACGCGCACCCCGAGGTGGCGCGCGCGATGGGCCTCGCCGGCCTGCGCCGCGTGCGCACCGAGTTCACCTGGGAGCGCATCGCCGCGCAACTGCTCGAGGTCTACCGGGCCGTGCTGACGCGCGGTCGCACCCGCCGGCGCCGCTCGCTGCGGCTGGTTCCTGCCGGCTCGACGTTCGCTTCATCAACAGGAGTGATGGCATGTCTGCATTGATCGATTCACTGGCCGAGGAGGCCTTCGCGCGGGAGGTGGAACAGACGGCACGCGTGCGCACGCCGCAGCTGCTGCCGCTGGAAGACCGCGTGGTCTTCGTGACCGGTGCCGCCAGCGGCCTGGGCGCGGCGATCGCGCGCGACCTCGTCGAGCAGGGCGCGCGCGTCGTGCTGGCCGACATCAACCGGCTGAAGGCCGGGCAGCACGCCGAATCGATCGACCCGCGCGGCGAGCGCAGCCTGGTCGTGACCTGCGACGTCAGCGATGCCGAAGACTGCGTCGCCGCGATCGAGCGCAGCGTCTCGCACTTCGGCACGATCGACGCGCTGGTCAACAACGCCGGCACCGACGTGACCTGCGCGATCGGGGATCTGAGCGTCGCCGACTTCGACCGCGTGCTGTCGACCAACCTGCGCGGGCCGTTCCTGCTGATCAAGGCCGCGCTGCCGGCGCTGATCGACGGCTACGACGGCGAGGGCGGCCAGATCGTCAACATCGCGTCCACCGCGGCGCGCCGCGCCTGGCCGAATGCGAGCGCCTACCACGCCAGCAAGTGGGGACTGCTCGGCCTCACGCAGTCGATCCACGCCGAGCTGCGCGCCAGGGGCGTGCGCGTGACCAGCGTGATCGCCGGCGGCATGCGCACGCCCTTCCTGCTTGACCGCTTTTCCGACCTCGACCCGGCGCTGCTGCAAGACCCCGCCAACGTCGCGCTCGGCGTGCGCTTCGCGTTGACGATGCCGCGCGGCTCGGTGGTGCCGGAGCTGATGGTCCTGCCGCAGAACGAGACCTCGTGGCCATGATCAGAAGCAGCCGCTGGATCGCGCCCGACGAGCCGCTCGCGCAGCCGCGCCCCTGTGTCTTCATCGACAAGGACGGCACGCTGGTGCGCAACGTCGCGCACAACGTCGACGCTTCGCGCATCGAGTTCATGCCGCGTGCGCTGCAGGCGCTGCGCCGGCTGGCCGATGGCGGCTACCTGCTCGTGCTGGTGACCAACCAGCCGGGGCTGGCCGAGGGCCGCTTCTCGCGCGCCGACTACGGCGAGCTGCTGCGCGCGCTGTCGCGCCGCCTGCGCGACGAGGCCGGCCTCGCGTTCGCCGGCGTCTACACCTGCGGCCACGCGCCGGGGCCCGACGGCCGCCCAGCCTGCCTGTGCCGCAAGCCCGCGCCCGGCCTGCTCAAGCAGGCCGCGGTGTCGCTGCGGCTGGACCTCGCGCGCTCGTGGATGGTGGGCGACATCCTCGACGACATCGAGGCCGGACGGCGCGCGGGCTGCCGCACCGTGCTGGTCGACGTCGGCAACGAGACGCAGTGGAAGCGCGGGCCGATGCGCGAGCCGCACGTGGTCTGCCACGACCTGCTCGAGGCCGCGCAGGCGATCGCCTCGGCGCGGCAGGCGCCGCCGGCGCGGCAGCCGCAGCCGGCCTGAGGCAGGGCACGGGCGAGAGCGCGCGATGACGAGCCCATCCACGTTCGGCTCCGC
The DNA here is from genome assembly GCF_049446155.1 of Caldimonas sp. KR1-144. NCBI lineage: Bacteria > Pseudomonadati > Pseudomonadota > Betaproteobacteria > Burkholderiales > Sphaerotilaceae > Caldimonas > Caldimonas sp. KR1-144. The sequence goes on from NZ_JBMSEE010000001.1 coordinate 730,921, forward strand.
GCTCGAGTGGCGGAGCGCCACGCGCATCCTCGCGGTGCGGCTCGACAGCATCGGCGATGTCGTGATGACCACGCCGGCATTGGCCGCGCTGCACGACGCGCCGGGCCGGCCCTCGGTGACCTTGCTGACCTCGCCGGCCGGCGCCGCGCTCGCGCCGCTGCTGCCGATGGTCGATGCAGTGATCGCGCACCGCGCCCCGTGGGTCAGCGGTGCTTGCTTCGACGACGACGATGCGCTGATCGAGCGGCTGCGCGCGCGGCGCTTCGATGCCGCGGTGATCTTCACCGTCAGCACGCAGTCGGCGCTGCCGGCCTCGCTGGTGTGCCGCATGGCCGGCATCCCGCTGCGGCTCGCGCACAGCCGCGAGAACCCCTACGGCCTCTTGACGCACTGGGTGCGCGACGAAGACCGGCTCGGCGACGCGATGCGGCACGAGGTGCGCCGCCAGCTCGACCTGGTCGCCAGCGTCGGCTTCAGCGCAGCGAGCGAACGCCTGCAGATCGACATCGGCGCGAGCGATGCGCGCGCCGCCGCGGCGGCGCTCGTCGCGCACGGCCTGGCCGAACGGCAGCCCTACTTCGTCGTCCACGTGGGCGCCAACGCCGCGTCGCGGCGCTACGCGCCCGAGCGCTTCGGCCGCGCCGCGCGCGAGGTCGGCGCGCGCACCGGCTGGCGCGCGGTCTTCACCGGCAGCGACGACGAGGCCGAGCTCGTCGCCCGCGCGCTGGCGCACGCCGGGGGCGACGCGGTGGCGATCACGCGCGACCTGGCGCTGGGCACGCTGGCCGCGCTGATCGGCGGCGCGCGGCTGCTGATCGCCAACAACAGCGCGCCCATGCACCTGGCCGCCGCACTGGGCACGCCCGTCGTCGCGCTGTATGCGCTGACCAACCCGCAGCACACGCCGTGGCGCGTGCCGGCGGCCGTGCTGCACCGGCACGTCGACTGCCGCCACTGCCTCAAGAGCACCTGCCCGCGCGCCGACCACGCCTGCCTGAACGGCGTGGCGGTCGAGCAGGTGGTCGATGCCGCGATGAACCTGGCGATGCGACCGCGCCGCGCAAGCGCCGCAGTGGCCCTCCCATCGCCTTAACGGGCCCCAGACACATGATCACGCTCGGCATCAACGCCGCCTACCACGACAGCTCGGCGGCGATCGTCGTCGACGGACGCATCGTCGCGGCCTGCGAGGAGGAGCGCTTCACGCGCATCAAGCACGCCAAGCGGCCGGTGCCGTTCTCGGCCTGGGAGCTGCCGTTCAACGCGATCGGCCACTGCCTGGCGGCCTGCGGCGCGACGATGGAAGACGTCGACCACGTCGCCTACAGCTTCGACCCGGGCCTGTTCCTCGGCCCCGACTACGCCGGCGCCAGCGGCTTCTCGCTGCCCTGGCAGCCCTCGGCCGACGCGCCGGTCGACGACGCGGTCCTCGATGCCTCGTGGCGAGGGCCGTGGGATCCCGTGTTCGCGGCCTACGTCATCAACGCGCCGCGCTTCCTGCGCGATGCGGTGCCGCTGCACCTGCAGCGCCGCTTCGGACCGCCCGGCATGCCGGCGGGCTGGCGCTGGCACTTCGTCAACCACCACCTCGCGCACCAGGCCAGCGCCTTCCTGTGCGCGCCGTTCAGCCGCTGCGCGATGATGACGCTCGACGGCCGCGGCGAACGCGCCACCACCAGCTACGGCGCCTGGCGCGACGGCGCCTACGAACACCTCGGCCAGGTCGAGGTACCGCATTCGCTGGGCATCCTCTACGAGCGCGTCACGCAGCACCTGGGCTTCCTGCCGTCGAGCGACGAGTTCAAGGTCATGGCGCTGGCGGCGTTCGGCACCGCGCGCTTTCGCCAGCACTTCGACGACATGCTGCGCGTCGGCGACGACGGGCGCTTTCGCATCGAGTCCTACGAGCTCGCCTCGTGGGCCGGACCGCCGCGCGAGCGCGGCATGCCGCTCGAACAGGCCCACCTCGACCTCGCCGCGTCGCTGCAAGGTGCGCTCGAGGAGGCCGTGCTCAAGCTCGCGCGCTGGCTGCACGCCGCGACCGGCGAGCCGTGCCTGGCGATGGCCGGCGGCGTCGCGCTGAACTGCCTGATGAACGCGCGCCTGCGCGACGAAGGCCCGTTCGAGCAGGTCTGGGTGCAGCCCGCGGCCGGCGATGCCGGCACCTCGCTGGGCGCCGCGCTGTGGGTCGACGCGCTGCAGCGCCGCGACGACGCCCCGGCGCCGCCGGCGGCCACCCCCGGCGTGCCGCAGGCGATGCCGCTGCCGCTGCTGCAGCCGCTCGCGCCGCGGCTGCATCCGATGCGCGACGCCTTCCTGGGCCCGGCCTTCGGCGACGACGAGATCGAGGCGCTGCTGAAGTGGGCCCGCGTGCCCTACCGGCGCCTCGCCGACGACGCCGCCCGGGCCGAAGCCGCGGCGCGCCTGCTGGCCGACAACCGCGTGATCGGCTGGTTCCAGGGCCGCATGGAGTTCGGCCCGCGCGCGCTCGGCGCGCGCTCGATCATCGCCTCGCCGATCGAGGCCAACATGCAGGCGCGGCTCAACGAGTACAAGGACCGCGAGGACTTCCGTCCGGTCGCGCCGGCGGTGCTCGAAGAGGCGATGCCGCAGTGGTTCGAGGCCACGCGCGACAACGGCGGCAGCTCGCCGTTCATGCTGTTCACCTACCGCGTGCGCCCCGACAAGGCGCAGCGCATCCCCGCCTGCTGCCACGTCGACCACACCGCGCGCATCCAGACCGTCGACGCGGTCGCCAACCCGCCGTTCCACGCGCTGCTCAAGGCCTTCGAGGCGCGCACCGGCGTGCCGGTGCTGATCAACACCTCGTTCAACGTGCGCAGCGAGCCGATCGTCTGCACGCCCAAGGACGCGATCGACGCCTTCCACAGCACGCCGCTGGATGCGCTGTTCATCGAGTCCTTCCTGCTGGAGAAGGACCGATGAGGGAAGGACCGATGAGGCCGGCCTTCGATGCGCCGATCGAGCGCATCGTCGTGCTGCGCGCGCTGATGCTCGGCGACATGCTGTGCGCGACGCCCGCGCTGCGCGCGATCCGTCACCACTACCCGAAGGCGCGCATCTGCCTGGTCGGGCTCGGCTGGGCCGGACCGTGGGCGGCGCGGCTCGACTGCGTCGACGAGTTCATCGCCCTGCCCGGCTATCCCGGCTTTCCGGAAACGCCGGCCGACGTGCGCGCGCTGCCCGACTTCCTGGCCCAGGTGCAGGACCGCCGCTTCGACCTCGCGATCCAGCTGCATGGCAGCGGCGCGATCGTCAACCCGCTCCTGGCCTGCTTCGGCGCGCGCAACATGATCGGCTTCCACGACGGCCACTGCTGGACGCCGCCGACGCCGCCCGACTCGCCGTCGTGGCTGCGCTGGCCCGAGCGCGGCCACGAAAGCCTGCGCCTGCTCGCGCTGACCGACCACCTCGGCATGGCGCGCCAGGGCGTGATGCCGCATTTCGACCTCACCGATGAAGACCGCGAATCGCTCGCCGCGCTCTGGCCCGGCCGCCCACCCGAGCGCTACGTGTGCGTGCATGCCGGCGCGCAGCTGCCGTCGCGGCGCTGGTGGCCCGAGCGCTTCGCGGCGCTGTCCGACGCGCTGGTGCGCCGCGGCTACGAGGTCGTGCTGACCGGAGGCACGCCCGAGGTCGAGCTGATCGAGTCGGTGGCCGACCAGATGGAGGAAGAGCCCATCGTGATGGCCGGCAAGACGGACCTGTGGAGCCTGGCCGCGTTGCTGGAAGGCGCGCTCGGCGTGGTCTGCAACGACACCGGGCTGTCGCATCTCGCGGCCGCGCTCGAGAAGCCGAGCGTCGTCGTCAGCTGCGGCTCGGATGTCGAGCGCTGGGCGCCGCTGAACCGCCAGCTGCACCGCGTCGTCGCGGCCGACGTCGAGTGCCGGCCCTGCGCTCACCGCGATTGCCCGATCGGCCACGGCTGCGCCACGGCGATCGAGGTGGCCGACGTGCTCGAGGCCTGCTGGTTCGCGCCGCCGCGCGGCACCGCGCGTCGCGCCGGCGTGCGCATCGCCGCCGCGCAGGGGAATGCGCTGAACGGGCCATGACGCGGCGGCTGCGCATCCTCACCTGGCACGTGCACGGCAACTACCTGCACTACCTGAGCCACATCCCGCACGATCTTTGGCTGGTGCATGACACCAGCGGCCAGCCGTTTCGCAGCGGCCGCAGCGGCCGCCTGCCGTGGTCGGACAACGTGCACGACGCGCCGGTCAGCGACCTGCCCGGCATGCGCTTCGACGCGGTGCTCTACCAGTCGCGCCACAACTGGCTGCACGACCGCCACCTGCTCAGCGCCGAACAGCACGCGCTGCCGGTCATCGCGCTCGAGCACGATCCGCCCCAGGAGCACCCGACCAACACGCGCCACTGGGCGGCCGACGAGGCGGCGGCCATCGTCCACGTCACCGCGTTCAATGCGCTGATGTGGGACAACGGCCGCGCGCGCAGCGTCGTGATCGAGCACGGCGTGCGGCCGCTCGCCGCGGCGCGCTACAGCGGTGAGATCGAAGCCGGCATCACCGTCGTCAACGACCTCGCCAAACGTGGCCGCCGGCTCGGCCTCGATGTCTTCGAGCAGGCGCGCGAGCGCGCGCCGCTGGTGCTCGCCGGCATGGGCAGCGAGGCCTTGGGCGGCATCGGCGAGATCGCGCACGACGAGCTCGCCAGCGTGATGGCGCGCCACCGCTTCTTCTTCCATCCGGTGCGCTACACCAGCCTCGGCCTCACGCTGCTGGAAGCGATGTTCGCCGGCGTGCCGGTCGTCGCGCTGGCGACCACCGAGCTCGCCTCGGTGCTGCGCGACGGCGACACCGGCTTCATCGACACCCGCCCCGAGGTGCTGCACGAGCGCATGCAGGAACTGCTCGCCAACCGCACGCTCGCGCAGGCGCTCGGCGAGCGCGGCCGGCGGCTGGCGATGTCGCGCTTCTCGATCGGGCGCTTCGCGGCGGACTGGGATCGACTGCTGCGCGAGGTGTGCGGCTAGGGTTGGACGGCAACTTGCGTTGCCCCCTCACCCCTGCCCTCTCCCCCTGGCGGGGGCGAGGGAGCTTGGGGCGTGGGGGGTGCGCCCTCTCCCGCGTGCGGGAGAGGGTTGGGGTGAGGGCTCAGGCCGTCGTCCTCAACGAGTTGCGCAGGTTGCGCACCTGGTCGTGGTGGCGCAGCGCACCTTCATACTGCCGCTGGACCGTCGCGCGCAGGTTGGCCGGCAGGTCCTGCTTTTCCAGCGCGCGGCGATAGCGCGCCACCGCGGCATCCTCGCCGCGCTCGCATTCCTCGAGCATCGCGAGGTCGGTGTAGCCCGACAGCGTGCCGCGCACCGCGACCCAGCCGCGGTGCAGTGCGCCGGCCGCGGTGCCGCGGTCGTCGGGGCGCCCGCCGAGTTCGGTCACGTGGGCCTGCAGCTCGCGCGCGGCCAGCGCGCATTCGTCGGCGCGCTGCAGCAGGAGGCTGCGGATGTCGTCGCGCTTGGTGTGTTCGGCGCAGGCGCGAAAGCCGTACTCGCCGTCCTTGCAGTTCTCGATCAGATCATTGAGAACGCCGATCGCTTCCTCGTTCTTCATGGTGCTGGTCTCCGACAGGGTCAACAGGGTTCAAAGGGCTCGGGCCGTGCGGCTCAATCCATGCGCGAGACGCGCGGCAACAGCGACAAGGCATAGACCGCCGCCACGCCGAAGAGCGCGTAGACCGTGCGCGAGGCCGTCGTCATCGGGCCGAACAGCACGGCGACGAGATCCACCTCGATCAGGCCCAGCAGGGCCCAGTTCAGTCCTCCGAGGATCAGCAGCGCGAGGGCCACCAGGCCGAAGAAGCCGTACAGGCTGGTGCGTTCCGCGAGGGGAGGAAGGGATGGGTTCAGTCGTTCCATAGGGGCTCCTCTTCGGGGGCGGTTGTGCCGTTCGGGACTCGGGGCAGTTGGCGTGCCCACGGCGAGACGCTCGGGCAAGGCGGCGCCGCATGACGGGCGGCGTGACGACGCTTACCGGACGGCATGCGAACGGCACGACGTTTGCCGAACCGCGGTCATGAACAGGACACCGGGATCGTTGGGACCGCGGCCATTGACGCTGGTCGACACCACCATGTACTGGAGCCGCACCGGCGGCGGCGTCGGACGCTACGTGCTCACGCGCGCGCACTGGCTCACCACGCGCGCCGGCTGGCAGCACGCGCTGGTCGTGCCGCGGCGCAACGGCGCCGAGTCGCCGCAGCACACGCGCTGCATCGAGGTCGGCGGCTGGCCGCTGCCCGGTTCGGGTGGCAGCTACCGGCTGCCGCTCAACACGGCCGAGCTCGCGCGCCGCATCGCCGAGCAACTGCCCGACCTGATCGAGGCCGGCGACCCATTCGCACCCGCCTGGGCCGCGATCCGCGTGCGCGACGCGAGCGAGGTGCCCATCGTCGCGTTCTGCCACGGCAACCTCGCGGCGGTCGCTCGCCAGGCCTGCCTCGGCGGGCACCGCGCGCTCGAGCTGCCCGGCCGGCTGGCCGGCGCGGGGGCATACCGCCTCGCCGCCGCCTACCTGCGCACGGTCTATCGCCACTTCGATGTCGTGCTCGCGCCCAGCCAGGCGATGGCGCGCACGCTGCGCGGCATGGGCATCGAGCGCGTCGAGCACCAGCCGCTGGGCGTCGACCGCGAGGTGTTCCAGCCCAGCCGTGCCGACCTGCTGTGGCGGCGGCGCCTCGAGAAGCAGCTCGAGCTGCCCTCGGGCGCGCGGCTGTTCCTCTATGCCGGCCGCCTGGCACCCGAGAAGCACCTGCAACTGCTGGCCGATGCGGTGGCCGCGCTCGGGCCGCGCCACTTCCTGCTGCTGCAAGGCCATGGCCCGTGCCGGCCGCAGGGCGAGCACGTGCGCTGCCTGCCGCACGAACGCGACAGCCTGCGCGTCGCGCGGCTGATGGCCAGCGTCGATGTCTTCGTGCATGCCGGCGACCAGGAGACCTTCGGCCTCGCCGTGCTGGAGGCGATGGCCTGCGGCACGCCGGTCGTCGTGCGCGCGGCCGCGGGCCTGGGCGAGCTGGTGCGCGACGGCGCCGGCATCGGCGTCGATGCCGATGCTCCGGCGCACGACTGGCCCGAGGCGCTGCGCGCGGCGCTCGAGCGGCCCAACGACTGCATCTGCGCGGCGCTCGCGCGCAGCGCCGAGCACGACTGGCGCCGCATCCTGCCCTCGCTGGCCGCGCGCTACCGCCAGCTGTGCCTCGGCACACCCGCGGCGGCGAACACGAGCCCGCCGCCGCCGGCCGCAGGCCGCCAACCGACGTGCCCGCCCACGCGCAACGCCCCGTCTGCGTCGTGATCCACGACGCGGGCGCGCCGACCTGGCCCCGCTGCGAACGCTTGTGGCAGGCGGTGCAGAGCGTGGCGCCGTCGGCCGCGCCGATCCCGGTGACCTGGCTCGTCGTGCCGCGCCTGCACTGGGCGCCGTCGACGCCGGCCTTCATCGCCGGGCTGCACGAGGCGGTGTCGCGCGGCGACGAGCTCGCGCTGCACGGCTACAGCCACGTCGACGCGGCGCGGCCGCGGCACCCGCTCGACTGGTGGCTGCGGCGCATCTACACGCGCGCCGAGGGCGAGTTCGCCGGCCTCGACGAGGCCGAGGCCCTGCGGCGGCTGGCGGCAGCGCGCGGCTGGTTCGAAAGCCACGGCCTGCCGCCGGCGCGCGGCTTCGTCGCGCCGGCCTGGCTCTGCAGCCCGGCGGCGCGCGCGGTGCTCGAGCGCGCCGGCTTCGACTACCTGTGCTTTCTCGCGCACATCGACGCGCCGGGGCGCGGGCGCCGCCTGAGCTCGCTGGCGCACGCCTACAGCACGCGCTCGGCGTGGCGGCGCCAGGCGTCGATCGCCTGGAACGCCGTGCTCGCGCGCGTGCAGACGCGCGCCGCGCCGCTGCGCCTGGAGCTGCACCCGGGCGATGCCGAGCACGCGAACGTGCGCCGCGCGTGGATGCGGCGGCTCGAGGCGGGCTTGCGCGGCGGCCCGGCGCTGACGCTGGGCGGCGCGCTCGACGCGCTTCAGGACCCGGCGACCACGATGCCGCCCGTCAGCAGGCCGAGCGCGACGCCGGCCAGCACGTCGCTCGGGTAGTGCAGGCCCAGCGCGACGCGCGAGGCCGCGACCAGCGCCGCAAAGGCCCACAGCGCCGGCGCCATCGGCGGGTAGTTGACCGTCAGCAGGGTCGCGAACGCGACCGCGTGCAGCGTGTGCCCGCTCGGGAAGCTGAACTGGTCGAGCACGCGGGCGCGCGCGCAGACATCGACGCAGGCGATGAAGGGCCGGCGCCGCGCGGTGCGACGCTTGACCTCGCGGTAGATCATCAGGTTCAGGACGCCCAGCGCGAACATGTGCGCCACCACCGCCCAGCCGTCGCGCCGGTCCAGCCACGGCAGCGCGATCATCAAGCCGTACCACAGCACGCCATCGCCCAGCCGGCTCACGATGGCCAGCGACAGCACGACCGCGCGGTTCGCGAGGTGGCGCTGCAGCGCGAGCGTCCAGCGAAGGTCCAGCTCGCAGCAGTGGCTCCACGTCGCTTCGTACGAGGCGCGAGACATGAATTGGCGCCACCCAGCGGACGCCGCGGATCCGGCTTCGCCGGTCCGCTGGCGTCGCCCCCTCGAGGGGGAGGCGCCGAAGGCGCTTCGGGGGTGGTCATCCTCAGGCCAGGGCTGCATGGCGCATCTGCTCGAGGTGGACCTGGAACGAGACCTCGTCGAGCTCGTCGACGAAGCGCTGCAACACGGGGCGCCACTTCAGCGCGAGCGCGGTGCGGCGCGCCTCGAAGCGCATCGGCGAGGGCGGCAGCGCCAGCAGCGCCGCGCGCTGCGTGCGCTCGATGAACGCCTGCGCATCGCCCTTGGGGCACAGCACGCCGTCGAAGCCGTGACGCAGGTGCTGGCGCGCCGCGCCGGTGTCGTAGGCGACGACGACGAGGCCCGAGGCCAGGGCCTCGAGCGTGACGTTGCCGAAGGTGTCGGTCAGGCTGGGGAACAGGAACACGTCTGCGCTCGCATAGCAGCGCGCGAGATCGATGCCGGTGCGCACGCCGAGGAACAGCGCCTGCGGATACTCGGCCTCGAGCCGGCGGCGGCACGGGCCGTCGCCGATCACCACCATGCGCGTGCCGGGCCGCACGCGGCGCGCTTCGCGAAACGCCGCGAGCGCCAGCTCCGGCTGCTTCTCGCGCGCGAGGCGGCCGACGTAGAGCATCACCACCTGGCCGGGCCGCGTCGCGCCCCAGGCGCCGCGCAGCTCGGCGCTGCGCAGCTCGGGCCTGAAGTGTTCGCCGTCGACGCCGCGCCCGACCACCGCCAGGCGTTCGAAGCCCAGTTGCTGCAGTTCCTCGCGCGCCTCGTCGGTGGGCACGAAGCTGCGGTGCGCCTGGTTGTGCAGCCAGCGCAGGTAGCCGCGCACCGCGCCGCTCGCGAGGCCCAGGCCGTAGTGGCCGCAGTAGCGCTGGAAGTGGGTGCGAAAGTCGCTCGTCACCGCCGCGCCCAGGCGGCGCCCGGCGACCACCGCCGCCGCGCCCAGCGGCCCCGGCGTCGCCACGTGCACGAGCTGCGGCCGCAGCGGCCGCCAGCGGCGCGCCAGGGCGGCGGCGCTCGCGAGGCCGAAGCGCAGCTGCGGGTACATCGGGATCGGCAGCCCGAAGGTGAGCTGGTCGCTCGTCGGCGCCAGCGCCGGCGCGCGATCGTCGTGGCCCGGCTGGTGCGGCCGCACGACGCACACCTCATGGCCGCGCTCGCGCAGCGCGGCCACGGTGCGACAGGTGGTCATCGCGACGCCGTTGAGTTCCGGTGGGTAGGTCTCGGTGACGTAGACGATGCGCATCGCGGCTCCAGGCAGCCGGCACGAAAGGCCTGCTGGCAGCCGGCGTTGGCAACCGCCATGCCCGCGACAACAGCGTAGGCATGGGGGTTGCCGACGACGGCTTCAATGCCACACAAGCGCAAGGAGGCCCAGCAATGGACGGTGCAGCGGTGATCGTGGCCGGCGGCGCCGGTTTCATCGGCAGCCATCTGTGCGAGCGCCTGCTGCGCGACGGGCACGACGTGGTGGCGCTCGACGACCTCTCGACCGGACGGCGCACGCACCTCGCGCGGCTCGCATCCAACGGCCGGCGCATCCGATTGCGCCTGCACGACATTTGCCACCCCTTGCCGGAAGACCTGCCGCCCACGCAGCGCATCTACAACCTCGCCTGCGCCGCCAGCCCCACGGCCTACCAGAAGGAGCCGGTGCACACCGCGCTCACCAGCGCCGTGGGCACCTGGCGCCTGCTCGAGCTCGCGCGCCACGGCGACAGCCGGCTGCTGCAGGTCTCGACCAGCGAGGTCTACGGCGATCCGCTCGCGCATCCGCAGGCCGAGGAGGACTGGGGCCACGTCAACCCGATCGGCCCGCGCTCCTGCTACGACGAAGGCAAGCGCTTCGCCGAGGCGCTGACCTTTGCCTACGCGCGCCAGTTCGACACCACGGTCGGCATCGCGCGCGTGTTCAACACCTACGGCCCGCGGCTGCGCCCGGGCGACGGCCGCGTGGTCAGCAACTTCATCGTGCAGGCACTGCTGGGCCAGCCGCTCACCGTCTACGGCGACGGCGAGCAGACGCGCAGCTTCTGCTACGTGGACGACACGGTCGAGGCACTGGTGCGCGTGATGGCCAGCGACGGGCCGGGGCCGTTCAACGTCGGCAACCCGGTCGAGACCACGGTGCTCGAGCTGGCCGAGCTGGTGCTGCGCCTGACCGGCAGCCGCTCCGCGCTCGTGCGCCGGCCGCTGCCGGCCGACGACCCCGTGCGCCGCCGCCCCGACATCCGGCGCGCGATGCACATGCTGGGCTGGCGCCCGTGTGTCTCGCTCGAAGACGGGCTGAAGGAGACGATCCGCTACTTCCGGCTCGAGCTGGCCGGCGCGCTGGCGGACGAGGCGCTGCGGCGCGCGGCTTGACGCCGGCCGGGCCGCCATGAGGCGAGGCGCGCGGGCGCCTCGACAATCCGCGCCTTTCGGAACCCTCACACGGCGAGGCGCATCTGCCCCGCATCAGCCCATCACCATGCAACGTCGCCGCTTCATCGGCGGGACAGGCGCCGCGCTGGCGGCGATGGGCGCCCGCCCTGCACCCGCTTCGCCCGCCGAGACGTCCTCGCCCGGCGGCAGCGCGGGCGCGCCCTTCGCGACGCCGGCGCCGCTGGTGCCGATGCAGGCGCGCATCGATCGCATCGTCGAGATCATGGTGTGCACGCGGCCGTTCCGCGCCGCGGGGCCGCGCATCGAGGCGCAGCAATGGGGGCGTCAGACCGTGGTGCACAACTACGGCCACGGCGGCAGCGGCTGGTCGCTCTCGTGGGGCTCGGCCCGGCTCGCGGTGGAGCTGGCGCTGACCACGCGCGAGAAGCGCCTCGCGGTGATCGGCTGCGGCGCGATCGGCCTCACCACCGCGCGCGTGGCCCAGCGCGCCGGCCTGCGGGTGCGCATCTACAGCCGCGAGCTGCCGCCGCAGGTGCGCTCGTCGATGGCCACCGGCGTCTGGTCGCCGTCATCGCGCCTGTGCGACGAGGCCCATGCGACGCCCGCGTTCCGCCGACAGTGGGAAACGATGGCGCGCGACTCGCACCAGATGTACCAGCACCTGCTGGGCCTGCCCGGCGAGCCGGTGGAATGGCGCGAGGGCTATGTCCTGTCGGACATTCCGTTCGGCCTGCCGCTGCCAGAGCCGGCCCAGCCCGAGGCCTCAGCCGAACCGGACTACGCGGACCTCGAAGGCGAGCTGCTCGGCGACCTGCGCCCGCGCTCGGTGCCGCTGGCGCCCCACCAGCACCCGTTCCCGGTGCCCTTTGCGCGGCGCTACACGCAGATGGTGTTCAACCTGCCGGCCTACAGCCAGCTGCTGATGAACGAGTTCATGCGCGACGGCGGCGAGATCGTGCACCGCGACTTTGAGAGCCCGCGCCAGTTTGCCGGCCTGAGCGAACGCACGCTGGTCAATGCCACCGGCTACGGCGCCCGCGCGCTGCTCGGCGACGAGAGCCTCGTGCCCGTGCGCGGCCAGATCGCTCGCCTGGTGCCGCAGCCCGACGTGCGCTACGGCATCACCTGGCGCGGCCACAACCTCTCGGTGGTCTCGCGGCGCGACGGCCTGCTGGTGCAGGCGCAGGGGGACGGGGACTTTGGCAACGAGAGCGTGGCGCCGGACCGGGCGCTGGCCGAGGCAGCGGTGAGGCGGCTGGCGGGGTTGTTTGGGCGGGGCAGCGCGGCATAAGAAAACTTGGCCCCAACGCCGGTTCTATAAAAAACCTTGGGCTCCCAAAGAAAAAGCCGCGCTGCCGGTGATCGGCTACGAGTTCCTCTTGTCCCGGCGGCCGCAGCAAGCAGGTCGTTCATGTGGAACTCCTTCAGGTGCGTCCCTTCACGGGAATGAGCGCACCGGTGATCGCCGCCGCGTCATCGGAGAGAAGGAACACGACCACGCGTGCCAGCGCACGCGGACTCACCCACCGGGCGTGATCGGCGTTCGGCATCGCGCAGCGGTTGGCTGGCGTGTCGATGATGCTCGGCAGCACGGCGTTGACGGTGATGCCGCGGTCCTTGAACTCCTCGGCCATCGCTTCGGTGAGGCGCGCGACGCCGGACTTCGCGGCGGCATAGGCGCCCATCCCGAGACCGGCATGGCCGGCAGCCGATGCGCCTACGTTGACGATGCGACCGTGGCCTCCTGCGAGCAGGTGCGGCAGCGCGGCCTGCGACGCAAGCAAGGTGGTGCGCAGGTTCATGGCATACAGCGCGTCCCAGGTGTCGACGCTGCCCTGCTCCACCGTTTCCCATCGAAAGCCGCCGGCGACGTTGACCAGCGCTGACAGGCCGCCCAAACGCAATGCGGCGTCGTCCAGGGCACGGTGCGCCGCCGCGGCGTCGCCCAAGTCGATGCCGCCGAGCGCAACGACGTTGTCCGGCACGTCGGCCGGCGCCGGTGCCTTGTCGAGCATGGACACGCGCGCGCCGGCGGCCAGCAGTTCTCGGGTGACCGCACGGCCGAGCGCGCCGAAGCCGCCGGTCACCGCGAGGGACTTCCCGGCAAGCGCGAGCTCACGCGTGGCTTCATCGAGCGGGGCGAAAGAAGGGGTCTCGGGGACATTCATCGTCGATGCGCTTTTCTCTTCAATCCAATCGCCAATCGTTCACTGCGCCTTCTTCAACGCCGGATCGGCGCGGCCGATGAACAACTTCAGCGCGAGCCGCTGCACGGCCTTGCCATACGGCGGATAGAACAGACCGACAGGGAACAGGCGATGCCGCTTGAACACCGTGCGCGCATGCGACAGCTCGCGGAAACCTTCGACGCCGTGGTACGTGCCCATGCCCGAATTGCCCACCCCGCCGAAAGGCGCGTCGTGGTTGACCACGTGCCAGGCCCAGTCGTTGATCGTCACGCCGCCCGAGTGCGTGCGACGCAGCACGTCGTCGCGCGCCGCCGCGTCGTGGCTGAAGCAGTACAGCGCGAGCGGCCGCGGCCGGGCGCAGATGAAGGCGATCGCCTCGTCGTGCGTGTCGTAGGGAATCACCGGCAGGATGGGGCCGAAGATCTCCTCGCGCATCAGCGCCATCTCCGGCGTGCAGCCGGTGACGATGTGCAAGGGCATCCGGCGCGCATCGTTGAGCGGGCCGCACGGCGTCACGACGGCGCCCTTGGCCCTTGCATCGTCGAGCAGTGCCTGGAGGCGCGCGACGTGTCGATCGCTCGCGATCGAGGTGTAGTCCCGGCTGTCGGCCGCGCACTCGCCGTAGAGGCGCACGAAGCTCGCCTGCACCTGCGACACGAAGGCGGCCACATGCTCGCGCGGGACGAGTGCGTAGTCGGGTGACACGCACACCTGGCCGCTGTTGGCGCCCTTGCCGTGCGCGATGCGCAGCGCGGCCTCGCGCACCGGGTAGCCGCGCATCACCAGGGCCGGCGACTTGCCGCCCAGCTCCAGCGTCACCGGCGTGAGGTGCTGCGCCGCCTGGCGCATCACGATGCGCCCGACTTGCGGCGAGCCGGTGAAGACGATGTGGTTGAAGGGTAGCGACGAGAAGGCGTTCGGATCCTCGAGCTCGCCGCCGATCAACGCGACGCGGTCCTCGGGGAACACTTCGCCGAGCAGGCCCTTGAGCACGCCGTTGGTGGCCGGGGTCACCTCCGGCATCTTGATCATCACGCGGTTCCCCGCGGCCAGCGCCGCCGCAAGCGGCCCAAGCGACAGGTAGACCGGGAAGTTCCAGGTGGCGATCACGCCCACCACGCCCTTGGGCTGGTAGTGCACGCTCAGGCTGTTGGAGAGGAACAGCAGCTCGGTGGAGCGGCGGCTCGGCTTCATCCAGCGCCTGACATGCGAGATCGCATGGTCGATCTCGAGCGTCGTGGGCAGCACGTCGAGCATCATCGATTCGGACGGCGAGCGCCAGCCGAAGTCGCGGCTGATCGCATCGGCCAGCAAGTCCTGGTAGCGCGAGACCTGCCGCTTCAGGGCACGCAGCTGAGCACGGCGTTCATCCGCCGAAGAAAAGGGTTGCGCGTCGAACGCGCGTTGCTGCGCGTCGAAGATCTGGGCAACGCGCGCGCCGCCGTCGACGGCCAGGGTCCGGTCGTTCATGGGATCAGGCTCCGCTGCCGTTCGCCGACGCGGTCAGCGGGGCATCGGCGCTGCTCTCGTAGGGGCGGCCGCCTGGGCGCAGCGCCGTGTGCTCGCGCGTGGAGTGCGACAGCGGGTAGAACATCTGGTCGGCCCAGTGCTCCTCGCCGAAGAGCCGGTCGTCTTCCAGGCCGACGGCCGCCGGGTACTTGCGCGTGATGTGCGCCGTGCCGAACAGCACATCCCAGAAGAACAGCAGGTTGCCGAAGTTGCCCTTGTAGTGGCCGATGCCGTCGGCGTTGGTGAGCGCGTGGTGCGCCCAGTGCGTGGCCGGCGTCGAGATCGTCCGCTCGACGACCCACATGAGCGGGCGCAACGCGCGGATGCGGTAGAGCGGCTCGTCCCAGCGCCAAGCGCAGTGGGCGCCCAGGATCACCGCGATCTTCACGACGATGTAGGCCGCGTACACCTTGCCGAAGCCGAGGAAGAGCAGCACGCCGCCCGCCCAGATCCCCGGCATCAGGAGGTAGTAGAAGAAGTTGTTGCGGTACGTGATGCGAATGCTCATGTACTTGGCCGAGTGGTGGGCGCGATGCAGAGGCCACAGCAGCGGCGTGTGGGAGAGGCGGTGCCACCAGTACTGCGTCATGTCGTCGGCCACGAGGAAGATCGCGACCATGCTCCACCAGGGCAGATCCGCCCATGCACCGCGCTGGCCGGGTACGAGCCACGTACACAGCGCGTCGGTGCCGAGCAAGGCCACGGGCTGTGCGACCGCGATCAGGCTCACGAACATCAGCAACTCCAGCTTCGTGTCGTTGCCGTTCGCGTTCACCGTGGCCTGGTAGCGGCGCGTCGCGAACTCCATCAGCCCGTAGCCGAGGATCAGGGCCAGCACCAGTACGTTCTGAAGCATCGGACTCATCGCTTGTCTCCTTGCGGGGCGGCGCCTTCGGGCGCGCGTTCTTGCGGGCGTGCCATTTATCGGCGGCGCCCGTTAATGTGTCCAATGCATTGTTGACAACGCCTCAATGCATCGGCAGCATTGAGCGATGGATTTGAAGCGGCTCTCGCACGTGGTCGCGCTCGCCGACGAGTGCCACTTCGCGCGCGCCGCGGAGCGGGTGCACCTGAGCCAACCGGCGTTCAGCCGCAGCATTCAGTCGATCGAGCGCGATGTCGGCATGCGCCTTTTCGATCGCGACACAGGCGACGTGAAGCCGACGCCCGCGGGCGCCTTTCTCGTCGAGCGGGCGCGACGCCTGCTGTTCGACGCGCGCTGCCTGCAGCGCGACGCGGCGCTGTACCGTGACAGCCAGCTCGGCGACACGGCCTTCGGCGCCGGGCCGTTCCCCGCCGCGACGATCATGCCGCGGGTCGTCGTGGCCCTGCGCAAGCAATACCCGGGTGTCGGCCTGCGGCTCGAGACGAACAACTGGGAGCTGCTGCACGCGCGGCTGGTGGCCGAGGACATCGAGTTCTTCGTCGCCGACGTGCGCGACGTGCCGGCGGATCCGAAGATCGAGATCAGCTCGATCGGGCGCCAGCCGGCGCACCTGTACGCCCGCACGGGCCATCCTCTGGCCGGTCGGCGCTGCACCTTCGCGCAGGTCTGGCGCTGCGGTTTCGCGACCACCCGGCTGCCCAAGCCGATGCGCGCTCTGCTCGCGCGGCTCATCGGATTGCCCGCGGGACAGGAGCCCGTCTTGGCGGTGGAGTGCGACGACGTCTTCCTGCTGCGCACGCTGGCGCTCACCACCGACACCGTGATCGGCGCGCCCGAGGCGGGGCTGCGCGACGATGTTCGCGCGGGTGCGATCGTGCGGCTCGACGTCGACGACGTGCCGGACGTCTATTCGGAGATGGGGATCGTGACGCTGGTCAATCGCACGCCGTCGCCCATGGCGCAACGCGCCATCGCCTGCGTGCAGGAGATCGCCAAAGCGGTGAACCTACCCATCGGGGCTTAGCGCCCGCAGGCCGATCCTTGGCCGCCCCGCGCCGCACGACCGGCAGTCCGTGGTTGACCGTCTCAGTTCGCATGCGACCTCGGGCGGATGTTCTGGTTGTGGTGAAAGACGTTGTCGGGGTCGTACGTCGTCTTCACGTCCACCAGCCGGTCGTAGACGGCGTCGCCGTACGCCTCGCGCACCCGGTCAGGCTCTTCGTCGGCGCCGAGGAAGTTGACGTAGACGCCTTCCCGGAAGCGGCCGAGGGCCGCGAAGAACCTCCTCGTCCAAGCGGTGTCCCGGTCGCCGAAGTCCTCGCCCGGGCGCCACACGGCGTCGAGGGTGATCGCGTGCGACGCCTGCCGGTTGCCGAACGCCGTCGAGCCTTCGGCCGCCCGGCCCACGGCCCCTTGCAGATGGAACATCGCCACGTACGAGCGGGGCGACGCGCAGGAGAACGCGTTCTCGGCGATCACGTCGACGAGGTCGTCGCTGAGCGACGGGAGGTGGGTGGACTTCCAGTAGTAGTTCCAACCATGGACAACGGTCGAGTCGAGCGCGCTCTGGAATCCCACATACGGCTTGGGCCCGACGAGGTCGAGCAGCGGAGTCCGCGATGCGCGCAGCGGTCGGAGCGCCCGTTCGCCGTCCTCGATCGGCCCGGCGTAGCAGGTACCGACCATCAGCACCGGACGCCAGTGCAAGGCCGCGGGAATGACCGGCAGCGGCGGGACGGTGCCGAACCTCACGACCGTGCCGAGCTCGTCGGGAGCGTCGCGGACAAGGTCGCGGTAGCAGCGCAGGACGTCCCCGGCGGCGCTCGCGTCCCAGAGGATCGGCCCGGCCAGGACGGCGGGCCCGACCGCATGGAGGCGAAACTCGAACGCCGTCACCACACCGAAGTTGCCGCCGCCGCCTCTCAGCGCCCAGAACAGGTCGGTGTGCTCGTCCTCGGACGCCCGCAGCCGCTGTCCTTCAGCCGTCACGAGGTCGACGGCGAGCAGGTTGTCGACCGTCAGGCCGTGCTTGCGCATCAGCCAGCCGACGCCGCCGCCGAGGGTGAGCCCGGCGACGCCGGTGTGGCTCACGATGCCGCCGGTGGTGGCCAGGCCGTGCGCCTGCGTCTCGTGGTCGACGTCGCCCCACAGCGCCCCGCCCTGCACCCAGGCCCTGCGGCGCACGGGATCGACCTGCACGGCCCGCATCGCCGACAAGTCGATGACGATCCCGTCGTCGCAAACGGCGGTGCCGGCCACGTTGTGGCCTCCGCCCCGGATGGCAATCTCCAGGTCGTGGTCGCGGGCGTAGCACACGGCTGCGACCACGTCGGCGGCGCCGATGCAGCGGGCGATCAGGCGTGGGCGCCGGTCGATGGCGCCGTTCCAGACAGCGCGGGCAGCGTCGTAGTCGGCGTCGCCGGCACATATCTGCCGGCCCCGGAACCCGTCGATCTGCACGCCGGTCGGCCTCATGCTCCGCGGGCCGACTTCCACGGTGGTCGATGTCGTCATCGGGTGCTCCTTTCTGGATGGGCCCATCGGAGCACGGCAGACCGCGGTTGGATAGTCAAGAATCTGGACTTCCAAACCGAACGCAGGCGCGCAACACTGGCTCCGTGAGAACCTACGGCCAGTACTGCCCGATCGCCCGTGGCGCCGAGATCTTCGCCGAGCGCTGGACGCCGCTGATCATCCGCAACCTGCACCTGGGCTGCGCCGACTTCAGCGAGATCCTGGAGGGCGCGCCCGGGCTGTCCCGCACCCTGCTCTCACAACGGCTCAAGCAGCTCGAAAGGCTCGGTATCGTCGAGTCGGCACCCAAGCCCAACGGGCGCGGGCACCACTACGAGCTCGCGCCCGCGGGCCACGACCTGTTCGCGGTGTGCCAGTCGCTCGGTGAGTGGGGCGCGCATTGGCTCGAGATCGCCCCAGAGCACCTCGACCCCTTCGTCGCGCTGTGGTCGATGTGCAATGCGCTGCGGCGAGAGCAGATCCCGGATCGACGCATCGTCATCCGCTTCGACTTCACGGGCCCGCGCCCAGAGCGCTATTGGCTGCTCATCGAGCGCGGAGACACCGAGATCTGCAAGACGTACCGCGGCCACGACGAAGACCTCTACGTCACGGCGCACGCCGAGGCCTTCGTCAAATGGCACGCCGGCCAGCTCTCCTGGGCCCAGGCCACCCGGGAGCACCGCATCCAACTGCATGGCCCCTCGTCGCTCGTCAGAGCCTTTCCGACTTGGAACGCCCGCAGCATGTTCGCCCACATCAGGCCGGTCTCTCGCACCCTCACGAGCCCCGCCGCCTGACACGCTCGGCACGGCCTCCGCTCGGCACTGCGTCAGCGCCGAACCTGAAGGACGGCAGCCAGCACGCAGCTGCAGGTCGCCGAGTCTCGTCGAAAGCCCGCAACTGGCCGAAAGTGGGCTGCCGACAGTCGCTGGTCGACCCGCCGTTCAGGCCTTCACTTCGACCACCTGTTCGAAGCCGCCAAAGATCATGCGCTTGCCGTCGAAGGGTATGGGGGGATTGCCGGGTGTGGACGGGTCCATGCGCGGGTCTTCCACCATCTTCTTCATGGCGGCATCGCGCGTGGCCTTGTCGGGCCATTCGACCCACGCGAAGGCCACCGTTTCCTCGGCCGTGGCCTGCACCGCGCGACGGAAATCGGTGACTTTTCCGTCGGGCACATCGTCGCCCCATCCCTCGATCACACGGATCGCGCCCAACTCGATGAACAGTGGGTCGAAATGACGCGCGTGCTCGATGAACTTCTGCTTGTTGGCGGTTGGAACCGCGATCACGAAACCGTCGATGTAGGACATGCCTTGACTCCTGTTGGGTTGACCGGCCGACGCACCCGCTTGAGGGCGCCTCGCACCATGATGACGAACGGAAGCATGCCGATTCGACATTGGCCACCCGGTGCGCGGGCTCGCGTCCGGCGGCGGCACTGGCTCGCCCGAGCACGGCCTTTCGACAACCTTCGCTTCTGGCCGAAGCTGGGCAGCCGACATTCCCCGGTCGACCGCCTCAGTTCGGCTTCAAGCGGAAGTCCAAACCCCAGAACCGACGGGCCGCTTTCGACCCATCGGCGACACTTGGTTCACCTCTCTGATTTCCCTTCAGCTGCCGCCCGTGCATGCTGGCACTGCTGAGATGCAGCCGCATCTGAGTCAGCACACTCAAGCCTACGCGCCGCTGGCCTTGTGGCGTGGCCATAGCACCGCAGCAGCCACCGGGGCCAGCGCCAGCAGGCCGAACAGCCAAGCCGCCGGTGCCGCAAGGTCTGGTGCGTCGGCCGGCGCCGTCAACCCGATCAGGTAGCCGCCCGCAGCCGTACTCATCGTGGTGGCAATCAACTGCACGGTCATGATGGCGCCAGACGCCAGGTCTGCCTCGGCTGGCGGTGCAGCGGTCATGATGCTGCTGGCCAGAGGTGGCCAGGCCAAGCCCACGCCCAGACCCAGCGCGACAAGCGCGAGCGCAATGCCCAGCGTGGAACCGAACGACGGTGACGCGCTCGTTTCCGCCATTGCAGTGCACAGCAGAGCCATCGCCAACGCGCACAGCCATGGTGAGAACCGAACGAAGCGATGGGCCGGTCCGGGAGCCATCGATGCGCTGCACAAGGCGCCGATCGTCCAGCCCGCGGACGCTGTCGCGGCGATGTAGCCGGCTGCCAGCGGTGAGTGGCCCTGGTTGCGCTGCAGAAACAGCGGGATGAAGACTTCGGAACAGGTAACCGTGATGGCCATCAGCGCCGACACCGCGTATAGCCGCCCGAGCGGGCTGGAGCGCACATAGGCCGCGCTCGGCAACAGGCGGGCGACTGCGATTCGATCGTGCCCGCCGATCGCCAGCAGCATCCCCAGCGCGACTACCAGACCCAGCGCGCCGGCCAGGGTGGAGTCGGCGACGGTGCTGCTCGACGCGGCCAGAACGGCCGCCGCCAGCAGGGCGAGTTGAAGCACTGGAGACGCCGTCGTAGCGGCTTCGGCCTTCACACCCCGCAACGCCACAGTGGCGCTCAGGGCCAGCAACAGCGCGAGGGGAACCAAGGCACCGAACGCGAGGCGCCAGCTGGCGTATTGAGCCAGCGCGCCGCCCACGGCCGGCCCGAGCAGGGTGGCCACGCCCCACATGCCGGAGAACAGCGCCAGTGCGCGCGACCACAGAGGCGCCGGCAAGACTTGACGCACCAGCACGTAGGGCAGCGCCAGCCACAAGCCGCCCCCGAGCCCCTGGAGCAGGCGCCCCGGCAGCATTGCCGGCATGGTGGGAGCCAGCGTGCACAGCGCGCTGCCGGCCGCGAAAACCGCGCTGGCGGATACGTAGGCCCAGCGTGGCCCGACCCGTTGCAGCACCGGCACCGCCACCGCGGCGCCCAGGATGGCCGCAATCACGAACACTGTGGTGTTCCACGCGTAGAGCGGCAGGCCACCGATGTCTTCCACCACCGTGGGCAGCATGCTGGCCGTAATGTAGAGGCTCACTGAGTGCAGGGCGATGCCGCTGGCAAGTACCGCCATGCGCAGTGCCAGCGGCCCAGCGAAGAGGTCGCGCCAGCGTGCGTCCGCGATCACTGCAGGCCCGCCTTGTCCAGACCGTACGCGCGGTCCAGCGAACCCGGCACCCGGCGAAAGGCGATGTTCAGGCGGTTCCAGCCGTTGATGGAAATCACGCGGAACGTCAGTTCCACCAGGGCTGTGTCGTCGAAGTGCTCGCGTACCTGGCGATAGTCGGCATCGCTCACGCCTTCGGTGCCCAGTCGGGTGAGCTGCTCCGTCCAGTCCAGTGCGGCGCGCTCCCTGGGGCTGAAGAGCGGCGATTCGCGCCAGACCGCCACATGGTGCAGGCGCAGCTCGCGTTCCCCGGCGATACGAGCCTGCTTGACATGCATGTCCAGGCAGAACGCGCAGCCGTTGAGCTGCGAGGCGCGGATGTCCACCAGCAGGGCCAGTCCCTCGTCCAGTGTGGAGGCCAGGGCGAAGTCCAGGTACTTCTTGAACAGCTCGGGGGCGATGGCGCCGGGATCCAGGTGGGCTTGCAGGTCGGTCGGGGTCATGGGCAGTTCCTTGCTTGAGAACGATGTGCCCGGCACCGCGCCGCGCACACCGTCAAGACGGACCCCTGTCCCGGTTTGTGACATGCCCGAGCTTGTCAGGGTTGCGCTGTACGTAAATGGCGCCGATGTGCCCGGGCTCTGTAGACGAAGGCGCGAGGGCGATGGTCTGCACCAGCCGGCCGCCGTCGAGGTCGTCGAACAGCAGGCAGCCGGGGAAGCCGTTCACCCGCGCCGGCTCGAGGCGCCAGCCTCTGCTGGTGGTCAATCGGGCAAAGCCGATGAAGGCCTGGGCCACCTGTGCTCGGCCATGCAGCGGACGCGGCACGGCGGTCACCCTGCCGCCGCCGTCAGCCAGCAGAACGGCGTCTTGCGCCAGCACCTGGGCCAGCGCGCTTACGTCGCGGCTGCGCACCGCGTCGGCAAATGCATGGAACAGGCGCTGCCGCTCCTCTTCGGCGACTTCGTGACGCGCATAGTCGGCCTTGACACGCTTGCGCGCCCGGCTGATCAGTTGGCGGCAAGCCGTTTCGCTGCGATCGAGGTGGCGGGCGATCTCGTCATAGCCCAGATCGAACACGTCGTGGAGCAGAAAGGCCGCCCGCTCCAGTGGCGACAGCCGCTCCAGGGCGAGCAAGAACGCCACCGACACGTCCTGTGCGAACTCCGCCTGCTGCTCGGGCCCAGGTGTCTCATCGACGGCGGCCACGTCGTCCAGCAAGGGGTCGGGCAGCCAGACGCCGATGTACTGTTCACGCTGCACCGCGGCCGAGCGCAGCCGGTCTAGGCAAAGATGGGTGACAACCCGCGACAGGTAGGCGCCTTCGCTGACCACCGTGCTCTCGTCGACCTCAGCCCAACGCAGCCAGGCCTCCTGCACGATGTCCTCTGCCTCGGCCCGCGAACCGAGCATGCGGTAGGCAAGCGCCCGCAACCTTCGTGCGTGCTCGAGATCGAACCGCCGTGCTCGATCCGCAGCACCGCGACTCTGGGAACAATCGTCCAAATGTGTCATGTCGGCAAAGAGAGTGTGGTGCCTGACGAGCAGGCGGACCGGTTTGTGACATGCCCATGGCCCACAGATGCAAGTCGGTGGTATGGCATGACGGAAGCCCATTCACCGAACAACATGCAGTTCGCAGGGGCAGGGAGCGGCCCGTCCCCAGCGGCCGGTCCTGGCCGGCTCCTGTCCCTCGTCGACTCGATGAGGAGTGACTGAGATCAGTCTGAAGCGCAATCCCAGCGCGCCCCACGGCGCACCGGAATCCCCTCACCTCCTGAACTTGCGCACCAGTTCATCGACAGACGGCCCGCCCGTCCCGGCCCCGCTGGAGACCTTGATGATGCTCAACGTTCGCTCGGCGCCGGCCTCGAGCGTGGCCTGGTGCACGGCTTGCAGCAGCGGCCAGATCTTCTCGGGCGGACCTTCCACGACGGTGCCCATGCCGTGCACCTCGTAGCGCAGGCCGCAGGCCTGGATGACGGCGATGGCGGCGTCGACGTGCTTGTAGCGGTCGTCCGCCGTGCCGGACGGCCGGGGAACGACCTGGATCTCGGCAATCATGTGCCGGCTCGGCGCCGCAGTGGCCGCAGTGGTGGCTGCGGCGGATGCTGCCGGCTGTGGCGTCGGTTGCGCCGAGGCCGCGCCGCAGGCCAGCGTCGACAGCCACAGGGCCGAAAGCCGGGAACGGCTCAAACGGGAGAAAGACGGATGTGCCATGTGCAACTCATGCAGATGGCAGGTCGGCAAGCGTTCGGGCCGCCATGCCGGTGCGAGAAAGAGAAAGCCGGCGGGCCGATGAACGTGCTTCCCTGCGCGAGGATTACCTCAATCAGGTTCAAAGGGACTCTCTCAGTCGGCGCGCCTTGCGGCCTGCCAACACCCCCAGCGGATGACCGCGTCGGCAAGCCCGTTGGCTGCCGGCGTGGCGGCCGCGATTCTAGGGAAACCCTGAGCCGCGCCAGCCCAACCTCAACTCACGGCTCGCAAGCAGACCGCGCGAACCTCGCGGTCACGCCTTGGCACGGGGCTTGAAGATGTGGATGGTCTCGCCGCGCGAGAGCATTGCCACCAGCTGGGCAATGCGCCGGGCACGCGTCTCGGCCTTGGCGGCCGTCTGTATGCGCCACAGCACCGCATAGCGATTGGTCGCGTTGATCGTGGCAAAGAAGGCCTTGGCCTTCGGCTCGGCTTCCAGCGCCGCCAGCAGGTCATCGGGCACCGCGGACGTGCGCGCTCCGTCGTAGGCGCGGGCCCAGCGTCCGTCGGCCTTGGCGGCCTCGATCTGCGCGTAGCCCGGCGGCCGCATGCGGCCCGCCTCGATGAGCGCCGCGACCTTGTCGACGTTGACCTTCGACCAGATGCTGCGCGCGCGCCGCGGCGTGAAGCGCTGGAGAAAGTACTGGTCGTCGAGACCCTTCTTCTGGCCGTCGATCCAGCCCCAGCAGAGCGCGATCTCCACCGCCTCGGGGTAGGTGACGCTGGGTTCAGCGGCGCCGCGCTTGGCGATCTTGAGCCACAGGCCGTTGGAGGTGGCGTGATGCTTCTTCAGCCAGGTCTCGAAAGCCCTGGCGCTCTTGAACAAGATCGGGGCGGCTTCGGCTTGGATGGCGGATTTGGCGGCGGGCATCGCAGCGAGTGTGCCGCAGGGTCGACCGGCGCGGGCCTGAGGCATGATCATCCGGCCCGACCTTTCCCGTCGGACTCGCACCGGAGGTGGCGCCATGATCAGCTGGGTGTGGGGAGGCTTGCTGTTTGCGGTGGTCGTGCTGCAGGTCGTCGTCATCTGGTCGATCCGCCGTCACCGTGACCCTGCCCTGCGCATCGACAGCGACGCTCGCATCGATGAACTGATGCCCAGCCTCGCGGGCCTGACACTGGGCACGGCGGTCGGCGGCAATCGGGTCGAGGTGCTCGAGAACGGGGCGTTCTTCGAGGTGCTGCTCGCGCGCATCGGCGCGGCCCGCCGGTCCGTGCATTTCGAGACCTTCCTCTGGAAAGACGGCCAGCTCGGGCGGCGCCTGGCCGGCGCGCTGATCGAACGCGCGCGCGCCGGCTTGCAGGTGCGCGTGCTGCTCGATGCGCAAGGCTCGAAGGGGGTGGGCAAGGATGTCGTGCGGCAGATGCGCGAGGCCGGCTGCCACCTGAAGTTCTTTCACGAGCGCTCGTTTCGCAACATCGGCGTGCTGAACGACCGCGACCACCGCAAGATCGTGGTGATCGACGGGCGCGAGGCCTTCGTCGGCGGGCACTGCATCGTCGACAGCTGGCTCGGCGATGCCGAGGACCACCAGCATTTCTCCGACGTCAGCGTGCAGCTTCACGGGCCCATCGTGCACAGCCTGCAAGGCGCTTTCAGCGAGAACTGGGCCGGCGAGACCGGCGAGCTGTTCCTGGGTGACGACGTCTTCCCCAAGCTCGAGCCGGCGGGCGATGTGCTCATCCACGCGGTATTCGCCAAGCCGGAGAACTCGGCCCCGACGGTGAAGATCCTCCATCACACGGCCATCTGCGTGGCGCGCAAGCGCATCTGGATCCAGAACCCGTACTTCATTCCCGAGCCCGATGCCATCGATGCCTTCGGCGCGGCCGTCAGGCGCGGTGTCGACGTGCGCGTCCTGATGCCGTCTACCAGCGGCTCTGACAACCCGATGGTCCAGCACGCCGGGCATCGAAACTTCGAGAAGCTGCTGAAGAACGGCGTGCGCCTCTTCGAGTATCCGCACACGCTGCTGCACCAGAAGATCATGACCGTCGACGGCGTCTGGAGCGCCATCGGCTCGAGCAACTTCGACGACCGCAGCTTCGAGACCAACGACGAGATCAGCCTGTCCATCCTGGACCAGGGCCTGGCCGAGCGGCTCGATGCCGTCTTCGAAAGGTATGTCCAGCGCGCCGAGGAGATCGAGCTCGAGGCGTGGCAGCGCCGCGGCTGGGTGCACAAGCTGAAGGACAACGCCTTCTACCTGCTCAACGAGTTGCTGTAGACGCCTCGCGCAAGGTCAGCCACACCCGCACGTCGAACTCGACCTGGTGGTACGCGGGCTCCATGTGCTCGCACAGCGCATAGAACGCCTTCCCGTGCTCGCGCTCCTTCAGGTGCGCCAGCTCGTGCACGACGATCATCCTGAGAAACGCGGCGGGTGCCTGCTGGAACAGGCTGGCGATGCGGATCTCGCGCTTGCTCTTGAGATGGCCGCCCTGCACGCGCGAGACGGTGGTGTGCGTGCCCAGGGCCTTGTGCACGAGCTGCAGCCGGTTGTCGTAGAGCACTTTCGCCAGCGGCCCGGCATTGCGCATGTAGCGGCTCTTGAGCGCCGAGACGTAGTCGTACAGCGCACCGTCGCTGAGCACGGCATGGCGCTCGGGATAGCGACGCTCCAGGTTCTGCGCCAGGCCGCCCTGGTCGATCAGCTCGCGAACGCGCGCCAGCAGCTCGGGCGGGTAGCCCGCCAGGTACTTCAACGGGGGCGGCGTGCTCATCGAGGAGCAGGTGGGGTCGACATCGTGGGCATCGGGTGCAGGTCAAGGCTTGCGAGGACCGATGGTCGCAGATCAACCTCAAGCAGAAGGTTGGCGAGCCGCCGGCGGCAGCGGCTGCAGCGTCGCCGAGAGTTCCTGCTTCAGCCACTCGATGAACACCCGCGTGCGCAGCGGCAGCAGCCGTGCGCTCGGGTAGACGATGCTCACCTGGCGGGCCGGCTCCTCAAAGGCCGCCAGCACCACGCGCAGCCGCTTGTCGCGCACATAGGGCGCCACCTGGTAGGACAGGAAGCGGCTCGGCCCCAGCCCCAGCGCGCAGGCCTCCAGCAGCGGCGCGCCCAGGTTGCATTCGAAGTTGCCCTGCACCGCCACCGTCAGCGGCTTGCCGCCTTCGATGAAGCGCCACTGCCGGCCCTCGTTGCCGAGGATGCAGTTCACCTTTGCCAGCTCGCGCGGATGGCGCGGCGTGCCGTGCCGGCGCAGCCACTCGGGGCTGGCCGCGACGACGCGGCGGACATCGCCGACCGGCTGCGCCACCAGCGTCGAGTCGGCCAGCTGCGCGATGCGCACGCCGACGTCGTGGCCTTCCTGGATCAGGTCGACCACGCGATCGAGCAACACCAGGTTGACCTGCATCTGCGGATAGCGCTGCAGGAAGCGCGCGATGGCCGGCGCCACATGCATGTGGCCGAACAGCACCGGCGCGGTCACCGAGAGCAAGCCGCTGGGCTCGGCCTGCCGCAGGCTCACCGAGCGGTCGGCCTCGTCCACGTCGGCCAGCACGCGGCGCGCGCGCTCCAGGTAGAGCCGCCCCTCCTCGGTGAGAGACAGCCGTCGCGTGGTGCGGTTGAGCAGCCGCACGCCGAGCTGGCCCTCCAGGCCGGCCAGCTGGCGCACCACCGCGGGCAGCGACGAATCCAGCGCGTCGGCGGCGGCCGTGAGGCTGCCCTGCTCGACGATCGCGACAAAGGTTTCCAGCGCGCGCAGCTTGTCCATGAGGGCGCGATGATTGCTCCGGTAATCGGATCAGTCAAATCCGCGCCGCAGTCTTTATTGCGCGGCGAGACCGGCCAAGAATCGCGGCCATCCCGCCACCGATGGAGCCGCAGACATGAGCACGACCGTCCCCGCCCGCCCGATCAAGCTGTACCGCCACGCACTGTCCGGCCACGCGCATCGCGCCGAGGTCTTCATCAACCTGCTGGGGCTGCCGTACGAAAACATCGACGTCGACCTGCGGCGCAAGGAGCAAAAGCGCCCCGAGTTCCTGGCCCTCAACCTGTTCGGCCAGGTGCCGGTGATCGACGACGACGGCACGGTGGTGGCCGACTCCAACGCCATCCTCACCTACCTGGCGCTGCGCTATGCGCCCGAGCACTGGCTGCCGCGCGATCCGGCCGCCGCCGCCCAGGTGCAGCGCTGGCTGTCGGTGGCCGCCGGCGAGCTGGCGTACGGCGCGGCGCGCGCCCGCGTGGTGCAGCTGTTCGGCCTGCCGGACGACCCCGGCCCGGCCATTGCCGCGGCGCAGGCGCTGTTCAGCGTGATCGAGCGGACGCTGGCGGACAACCGGGCTTTCATCACCGGCAGCCAGCCCACGATCGCCGACCTCGCGCTGTACAGCTACACCGCGCACGCACCCGAGGGCAATGTCTCGCTGGAGCCGTTTCCGGTGCTGCGCGGCTGGCTGCGGCGCATCGAGGCGCTGCCGCGCTTCGTGCCGATGGCGCCGTCGCGCTGCGGGCTGCTGGCCGCCTGAGCCCCGGCCCCGGTCGCCATCTTCATCTGTCTTCGAACAAGGAGCACGCCATGTCGTCGCTGCCGGGCTGGCCGCATCCGCACGTTGCCCCCTTCCATGCCGGCGAGCAGGCCGCGCAGCGGCGCACCGGGGTGCACGAGCGCATGCAGGAGATCGGCCAACGCGTGATGCGCGGCGCGATGCCGCAGCAGCATCGCGACTTCTTCCCGCTGCTGCCCTTCGTTGTGCTGGGCGCGGCCGATGCGGCCGGGCAGCCGTCGGCCACCTTGCTGGCCGGGGCCGCGCCGGGCTTCGTCAGTTCGCCCAGCGACACCGCGCTGCGCATCCAGGCGCTGCCGCCGGCCGACGATCCGCTGGCGCCGCTGCTGCATGAAGGTGCGCAGGTCGGCCTGCTGGGCATCGAACTGCCGACGCGGCGGCGCAATCGCGCCAACGGCGTCGTCCGCGCCCTCGGGAACGGAGGCTGGACGCTGGAGGTCCAGCAAAGCTTCGGCAACTGCCCGAAGTACATCCAGCTTCGCCGCCCGCTGGCGCTGCCCGACGCCGGCGCGGCGGCGCCGGCCGCGCCGCGGCATGCGACGCGGCTGGACGAGCCGATGGCCGCCCAGCTGCGCGCGGCCGACACGTTCTTCATCGCCACCCACGCGGCAGGCGACGGCATCAATGGCGGCAGCGACGTGTCGCACCGCGGCGGGCGCGCCGGTTTCGTGCAGGTGAGCGACGACGGCGCGACGCTGACCTGGCCCGACTTCATCGGCAACTCCTTCTTCAACACGCTGGGCAACCTGATGCTGCAGCCGCGCGCCGGGCTGGTGTTCCCCGACTTCGCCAGCGGCGACTTGCTGCACATCACCGGCGACGCCGAGATCGTCTGGGAAGGCCCGCAGGTGCAGGCCTTTGCCGGGGCCTTGCGGCTGGTGCGCCTGCACCTGCGCGAGGCGCTGCTGCGCCCGTCGGCGCTGCCCTTGCGCTGGCAACTGCAAGAGGAGTCGCCGGCGCTGGCGGGTACGGGGCGGTGGTGAGACGGAAGCCGCTGGGGTGGCGCCTCGTGCCGCTGGTGCGAGGGTCAACGTGTCTTAAACGCAGCCGTTGGTAAACATCGGTAGCTGCCGCAGCCGACAACGTATGCCACCTCTGGATTGAACGCGTCCGTGAGTTCGCAAGTTCGGGTGCGCGCCCTGAGTGCGCTCCCGCACAGATTCCGAAGTCTGACTGAGCGCACGCTAGGCGCGGGGCGTACCTTCGCCCGTTCACGATGACGATGACCAGCCCAGTGACCCCGACTCTGGATTCCGAACCTGAGGGGAACTTCCCTCCTGCGTCGAGGCACGACGGGCGTCCGCCTGATGACACGCCAATGACGAACGCGGAACTGGTGCAGCTCCGCATCCGCGTGATCGCGCTGGAGAACCTGGTCATCGCGCTGCTGGCCAAGGCGCCGGATCGACAACTGACCCTTGCGCGAGGGATGGCGAGCTACATCTCGCCGCGAGCCGGCTTTACCCCCCACCCGATCACGCTGCGAGCGGCCGACGAGATGCTGAGCTTGGTCGACCGGGCGGACCGCTACCTCCGCCCATCGACACCCTGATCGTCGCCATGCACAGCTTCCACATCTACCGCTACGACCCGGATGCCGACGAGAAACCTCGAATGCAGGTGATTGAGCTGGAGGTGGGAAACGCCGACCGCATGTTGCTGGACGTGCTGACGCGCCTGAAGGCGTTCGACCCGAGCTTGAGCTTTCGCCGCTCCTGCCGCGAAGGAATCTGCGGTTCTGACGCCATGAACATCAACGGCAAGAACGGCCTGGCCTGTGTGACCAATATGCGCTCGCTGCCGAGCACCGTGGTGCTGAAGCCGCTGCCTGGCCTGCCGGTGATCCGCGACTTGTTCGTCGACATGACTGGCTTCTTCAAGCAGTACGACTCGATCAAGCCCTGGCTGGTGAATGACGACCCGCCGCCAGAGCGTGAGCGACTGCAGTCGCCCGAGGCCCGCGGTGAACTCAATGGCCTGTACGAGTGCATCCTGTGCGCCTGCTGCTCCAGCGCATGCCCGAGCTTCTGGTGGAACCCCGACAAGTACGTCGGGCCGGCAGGGTTGCTGCAGGCTTACCGTTTTCTGGTGGATAGCCGCGATCAGGCCAGCGGCAAACGACTGGACGACCTTCAGGACCCCTACCGCCTGTTCCGATGCCGAACGATCCTGAACTGCACCGACGTCTGTCCCAAAGGGTTGAACCCCGCGCTGGCCATCGGCAAGATCAAGGAAATGATGGTGCGACGCAGTGTCTGAGACACCCAGCGTCGCCATTCTTCGCTCGCTGGCGACGAATGCATTCCGCGCGCGTGCCAGGTGATGCGGGAGCTGAAACATGATCTTTGATGCCATCCGCGAAAGTCATGATTTGCAGCGTGACCTGTGCCGCAAGCTCACGGCATCGCGCGGCGACATGGCTGCGCGCCAACTGCTCTTCCTGCAGTTGAAGGTCGAGCTGATGGCGCATGCGGCGGCCGAGGAACGTCACCTGTACGTCCCGCTGCTGATGGAGGACGGCGGCCTCGACGCGTCGCGCCATGCGCTGCACGAGCACCACCAGATCGACGAGTTGCTGGACGACCTGTCCGTGCGCAACAAGAAGCAGGCCGGCTGGATCGCAACCGCGAAGAAGCTCAGCTTCAAGGTGCGCCACCACCTGAAGGAGGAGGAGTCGAAGTTCTTCCAGCTCGCCGGGCGCCTGCTGTCGCAGACGAAGAAGAAGCAGCTTGCCCGCAAGTACACGCAAGAGATCGTGCGCATGCGCAGGCACTACAGCGCCAAGTACGAAACTGTCGTCGTCGCGGCGTCGACCGGCCTCGTCAAGCCTGCGAAACGCGGGGCCGACAGGCCCGCCACGAGCGGCAGCGCGAGCGCGGGCGCCCAACTGCGAGGCAAAAGCGAACCGCGCCGCACGCGCTGATCAAGCGCCAACGAGGGCATGCAACGAACGTCCAGCGACGTCGTCAGCCCACCGGTGAATCGCGCGACGCAGTTGTGAACCAGGAAGGAACGGCCGTCGGCTCCGCGCCGAATTGCGGCAAGCCGCCTGACTCATCGGGCGTTGGCGCTGCTGGCCTTGATCCGCTGCCGCAGGAACTGGCCCGCGACAAAGATGTCCTTCTCGACGGCGCGGCGCACGCCTGCACTGTCCCGGCGGGCTAGCGCCTTGAGCAGGTCTTCATGGGCGTCGTTCAACACCGCCGAAGCCTCGGGCGTGTCGAACAGCTGGTTCGAGATCGGGCCGGCCTTGAGCCACAGCGTGTCGATCAGCTCGAAGAGCATCGGCGAGCCCGCCGCCTTGTAGAGCATCACGTGAAAGTCTTCATTGGCCGCCAGGTAGCCCTCGGCGTCGCCCTTGGCCAGCGTCTTGGCCATGCGCTGGCACAGCGCGGCCAGGGCCTTCACGCCGGCGGCGTCCAGCCGCGCCGCGCCGCGCTCGGCGGCTTCGCCTTCCAGCAGCATGCGCATCTGCAGCAGGTCGTCGAACTCGGGCAGCGACAGCCGCGGCACCGCCACGCCTGCATTGGGCACGTTGACCAGCGCGCCTTCGGCGGCGAGCCGCTGCAGCGCGGCGCGCACCGGCATCTCGCCCACCCCCAATGCCGCCGCCACCGTGCGGATCTTCAGCCGCTCGCCGGGCTGGAAGCGGCCCACCGTGACCCATTGCCGCAGCGTGGCGTAGGTGTCGTCCTGTTGGGTGGTGGTCGGCGCGGGGGCAGTGGGCATCGGGCGATGAGGGTCAGCCGGTGAGCTCGGCCAGTATCTCGTCGAAAGCGGCGAGCAAGGCGGCCACGTCGGCGTCGGTGGTGTCGGGGCAGACCAGCATCATGTTGTGGAAGGGCGTGATCATGACGCCGCGGTTGAGCAGGGCCAGATGGATCGCCTGCTCCAGATCGGCATCCATGGCCGCGCCGGCTTCGCTGCCGTTGCGCGGCGGCGTGGCGCAGAACTGGAACTCGCAGCGCGCGCCCACCTGCGTCACGCACCAGGGCAGGCCGCGCTGCGCGATCACGGCGCGCAGGCCCTCTGCCAGGCGCGTGCAGCGCGCATGCAGCGCGGCGTAGACCTCGGGCGTCATCAGCGTGCTCAGCGTGGCGCGCATCGCGGCCATGGCCAGCAGGTTGGCGGTCAGGGTGGTGCCGATGCCCGAGTGGCCCGGCGGCGCCGAGCGCTTGGCGGCTTCGGCCAGCGCGGCCAGCTCGGCGCTGAAGCCATAGGCGGCGCAAGGCATGCCGCCGCCAAGGGGCTTGCCGATCACGACCGCATCGGGCGTCAAGCCATGCGCGCGCGCATAGCCGCCGGGTCCGCTGCTGATGGTGTGGGTCTCGTCCATCACCAGCCTGGCGCCATGCCGGTGGATGAGGTCGATCGCTCGCTCCCAGAAGCCGGGCTGCGGCAGCACCATGCCGATGTTGGTCATCACCGGCTCGGCCAGCACGCAGGCCACGTCGCCCGGCGCCAGCGCGGCC
The DNA here is from genome assembly GCF_049446155.1 of Caldimonas sp. KR1-144. Taxonomy (NCBI): domain Bacteria; kingdom Pseudomonadati; phylum Pseudomonadota; class Betaproteobacteria; order Burkholderiales; family Sphaerotilaceae; genus Caldimonas; species Caldimonas sp. KR1-144. The sequence continues at coordinate 763,323 of NZ_JBMSEE010000001.1, forward strand.
TCGAGGGCGGCAAGGTCGTTGAACTCGACCACGCGCGTGGTGGCGGTCAGGTCGTGCACCTGGCCGAGCAGGCTGTCGCGCTGCACCGGCCGGCCATTGACCAGGTCGACGAACACATCGTCCACGGTGCCGTGGTAGCAGCCATTGAAGACCAGCAGCACACGGCGACCCGTGGCCGCGCGCAGCCAGCGCAACACGAAGCGGTTGGCGTCGGTGGCCGTCATGGCGAACTGCCAATGCGGCAGGCCGAAGCGCTCGGCCAGCAGGGCCGACACGGCCGCGGCATCGGCGCTGGCCAGCATGGTCGTCAGACCTCGCGCCGCCTGGGCCTGCAGCGCGGCCGTCACGGCCGGCGGCGAATGGCCGAACATCGCGCCGGTGTCGCCGAGGCAGAAGTCGATGCGCGCGTGCCCGTCCACGTCGACCAGGCGCGCGCCGCGGGCATGGTCGACGTGCAGCGGAAACGGCGTCGACCAGTCGTTCATCCAGTGCAGCGGCACGCCGAACATCAGGTGCCGGGCGGCCTGCGCGGCCAGGGCCCGCGAGCGCGGGTTGGCCGCCGCGTAGCGGGCGCGCTCGGCCGCGGCCAGCGCGTGCACGCGCTGCGGCGCGATGCCGGTGCGGGCGCGGTTCGTCGTGGTGGTGGTGGTGGTGGTCATGATGGTCAGACCAGCAGCAGCAGATGCTCGCGCTCCCAGGAGCTGATCACCCGGTTGTAGGTGGCGTATTCGAGTTCCTTCACCGCGCAGAAGGCGTCGACGAAATGCTCGCCCAGCACCTCCTTCACCGGGTCGCATGCGCGCATGGCCTCGATCGCGTCTTCGAGGTGGCGCGGCAGTTCGTGGCTGACGTTCCAGGCGCTGCCGGCGGTGGGTTCGGTGGGCCGCAGCCGGTCGCGCATGCCCAGCCAGCCGCAAGCCAGCGTGGCGGCCATCGCGAGGTAGGGGTTCACGTCGACACCGGGCACGCGGTTCTCGATGCGCCGCGCCTCGGGGCCGGACTTGGGCACGCGCAGGCCGCAGGTGCGGTTGTCGTAGCCCCAGTGCACGTTGATGGGCGCCGACATGTAGGGCGCCAGCCGGCGGTACGAGTTCACATAGGGCGCGAACATCGGCATCAGCTGCGGGATGTAGGTTTGCAGGCCGGCCAGGTAGTGCATGAACAGCTCGCTCGCCGAGCCGTCCTCGCGGCTGAAGACGTTGCTGCCGTCCGATGTGCTGACCAGGCTCTGGTGGATGTGCATCGCGCTGCCCGGCTCCTGCTCCATGGGCTTGGCCATGAAGGTGGCGAACACGCCGTGGCGCAAGGCCGTCTCGCGCACCGTGCGCTTGAAGAGGAACACGCGGTCGGCCAGGTCCAGCGCATCGCCATGGCTGAAGTTGATCTCCATCTGGCCGGGGCCGGCCTCGTGAATCAGGGTTTCGACGCCGAGCTGATGCTGCTCGCAGAAGCTCGACAACTCCATGAAGAAGGGGTCGAAGTCGTTGACCGCGTCGACCGAATAGCTTTGCCGCCCGACCTCGGGCTTGCCGGTGCGGCCCAGCGGCGGCTGCAGCGGCTCGTGCGGGTTCTGCTGGCGCGCGACCAGGTAGAACTCCATCTCCGGCGCGACGACCGGCCGCCAGCCCTGGCGCTCGTACAGCGACAGCACGCGGCGCAGCACGGCCCGCGGCGAGAGCTGCACGGCACGGCCGTCCCATTCCTGGCAGTCGTGGATCACCACCGCCACCGGCTCGGCCGCCCAGGGCACGACGCGCACGGTGGCCGGATCCGGCAGGCAGACCATGTCCGGGTCGGTATCGCCGACGAAGGGACCGTTGTCCGGCTGCTGGCCGTTGACGGTGTTCAGCAGCACGCTCTTCGGGATGCGCATCTCGCCGGCGGCGAGAAAGAGGTCGCGCGGCAGGATCTTGCCGCGGGCGATGCCGGTCATGTCGGGGATCACGCACTCCACTTCGTGGATGCGGTGCGCGACCAGGAATTCGGCGAGCAGCTTGCTTGTCATGCCCGCAGTGTAGCGCCACCCCTAAAATGTGATCACAAATGTCGACCTGCTTGCTTAGCAAACGTCTTTCGTCGACTTTTATGATCTCAAAACGCTCTTCCAGGATCCCTCAGGACTGCGGGTCAAACTGGAAGACGCGCAACTCCTGCTCGCATCGGCAGGCCTTCGCGATGCGCGCGGCCCAGGCCACGGCCTCCTCGCGCGTGGGCAGTTCGAGCACGGCAAAGCCGCCGTCGAGGGGCGGCGCCCACGGATAGCCGCCCTCGCTGAACCTGCCGTCGGCCGAGACGAGGACCGGCGCCACGCCTTCGTCGATGCCCCCGGCGAAGACATAGACGCCGGCGGCCTTGGCTTCGTCGATCACGGCGTGGGCGTCGCGGCCGACCGCCTCCCACTCGCCGTCGGCCACGACCATCGCCGCGCTGGGAAAGGAAATCAGGTACTTGGCCATCGTGCTTCCTCCTTTGGCACGCAACACACCCGCAACACATGCAACCGGCCCGCCGCGCGCGCGAAGCCGTGCTGCAACCGGCCGCAAGCATGCTCCGCCCATGGATCCCACGCCGACCTCGCATCGCGCCGCCGCCTACGACACGCTCTACGACCTCGCGCTGCAGGGCCCGCCGAACACGGGCTGGCTGGTCGCCAGCGCCGTGGCGCTGGTGGTGGCCCTCGTCGTGCTCTGGCGCCGCCGCCGGCAGCGCCATGGCCTCGGCGTGCGGTGCTTCTTCACGGGCGCCAGTGCGTTGATCCTGCTCGCGACGGGCTTCTCGGTCTGGGACCACCAACGCCTGCAGGCCGCCCTGCGCGAGGGGCAGACCTTGGTCGTCGAAGGTGCGCTGCAGTCTTACAGCGTGCAGCATCGGGCCGAGTACAACAGCTCGACCAAGCGCTACGACCGCAGCATCGCGGAGTCGTTCTACGTCGGCGCGGTGCCCTTCGGCTTCATCCGCGACGCGTCGGTGGCGGGCTACACCAACAGCGGCGACGAGCCGCTGAACTTTGCGCAAGGTGAGACGCTGCGCGTGCACTACGTGGAAGATGCGCCGGGCGAGTTCGACAGCCGGCGCATCGTGCGCCTCGAACGCCTGCGCCTGCCGAACCCGAGTGGCCGCTGAGCCAGGGCCCGACGTCGCCGAGCCCGACCCGGCCCCTACAGCCGCTTCGCCGGCGCCCTCGCCGTTGCCTCGCCTCCGCCTGGCGCGCCCCCGCCCGCCAGGCTGCGCCGCCACGCCGTGCGCACGTCGCGCTCGTCTTCCAGCAGCACGCACACCACCCGACACGAGCGCCAGCGCCGGCAAAGGCTGCGCACCGCGATCAGCATCGGCACCGCGAGCATCGCGCCGGCCAGCCCCCACAGGCCGGTCGCCAACATCACCGCGACCAGGATCGCCAGCGGATGCATCGCCAGCCGGCGGCCCACGAGCACCGGGCTGACGAAGTTGGACTCGATCGCGTGCACCAGCAGCGCCGCCGCGGCCGGCGCCAGCATCTCGGTCAGGCCGTCGAAGTTCTGCGCACCGACCACGAGCAGCAGCGCCGCGGTGAGCAGCGGGCCGAGGTAGGGAATGAAGTTCAGGATCCCCGCCGTCGTGCCCCACAGGCCCGGGTTGGGCACGTCCAGCCAGGCCAGCGCCAGGCCGATGGCGATGCCGACCCCGGTGTTGATGATCGCCTGCGTGGCGATGTAGCGGCCGATGTTGCGCTGCGCGTCGCGCATCGCGGCGAGCACGAGGCAGCGCGTCCGCGTGCGCGGGAAGAGCTTGCAGGCGCGCTCCAGCAGCCAGCGCTCGGACGCGAGCAGGAAGAACACCAGCAGCAGGCTCGCGGCGGTGCCGAGCAGGAAGGCGGTCGTGCCGCCCAGCAGCGACCAGGTGGCCTCGGCGCTTTCGATGGCGATCTTCTCGTGCAGCGGATCGGACGGCGGCTGCTGCGGCGACGGGTCGCGGCCCTTGGGCCGCGGCGGCGGTGGCGGCGGCGCGATCAGCGGGATGCTGGCGCGCCATTCGTCGACGCGGTCGATCAGCCGGTTGATCGTCTGCGGCGCGTCGCGCCACCAGCGCGAGGCCGGCTCCGACAGCGCCGTCGCCATCAGCGCCGCAGCCAGCAGCAGCCCGCCGACCGACAGGCCGGCCGCCAGCACCGGCGGCACGCCCCAGCGCGCCAGCTGGCGCACCAGCGGCGCCAGCGCGAAGGCCAGCACCAGCGCCACCACCATCGGCACGAGAACCGCCTGACCGAGGTGAACGACGACCAGCAGCGCGATCGCCAGCAGCGCGCGCAGCGCCCACGGCCCGGCAGCGGGTCTTGCGGGCCGCGCGCTGCCGTCCATGGGCACGCGCAGCGCTACTGCGTCGCCGGGCGCACCACGATGTCGTTGCGCACGCTCTTCACGTCGGGCACGTTGCGGGCGATGTCGCCGGCGAGCTGGCGCTCGCGCTCGGAGGCCGCAAAGCCTGCGAGCTGGACGACGCCGTTGAGCGTCTCGACCTGGATGCGCATCGCCGAGACCGTCGGGTCCGCGGCCATGCGCGTCTTCACGCGCGTGGTGATCGTGGTGTCGTCGACGTACTGGCCGACGCTGCTCTGGCCGCTGCTGACCGCGCAGCCGCTGGCCAGCAGCGCGGCGCTGCCCGCCGCCGCCAGGGCCAGCACGAGGTGGACGGCGGCCGACGATCGCTTCGAGGTCATGCGAGCCATGGGGATCCTCCTGTTGGCGCTGGGGTCTTGCCGCTCAGCAGGCAAGCCGCATTCCTGAGGCATGGCGTTTGCCACGGCGGTCTTCATCGCGCCATCCCTCCCGCGAGCCACCCATGCCCAACCACCGCAAGCCCCCGAAGAGCCCGAAGAGCCAGCCGAGCCGGCCCGCCCCGGCCGCAGCGCCGCCCCGCGACCCGCCCTCCGGCACCGCCGCGCAGGTGCGGCTCGGCAGCCTGCTCGGCAGCGTGTCCGGCCCGTCGGACGCCGAGATCGACCCCGCGTCGATCGCCCGGCTGGCCGAAGCCAACCACCAGGCGCTCGCGCGCCAGCGCGCGGCCGTGCAGCAGCTCGCCGCGGCGCGCCCGTGCAACGCGGCCAAGGCCCTGGAGTACGGCGCCGAGAACGGCGGCGTGCCGCGCGAGGGTGTGTGCACGCCGTCGGACGAACCGCTGGCCGGCGCGAGCACGGTCAACGAGGAGGCCGCTTCGGAGAAGACCGGCGAGGGCGACGTGCATCTCGGCCACAACCCCGGCAACGAGTCGCTCGACCGCGTGCGCGTGGACTCGCAGGGCCAGGCGCTGACCACGGCGCAGGGCGTGCGCATCGCCGACAACCAGCACTCGCTGCGCGCCGGCCTGCGCGGGCCGACCCTGCTCGAGGATTTCGTGCTGCTCGAGAAGGTGATGCACTTCGACCACGAGCGCATCCCCGAGCGCGTGGTCCATGCGCGCGGCTCGGGCGCGCACGGCTACTTCGAGTGCACGCAGTCGCTCGATGAATACACGGCCGCCGCGCCGTTCGCCTTCGAGGGCAAGCGCACGCCGGTGTTCGTGCGCTTCTCCACCGTGGCCGGCGAGCGCGGCTCCACCGACCTCGCGCGCGACGTGCGCGGCTTCGCGGTCAAGTTCTACACCGACGAGGGCATCTGGGACCTGGTGGGCAACAACATGCCGGTGTTCTTCATCCAGGACGCGATGAAGTTCCCCGACCTGGTCCACGCGCTCAAGCCCGAGCCGCACCACGCGATGCCGCAGGCCGCGAGCGCGCACGACACCTTCTGGGACTTCGTCTCGCTGATGCCCGAATCGACGCACATGCTGATGTGGCTGATGTCGGACCGCGCGATCCCGCGCAGCTACCGCATGATGCAGGGCTTCGGCGTGCACACCTTCCGCTTCGTCAACAAGCTGGGCGAGGCGACACTGGTGAAGTTCCACTGGACGCCGCTGGCCGGCACGCATTCGCTGGTGTGGGACGAGGCGGTCAAGCTCAGCGGAGCCGACCCCGACTTCCACCGCCGCGACCTGTGGGAGGCGATCGAGGCCGGCAACTTTGCGCGCTGGGACCTGCAGCTGCAGCTGTTCAGCGAGGAAGAGGCCGAGGCCTTCAGCTTCGACGTGCTCGACCCGACCAAGCTCGTGCCCGAGGAGCTGGTGCCGCTGCGCACGGTGGGGCGGCTGGTGCTCGACCGCAACCCCGACAATTTCTTCGCCGAGACCGAGCAGGTCGCGTTCTGCACCTCGCATGTGGTTCCGGGCATCGACTTCACCAACGACCCGCTGCTGCAGGGCCGCAACTTCTCCTACCAGGACACCCAGCTCACGCGCCTGGGCGGGCCCAACTTCCACGAGATCCCGATCAACGCCTCGCTCGCGCAGACGCACAACAACCAGCGCGACGGCCTGCACCGCCAGGCCATCCATCGCGGGCGCGTCAGCTACGAGCCCAACTCGCTGGGCGGCGGCTGTCCGTTCCAGGCCGGGCTGCGCGGCTTCGCGAGCCTTGCGCTGCCGGTGGCGGGCGACAAGCTGCGCGCCAAGCCGGAGAAGTTCGCCGACCACTACACGCAGGCGCGCCTGTTCTGGGCCAGCCAGTCGCCGATCGAGCAGCGCCACATCGTGGCCGCCTATGCGTTCGAGCTGACCAAGGTGCAGACGCCGGCGGTGCGCGAGCGCGTGGTCTCGATGCTCGCCAACGTGCATGCCGAGCTGGCCGCGGGCGTCGCGGCCGCGCTGGGCATCGCGGTGCCGCAGCCGATGCCGATGGCGATCGACGAGGAGCCGCAGCCCGAGGTCACGGTCTCGCAGGGCCTGTCGCTGCTGGCGCGGCCCGGCGACGGCGAGATCACCGGGCGGCGCGTCGCGCTGCTGGCGGCCGAGGGCCTCGTCAGCCGCGAGCTGATGGGCGTGCACGCGGCGCTGCTGGCGGCCAAGGCGGCGCCGCGCTTCGTCGCCTCGCGGCTCGGGCGCATCGACGGCAGCGAGGAGGTCGCCGTCGATGCCGAGATCACCTTCGAAGCCGCACCGTCGGCGGTGTGGGACGCGGTGGTCGTGCCCGATCTCGGCGAGCGCGACGGTGCGTCGGCCGTTGCGGAACCGCTGGTCGACTTCGTGCGCGACCAGTACCGCCACGGCAAGCCGATCCTGATGCTCGGCGCCAACGAGTCGCTCGCCGCGGCCTGTGGACTGCAGCGCTTCCTGCCCGACGGCCAGCCCGATCCGGGCATCGTGATCTGCGGCGTCGACACCGACGCCGAACTCGGCAACGACGAGCCACTCGACGTGACCGCGGCAATCGCGGCGTTCGAGAAGGCCATCGCGGCGCATCGCCATCACGAGCGGATGGGGCTTTAGCCTCCTATCGCGCCTGCGGGAGAGCGGATGACTCCCTCTCCCGCGTGCGGGAGAGGGTTGGGGTGAGGGTCGAAGCCCTCGGCCGGCACGAGCCCCTCACCCCTGCCCTCTCCCCGAGGGAGAGGGAGCTGATCACCCGGCGTCCGGCGCCTGCGCGCGCCGGTGCTCGCGCAGGCGCAGCACCGCGCGCTGCCCCGCTTCGAGCGCATGCATCCCGCCGTCGCCGCCCCAGGCACCGAAGTGGCCGGCGAGCTCGATGTCGCGCGCGGCGAACCATTCGCGCAGCGCCTGCACGCGCGCGGCGCGCGCGCCATCGTCGAGCGGATAGGCGCCGGGCAGGCGCAGCTCCCACTGCGCGACGACGGTGTCGTGCGGGCGGATCAGCCCGAGACGGCGGCAGGCGAGGAGCAGCGCCTGCACGCCGGGCTCGTCGCGCGCGGCGGGCTCGCGTTGCGCCTCGGCCCCCGCCGGCTGCGCGATGTCGAGCCGCACGATCACCAGGCCTTCGCGGAACGGGCTCGCGTTCGTTCCGAACGAGCGCGACGCGGTGCACACCAGCGCGCGCTGGAACGGCGCGCTTGCCGGCAGGTAGAGGCAGCGGTCCACCGCCAGCGGATCCGCGCGCCGCAGGCCGAACCACAGGCAGCGCGCCGGGCGCGTGCGCAGCTGCGCTGCGGCGCGCCGCAGCGGCGCCGGGATGTCGCTGCCGCAGGCGGCCACCAGGTCGGGCAGCGGCATCGTGCTGACCAGCGCCTCGTAGTGCACCGAGCGGCCGTCGTCCAGGCGCGCGGTGTGCGACGACGGCGACAAGCGCAGCAGCGCCGTCTTCAGCGCCACCTGCGCATCGATGCGCCGCGCGCAGGCATCGACCAGCGCCTTCGCGCCGCCGCGCGCGGGGGCCGGGAGGATCAGCGTCGCGCTGCGCCGCGCATCGGCGCGACCGGCGGCATGAGCGATCGCGCCCGCCTCGTCGCTGCCGAACAGCGCGGCTTCCGGCGCGCCGCCGGCGAAGCTGATCACCGTCGTGCGCCACTGCAGGTTGCGGCCGAGCAGGCGCTGCATCAGCGTGCGCGCCGCGTCGCTGTCGGGCAGGCCCAGGTCGGCGTACTCGAACTCGCAGCCGCCGGCGCGCGCGCTGCGCAACGAGGCCCCGAGCCGGTCGGCGCGCTCGACCAGCAGCGTGCGCGCGGCCAGGCCGTCCTGCCCGAGCTGCCAGGCCGCGGCCAGCCCTGCGACGCCGCCGCCGACGACGAGGTGCGAGATCGAGCGCGTGCGCACGCGCTTGGCGTGCGGCATCGCCGGCGCGTGCGGCGGCGCGTACGGCGGCGGCATTGCGGTCTCGTCGTCGACCGCGGCCGGCTCCAGCGGCGGGCGCGCCAGCACCTCGTCGAGCAGCGCGCCCGCCCGCTCGGCGGCGCGCTCCCACGACGAGGCCTCGACGAGCTCGCGCGCGCGCGCCTCGCGCTCCTCGCGCCACGCCGGCCGCTCGATCAGCGCCTTCACGCAGGCGACGACGAAGCCGCCGTGGTCCTGCGCCAGCGTCACCGCCTCGCCGTACAGCGCCGGCACGTCGCCGACCGCCGTGGCGACCACCGGCTTGCCGCTGGCCAGGTACTCGAGCACCTGGCCGGGACAGGCGAAGCGCGTGGCCGCGTTGCGCGCGAACGGCAGCAGGCACACGTCCCAGCTCGCCAGCAGGTGCGCCAGCATGGCGTGCGGCTGCAGGCCGAGCCAGTGCAGGTTGTCGCGCCGCGGCAGCCGCGCGGCGTCGATGCGCGCGATCGGGCCGACCATCACGATCTGCCATTGCGGGTCGGCGTCGGCCAGGCGCTCGACGAGCGCGAGGTCGAGCCGCTCGTCGATCACGCCGTAGAAGCCCAGGCGCGGCGTGCCGATCGGCTGCATCAGCCGCTGCGCCTCGCCCTGCGCCGCGCAGCCGTCGGCCAGCGCGTGCGGCGCGAAGCGCCGCGCGTCGACGCCGTTGGGCAGGCAGTGGATGTTGGCGTGGCTGTCGCGCCGCGCCTCGAACAGGCGCGGCCCGCCGGCGAGCACCAGCTGGGCGCTGCGCATCAGCGCGCTCTCGCGCTGGCGCAGCTGGCGCGGCGCGTCCTTGAACGCGCTCAGGTCCTCCACGCAGTCGTAGACCACGGCGCGCGGGCGCAGCGAGGCTGCCAGCGGCAGCGCCATCGCGGTGCAGAACCACAGCACCAGCTCGCTGCCGTCGAGCGACTGGAAGTGGCTGTCGAGCAAGGGCTTGAGGCCGGGCAGCTGCGCGTCGTGGAAGCCAGGCTCGTCGATCGGCGTGTGCGGCGTGATGACCTCGATGCCCGGACCCGCGCTCGAGCACACCAGGCGCGCCGGGCCCGGCGCCGGAACCGGCTCCTCGACATAGACGACGCGAAAGCGCTGCGCGAGGCGGCCCAGCAGCTGCTGCGGGCGCGCGAACACGCCGCGCCAGCGCACGTGCGAGAACGCGACGATGGTGACCGCGGGCGGCGGCGGCGCGCTCGCCGCGGGCAGCTGCGGCTGCCATGCGCGCAAGGCGTCCTGCAGCTCGGCCACCGGCACGCGGCGCAGCGAGTCGTCGACCAGCACCGGCCCGGCCGGCTGTGGCTGCGCGTCGTCGCGGATGTCCCACAGCCCGCTGTGGTGCCACACCGCGGTGTCGTCCCAGTCGTTGCGGTCGACCAGCGGGTACAGGCACAGCCCGGCCAGCGGCACGCGCCGGCGCTGCGCCGCGCGCGCCTGTGCACAGACCTCGTGCAGCCAGGCGGTGCGCTCGCTGCCGACATGGCTGGTTTGCAGCAGCAGCGCGCGCCGGTAGCGCCGCGCGGCCTCGTCGAGCAGCTCGGCCAGCGGCCGGCGGCGCGGGTCGCTGCCGTCCCACGCGAGGCGCTGCTGCGAGGGCAGCTCCCACTGGCTGCTCGCGTAGTGGCACAGGCCGATCAGGTCGAGCGCGCGCTCCTGCCCGCCGAGCTCGGGCGCCTCGCGGCCGAGCAGCATGTCGAGCACGCGCCACTGCGACGCGTTGGCCTGGCGCGCGAGCGGCTCGTCCGCGCGCGCGGCGGCCACCACGTGGCCGAGCGGCTCGATCGCCATGAAGCGCGCGCGACTGTCGGCGGCGCGGATCGCGGCGGTGGCGCGCAGCGCCGCCGTGACGAGTCGACGGCGGATGCGCTCGCTGCGCGCCTCGGACTGCGCGCGCTGAGCGGGCGTGTCGGGCGGCGTGAGCACGGGCGGCTCGCCGGGGCGCCCGAACATGCCGCTGGCCGCGCCCCACGCCGCCAGGCCGATCTCGTCGATCGGCGTGTAGACCGGCGCGTCGTCGTGGTAGGGCGCGAGCGCGCTGGCCACGTCGTAGGCGAACTCGGCAAAGCGCTCGACCAGCCGGTCGTCGTCGAGCGAGAGGTCGTCAGGCAGGCCGTGGTGCATCAGGCTCCACAGCACCTGCACGCCGGCGCGGCGCGCCTGCTCGGCCATCTCGCAGGCGCGCGCCAGCCGACGCCGGCGCTCGCGCGGCTCGGCGATGCGCCAGCCAACGCTCTCGCGCACCGCGCCGATGCCCAGCTCGCGCGCGGCGGTGTAGTCCTCGGCGAGCATGCGCAGGTGGCCATTGGCGGCGGCCATGTCCAGGCGTTCGCCGGCGCGGTTGACGTGGTCGGCGCCCTCGAAGCCGCCGATCCAGAACGAGCGCAGCCACGGCGCACCGGGCTCGCCGGCCTGCGCGGAGAAAGCTTCGGCCACGGCCGGGTCAACCGCTCAGGGCGTGACCGGACCGGCCCCCGCGCCGGTGGTCGACGCGCTGCCCGCCGGCTCGAAGCCGTTGTTGCCGTTGGCCGCGCCGACCTGGCGCATCACGCGGGTCAGCTCGACCGGCTCGGGGAAACTGGCCAGGAGTTCGGAGCGGCGGATGTCCATGTCTTCCTTCATCGCCACCCAGTCGAGCTTGGCGCCCTGCAGGATCGGGAAGATCTCCAGCTCCTCTTCCTTGATGTGGTTGCGCACGTACTCGCCCAGCACCGCGAAGTAGGCCGAGTACTTCTTGTCGCTCGGGCCCATCTTGCGCAGCGTGTCGATCAGGCGGCGCGTCGCGACGTGCTCGACCTCGGCCTCGTCGACCACCTCTTCCTCGACCATCACGCGGCGCGCCGCCGGGTAGAGGAACTCTTCCTCGAGCGTGGCGTGCATGGTCAATTCGGCGCAGGTGCGCTCGACGAGGCGTCGCGCGCCTTCAGGGTCTTCGTCGAGGTCGAGCAGGCTGAAGTCGTGGAACGCCTTCTTGGCCCGCTTGTGGTCCTCCTTGAGCGTCTCGAGCACGGCCGCGCGTGCATTCGCCACCACGCGCAGGCGGTTGCGATTGACCAGATGTGCATGAGGCATGGCGATCTCCGTGTGAGGCGCAGGCGCGCCCGGCGGCGCATCGCTTCAGCGCGACTCGGCAACCGCCGTTCCCGCATCCGGCACGCAGCGTGCCCGCGCAACAACTCGAAACCCTGGAGAGATCGCGATGAACAGGAAACCCGGCACGACGCGGCCCAACGTCGAGGGCCGTCCGGCGCCCCGCCTGCCGCACGAGCGTGACGAATCGGCGGACTCGCAGGCCGACACCGGCAACGACATCGAGCGCATGGGTCGGCGCGGCTACGAAGACCGGCTCAGCGGCCGCGTCGACACCGGCCTCGGACCGGTGCTCGACCGCGTTGCGCGTCGCCTGCGCAAGACGCCCTGACATTTGGTCACGAAGCACGCGGCACCGGCCGACGTGCATTTCGTGACAGTCGCCGGCCAGGGCCTGCGCCGGGGCCAAAGCTGCGGCAATTCGGACCGCGCGGCGCAATCACTACCGGCCTCGCACGGCCGTTCGGTGCCGCCTCGGCGCGCGGCGCAAACGGCGCAAAGCCTTGAACGGCGCGGGCTGCGGGCCCGCGTCCACGCGCCCCCGCATTCGTGGCATGGCGGTTGCAGAAAGAGCTCCGCCGCCCATTCGTTTTCAGCACGCCCATGTCGCTGCCACCGCCCATGACCGCCATCACCCTGCGCACCGAGGCGCGCCAACAGACGACGCTGTCGCCGCGGCTGCAACAAGCCGTACGCCTCCTGCAGATGTCGTCGACCGACTACCTGCAGCAGCTCGGCGAGCTGATGCAGAAAAACCCCTTCCTCGAAGTCGAGGACAGCGACGGCGAGCCGCAGGTCGCGCCCGGCAGCGCCGATCCGCTGGCCGCTGCTGCGGCGGCAGCGGCGGCCCCCGAGACGAGCGAGATCCCCGCCGTCGCCGAAAGCGACGCGACGCTGGGCGAGGCGACGCCGCTCGAGGGCGGCGACGTGATGGACAGCCAGGAGCTGTGGCAATCCGACGGCAGCCTGGGCAGCGGGCGCGGCGGCGGCAGCGAGGACGGCACCAGCATCTTCGACCGCCTGCAAGGCGAGGACACGCTGGCGGGCTCGCTGCACGGCCAGCTCAACCTGCTGCCGCTGTCGCCGCGCGACCTGGCGCTCGCGCATGCGATCGTCGACTGCCTCGACGACGACGGCTACCTGCGCATTCCGCTGGAGGACCTGACCAGCGTCGTCGCGCCGGACGACCCGGCCAGCGTCGAGGAGCTGCGCATCGCGCTGCGGCGCGTGCAGTCGCTCGAGCCGCTGGGCGTGGGCGCCACCAGCGTCGCCGAATGCCTGCGGCTGCAGCTGCCGCTGATTGCCGGCGAGCGCGAGCGCCATCTCGCCGAGCAGATCGTCTGCGAACACCTCGACGAGCTGGCCGCGCACGACATCGGCGGGCTGGCGCGCGCGCTGCGCTGCGACGTGGTCGAGATCGAGGCGGTGTGCGAGCGCATCCGCCGGCTCGATCCGCGCCCGGGCTGGCGCTTCGGCAACGCCGGCATCCAGTACCTCACGCCCGACGTGATCGTGAAGAAGGTGCGCGGCCAGTGGACCGCGAGCCTCAACCCCGCGGTCGTGCCGCATGTGCGGCTCAACCTCGTCTACGCCAAGATGTTCGAGCGCCATCGCTGCGCGCACAACGGCGAACTCGCCGACCACCTGCAGGAAGCCAAGTGGGCGGTGCGCAACGTCGAGCAGCGCTTCGCGACCATCCTTTCGGTGGCGCAGGAGATCGTGCGGCGCCAGAAGCACTTCTTCGACTACGGCCCGCTGGCGATGAAGCCGCTCGGCCTGCGCGAGGTCGCGCGCGAAGTGGGCCTGCACGAGTCGACCGTCTCGCGCGTGACCAACAACAAGTACATGGCCACGCCGATGGGCGTGCTCGAGCTCAAGTACTTCTTCTCGCGCGCGATGTCCACTGCCGGCGGCGGCGCCTGCACCGCCACCGCGATCCGCGAGCTGATCCACGAAATGATCGCCGCCGAGGACCCGACGCGCCCGCTCTCCGACGGCGAGATCACGCGCCAGCTCGGCCGGCAGGGCCTGGTGGTCGCGCGCCGCACGGTCACCAAGTACCGGCAGTCGATGCAGATCGAGTCGGCCGACCGGCGCCGCAAGCTGGCCTGGCCGGCGCAGGAGTCGGCGCGGTCGGCGTGATCTGATCTCGCGGGCTGCTGCGTTGCCCCCTCACCCCCGCCGCCCTCTCCCCCTCGCGGGGGCGAGGGAGTCTCCAATGCAGCGGTTCCGCAAAAAGGCCCCCGGGGAACCGGCGCCAGATCGGGGGGACGCCAAAGGGCAGGCGCTCGGAGGGACCCCCGGGGTAGCGGATGAACGGCAATCGGCGTGCCCGCCGTCAGCGGGCGCGCGCGACGGCGGTGGCGGCAATCGGTCCGGCCGACGCGCTGAGCGAGCCGTGGCGGTGCGCGAAGGCGCGCGTCAGCTCGGCGCCGAACAGGAACACCTGAGCCGAGTAGTAGACCCACAGCTGCAGCACGACGAGCACCGCCGCGGCGCCGAACGCCGAGGCGATCGCACTGCGGCCGATGTACAGGCCGATCAGGCTCTTGCCAAGCGCGAACAGCGCCGCGGTGGTCATCGCGCCGAACCAGACATCGCGCCAGGCGATCTTCACTCGCGGCAACCACTTCAGGATCGCCGCGAACATCAGCGTCAACAGCGCGAAACTGGTCGCCGCGTCGAGCGTCTGCACCAGGCTCGCGACCCCGTTGAATCGCGGCGCCCACACCGTGGCCAGCGCCGAGATGCCCGCGCTGACGAGCAGCGAGACGATCAGCAGGAAACCGATCGCCAGCACCATGCCGAACGACAGCAGCCGCGTGCGCACCAGCTGCCACCAGCGCCGCGAGCCCGGCCGCGGCGCCTTGGGCACGCCCCAGATGCGGTCCATCGCCGCCTGCAGCTCGCCGAACACCGTGGTCGCGCCGACCAGCACGACGCCGACGCCGACCACGGTGCCGATCACTCCGGCGCGCGGCTGGTCGAGCCGCTCGAGCGCCTGTTCGATCGTCGCGGCGCCGTCGGGGCCGATCAGGCCCGCGAGCTGCTCGAAGACCTCGCCGCGCGCTGCCTGCTCGCCGAACAGCAGTCCGGCGATCGAGATCGCGATCAGCAGCAGCGGCGCGATCGAGAACAGCGTGTAGTAGGCCAGCGCGGCCCCCATGCTCGCGGCATGGTCGTCGAACCAGGCCTGGCCGGCTTCGACGAGCAGGCTCCAGGTCTCGTGCAGCGGAGCGTGCCCGAAGCCGCTCACTGACTGGCCGCGGAGGCCGGCGGCATGCCAGGGCTGGGCGTCGGCGTGGTGGAAGGCGTTGGCGTGCCGGGCGGGTTCTCCGGCGCGTTCGGCGGTTTCGCGCGGTCGCAGCCGCCCAGCATCGTCGCTGCAAGCAGGGCCGATGCGATGGCCACTCCGACGGGTCGCGTCGCGCGGATGCGATTCATGAGCGTCTCCTAGGTTGCGCCGCAGGGCAGGCAGCCAGGCGCGGCAAGCGGGATGCCTGTGCGCCCGGCGCGCCCACTTCAGCCGCAAGGCGCCGGCGCCGGCGCCCCCGGGTCCACCAGCGGCAGCACGGCCGCCGGCGGCGCGATGAAGCCCAGCGCCAGCGCGGCCAGCACGCGCGGCACCAGCCGTCCGCCCTCGACGCCGACGCGCGGCTGCGCGAGATGGCCGCTGACCACCAGCGGCGAGCGCAGCGACAGCAGCGAGACGTCCTTGGGGCGCACCGTCGCGCGCAGCGCGAGCGACTCGTCGCGCAGGTCGATGCGCCCGTCGACGCGCACGGAGCTGTCGCGGTTGTCGAGCATCGCAACCGTTGGCGTCGCGATGCCGTCGCGGATCTGCAGGTCGACGCGCGCGCAGCGCAGCGGCAGCGGCTCGTCGCCCTTGACCGCGACACCCAGTGACTCCGCGATGTCGACGCCGGCCAGCTCGGTGACCAGGTGCGAGAGCGTGCCGTTGCGAAGCTGCAGGCGCGCCTTGCCGTCCATCGAGGCGAGCAGCTCGGCGGTCGAGCGCCCGCGCCCGCTGACGTTGATGGCGGCCACCAGCTCGCCCGTCACGTAGGGCGGCGGCGGCGCGGCAACGCCGTTGGCCGGCGCGCGCCGCGGCGCACGGCGCACGCCGCGCACCCAGTCTTCGATCGCGATGCCCTGCACCGCGAGATCGGCGCTCCACAGCGCCGGGTCGCCGCGGCCGTCGAGCCGGGTGCGCCCGCTGAGAAGGCCCTTGCCAAGCCCGGCGCGCAGGTCCTGGATCCACAGCACGCCGTCGGCCAGCCGCACGCGCGCCTTGACCTCGCCCAGCGGCGCGAGCGCCGCGCTGCCGAAGTCGAGCTGGTCGACGTCGACCGCGACGTCGGCGTCCATCGCGCGCAGGCGGGGAATGTCGAAGCGCCGCGCCGGCAGCACGCGCTCGCGCGGCGCCTGGGGCGGGCGCGCGCCGGTGCCGACGGCAGGGCCGAGGTCGGCGAAGGCGAGCCGCTTGCCGCGCAGCGTGCCGCCCAGGTGAGGCCGCTGAGCACGTCGTTCGAAGACGAACTCGCCGGCCAGCTGGCTGCTGCCGATCACCGCGCGCCGCGCATCGAAGCGCCACCGCTGGCCTTCGCGGCTCAGGCGCCCGGCGATGTCGAACGGCGGCGTGGTCGGCAGCGTCAGCCCCAGCGGCACGCCGATCGCGGCGAGCGACGGCCCCTCGACCCGCACCTCGCCTTGCAGCGTGCGCGCGGCCGCCAGCGGCGCCAGCGCGCCATCGAAGCGCAGCCGCGAGCGGCCGGCCTCGCCGTCGAGGCGCAGCAGCACCTGCTGCGCATCGTGGGGCGCCGGGCTGAAAACCGCGCCCAGGCGCAGCGGCATCGCGCGGTAGTGGCCCGTCACCTGGGCGCGAAAGGCCGGCGTGCCCGCGGCGCCGTCGACCGCGCTCAGCGCGATGCGCAGCTTCGTGCGCAGGGGCCGGTCGTCGAGCTCGATCAGCCCGTCGGGCACGGCCATGCGGCCCACGCGCGGCAGCGGCGGCGGCGCTTCGTCGGGCGGCGGCGCCGGCGCCGCGCCCGCGGGGCGCCAGTTCGCCTGGCCGTCCTCCAGGCGCACGAGCTGCGCGCCGAGCGTGCGCGCCGACACCTCGCGCAGCACCAGCTGCTCGCCACCGCGCCAGCGCCACAGGTCGCCCCAGCCGGTGCTGATCTCCAGCGCGGTCGCGAGCAGCAGGTGCGGCACGCCGAACTCGCGCCGGCTGTCCACCTGCAGCCGGCCGATCGCGACGCGCGGCTGCGCGCGCAGCAGGTGCAGCTCGAAGCCCTCGTCGATGCGCACCGGCGCGCCGACCGCGTCCGACAGGCGCTGCTCGACGCTCGCGCGCAGGAAGCGCCAGCCGCTCCATTCGGCGAGCAGCAGCGCCGCGATCAGCAGCAGCGGCACGGCGGCCGCCCACGGCAGCCAGCGTGCGCGCCGGCCGACCTCAGCCATCGCGTGCCCCAGTGCGCCCGGCTCGCAGCAGCGCGCGTTCGGCATCGCGCAGCGTGCGGCGCGCATCCTCGTAGCCCGCCCACGGCGCATTGCCCTGCGGGCGCGCGTCGATCGCCTCGCGCAGCGTCAGGCGCAGCGGCGCGGCGGCATCGAGCTCTTCCCATTCGATCGGCAGCGACACCGGCAGGCCGGGGCGCGCGCGCACGCTCCAGGCGCAGGCCGTCGTCGCGCCCGGCTGGTTGCGCAGGTAATCGACGAAGACGCGGCCGACGCGCCGACGCGGCCCGGCGATCGCGACGAAGCGCTCCGGCAGCGTGCGCGCCAGGTGCTCGGCCACGGCCTTGCAGAAGGCCTTGCCGCGCTCCCAGCCGCAACGTCCTGCGAGCGGCACGACGACGTGCAGGCCCTTGCCGCCGCTGGTCTTCACGAAGGGCTCCAGCCCGAGCTCGAGCAGCATCGTGCGCAGCAGCTTCGCGGCCTCGACGACGCGCGGCCACTGGACGCCCTCGCCCGGGTCGAGGTCGAAGCTCAGGCGCTCGACCACGCCGGGGCTGCGCGACCACGCGCCGACGGTGTGGAACTCGAGCACGTTCCATTGCACGCAGGCCATCAGGCCCTGCGGCACCGCGATGCCCAGCATGCTGTCGTCGTCGCCCTCGATCGCGACCTCGTCGACGCCGTCGAGGCCCATCTGCGCCGGCTTGTGCTTCTGGAAGAACATCTTCGCGCCGATGCCGCTGGGCGCGCGCAGCACCGCGGCGGGCCGCTGCGCGAGGTGGGGCGCGATCCATTCGGCGACGCGCGCGTAGTACTCGGCGACCTCGGCCTTGGTCGCGCCGCTGTGCGCGTCGACGACGCGCTCGGGGTGCGTGAGCTTGTAGCCGCCGGCCTGGCTGGCGGTGGCGTTGGCGGCGGCGGACTTTGCAGAGGCCTTGGCGGCCGGCTTCTTCGCTGCCGGCGCATCGCCGAGCTCGCGCGCGGTCTCGATCGTGATCTGCCGCGCCGGCTTGTCCTCGCGCAGGCCGCGGAACGAGGCCTGGCGCAGATGGCCGTCGGCGGTCCAGCTCGCGAAGTCGGCCTCGATCACCAGGCGCGGCTCGACCCAGGCGATCGTGCGCACCGGCTTCGGCCCGTCGGCGAAGGGGCTGCTCTCGCGCTGCAGCGGCTCGAGCCGCTTGCGCAGCATCGCCAGCTGCGACGCGCTGAAGCCGCTGCCGACGTTGCCGACGTAGCGCAGCGGCCCGGCCTTGCCGGGCGCAGCCTGCACGCCCAGCAGCAAGGCGCCGAGATCGGCGCGGCTGCCCTTCGGATGCGTGTAGCCGCCGACGACGAACTCCTGCGACAGGCGGCACTTGAGCTTGAGCCAGTCGGTGTTGCGACCACTTGCGTAGGGCGCGTCGCGCCGCTTGGCGATCAGGCCTTCGAGGCCGAGCTTGCAGGCCGCGGCATGCAGGTCGCGCCCCGTCTGCTCAAAAGCAGAACTGAAGTGGACCACCCCGCCCTCCTCACCGAGCAGCTCACGCAGCTTGGCGCGGCGCAGTTCGAGCGGCACGCCGCGCAGGTCCTTGCCTTCGCAGAACGGCAGGTCGAACAGGTAGTAGTGCAGCGCATCGGCACCGCGCGCGCCATTGGCCAGCGCGGCCTGCAGGCCGGCGAAGTCGGGCAGGCCCTGCTTGCCGGGCATCACGACCTCGCCGTCGTACCAGCCGTCGGGCAGGCGCAGCGCGGCGAGCGAGCGCGCCAGCGCGGCGAAGCGCTCGGTCCAGTCCAGGCCGTTGCGGCTGAACATGCGCACCTGCTTGCGCTCGATGCGCGTGAGGATGCGGTAGCCGTCGAACTTGGCCTCGTAGAGCCAGTTCGATTCGTCGGCGGGCGGCGACTTGACGAGCGTGGCGAGCTGCGGCGCCAGCGTGTCGGGCAGCTCGGCGCGCGGCGCGTTCTTCAGCGCGCGTCCGGGCGCGTCGGGCGCCGGTGCGGCGCGCGCTTCATGCGCTGGCGCGGGCGCGTCGGCCGACGCCTTGCTCTTGAACAGCAGCCACTGGCTCGGGTCGCGCGTGCGCACCAGCGTCCAGTGGCCGCGCAGTCGCCGTCCGCGCAGCTCGAAGTGCAGCTTGCCGCGCGCCAGGCCGCGGCGCGGGTCGCCCTCGGGCTGCCACTCGCCGCGGTCCCAGATCTCGACCGTGCCGGCACCGTACTGGCCGGCCGGGATGCGGCCCTCGAACGAGCCATAGGACAGCGGATGGTCCTCGACCTGCACCGCCAGGCGACGGTCGGCCGGATCGTCGCTGATGCCGCGCGGCACCGCCCAGCTCTTGAGCGTGCCGTCGAGCTCGAGGCGGAAGTCCCAGTGCAGCCGGCGCGCGTGGTGCTCCTGCACGACGAAGGCCAGCGACCCCGCGCCGCGCGCCGCGGCCCGCCCGCCTTCGGGTTCGCGGGTGATGCGGAAGTCGCGCTTGGCGCGGTAGCGCTGCAGCGGGTCGGCCATCGCTTCGGTCCTTGCGGCGCCTCATGCGCGACGGCGTGGGGCCGCACGCCGGGCGCGCGGCTTGGCCTCGGCCTTGCCGGCCGACGGCGGCTTGGCGAGGCTGCGCTTGAGCAGCTCGGTGAGATCGACCACGTTGCTGCCGCGCAGGTCGGCGGCCTCCTCGACCGGCTGCACGCGCTCGGTCTGGCCGCGCTCGAGCTTGCGCTCGACCAGCGCCATCACCGCGGCCTGGAAGCGGTCCTCGTACTGGGCCGGGTCCCAGGGCCGCGCCATGTCCTCGATCAGCGCCATCGCCATCTTCAGCTCGCTGTCCTTGACCGCCGCCGCGCCCTTGCCGTGCGGCGGCACCTTCAGCGCCTCGGCGCTGCGGATCTCGGCCGGCCACCGCAGCGTGTCGAGCATCAGCAGCGCGCCGTCGGGGATCAGCGCCGCGAGGTGCTCGCGCGTCTGGATCACGACGCGCGCGATGCCCACGCGCTGCGCGGCCGACAAGGCATCGCGCAGCAGCGCATAGACCTTGTCGCCCTTGCCCTGCGGCTCGAGGTAATAGGGCCGCTCGAGCAGCACGAAGGGAATCTCGGCGGGCGACACGAAGGACTCGAGCTCGATCGTCTGCGTGGTGCGCGGATAGGCGGCCTTCACCTCCTCGTCGCTCACCAGCACGTACTCGCCGTCGGCGTGCTTGACGCCGCGCACGATGTGCTCGCGCGGCACTTCCTTGCCGGTGCGCTTGTTGACGCGCTTGTAGCCCACCGGGTCCATGCTGCGGTCGTCGAGCCAGTCGAAGTCGATGCCGCCGCTGCTGGCGGCCGGATAGATCGCCACCGGCACGTGCACGAGGCCGAAGCTGATGGCGCCCTTCCACAAGGCCCTGGGCATCGCAGGCTCTCCGTTCGTTCAGTCCTTCAGCCGTTACGGCACACGCCGTGCCCACGCGGCACGGCACCCGGATTGCCGATGGCGTCGACATGACATACCGAAAGAAAGAGAAGCCCCCATGAACGACACCGCCCACAGTCCCTGCGTGAACGCCTGCAACCTCTGCGCGGCCGCGTGCTCGCATTGCGCCCGGGCCTGCCTCGAGGAACCCGACGTCGCCGCGCTGGCGCGCTGCATCGGGCTCGATCTCGACTGCGCGGCGGTGTGCCAGCTCACCGCCGCCGCGATGGCGCGCGGCAGCGAGCTCGGTCCGGTGCTGTGCGAGTTCTGCGCCAGCATCTGCGAGCGCTGCGCGGCCGAGTGCGCACGCCACGAGCACGACCACTGCCAGTCCTGCGCGTCGATGTGCCGTCGCTGTGCGGTGAGCTGCCGCGAGGCGGCCGACGCCGGCGCCGACACGCTCGCGTGATCGCGCGTTCGGCCTCGCTTCACAGGTACAGCGATTGCCCCCCCGCTGCACGGGTTCGAAGCCTGCTTCGGGCCTGAACCGACATGCATGAAAGGACCAGCGATGAACCAGCGTGACGACATGTACCGACGCGGCGGCCAGGACTATGGCCGCCAGTCTCAGGACCGCTCTCGCGAGTACGGCGAGGGCCGCTCCGGCGGGCAGCGCAGCGAAGGCGGCAGCAACTACGGTGACTGGCGTCCTTCCGAGAGCAGCTACGGACGCGGCCGCCAGGACGAAGACATGATGGGCGACTACTACAGCGGCGGCGCGCGCGGCATGGGCGGCGGCAGCTACGGGCCCGAGGGCGGTTACGGCAACCCGTACGGCGGCGGCTATGGCGGCTATGGCGGCGGCCAGCAAGGCGGCTACTACGGCAGCCAGGGCGGCTACGGCGGCCAAGGCTACGGGCAAGGCTACGGCCAGCCCTACGGCGGACAGCGTGGCGGCGGCCAAGGCGGCTACGGCAGCCACGGCGGCGGACAGGACTGGGGCAGCCCGCAGCAAGGCTACGGCCAGAGCGGCGGCTACTACGGCAGCGGTGGAGGCTATGCCGGCCAGGGCGGCCAGGGCGGCCAGAGCGGCTGGCGCGGCGGAGGCGGCAGCAGCTACATGGGCGGCTACGGGCAGCAAGGCGGCTACGGCAGCCATGGCGGTGGCGCGGGCGGCTATGGCGGACAAGGCTCCGAGCAGCAGTGGCAGCGCGACTTCGACCCCGACTACTACAGCTGGCGCAGCGAGCAGATGCGCAACCTCGACGAGGACTACCGCTCGTGGCGTGAGGATCGCTACAAGAAGTTCTCCGACGACTTCTCGCAATGGCGGCGTTCGCGCACGAACCAGGGCTCGTCCGGCGAACAGGGCAGCTCGGGCTCGAGCGGCGCGGGCTCGAGCGGCAGCTACGGGGCCAGCGGCAGCACGACCGGCAGCAGCACCTCGCCGAGCACCGGCTCGGGCAGCAGCGGTTCGTCGACCGGCTCGACCAGCCGCTCGACGAAGTAGCCCGCGGCCGCGGCGCGCCGCGAGCAGCGGCGCGCCAAGCCGCATCGACACGGAGCCCGCCGCCGGCGGGCTCTTTGTTGGGCGATCCACCGATGCTCACGCCCACGCTGCTGGTCCTCGGGGTCGTGCTGGTAGCCCTGGCCATTGCCGAGGCGCCGGTGCGCCGCCTGCCGTTGACGCCCGCGGTCGTCTACCTCGCCGTCGGCTGGGGCGCCGCCGGTGCCGTGGGCGGGCTGCCGACGCAGCTGTGGATGGTCAACGCGCCCTCGCTGTCGCTGGTCGCCGAGTTCGCGCTGCTGATGTCGCTGTTCGCGGTCGGCGTGCGCCTGCGCGTGCCGCCCGACCCGCGTGCGTGGCATGTCGCGCTGTGGCTGGCCGGGCCGGGCATGGTGCTGCTGATCGTGCTGGCCGGCGCGGTGGCCTGGGCGGTGCTGGACCTGCCGTGGGCCGCCGCGCTGCTGCTCGCCTCGGTGCTCGCGCCGACCGACCCGGTGCTGGCTTCCGACGTGCAGATCCGCTCCGAGCGCGACCGCGATGCGGTGCGGCTTTCGCTCACCGTCGAAGGCGGCCTCAACGACGGCACCGCGCTGCCTGCGGTAATGCTGTGCCTGGGCTGGCTGGGTCTGCACGAACTCGGCGAGCACGGCGCGCGGTGGTGGTGGCACGACCTGCTGTGGCCCATGGGCGGCGGCGCGGCGGTCGGCATCTCGATCGGCCTGCTGCTCGGCCAGGCGCTGCGGCGCAGGCTCGAGCACGGCGACCCGCTGGTGCGCGACGAGCTGATCTATGTCGGCGCCGTCGCGATCGCCTACGCGCTGGCGCGCTGGCTGAAGGTCTCGACCTTCGTCGTCGCGTTCGGTGTCGGCGCGACCTTGCTGATCCCGGCGCAGCGCAGCCGCGCGACCTCGCGCGATGCGGACCTCGCCGAGCGCCTGCACGCGTTCGGCGCGCGCCTCGAGCGGCTGGTCGAGGCGCTGCTGGTGCTGGGCATCGGCGCGGCGCTCAGCGGCCTGACCTTCCACGTCCGCGACTGGCTGTTCGCCTTGCTGCTGCTGGTGCTGCTGCGTCCGCTGTCGGTGTGGATGGTGGTGCGCCCGGGCATGATGTCCGTCGAGCAGCGCCGCCTGGTCGGCTGGTTCGGGATCCGCGGCATCGGCAGCGTGTACTACCTGCTGTTCGCGCTGGAGCATGAGATCGACACGCCGATCGCCGGCGCGCTGGCGAACGCCACGCTGCTGTGCGTGGCGTTGTCGATCCTGCTGCACGGCATCTCGGTCACGCCGCTGATCGACGCGCGGCGGCGCTCGTCGCGAAGCGGGGGCGAAGGAGGCTGAAGGCCCCCTCTCCCGCACGCGGGAGAGGGAGCTTCACACCTACGTCTTCGTGCGCTGCGGATCCCCCGGACGCCGCGGCTCGTCGCCCGCGCGTTCGCCGGCATCCGCCTCGTCGTCGCCTTCCTCGTCGTCGTCCATGAAGGCGAGGTCGGGGTCTGCCTCCTCGTCTTCGGCGGGCTGTTCCTCGCCGGCCGTGCGGCCGACGTCGACGATGCGGTCGGTCGAGATGTCGGGCGCCTCGCGCGGGCCGGCATCCGAGCCGGCGCTGCGCCGCTC
The DNA here is from genome assembly GCF_049446155.1 of Caldimonas sp. KR1-144. NCBI lineage: Bacteria > Pseudomonadati > Pseudomonadota > Betaproteobacteria > Burkholderiales > Sphaerotilaceae > Caldimonas > Caldimonas sp. KR1-144. The sequence continues at coordinate 787,006 of NZ_JBMSEE010000001.1, forward strand.
GCCGGTGCCGGCAGCGTCGGACGACGGCCCGCCGTCGAGGATGTCGCCGCTGACCAGCGGGCGCGTCGCGTCGCCTTGCATCGCCACGTCGACCGGCTGGTTCGGATCGCCTTCCTCGCGATCGACGCCGGTCATGTCGCTGCCGCTGTCCGAGCTGTCGCTCGGGCCGAGCGACCCCGCGTCGCGGCCGCGAGGTTCCTTCGGGGCGCGTTGCCCGCCAAGCACGCTACGGGTTCCCATGACGTTCCCTTTCGTTGTGCGAGCACTTCGATCCTTGATCGGCAAGCGGCGTGCCGTCACGCGAGGGCGGGAACCGCGCTTGCCCGCCGTGCAAGGACAAGTACGCCGTCCACAGGAGCCGCCCCATGAGCGTTCTATTCGAGAAGGTCCTTCCCAGCGCCACGCAGTCGATCCGCCACGACCACGAGCACATCGCGGCGCTGTTCCACAAGTTCACGCCCGAGGTCTCGCCCGCCACCTGCGCGGCGCTGGTGCGCAACCTGTGCACCGCGCTGGAGATCCATGCGCAGCTCGAAGAGGAGCTGTTCTATCCGGCGCTGCGCGCGGCGGGCCTGGAGGATCCTGTGCTCAACCGCAGCATCCCCGACCACGACGAGGTGCGCCGTCTCGCCTCCGAACTGCGTTCGCTGGACGAGCAGGATGACGAGCTGATGCCGCTGCTGCACGAGCTGATGCGCACCGTCTTGCACCACGTCGCCGACGAGGAAGCGGTGCTGCTGCCGCGCGCCGAGCAGCTGCTCGGCAGCGAACGGCTCGTCGAGCTGGGCGCGCAGATGGCCCGGCGCCGCGCCGAGCTCGCAGGCCCGCACGCAGGCGAGATGGCGCACGACATGGCGCGCATCGCGCCGGCCAAGACCGCCGTGCTGACGCTGGGCGCGATGACCGCTGCCGTGCTCTTGGCGCAGGCCTGGCGGCACCGCCGGGGGCATCACCACCTCTAGGTGTGAAGCTTCAATAGGTTGTATCGGGTGTTCATCCGGATGGGGTTTGAGAGACTGGAAGTCGCCAAACCTCAATCCAACCCAAAGAGCCGACCCGGATGAACACCCATAAGCATGCCCGATT